>JBLWZH010000051.1:0-7522 GCA_048266545.1 Paremcibacter sp. | reverse complement strand
CAGGAAACGGGCGCCCGGCCTGATCACGCGCCATCTGTCCCCGGATGATGTCGGCCTGATGGTCAATCATCAGGATAGCGCCGAGACCGTCGCGCCAGAACTGAATACCCCTGAAACGGCACAAGCCGATCAGGCCGATCAAACCGGGCAAGCTGCCCCGGCATCACCGGATGCGCCGGAAGCGGATGACCGGCTGACCGCCGCCCCGGGCGCCGATAATTTCCGCGTCCAGCTTGGCTCCTACCGCAAGGAACCCGCCGCCAAATCGGCCTTTACCATGCTCAAGAACCGGCTGCCCGGGGTCATCGGCGCCAAGCAGCAGAAGGTTGAATTTGCCGACCTGGGGCCGGACAAGGGCATTTTCTATCGCCTGCAGCTCGGCCCGTTTGACAGCCGGGCCGCCGCCCAGGCCTTTTGCGATCGTCTGAAAGAAATGGGTCAGGGATGCTATGTGGTGAAAAGCCCTTAAGGCCGGCGCTATGTAAGACCGGCCCTGTATAAAACCGCGTTATATCGGCTTAAAGGAAACCTCCACCAAACCCCGGACGCTGTTGCCCATAAAAATCTGATCCGCCGTCAAGAGGTCGGCCGGGGTCAGGCTTTGCTCGACCAGAGTCACCTTCGGGTCATCCTGCAGCGCGCGGCGCAATACGCCATCCAGCAGACCATCGTCGAGCGGCGGCGTGATCAGCGTCTCGCCCCGTTTCAGGAACAGATTGTTATAACTGCCCTCGGTCAGATGGCCCCGCTCATTGACAAAAATCACATCATAACTGCCGAACGTCTTCTGGTGGCGGGCGAATTCCCGGTCATATAACCGCCGGTCTGTCGTCTTGTGAAACAACATGGAATTTTGGCTGTCCAGTCGCGCTTCCGACAGGGTGACAAGTCTGATTTCATCTTCCGCCGGCAGTTCAATCACCTGGGAGGTGAGAGACAGCTGACCGGCCTCGGACAGCAGCAGCCGAACTTTCCAGATACTGTCCGGATCAAGATATTCCGCGTGTTGCATCAGGTCCCGGCGGAGGTCCTGCGCCGGAAAGACAAAATCGAAATATTCGGCTGACTGCTGCAACCGGTCCAGATGCAGGTCAAGCAAATGATACTCCCCGGACCAGCGCAAGGTTTCGATCAGATCGAACGCCTCAAACTTCCGGGTCGCGAACCGCGCCTTCAGCAGGCATTCGTCATATTCCGCCGCCACATCGGAATCGGCGACAATAGCGCTGCCGATGCCCATTTCCCCCTGACCGTCCCGATCAAGGATGATGGTGCGGATCGGCACGCTGAAACAGCCATCGCCGTCGGGCGCCATATAGCCGATCGCCCCGGTATAAATGCCCCGGGGCGCCTGCTCCAGTTCAGAAATGATCTCCATGGCGCGAATTTTCGGGGCGCCGGTGACCGAACCGCAGGGAAACAGCGCCGTAATCAGATCGACCATATGGAGGGCTTCCGGCGCCTTTGCCCCGATGGTCGAAGTCATCTGAAACAGCGTCCGGTATTTTTCCACATCATACAGGCTTTGCAGGTGGACCGACGCCGGCGCTGAAATTCGGGACAGGTCATTGCGCAGCAGGTCAACGATCATCAGGTTTTCGGCCCGGCTTTTCTCATCCCGCTGCATAAAATCCGCATGATGCCGGTCTTCCGCCAGGGTCCGGCCCCGGGGACAGGTTCCTTTCATCGGCCGCGCCGTGATGTCCGCCCCGCTCTTGCGGAAAAACAGTTCCGGGCTCAAGGACAATACCGACAAATCGTCCGATTTGATAAAGGCGCCATATTCCACCCGCTGGGCTTTCCTCAGGGCGCTGAAATAACTTTCCGGCCGGCCATGGAAACCGAATTGCGCTTTCAGGGTGTAATTGACCTGATATATATCGCCGGCCTTCAGATACTCATGGATCCTTGACACCGCCGCCTGATATTGCGCCCGCGAGATATTCAGCTTCACCGCGCCGATCTCATAGTCATCCGGCCCCGAAAAAGCCGCCCAGTACTCTTCATTCTCCGCCGAAGTCAGAGATTGCCGTTTTTGATAGACGCCAAACGACAGGAAGGGAATTTCATCCATTTGATTACCATGGATTGCCAGACGATCCTCCAAAAACAACCCTGCCTCGTAGCTGATCCAGCCGGCGACATAATAACCATCGGCCAGATATTGCCGCAGCCGGTCAAAAGCCGGCCTAATCTGATCCGCTTTTGCCGCGATCACCACGTCAGCCGGCGCTTGAAAAACATAGGCGGCGGCCCGGGACTCCCTTGCCCGGCTATTGTCAAGATAAACCGAAAATTCGCCCTGTTTTTGTTTCGTCATAAATTATAATTTCCTGTCGCTCATCGACATTTCCCGCGAGGTCTACGCTGGTCGCAAATGCTCCCTTTCATACCATCAGTTCGGAAAAAGTAATATTGAATTGTGTTTTGGCGTCCCTAAATGACAAAAAAAATCTGCCCAACCGGCATAAATATGCACCTTTAATTAATTATTGGCATATACAGTGTAATTATGTTATCCCATTAACGCCCTTGGGAAAATAAAATATTATCCATTTATTATAATAACTTAGATAAAATTCTATAACAATAGACACAGGCCGGATTCATGACGAACAAGGACAATGTTAAATCAAAAAGGACACCAGACAATTCTTTGGCCCGATCAAAAGTTGAGCAAATCACAGGCCATTTGATTGACGGCATCACCAAAGGACGTTTTGTCCCCGGCCAGCGGTTGGTAGAATCAGATTTGACCACGGAACTCGGCATAAGTCGCGGCCCGCTCCGGGAAGCCATGCAACTGTTGGCCGCCAGAGGTCTGCTGGAGCTCATCCCCAATCGCGGCGCCCGGATTAAAAACCTCCATCCGGAAGACCTGCGCCAGCGGCTGCATCTGCTGGAAGTTCTGAGCAGCCTGGCGATTAAAAGCATCTCCCCGAAAACCATAACCGCTTTTTTGCATGATAACGCCCTGTATCACGCACCGGCGGATGCTTCATTTCTTATATCAAAGGTTGTTGATTTTTACTGTCACCTCGCCCGGTTGAACAATAACCATCTGCTGGCGGAATATATTTTAAATCTTAATCTGAACTATTTTTCCCGGCATATCATTCTGCATTTCAACGTCAATACGGATAAACTGGATATGCAGTTTCAACAAATGTTGCGGGCCCTGCGTGCCGGGGACGCCACAATGACACACCGGGAACATGAAAAACTTTACCACCAGTTTTTTATCTGCACCGGCCTGACCTCCACCTAAGCCCGGGGCCTAAAGCGTCACCCGGGAACCGTCTTTTCTGATCAGCCGCGCGGTCGCGCCCGGCAGAGTCAGCAGGCAGTCGGCAATGGCCGCCTCGGACATGGAACAAAAGGCCGTTGACAAGGCGTCCGCCAGGGTCGCTTCCGCCGCCGTGACCGTAACCGACAGATAGTGATCGGCGCTGGCGCCCTTTCGCGGGTCAAGCAGGTGATGATAGCGGCCGCTGGCCTCAAATATATCCCGGGTTCCGGACGAAGTCGCCACCGCGCCCTGGCCGATTTCAAGAATTTCCGATAATTTGCCGAACCGCACCGGATCGGCGAGGCCGATGCGCCAGGGCGTCCGGTCCGCCTGCGGCCCGAGCGCGCGATATTCACCCATATCGACCAGCACCGACGTCATGCCCTCGGATCTGAAATATTCCGCCACCCGGTCCGTGGCATAGCCTTGGGCAATACCGTTCAGGGTCGCGGCCATGCCCGGGCGCTCAAAAGAAACCCGCTGATCGGAAATCAACAGCCTGCCATAGCCGACAAGGGCGCGTTTGGCGGCGGCCTCAGCCTTGAATTCCGGGCCCTGCCCCGCATCCTGCCGCGCGAAATGGCTTTGATAAAAACGCCATAAGGGCTGGACCGTGACGTCGAAGGCGCCCCCGGTCATGTCACTGACCTTGCGGGCATCGCGCAACAGCGCGACAAAATCGGCCGGCGGCATGGCAACCTGCCCCGTGCGGTTTAGCTGCGACAGATATGAGTCGGGCCGATAAAGGCTGAACAATTCCTCCATCTGCTCAATCAGGTCAACGGCGCCGCCGATGATCCGCGCGGCTTCCTTGGGATCGTTATGATAGAACTGCATCGATATATCCGCGCCCAGGGCCTCCCCGCGCCAGTGATGCAGCCTTGGTCCCGCCTGCCGGGCGAGCGCCAAAGCGGTTCGCGGCGCGGCGCAGACGCCTGCGCCCACAACCAGAAGCTTAATAACCCGTCGTCGCTGGTTTGGTTTCATCATGACTTTTGCTCTTTCATAATCTTGCCCCAGATCAAGTTTCTTACATTCATAAGTTTTTGTTATTGATAATGCAAATCAATTCTGATAGATGGTGCAGAGCAAGCTTTTAATGAGAATGATTATTAATATATTGATTATCATTTAACTACACCCGGTCCCCGGGCCGTCCAACAAGAGGAAACATTATGACCAAAACCCTACTGAAAGCAACGGCGTCCGCCCTTGCCTTAACCCTCTCCTTCTCGGCTTCCGGCGCATTTGCCCAGGAAATGCCCTCCAAGGAAGAAATGTGGAAAATGATTCTCCAGCAGCAGGAGCAGATTAAAAAACTGGAGGCAATCGTCGGCGTGACCACAAGGAAAGTTGAGGAAACCGCCGTCAAGGTGGCGGAAACCGAGAAAAAAGTCGAAGCCACCGGCGAAGCCCTTGACCAGGTGGCGAGCTCAGACGCTGCCGGCGGCCATGGCGCATCGGGCAAGACCACTGTCGGCGGCTATACCGAGCTGCATTACAATGGCGGCAAGGCCGATGAAGTCGACCTGCATCGGTTCGTCGTCTTCCTCGGTCATGAATTTAACGACAATATCCGCTTTTTCAGCGAACTGGAGGTCGAGCATTCCATCGCCGGCGACGGCAAAGTCGGCGAAGTCGAAATCGAACAGGCCTTTGTCGAAATGGACCTGAATGAAAATCATCGCGCCGCCGTCGGCCTGCAACTGATCCCGGTCGGCATCCTCAATGAAACCCATGAGCCGCCAACATTTTACGGCGTCGAGCGCAACAACGTCGAAAAGAATATCATCCCGGCCACATGGTGGGAAGCGGGCGTTCGGCTGAGCGGCAATCTGACCGAAAGCTTCAGCTATGACCTGATGATGCATTCCGGCCTCGACACCACCGGCAAGGATTATAAAATCCGCAGCGGCCGCCAGAAAGTCGGCGAAGCGCCATGGAAAAACGCCGCCTTTACCGCACGGGCAAGCTGGCAGGGAATCCCCGGCGTCGAAGTGGCCGCATCATTCCAATATCAGGATGACATAACACAGAGCAGCGCCGGCGACGAAAACGCCTCCGCCACCCTGTTTGAAGTCCATACAGACATTGAACGGGCCGTGAGCGCAAACGGCAGCATCGGTCTGCGCGCCCTCTTCGCCCAGTGGAACGTCAATGCCGACGCCGCCGAGCTGATTGGCCGTGATACCCAGCGCGGCTGGTATGTGGAGCCCTCCTATAAAATCGCCCTCGGCAATGACAACGCCATCGGCTTCTTCGCCCGCTACAGCGTCTGGGATAATGAGGCCGGCGACGAGATCGACAGCGCCTACAAGCAGACCAACCTCGGCGTCAACTACTGGCCCCATGAAAATGTCGTCCTCAAGCTCGACTATCAGATTGACAGTTTCGCCAATGAGGCCAAGGAAGACAACCGGATCAACCTCGGCGTCGGCCTGCAATTCTAAGATGAATTGCAACATAGCTTTCACAGGGGTTGCGCCATGGCGCAGCCCTTTTGCGCTGTTTTTGCGAATGATTGTTATTTTTAAATGGAAAAACCCGGCCAATCGTGCTAGGACTTGATCATTCAATCCGGATAACAAATGATACGCACCTATAGATCCATATTGCTGTTGTTCCTGCTTTATCCAACGGCCCTGTTCGCCGGCGGCGATGCGGCCGAAAGCAGTTATGTCGGGGCCGAAGATTATATCGCTCGCGCCCTCGCGGTCGGTCCGGCCAAGGCGCAACTGCTCTGGGTGACCAAGGACATCCGGCCGGATATTGAGAAAATACTGAAGCGGTCGAATTTCCCCCTGCGCTATCGCTATTGGCGCGCCGGGGACCGCACGGTCTGGATTCTCGACGAGATCGGCAAGGTTCTGCCGATCACCACCGGCATCACCATCGAGGGCGGCAAAATTATCGATCTGACGGTTCTGACCTATCGGGAAAGCCACGGGGCCGAAATTCGCTTTCCGGCCTATCGCAGCCAGTTCACTGATGTTGAACTGGCCGAGGACCTGAGGCTGTCGAAACCGATACACGGCATTTCCGGCGCGACCCTGTCGACCAACGCCATGAAAAGGGTCAGCCGTCTGGCGCTCTATCTGCACAATAAGGTCATGGAAAAAAATGACGCAAAAAAACAATAAAACCAACGGCAACAAACAGAAAAGCCTGCACCGCTGGCACAGGTGGGTTGGTTACATATCCCTTGCCCTCGTCGTGATCCTGAGCCTCACGGGTCTGATTCTCAACCGGACGGAATCGTGGAATCTCAATCAAATCACTGTAAAAAACCGCCTGGTCAACGCGCTTTACGGCCTGAAGCCCGCCACCCCTCCCGTGCATTTTTCCGCCGGCGGGCACTGGGTCAGCTGGCTTGACGGGCGGCTTTATCTCGACAGCGGCCTGATCGCTCAAAATACCGCCCGGCCCATCGGCATATCCCGCCGGGACGACCTGCTGATTATCGCCGCCGAGGGCCAATTGGCGCTGTATTTTACCGACGGCGCCCTGATTGAAACCATGGACGCCGCCGCCCTGCCCGGCCGCCTGACCGGCATCGGCCGAACCGAACAGGGCCTGCTGATGATCGGTAGCGACAAGGGCCGCTTTACGGCGGACAGCGATTTCCTGTCCTGGACCCCGATCCCTGAGTCCGCGCCGTTTGCCCTGTCAAAGCCGGAAACGGCCCCGGCGCAGATCACCGAAAAAATACAACAGGACTTTCAGGGACAGGGCGTCAGCCTCTATCGGCTGATCCTCGACCTGCATTCCGGCCATATTTTTGGCGCCATCGGCCCTTATCTTATGGACATCGCCGCCATTAGTCTTATATTTCTGGGCATTACCGGGTTAATGAAGCGCAAACCCAACGGCAAGAACCGGCGCACCAGAAATCATAATTCCTAAAAGGGGCCACCGTGACATTACTTCAGATTATTGTCCTCGCCATCGTCCAGGGCATTACCGAATTCCTGCCGATCAGTTCGTCGGGCCATCTTATCCTGGTGCCCAAGCTGACGGACTGGCCCGATCAGGGTTTGATGATGGATGTCGGCGTCCATGTCGGCACCCTGGCCGCCGTTGTGATATATTTCCGCGCCGATGTCATGCGGATGTTCATGGCCTTCTGGCATATGATCACGCTGAAGGACAATCCCGACCAGCAGGACAAAAGGCTGATGATCGCCGTTATCCTGTCAACCCTGCCGATCATACTGATTGGCGGAATCGTCGCCG
>JBLWZH010000050.1:0-8575 GCA_048266545.1 Paremcibacter sp. | reverse complement strand
TCAGGCCTCGAACCTCCGACTGGACTCGACCGCCACCCTGCGGTCAAAGGTCGCGGGACTTCCCGCCGTTCGCGCCGGCCTTCTGGAATTTCAGCGGGAATTCGCCCGCGTCCCGCCCGGCGGCAAGGCCGGGGCGGTGCTCGACGGTCGCGACATCGGCACCGTGGTCTGCCCCGACGCCAATATAAAATTATTCATCACCGCAGACGTCGAAACCCGCGCAAAACGGCGGTTTCTTGAGCAATTCGGCGGCAAGGGCGGCGACGCCGACTATCAGGCGATCCTTGATGACCTTATCCAGCGGGATCAACGGGATATGACCCGCGCCACATCGCCGCTGAAAGTCGCCGAAAACGCGCACTTGCTTGATACGACGAATTCGGATATAGAGGCCGTGTTCGAACAGGCGCTGGCGCTGGTTTCGAATGGAATGACAGACCTCTGACCCTTGATTTTTCATCCATAGGGCCGGATTTCATGTCTATTCAATTAACCCGTATTGTTTCATTCCAAGACCGTCGGAGACAACCGGCAGGCCTGACAAAACAATATTATTGTGAAAGAGAAATTGTTAATGACCGCTAATGAAATGGCACCAACCACCGAGGACTTCGCGTCGCTGCTTGACGAGGTTTTCGGCGAAGACGAAAGATTTGACGGTAAAGTCGTTACCGGCACCATCATCGCACTGGATAAAGAAGCCGCAACCATCGACATCGGCCTGAAAGCTGAAGGCCGTGTTCAGTTAAAAGAATTTTCCGGCCCCGGCCAGGACCCGGAACTTGCCGTCGGCGATAAAGTCGATATTTTTGTCGAACGGATTGAAAACGCCACCGGCGAAGCCATCCTGTCCCGCGAGAAAGCCCGTCGCGAAGAATCCTGGACCGTTCTGGAGAAATCCTACGAAGCCGAAGAGCGCGTCGACGGCGTTATCTTTGGCCGCGTCAAGGGCGGCTTTACCGTTGACCTGAACGGCGCCGTCGCCTTCCTGCCCGGCTCGCAGGTTGACGTCCGGCCGATCCGCGACGTGACGCCGCTGATGAATATTTCACAGCCGTTCCAGATTTTGAAAATGGATCGCAAGCGGGGCAACATCGTCGTCTCCCGCCGCGCCATTCTGGAAGAAACCCGCGCCGAACAGCGCGCCGAACTGATCAACACCCTGGGTGACGGTCAGGTCGTTGAAGGGGTGGTCAAAAACATCACCGATTACGGCGCCTTTGTTGACCTGGGCGGTATTGACGGTCTGCTGCATGTGACCGATATTTCCTGGAAACGGATCAATCATCCGTCCGAAGTGCTCAACATCGGCGACACCATCAAGGTGCAGATCATCCGCCTCAATCCGGAAACCCAGCGTATCTCGCTCGGCATGAAACAGCTGCATGAAGACCCATGGTCCTCTGTCGCGGATAAATTCCCGATCGGCAGCAAACTGAAGGGCCGCATCACCAACATCACCGATTACGGCGCCTTTGTTGAACTGGAAGAAGGCATCGAAGGTCTGGTTCATGTTTCCGAAATGAGCTGGGTCAAGAAGAACATCCATCCGGGCAAGATTGTCTCCACCAGCCAGGAAGTCGAGGTCAAGGTTCTGGAAATCGATCCGGACAAACGCCGCATCAGCCTGGGCCTGAAGCAATGTCTTGACAATCCGTGGGAAGCCTTCGCCGAGAAATTCCCGGTTGGTTCCGAGATCGAAGGCGAAATCAAGAATATCACTGAATTCGGCCTGTTCATCGGCCTCGAAGGCGGCGATGTTGACGGCATGGTTCATCTGTCCGACCTGAATTGGAACAAATCCGGTGAAGAAGCCTTGGCGGAATATAAAAAAGGCGAGATGGCCAAAGCTGTCATTCTGGACGTTGATGTGGAAAAAGAACGTATTTCCCTCGGCATCAAGCAGCTTTCCTCTGACCCGATGGGTAAAGTTGAAGGCCTGAGAAAAGGCGGCACGGTGACCTGCACGGTAACCGGCGTCACTGAAAACGGCCTCGAAGTTTCCCTGGGCGAAGACGACCAGACCATGGAAGCCTTCATCCGTCGCGCCGACCTCAGCCGGGACCGTTCCGAACAACGGCCCGAGCGGTTCTCCGTCGGCGACAAGGTTGACGCTCTGGTCACCAACTTCGACAAGAAAAACCGTAAAATCGGCCTCAGCATCAAGGCGCTTGAATTCGCCGAAGAAAAGGAAGCCGTCGAACAATATGGTTCTTCTGACAGCGGCGCCAGCCTCGGTGATATTCTGGGCGCCGCCCTCGCGGCCAATAAAGACGAAAAATAAGGCGGTTCCCGTTCTGCGGGGCGCATCCTTATTGCGAAACCTTCAAAGAACCCGTCCGGATTTCCGGGCGGGTTCTTTTGACTGTTTGTTTGGTATTTTTTTTGGCCGGTATTTTTTGGTATTTTTTTATTGGCGCGGGTCAGACCCCCGATACTATCCCGCTTGTGACGCCCCGGATTTGCGATTCCCTCCCTCCGGGCGCGGCCCTGAAATCATGTCGCCGCGAATAAAAAATGCATTTTTTCAGAACATCCGGGCCCACAAATACGCTTTCTGATTTTGGTTTCCGGCAATAATTGGCCCAAAAACAGAAAAAATGCCGCTCTTTTAAAGACTTAACCTTGACGACTTAACGAGTCTCTGGCACCCTGTAGGAACATAAAGCACTGGGAAAAATCAATTTAAGGGAAAAAGTGATGATAAAGTCAGAGCTGATTACACGCTTGGTTGAAGCTAACCCGCATCTCTATCAGCGTGACGTTGAACGAATCGTAAATACTATTTTTGAAGAAATTACCAACGCCCTTGCCGACGGCAACCGGGTTGAACTGCGGGGATTTGGCGCCTTTTCCGTCAAGCATCGCCCGAAACGCATCGGCCGTAATCCGCGCACCGGCGCCACGGTCAATGTACCGGAAAAATATGTGCCTTATTTCAAGACCGGCAAGGATCTGCGGGAAAAGCTCAACGATAAAGGCTGATTCCTTTTGTCGCCATTCCGGATCGGGGGCCAGTCTGCGTTCAATCCGCATTTTGGCCCTGGTCTTTTGATTGAACAAGATTAAGGTCGGCGTTTTGCTGACGTCTGGTATGATTTTCATGCGCCTTTTTACCCTCGCCATCTTTAGCCTTTTTACCGCCTTCTGCGTTATCGTCGCCATCGCCAACCGGACGCCGGTGACCTTCAGCCTCCATCCCCTGCCCTTCGCCTGGGAGTTGCCAATATATCTTCTGCTGTTTTTGGGCATTTTCATCGGGCTTGGCGCCGGGGCCATGGTTGTGATCTGGAAATCCTTCCATCATGCCCGCCATAACCGTCGGCAGGCGCGGAAAATCCGCGATCTGGAAGAAGCGCTCGCCGCCCGCCGAGCGCGGGAACCAAACAGCCCCGGCGATTCTGCATAAAACCCTGTGCTTTGACGATAAAAACCTTGTCATCGCCTGCTGTTCATGAGAAAAACAGCCAGCAAAGCCTGCCGCAAAGCCCGAGGATATTGTCATGAGTGAATTGACCCCTTCAGACCGCATTCTATGTGCGCTCGATACCACAGACCCCCATGCCGCCTTCGGCCTTGCGGCGAAACTTCGGTCCCATATCGGCGGCGTCAAACTGGGGCTCGAGTTTTTCGGCGCCCACGGCCCGAGCGGCTTTGACCATGTGGCGAAGTCGGGCATGCCGATTTTTCTCGACCTCAAGCTGCATGACATTCCCAACACGGTGGCCAAGGCGATTCGGGCGCTGATGCCGCTGAAACCGATCATCATGACCATTCATACCGCCGGCGGACCGGCGATGATGAAGGCGGCGGCGACGGCGGCAACCGAGGCGGCGGCGGCCGTCGGCTGTCCGCGGCCGATCATTGTCGGCGTCACCATCCTGACCAGCATGGATGAAAATGACCTGGCGGCCGTCGGCCTCGGGACCCCCGTCGAATCCCAGGTCGTGCGCATGGCCCGCCTCGCCCGGGAAAGCGGCCTCGACGGCGTCGTCTGTTCCCCCTTCGAGATCAGCGCCATTCGCGCCGCCTGCGGCCCCGAATTCAAACTGGTGGTCCCCGGCATCCGCCCCGCCGGCAGCGCCAGCGGCGACCAGAAACGCATCATGACCCCGCAGGAGGCCATCGGCCGCGGCGCCGATTATATTGTCATCGGCCGGCCGATCACCGAAGCGGCGGACCCGGCGGCGGCGGCCCGGGCCATCGCGGCCGAACTTGATTCGCGGGACATGCCGTCATGACCCCCCTGACCGTCAGGACCGGCAAATCCGTCAGCGCCAAAATATGCGGCCTGAAAACGCCGGAGGCCGTCAGCGCCGCGGTCGAGGGCGACGCCGCCTATATCGGCCTGGTGTTTTATGAAAAATCCCCGCGCAACATCACCGCCGCCGCGGCCGCCGATCTGGCGCGCCTCATTCCGGCTGACGTGCGCACAACCGGCGTCTTTGTCGATCCAACGGATGAACAGCTGCACGACATACTGACCACAGTTCCCCTCGACCTGATCCAGTTGCACGGCGCGGAAAGCCCGGACCGGGTGGGTGAAGTCCGGACGCGTTTTTCTCTGCCGGTGATCAAGGCCTTCGCCATCGCCGGACCGGATGACATCAAAGCGGCCCGGGACTATCAGAATGTCGCCGATATGTTGCTTTTTGACGCCAAGGCCCCCACATCACTACAAGACGCCCTGCCCGGCGGCAACGGCCTGATTTTCGACTGGCGGCTGATCCGGGAGGCCGACTGGCGGATTCCCTGGATGCTGTCGGGCGGCCTGAACGCCGAAAATATACGCCGCGCCGTCGCCACAAGCGGCGCAACAATTGTCGATGTCTCCAGCGGGGTCGAAAGCCGCTCGGGGCACAAGGACATCGGGAAGATCAAAGCCTTTCTGAAGGCTGTGAATGAGGACAGCATATGAGCCACACAAAAAACACCTTTCGCGCCGGGCCGGACAGCGACGGCCGTTTCGGCGATTTCGGCGGCCGCTTTGTCTCGGAAACCCTGATGCCGCTGATTCTGGATCTGGAAAAAGCCTATCAAGCCTCAAAAACCGATCCGGCCTTTCAGGCCGAATTTGACGCGTTGCTGCGGGAATTTGTCGGCCGGCCGAGCCCGCTCTATTTCGCCGAACGGCTCAGCGCGCATCTCGGCGGGGCGAAAATCTATTTCAAGCGCGAGGAGCTCAACCACACCGGCGCCCACAAGATCAACAACTGCGTCGGGCAGATCCTGCTCGCCCGCCGCATGGGCAAGACCCGGATCATCGCCGAAACCGGCGCCGGTCAGCATGGGGTGGCGACCGCCACGGTCTGCGCCCGCTTCGGCATGAAATGCGTCGTCTATATGGGGGCCAAGGATATTGAGCGGCAAAAACCCAATGTCTTCCGCATGAAGCTTTTGGGGGCCGACGTGATCCCCGTCACCTGCGGTTCGCAAAGCCTGAAGGACGCCATGAATGAAGCCATGCGCGACTGGGTCGCCCATGTCGCCGACACCTTCTATCTGATCGGCACCGCCGCCGGGCCGCACCCCTACCCCGAACTGGTGCGCGACTTTCAGTGCGTCATCGGCGCCGAGACCCGGGCGCAGATCCTTGACAAGGAAGGCCGCCTGCCCGACAGCCTGGTCGCCTGCGTCGGCGGCGGCTCCAACGCCATCGGCCTCTTTCACCCCTTTCTTGATGACGATGTCGCCATGTATGGCGTCGAAGCGGCGGGGCTCGGGCTCGAGACCGACAAGCACGCCGCCTCGCTCACCGGCGGCGCGCCCGGCGTGCTGCACGGCAACCGCACCTATCTTCTGATGGATGACGACGGCCAGATCGAAGAGGCCCATTCGATTTCCGCCGGGCTCGATTATCCCGGCATCGGCCCGGAGCACAGCTGGCTGCATCAGATCAAGCGGGTCAATTACGTGCCGATCACCGACAAGGAGGCGCTCGCCGCCTTCCGGCTGTGCAGCGAAATGGAAGGCATCATCCCGGCATTGGAAAGCGCCCACGCCATCGCCTATGTCGAAAAGCTCGCCCCCGGCCTGCCGCAGGACCATATCATGATCATGGGCCTCAGCGGCCGGGGCGACAAGGATATTTTCACGGTCGCCGAGGCTTTGGGGGCGGAGATTTCATCATGAGCGTCACCAGAATTGAAAAAAGATTCGCCGATCTGCGCGCCGAGGGCCGCGCCGGTCTCGTCACCTTCACCACCGCCGGCGATCCGGATTATGACAGCGCGCTGCGGATTCTCAAGGGCCTGCCGGCGGCGGGGGCGGATATTATCGAGCTCGGCATGCCCTTTTCCGACCCCATGGCCGACGGCCCGGCGATCCAGGCCGCCAGCATCCGGGCCTTGCAGGGCGGCATGACGGCCCGCAAGACCCTGCAGATGGTGCGGGACTTCCGCCAGGGCGATCAGGAGACGCCGATCATCCTGATGGGCTATTACAATCCGGTCTATATTCACGGCGTCGACCAGTTCCTCAAGGATGCGCTGGCCGCCGGCGTCGACGGCCTGATCATTGTCGACCTGCCGCCGGAAGAGGATCGGGAACTGGCGATTCCGGCCCGGGAAGCGGGTATGGGCGTGATTCATCTGGCGACTCCGACCACCGACGAAGCGCGGCTTGGCAAAATTTTGACCAACGCCTCCGGTTTCCTGTATTATGTCTCGATCGCCGGCATCACCGGCACCCGCGCGCCGGACCTCGCGCCGGTCGAAGCGGCGATCGACATGATCCGCCGCCAGACCGATCTGCCGGTGGCTGTCGGCTTTGGCATCAAGACGGTGGAAAATGTCCGCGCCTTCGCCGCCTTCGCCGATGCGGTCGTTGTCGGCTCGGCGATTGTCAACATCATCGCCGCCAATATTACGCAAGAAGGACTTGCAAATTCCGCATTAGAGAGTAGAGTTCTTGACTTCGTTAAAACACTTAGCCTTGGCGTGCATACGGCCAGATCATAATCAGATATTCAGAGGGTAAGGCATGAACTGGATCACCAATTTCGTCCGTCCGAAAATCCGGGCGGTTCTTGAAAAAAAGACCGAAACGCCCGATAACCTGTGGCATAAATGCCCGGGCTGCGGCCAGTTGCTCTATCTCAAGGATTATCTGGAAGTCCAGTCCGTCTGTCCCCAGTGCGGTTTTCACGGCCGGATCGACCCGGCGACCCGCTTCAAGAATATTTTCAATGACGGCGAATACGCCATGGTCGACCTGCCAAAGCCCAATGATGATCCACTGAAATTCAAGGATCAGAAAAGATATACCGACCGCCTGAAGGCGGCGCGGGCGAAAAGCGAATTCAAGGACGCCATTGCCGTGGCCTACGGGCAGCTCGGCAATGTCAAGGCGGTGCTGGCGGTGCAGAATTTCCTCTTCATGGGCGGCTCCATGGGCATGGCCGTCGGTGACGGCATCATCGCCGCCGCCGAACATGCGGTGGCCAAGAAAGCGCCGCTGGTGCTGTTTTCCGCCGCCGGCGGCGCCCGCATGCAGGAAGGCATCCTGTCGCTGATGCAGATGCCGCGGACCACCGTCGCCGTTGAAATGGTCAAGGACGCCGGCCTGCCCTATATCGTCGTGCTGACCGACCCGACCACCGGCGGGGTCACCGCCTCCTACGCCATGCTCGGCGACATCCATATCGCCGAACCCAACGCCCTGATCTGCTTCGCCGGGCCGCGGGTGATCAAGGACACGATCCGCGAGGAACTGCCCGAAGGCTTTCAGAAATCCGAATATCTGTTCGAGCATGGCATGATTGACATGATCGTCCACCGCCACGAAATGCGCGACAAGCTGATCCAGCTTCTCGGCCTGCTGATGAAGCAGCCGAAAGCGGCCTGACCCGCCATGTCCCGCCCGTCGGATAAGGTGCTGGCGCGGCTCTACCGGCTGCATCCGAAGAAAATCGACCTGAGCCTTGACCGCATGGAGCGGCTGCTGGCGCGGCTCGGTCACCCGGAACGAAAGCTGCCGCCGGTCATTCACATCGCCGGCACCAACGGCAAGGGATCGACCACCGCCTACCTCAGGGCCATCCTCGAGGCGGCGGGCTTGCGCGTTCATGTCTACAGCTCGCCCCATCTGGTGCGCTTCGCCGAACGCATCCGCCTCGCCGGACAGCTGATTGATGAGGATCGCCTGCTCCAGTGCCTGCTCGACTGTGAAAAAATCAATGGCGACCGGCCGATCACCTATTTCGAAATCACCACCGCCATTGCGCTGAAGGCCTTCAGCGAATGCCCGGCCGATGTGGCGCTGCTCGAAGTGGGGCTTGGCGGCCGGCTCGATGCGACCAATGTCGTCGACCGGCCGCTGTCGACCGTCATCACGCCGGTATCCGTCGATCATGAACAGTTCCTCGGATCAGACCTCGGCGGCATCGCCCGGGAAAAGGCCGGCATCGCCAGGAAAGACACGCCGCTGGTCCTCGCCGATCAGCCGGCGCCGGCTCTTGCCGCCATTCTGGATCACGCCGCCAATGTCAGGGCGCGTGCCATCGCTTACGGCGACTGGACGGTAAGCGCAACCAGGACCGGTTTTACCTATCAGGATGCAAAGGGCTGCCTCACCC
>JBLWZH010000049.1:0-9803 GCA_048266545.1 Paremcibacter sp. | reverse complement strand
ATGTCCTGCGTCCTCCTGCTTAAAATTGAGCCATTCCGGCCAAACCAACGCCCTCACCTTAATTGTCAACAGACCCTGGCGGCCACTATAAATCTTTTTGTCGCCCAAAGAAACCCGTCCTGTTTTACCAATCCGCCAAATTGCTGTATACTGCGGGGATCAGCGCATTCAACCGGCGCGCGGCGGATTTGAGCAGAATTCTGAACTGCCGGCCCCGACTGCTGACCGAATAACCGAAATCAATATCCTTGGCGTCCGGTGGCTGTGGCGTCAGTTCACGCCACCTTTTGGCGATTTTTCCCACATCCAGGTTGCGGGTCTCAGATGGCTCCAGAATAAGATAGGCGGTGGCGCTGCTCCTGCTCCAGGTCAAAATATTCCGGACCACCGCCCTGCCGGGGTATTGCTTGCGAAATTCGGTCTTCAGGGTCAACCGGCCCTTCTATAAACATCGAGGGCAAGTGATGCGCTTTCACCTGCCCCGGATTGTTGCATGTAGCGGCCGCGTGATCCGCTCGGGCCGCCAGCGTCAGAATTTCACGATCCGCAAGCGCAGGGCGTTGCCGACCACGGACAGGGACGACAGGCTCATGGCGGCGGCGGCGATGATCGGCGACAGCAGCAGGCCGAACACCGGATAGAGCACGCCGGCGGCGACCGGCACGCCCAGGGTGTTGTAGATAAACGCCAGGAACAGATTCTGCTTGATATTGCGCATCGTCGCTTCCGACAGGCGCCGGGCGCGGACAATGCCCATCAGGTCGCCCTTTACCAGGGTGATACCGGCGCTTTCCATGGCGACATCGGCGCCGGTTCCCATGGCGACCCCGACTTCGGCCAGCGCCAGCGCCGGGGCGTCATTGACCCCGTCGCCGGCCATGGCGACCTTGGATCCCTTGGCCTGAAGTTCCTTGATAATATCGGCCTTGCCATCGGGCAGGACATCGGCGCGCACCTCGTCAATATTCAGCCGACTGGCGACCGCCTTGGCGGTGGTTTCATTGTCACCGGTCACCATAATGATCCGCAGGCCTTCCCGGTGCAGGGCGTCGAGGGCTTCATTGGTGGTGTCCTTGATCGGATCCTCGACGGCGACCAGACCGGCGAGCATCTGATCAATGGCGATAAACATCACGGTCTTGCCCTCATGGCGCATGGTATTGGCCTGATGTTTGATGTTTTCCGTATTCAGGCCCAGCGTCGCCATCATGGCGCTGTTGCCGAGGGCGACAGACTTGCCGTCAATGACGGCGCTGACGCCCTTGCCGGTGACGGCGTTGAAATTATCCGCCGGCAAAAGGGAGATATTGCGCTGTTTGGCGCCGCTGACAATGGCGGCGGCCAGCGGATGTTCGCTGCCCCGTTCCAGACTGGCGGCGGCGGTCAGGATTTCGTTCTCCGTGAAGTCATTCAGCGGCGCAATATCGGTCAGGACCGGTTTGCCGACGGTCAGAGTGCCGGTCTTGTCGACGATCAGGGTGTCGACCTTGGCGAAGATTTCCAAGGCTTCGGCGTTTTTGATCAGAACCCCCGACTGCGCCCCGCGCCCGGTGCCGACCATGATTGACATCGGGGTCGCGAGGCCGACGGCGCAGGGACAGGCGATGATCAGGACCGACACCGCGGCGATCAGGCCGTGGGTCAGCGCCGGCTCCGGCCCGAAATAATACCAGACGGCGAAGGCGATGGCGGCGATAACGAGCACCGCCGGGACAAACCAGCCGGCGATCAGGTCGGCGTATTTCTGGATCGGCGCCCGGCTTCTTTGCGCCTCGGCGACCATATTGACGATCTGGGACAGCATGGTTTCAGAACCGACCCGCTCGGCGCGCATGACAAAACTGCCGGTGCCGTTCAGCGTCGCGCCGGTGACCTTGTCGTCAATTACCTTTTCAACCGGAACCGGCTCGCCGGTGAGCATGGATTCATCGACCGACGAATGACCTTGCACCACGATCCCGTCAACCGGGACTTTTTCGCCGGGACGAACGCGGACTTTGTCGCCGACCTCGATCTGGTCCAGCGGGACTTCCTCTTCCGCGCCGTCTTCATGGAGCTTTAAGGCCACTTTCGGCGCAAGGTCGAGCAGGGCCCGAATGGCGCTGCCGGTTTTTTCCCGGGCGCGCAGCTCCAGCACCTGACCGAGCAGAACCAGCACTATGATCACCGCCGCCGCCTCGAAATAGATCGGCACCAGGCCGCTTTCGGTCTTGATGGTGTCGGGGAACAGGTCCGGGGCGAACAGGGCGATCAGGCTGTAGAGATAGGCGATGCCGGTGCCGATGCTGATCAGGGTCCACATATTGGGGTTGATGGTCCGGATGGATTTCCAGCCGCGGACAAAAACCGGCGCCGCCGTCCACAGCATGACCGGGGTGGCGAGCAGAAACTGGATCATGACCGACATTTGGTCACTGATGATATTTTTAAATCCGGCGCTGAAATGACCGCCCATTTCCAGAATCAGAATCGGCAGGGAGAGGATAAGGCCGACCCAGAAACGGCGGGTGAAGTCGATTAGTTCCGGATTGGGGCCCTCATCGCCGGTCGGCACGCCCATCGGCTCGAGCGCCATGCCGCATTTCGGGCAGTCCCCGGGCTGATCGCGGATAATTTCCGGGTGCATCGGGCAGGTATATCGGGTGCCGGCCGGCATCTCCTCTGCCAAGGGCTTGTCCCCAAGGTATGTTTCCGGCGCGGCGACAAATTTTTCTTCGCAGCGGGAAGAACAGAAATAATATTTTTCACCATGGTGCGTTATAATATGTTCAGCAGTGGGAATGGAAACCTTCATTCCACAAACAGGATCAAGGGCGGATAAATAAATTTCCGGATCTTCAACAAATTTATCATGACATTTGGCGCTGCAAAAATCATATGTCTGACCCATATATTCATGGTCGTAATCTGATTTTTCGGGATTTACAGACATGCCGCAGACCGGGTCTTTCACCGTTTGACGGGACGCGGCGGAGTCTTTCGGGGGATGGCTGTGGTCCATTTTCTGAATTTCCTCAAAGTTGTCTTTTAATCCAATATACTGGTACGGCGGAACGGCGGCGCTCCCTCATGTTTTATCATAAAGGTGGTTGATAATGCTGCATTCGCTCAAGGGCTGGTCATCATCGGGGCAGATTGTCGCCAGAATGTCCAGGTTTTTCTTCATTTGGGTCAGGGTGGCGACCTTCTGCTCAATCTCGATAATTTTGCGCCGCGCCTTTTTATTGACGGTGGCGCAATTTGCCGCCGGATCATCGGTCAGGGCGAAAAGCTCACGCACCTCATTCAGGGTGAAGCCGAGCTTTTTGGCCTCCTTGATAAAGCGAATGCGATTGATGGAGTCCCGCTCGTAAACGCGATAGCCGGAGCTGCGCCGCCTGGGCGCCGGCAGATAGCCGCTGCGCTCATAATAACGGATCGTTTCGGTGCTGGCGCCGCTTTTCGCCGCCAGCTGTCCAATGGTCATGGCCATCCTCATCTCCTTCGGTTAACGGTAGCGCGGGTCCGCCCTGCGCTTCCGGTGATTCGAGATGAATATACACCTTGTAGCTTACTACAAGGTCAAATGTTTTATCGCCTAATCGTCAAATGGCCCGTTAAATATCCCGTCAAATGCCGAAATCATCAAAGGCGATCCGCTCTTCCGCAATGCCGATGTCCCGCAACATGGCGCGGGTGGCCTTGAGCATGGCCGGCGGGCCGCAGAGATAGAATTCGGCCTTGTCGAGGTCGGGATGATCCGCCAGATAGCGCTTCATGGTGATCTCATGGATATGGCCGGTCGGGCCGTCCCAGTTATCATCATGCCGGGGGTCGGACAGGCCGATCTGGAAGGTCATATTGTCGTGGGCGTTCACCAGGGAGTCGAATTCCTCCTGATAGAAAATCTCGTCGGTATTCCTGACCCCGTACCAGAAGCTGATCTTGCGGTTGGTCTTTTTATAGAGCAGCTGGTCGCGGATGATCGCCCGAAGCGGCGCCATGCCGGCGCCGCCGCCGATGAAGATCATTTCATTCTGGCTGTCCCGGGCCGCGAAATGACCGAAGGGGCCGGACAGGGTCACGCTGTCCCCGACCCTGAGCGCGCACATATAATGGGAGCCGATACCGGCGGGAAGGTCCGGCTGGCCTTCGGGCGCCGGGATCCGGCGAATGTTGAGGACGATCTCCTCCGGCCTTTCCTCCGGCGGGGTGGCGAGGGAATAGGCGCGCTGGAGCGTCGCGCCATCCGCCTTGGGAATATCCACCAGAATATAACTGCCGGCCTGATAGGTGAAGCTCTCGCCCTCCGGCAGGCGCAGGGTGATTTCCTTGATGTTGGGGGTGAGGAATCTGCTCGCGATGACCTCGGCCTGACAGGGATTTTCGGACAGGGCCTCCTCTGGCAGTTCCACCGTCGTATCCTGTGTCAGGCGGTGCTGGCAGGCCAGGCGGTAGCCGTCCGCCAGCTCCTTTTCGGAAAAATGATGCCGGTCCGGCTCAAGAACCGGGTGAGCTTTGTCGGTGACCTTAACCCGGCACAGGCCGCAGCTGCCGCCGCCGCCACAGCTCGACGGCAACTTTATCCCGGCTTCGGCCAGGCTGTCGTAAAGGGGCGCGCCATAGGACGCTGCAAGCCGATTGTCGAGGCCGCCGTAGATGTCGAGAATATTAAGCTTCAGGCGGCCCTTGCGGCGGGTCAGGCTTTGCCAGGCGGCCTTGAATTCCGTCCGGCTGAAGGACTGGAAGATCAGGATAAGGCCGCTGAGCGCCAGCCACAGGGTGGCGAAGCCGGTGACGATAATCCACGGGCTGTTAAAATGATTGTTGCCGGGATAATCCATGAAATGCAGCATGATGGCGAAATTGAACAGCCGCGTCGCGTCATTGACCCGGCCGACGACCTCGCCTGTATCGCGGGATATATAAAGCGTCGTGTCGCGGCTGTCGTCAAAAGCGACTTTCCAGGCGGGGCCCGTGAGGCGCGGCGTGTCGGCGGTCGGCATATCCACTTGTTCGACGGCGGCGATCTTGCCAGAGCCGCTATAGTCCGCCGCCGCAATCGTGCGGCTCGTCCGGTCGTCGATGACGAGCGGCCGGCCGGAGGCGGCGTCGAGCAGGCGGATGCCGCTGCCCTCGGTCACTTCATAGGCCAGTTGGCCATTGACATAGCGCAGCGCCAGTTTTTGAATATTGTCCCGGGCGAGAATTTCTGAAGCGGCTTTCATGCCGCCCGAGGCTGCGCCGGACAGCAGGGACTGCGGGGTTTTATGGTGCGCCCTGTCATGGCCCTGAACCGTGTCATGATCAAGAATGGCCATGGTGAGACCGGTGAGCGCCCAAATGGTCACCTGCAGGCCGATGATCAGGCCGAGCCATTTGTGGATCAGGCGGAAGAACTGCCCTTTGGGGGATGCCACCGGCGCCCCGGCCGTCGGGACTTTGGGGTGGCGGAAACTGTAAAACAGCAGCCAGATCCCGGTCAGGGTCGACAGGGTCACAACGGCCGCGGCAATGCGCAGCAGCCAGTTGTTGACGTCTGACCTGTTTTCATAATCCATGATATGGAGCATCCACAGGAAATCGAACGCCCGCCAGAAATCATGGCGTTTGGTGACCAGTTCGCCACTTACGGGGGAAAGATAAAGGCTCGGCGACCAGGGATCGTCGAAATCGACCCGCCAGAGCGGCAGGGGACGGGCCTGGATTTCCGACGGCGGATTATCCGTCAATAAGCTAAGGGATGAGAGGGACCCCGAGCCGGCATAGAGTTTCCGGGCCATGGTCTCAATGACGGATTTGGGCAGGGGAGAGAGTTTTTCGCCGGTTGCGGCGTCGATCAGGTGACGGCCGGCGGGGGTGGTCACCGCATAAACCGGCCTGTCCTGCAAGTGATCTGTGCTGATCGCGGTGGCGGTCGGAAAATCCTGCACAAGGCGGGTCATCTCATAGGAATAGGCGGATGAGGCGGCGGGCGTGGCGGGCGCGTCCTTGACCAGATGGTCGCCGTGAATATAGTCGATGGAAACGGTCACCATATAAAAACCGCTGATCGCCCACAGGCACATTTGCACGCCAATAACCAGAAACAGCCATTTATGCCATTTGCGGGATAAAAAGGATGCCTTCATCTTACCTTGTCCTCACATTTATGCTTTTAGTTTTTAAAAATGGGTGGCCGGGCCGCAGCATACACCACGGCCCGGCAGATTTCTATTCCATACGGAAGGTCAGGCGGATATAGCCGCGCCGCCCGGCGAGATCATAGGTCATGGTGTCCGTATTGCCGTCGGTCCAGCTGGCGACCCGGGGGGCCTTTTTGTCAAACAGGTTGTCAATACCGGCGGAAAATACCAGATTTTCCATGATGTTATAGGTACCCTGGATGTTGTGGTACATCACCGCATCCATGTGCGACCCGATGCCTTCGGTGGCGAAGAAATCGTCGCCTGCGCCAATATACTGGATAGAGTAAGTGGCTGACCAGTTTTCGGCCGCGGTATTGAAGCTGGTGTTGGCGCGCCATTTTGGATAGCCGCCGAAACCGGCGCCGATAAAGCCGTTGAGGACCATCGGCACATCGCCTTCGAACGCCGTTCTCTCGTATGTATCCAGATAGCTGACCTGGAAATCGAAGGTGTTGTTCAGCTCCATGGCCTCAAAATTATAGACCACGCCGACATCAACCCCTTTCAGGCGCTCGGAACCGGCATTGGTTTTCTGGGCCGACAGGAAGTCGACAACCCCGGTCACCGGATTACGCTGGTGATGCTCGGGTCCGCAGAACTCATGGGACAGATTGTCCGATTCATAACATTGGGCCAGTTTCACGGAGCCGGAAGGCTCGGTAATGGCGTCGGTGATTTTAATGTCGAAATAATCAACGGTCAGGGACAGGCCTTCGGCGAAGGTCGGTTGCCAGACGGCGCCGACGGTGATCGAACGGGCGTCTTCAGGATCGAGATCCGGATTGCCGCCGCGGTCGGTCAGGATGGTGTTGCCAAGCTGGGTATAGCCCGCGGGAACCCCCGCCGCCTGACAGTTTTTATAAATGTTGGAGCTGGGGTCAAGACTGCTCCAGCCGCTGCAGGGATCGGTGGTGGTCAGATTGCCCTCGGACACGCCGCCGAAAAGCTCCGGCACATTGGGAATGCGGAAGGCGGTGGCGTAGGTGCCACGCAGTTTGAAGCCTTCCACGACCTGCCAGTTAACGCCGACCTTATAGTTGGTGTCGGAATTGAATTGATCATAGTCGGAATACCGCAGGGCGAGGTTCAGCTCCAGGCTTTCGGCGAAAGGCATATCCTTCAGAACCGGAACATTCAACTCGGCATAGGCTTCCTTGGCCTTGGTTTTGCCGGAAATGGGATCTTCCGCATTGCTGTTGGCGATGCCGAGCACCTTCAGGGAATCCGGCTGACGCCAACCCTTGTCTTCACGATATTCGACCCCGGCGGCAAAGCCGACCCGGCCGGCGGGAACGTCAAAAACCTCCCCGGCGATATTGGCGGTGAAGCTGAGCTGTTCATTGCCGCCCGTGTCCGTCATATCAAACGGCAGATAATCCAGAACCGCCTGGCTGACATTTCCGACCCCGAGATAGTCACCGCAGGGGATGCCGTTCATACCGCAGACGCTGGTATCGATGGTTTCGCCAAACCGCTCCAGGTTGACCACATTGGTGATGGTGTCGGTGCCGGTGTTGCGGCCCCAGTTCATCGCCACATCCCAGTTCCAGTTGTCGGCAATGACGCCGTCAAGGCCGGCAACAATGCGGAAAGTGTTGACTTCCTGAAGGAAGATCCGCTCGCCCAGTTCGACCAGGCGGCGACGTTCAACTGTGAGGTCTTCACCAATTGGGTTGGTCGGATGATCGGCGGCAAGATTGAAGTTGACGATGGTGTTGGGGGACGCGGGCTGGGTTGAGCGCCGGTTGGTATACATCATTTCGCCGAACAGCCGCACGTCTTCGGTGATGTTATAGTCGCCGAAGCTGCTGAAAGACAGGCGTTTGATCGGGTTTACCGCATTGAAGTTTACATTATAGTTATAGCCATGGATCGCATTATCAAAAGGCGCCCAGGTTTTGCCGCCGGGCTCATTGTTGAAGTTGATCCGCACCAGGTCGCCCATGCCGTCAATATAGACCGCGCGGCCGCCGGCGGTGCTGGAACTGCCGCTGCATTCGGTTTCACTGGTTGCGGACAGCGGGCAGGGCACCCGGTCGGCGAGGGGGGACGGCTTGTTGTCCTGATAACTGACGCTGGCGACCAGGCTGCCCTTGTCATTCGCCACGCCCCAGGTCAGGTCCAACAGGTATTCTTCGCCGTCGCCCTTGTCGGTGATGCCGAATTTGGCGCTCGCCTCCAGGCCGTTAAAGTCATTGTCAGTGATGATATTGACCACCCCGGCCACCGCGTCGGCGCCGTAAATCGCCGAGGCGCCGTCTTTCAGGACTTCGACCTGCTTGACGATCGACATCGGGATCATCGACAGGTCAACCGAGCTGTTGGCGCCGGTGCCGCCATTGACCAGACGCCGGCCATTGAGCAGCACCAAGGTCCGGTTGACGCCAAGGCCGCGCAGGTTGACCTGGGGCGTGCCCCAGCCGTTGCTGACCCAGTAGGCCGCGGTCTGGTTGCCGCCGAAACCGGCCGACGCCGGCAGGCGCTGCAACAGGGTTTCCATATTGGTGATGCCGGTGTTTTTGATCATTTGCTGGGACAGCACCGTCACCGGTCCAACCCCCGTCAGATCCTTGCGCTTAATCCGGCTTCCGGTGACAACAACCTCTTCAAAGGTTTCTTCCGCCGCCGCAGCATCTTCTGCCGCCGCATAAGCGGGAGATATGGCGAGTGATCCACTGCCAACGGATGTGGCGAGCAGCAGTAATGTTTTAATGTTGTTTTTCATGTTGAGTTCCTCCTCATTATGAGTGATTTAAAAATTTTTAAGCGTAGGGGCCTTTCCTATGCAATCCCGCTAAGGCGAAGGCATATCTGATCAAAGGCAGACTTCAAAAGCTCGTGGTGATGTTGATTGTGAGGGGCCGTTCGGCCAAACAGGGGCGCGCCCTGTATTTATCTTAAATCCGCAACCGGGCGGTCTGCAGGTATATGATTTGGGATTTTAGAATATGTGAAGAAAAAAACGATCGCCGGGGTCGGATATTTTCCGGGGCCGGGTGCGCCGGGACGGGGGTTATCGCGATGGCGGGAATTGTCCCGTCCGCGATAACCTTGTTGAAGAGCAGACTGATCATCAGATCATTTGTCTCACAGGGCATCAGGGCGGCAAAATTGCAACATTTCCCATCCTCGCCTTGCGACAGGTCGGCAGGGGTCATATCCATCATTTCACAGGAATGAGCATTGTCGGAAACCGCCCTTTCCGGCGCCGCCATATCATTCATCGCAGGGCAGGCAGCGGCGGCACTGGTAAAAACCAGCGAGCATGAAATTATGGCCCCCAATAGTGTTTTGAATAATTTATGTGGCATATGAGATACCTGAAATCTTCAGTGGCGATGACTTTTCATACTCTACGGGAACAAAAATGGATATGTCAAAGATTTATTTTGGTCATTAAGATTTCAAAATAGAAGAAAAAACTATAAATATTTATAATTATGATATACAATACTATGTAAATAGAAAAATGTAGACAATAATCCTCAATAATTAGTTATCTATAGTTGTATAGACATGTATGTATTAAATGCTGTTTCTTGGCGTTAATTGCCGAAACAGCCCTCTCCCCGGCATCCCCCTGAAAGGATCGGCGCGAAATGATTCGGTCATATCCCCCCTTTTATATATTGATAT
>JBLWZH010000048.1:0-12143 GCA_048266545.1 Paremcibacter sp. | reverse complement strand
GCTCGATCGAATATCTCGCCCCGGCCTTTCCCGGCGATATATTGACCGCCCGGGCAAAGTTTCAGGGCGGCCGCGGCCGGCAGGGGATCTATGACATTATGATCACCAATCAGGATGATCAGCTGATCGCCACCTTCCGCGGCAAATCCCATGCAACGAAAGACAAAGTTTTAGGAGATTCCCAATGAGAGACGCTTTTATCTGTGACGCCATCCGCACCCCGATCGGCCGCTATGGCGGGGCGCTGTCCGCCGTGCGGCCCGACGACCTCGGCGCCATTCCCCTCAAGGCGCTGATGGAGCGCAACAGCAGCGTCGACTGGTCCGAGGTCGATGACGTCATCTTTGGCTGCGCCAACCAGGCGGGCGAGGACAACCGCAATGTGGCCCGGATGAGCGCCCTGCTCGCCGGCCTGCCGACGACCATATCAGGGACGACGGTCAATCGTCTCTGCGGCTCCGGCATGGACGCGACCGGCATCGCCGCCCGCGCCATCAAAGCCGGCGAGACGGAACTGATGATCGCCGGCGGCGTCGAAAGCATGTCCCGCGCCCCCTTTGTCATGGGCAAGGCCGAAACCGCCTTTTCGCGCAAGGCGGAAATTTATGACACCACCATCGGCTGGCGCTTCGTCAACCGGATCATGAAACAGCAATATGGCATCGACAGCATGCCGGAAACGGCGGAAAATGTCGCCGAGGAATTTACCGTCTCCCGCGCGGACCAGGACCTGTTCGCCTACCGGTCCCAGCAGAAAACCGCCGCCGCGCAGGCCGCCGGGCGCTTTGACGATGAAATCATCCCCGTCACCATCCCCCAGCGCAAGGGCGATCCGCTGGTGGTCAGCGTTGACGAGCATCCCCGCGCCGACACCACGCTGGAAACCCTGGCCAAGCTGCGCGCCCCGTTCCGCGACGGCGGATCGGTGACCGCGGGCAACGCGTCCGGCGTCAATGACGGGGCCTGCGCCCTGCTGCTCGCCTCGGGCGAAGCGGCCGAGAAATACGGCCTCAGCCCCAAAGCCCGCGTCGTCGGCATGGCGACCGTCGGCCTTGACCCGCGAATCATGGGCTTTGGCCCGGCCCCGGCGACACGGAAACTTCTGGCGCAGACCGGCCTCAGCATCGACCAGATGGAGGTGATCGAACTTAATGAAGCCTTCGCCTCCCAAGGGCTTGCGGTGATCCGCGACCTCGGCCTGCCAGATGACGCGGAACATGTCAATCCCAACGGCGGCGCTATCGCCCTCGGCCATCCGCTCGGCATGAGCGGCGCGCGGCTGGTGACCACCGCCCTGTATGAACTGCACCGGCGGCAAGGCCGTTATGCGCTCTGCACCATGTGCATCGGCGTCGGCCAGGGCATCGCGATGATTATCGAACGGGTATAGAGCAATATCCGATCAGGGAAGATTTACAGAAACAGGGAAAGGCCGCCGAGCCCCGGCGGTCTTTTTTCATGGGTGGCGTAAAGTCAGTAACGGGCGGCCGGAATATGGTCCTTGTTGATCACCACCTTGCCGATCGGCGCCAACGCCAGCCCGGCCAGTTTGAGGTGCTGAAAGGCGAACGGAATGCCGATCACCGTGATCATCAGCGCCACGGCCCAGAATAAATGGCCGAGCGCCAGCCAGATGCCGCCGAACAGGAACCAGATCACATTTCCGATCATGCCCAGGGGGCCGGTGCCGATATCCGACTGACCGGACAGGACTTCCCGGTTGACCACTTCCCGGCCAAAGGGCAGCAGGCTGAGATGCGCCATATTCATCGCCGCCACGAACCACGGCAGGCCGACAATAGTGATCGCCATGATAAAAGCCACCAGCACCCAGCCGACGGCCATGCAGAATCCGCCGAAAATCAGCCAGAGAATATTCAATAATAACGACATGCTAAATTCCAGTCCTTTCAGGATACCGCCTGCCACCCTCTATGGGGATTATATAAGGCCGGGGCGGTTGAATTCAAGGGAAAGACCGCTGGATTACGCCCCGCATAATCCGCCTGCCGACGACCGGCGGGGCCCTATGCCTAAATCTATTTCTTCGGCAGTTTTTCCACATCCAGGGACATAAAGCCGTTCATGAAAACGTCAACCGCCAGATCGGCGAATTGTTCCTGATCAACCGGGCCGTCCTTGCGAAACCAGATATAAGTCCAGTTGATCATGCCGAGAAAGGCCATGGTGACCGGCTTTTTATAATCGGCGGATTTTTCCAGTTCAGGATTAAGCTCCAGCACCAGCCTGACCACATTATTGACCACCTGATCCTGCAACCCCATGATTTCCTTGCGCATGTCATCCGGCAGACAGCCCCGGTCATTCAGCAGGATCACATGCTTTGACCCGGCGTTGACATATATTTCCATGAAATTGCGCGCCAGGGTGCGGAATTTCTCCCGCGGGCTGCCGTCATGGGCCAGCGCCGCCTCCGACATCTTCACCAGCTCCCTCACATGAAGCCGCATAATGTCATAGAGGATCGCCTCCTTGGACGGATAATAATGATAGAGCCACGACTTGGACGCGTTGCAGGCGGTCGCCAGTTCCGAAATGGAAGACCGGGCATAGCCCTTTTCCGCGAAAAGCTGCGCCGCCTTGTCCAGAATATTCCGGCGCCGTTCGCCATAATCCTCTGCTTGTTTTCGTGCCATCTTGAATGAATTCTTTTTATCAATTAAACAATAGGGGCATCTTATCGACTATTGACGGAAAGGTCAAAGAATAGACCGGACAGCCGGTATATTTTACGCCAAACAAAAAGTTGCATTTTTTGGAAACTCCAGTCAATATTACCATGAATCTACCATGTTACAGGAATAAAATAATGACCCTAGGTGTTGGCGGCTCAACAGCCGCAAAAGAATTGGACCGGTTGCGGGATATGACGGGCGGAATCGCCCCCATTCCGGCGGCGGAATATGAGCAGCGGACGGCGAAAGCCCAGGCGTTGATGCGGCAACAGGGCCTCAAAGCCCTTTTTGTCACGGCCGGCACCAGCATGACCTATTTCACCGGCACCGTCTGGCATCCCAGCGAACGCATGGTCGGCGCGCTGATCCCGGCGCAAGGCGCCATCGAATATATCGCCCCGGTCTTTGAAATCGGCACCCTGGAGCAATATATGGGCGTCCGGGGCCCCGTCTATGGCTGGCAGGAACATGAATCCCCTTACCAACTGTTCAAACAAAGGCTGATCGCCCGCGGATTGACCGACGGCGCCATCGCCCTTGACGAATCCTGCCCTTTTTTCATCAGCAACGGCATCGCGCTGGCGGCGCCGGAATATGATTATGTCAACGGCGCCTCCGCCACCGCCGCCTGCCGCCAAATCAAATCAGCCAATGAACTCGCCCTGATGCAGCGGGTCAAGGATATGACGCTCGAGGTGCACAGGGCGGCGGCCCGCATCCTCCATCCCGGCATCACCACGACCGAGGTCGCGGCCTTCATCCACCAGGCCCATATCAAAGTCGGTGCGCCGGCCGGCTCCTATTTCGTCATCGTCCTGTTCGGCGAGGCCACGGCCTATCCCCACGGCGTCAAGGAGCCCCAGACCCTGCGCGACGGCGACATAGTTTTGATCGATACCGGCTGTGAACTTCACGGCTATATTTCCGATATTACCCGCACCTATGTTTACGGCGCGGCCAATGACCGCCAGCGCCAGATCTGGAACATTGAGAAAGAGGCCCAGGCGGCGGCCTTCACTGCGGCGCAGATCGGCGTCCGCTGCGGCGATGTCGACCTGGCGGCGCGGGCCTGCCTGGAGCGTCACCAGTTGGGCCCTGATTACAGGCTGCCCGGCTTGCCCCACCGCACCGGACACGGCATCGGCATGGATATTCACGAATGGCCGTACCTCAATTCCGGCGACGATACGCCGCTGGCCGCCGGCATGTGTTTCTCCAATGAGCCGATGATCTGTATTCCGGGGGAGTTTGGCGTCCGACTCGAGGACCATTTCTATATGACCGAAGACGGCCCAAAATGGTTCACCGAACCGAGCCACAGCATCGACGACCCCTTTGGTTATGAGAAATAAGGCGGCTATGAAAAATAAGGCGGTCTGCCGGTCCTAGCAGGCTGCTGAAAAACACTTTCCCGGGCCAAAGGAACTTGGAAACAACCAACCCCTCATTTCCGCGCAGGTGGGAATCCAGAATATTTTTTAAAATCATAGTGTTATAATAATTTTATCAGGAGTTGTCTGGATCCCCGGGTCAAGCCCGAGGATGAGGAAGAGGGGGCGGGGATGAGAAAGAGAAAGAGAAGGAGGAGGTGGAAAGGGATAACCAAGAGGGCGCGGGAACAACCAGCAGAAAGAACCGCGGCGCAATGGCCGAAAAACTGCGGCTTATTTTTCTGTCCGGCCGACTTTACCGGCATAATCCTTCAACTTAAGATCCTGCCCGACCAGGAGTTTCAAGCCATAGCACGGCCGATTGACCCAGGCCACCTCGGCGGCATATTCACTCAATTCCGGCACATTCAGCAAAAACTGCTGCTTTTCCGCCAGCGGCGCGTCAAGCTTCATCAGCGCCCCCGCCGTGGAGACATTGGTCACCTGACAGGCATATTCTTTCCCGTCGATCAGCGCCGTGGCGTCCCATAAAACATCCAGCCGATCATCAATACGTTTGTGCCCTTCTTCGGGTTTGGTAACCATTTTTTTCCCTGTTATTTAATTTGATTGACGAACCTGTTTTGCATAAAGATATTACCAAATGGCAAATATTGCGACAAAAAGCATCTCAAAATGATCAGGCGCTGTTTTTAACCCCCTTGGTCACCAGCAGCATCACCTGTTCGACCAGTTCCCCGTGGGCGACCTCGCCTTCCGTTCGGTACCAGGCGGAAATTCCGTTCAGGGCGTCAAACAGCAGAATGGCGATAATCGTCGAATTGCACGGCCGAATCGAGCCGTCCGCCACCCCCTTGCGGATGATTTCCCGCACCCGGTGTTCAATGCCCCGGTGCATATTCAGGCTCGCCTGCTGCGCCTTGGGATCCTCGCGCTGGCCCCGGTGGCGGATATGGCAGCGAATAATATCATCGGTGACAATCTCGATATACCCCCCAATGAATTTTTGCAACTGGTCAAAGCCGTTGTCATCATTCGCCGTCACCCTGTCCAGCAGGCCGTTGATCCGCACGCTGGCCACATCTTCACATTTGATCAGAATATCTTCTTTATTTTTGATATAATAATACAGGGTCGGCTTGGTCACCTTATGCAGGCGCGCAATATCATCAAGCGAGGTCTTGTAATATCCCTTTTCCATGAAAGCCGTCGCCGCATGACGCAGGATGGCGTCCAGCTTGAGCTGTCGCTTTTCCTCACGGTTGAGCACCGGCTTTGATAATTTTGTCTTTTCGATGTTCACCTGCCTGCCACTTCCTGCATTATGCTCCTGTTTCCGATCTTGCCATTTCGATCAATCGGGCCTATATTGTTACCCATGAGTAACTTAAACTCACATATTTTTAGGAGAAAATCAAGATGTCTTCATCCCCGAATAGTGATCCTGTCGTCATTGTAGGCATGTCCAGAACCCCGATGGGGGGCTTTCAGGGCGATTTCGCCTCGGTCACCGCGGCGCAACTGGGCGCCGCCGCCGTCCGGGGGGCGCTGGAAAATTCCGGGCTTGCGCCCGACGACATTGATGAAGCCTTCATGGGCTGCGTCCTGCCGGCGGGTCAGGGACAGGCCCCGGCCCGTCAGGCCGCCCTCGGCGCCGGGCTGCCCCAGGACGTCGGCTGCACCACGATCAACAAAATGTGCGGCTCCGGCATGCAGGCGGCAATGATGGCCCATGACGCGATCCTCGCCGGCTCAGCCGACATCATGATCGCCGGCGGCATGGAAAGCATGACCAACGCCCCTTACCTGCTGGCCAAGATGCGCGGCGGCGCCCGCCTCGGCCACGGCGAGGTCAAGGACAGCATGTTTCTTGACGGCCTGGAAGACGCCTATGACAAGGGCAAGCTGATGGGGGTCTTCGCCGAACAGACCGCCCAGCATTATCAATTCACCCGCGAGGAGCAGGATAATTACGCCATCTCGTCCCTCACCCGGGCCAATGACGCCATTGCAAAGGGCTATTTCAAGAGCGAAATTTCCCCGGTCGCCGTGACCTCCCGCAAGGGGGACGTCCTTGTCGATACCGACGAACAGCCCGGCAAGGCCCGCGCCGACAAGATCCCGACCCTGCGCCCGGCCTTCGCCAAGGATGGCACCGTCACCGCCGCCAATTCAAGCTCGATTTCCGACGGCGCGGCGGCGCTGGTCATGATGAAACAGTCCGAGGCCGAGCGTCGCGGGCTCACGCCGATCGCCCGGATTGTCGGCCACAGCACCCACGCCCAGGAACCGGCCTGGTTCACCACCGCGCCCATTGGCGCCATTGAGAAGCTCTACAAAAAGACCGGCTGGACCGACGCCGATGTCGACCTTTACGAGATCAACGAGGCCTTCGCCGTCGTCGCCATGGCGGCGATGCGCGATCTGGGGCTTGACCATGACAAGGTCAACGTCCACGGCGGGGCCTGCGCCCTTGGCCATCCGATCGGGGCGTCCGGGGCGCGGATACTGGTGACCCTGATCGCCGCCCTCAAAACCCACGGCGGCAAGCGCGGCGTCGCCTCGCTTTGCATCGGCGGCGGCGAAGCCACCGCCATGGCCGTCGAATTGCTGTAACCGGAGCCAGACCTCATGATCCTCACCGAAGAACAGCGGATGATCCGCGATATGGCCCGGGATTTCGCCCGCAAGGAACTGACGCCCCATGCGGCGGCATGGGACAAAAGCGGCAAACTGCCGCTTGATGTCCTGCATCGGATGGGGGAGCTCGGCCTGATGGGCATGACGATTCCCGAACAGTGGGGCGGGGCGGAAACCGATTATGTCTCCTACGCGCTCGCCCTGATGGAAATCGCCGGCGGCGACGGCGGGGTCAGCACGATCATGAGCGTCAATAACGCGCCGGTCTGCGCCGCGATCCTGAAAGAGGGCACCGATCGTCAGAAGGAAGCTTTCCTCAAACCCCTGGCCCGGGGCGAGATCATCGGCGCCTTCTGCCTGACCGAACCCCAGGCCGGGTCCGACGCCAGCATGCTGAAAACCCGGGCGCAAAAGACCGACACCGGCTGGGTGATTAACGGCGCCAAGCAGTTCATCACCTCGGGCAGGATCGGCGGCGCCGCCATCGTCTTCGCCGTCACCGATCCGGACCGGGGCAAAAAAGGCATATCCGCCTTTCTGGTGCCGACCGACCTGCCCGGCTATACCGTCGCCGGGGTCGAGGACAAGCTCGGCCAGAAGGCCTCCGACACCTGCACGATCCTGTTTGAGGATATGGCAGTGACCGCCGACATGCTGCTCGGCGTGGAAAACGAGGGCTACCGGGTGGCGCTCGCCAATCTGGAGACCGGCCGCATCGGCATCGCCGCCCAGAGCGTCGGCATGGCGCAGGCCGCCTTTGATCTCGCCGTCGCCTACGCCAACGAAAGGACCACTTTCGGCAAGCCGATCATCCGGCATCAGGCCGTCGGTTTCCGCCTCGCCGATATGGCGACCAAGCTCAGCGCCGCCCGCCTGCTGGTGCTCAACGCCGCTTCTCTCAAGGATCAGGGCCAGCCGTGCCTGACCGAAGCCTGCATGGCGAAACTCTATGCCTCCGAAATGGCCGAGAGCGTCTGCTCGGCGGCGATCCAGACCCTCGGCGGCTATGGTTATCTCAGGGATTTCCCGCTCGAGCGCATCTATCGCGACGTCCGCGTCTGCCAGATTTACGAGGGAACCTCCGACATTCAGCGGATGATTATCAACCGGTCCCTGACCGAAAGCTGACACCCAAATGCCCGCGTGAATGAAAATATGGCAATCTGTCCTTTAAGTTTTGTGTCGAATGTCCATATAATAGGCTTGCAAACCAACGTTGTTTTAACAAAGACCGTAATTTTAGAAGACCTGTATGCCGTCAGATACCTCTCTTTCCCCGGATAAGGTCAGGGCCCAGCTTGACCAGATCCTGAATAGTGATTTATTCCATAACAAGAACCGGCCGAAACGGTTTCTGGAATATGTCATTACGGAATATCTGGCGGAACGGACCCATCTGATCAAAGGCTACAGCCTCGGGCTTGCGGTCTTTGACAAGGATGAGAGTTTCGACCCCCAGGCCGACGCCATCGTCCGGGTCGAGGCCGGGCGTCTCCGCCGCCTGCTTGAGCATTATTACATGGAGGAAGGCCGCCGTGACCCGATCCATATTTCCCTGCCCAAGGGGTCCTATGCGCCATGCCTGACCCCGGCGGAGCAGACGCCGGCCGACCTGGGCCAGAAAGACCCGGTGTTTGCCGCCGCCGCCGCGCCGCCCACCGGCCCGGCGATTGCCGTTCTGCCCTTTGAGAATCTCAGTGGCGAGGCCGCCCACGAGCTGTTCTGCGACGGCATTACCGAGGAAATCATCAACCACCTGTCCATAAGCCCGTCGCTTTACGTCATCTCGCGCCGGACCACCGCCCGGTATAAGGGCAAGACCGTTGACATCCGCCAGATTTCCGAAGATCTGGAAGCCCATTATATTCTGGAGGGCAGCATCCGCCAGGCCGGCGATCATCTGCGGGTTTCCGCCCAGTTGCTCAACGCCACCAACGCCGCCGTGATCTGGTCGGAAAATTACGACCGCACGCTGACGCCGGATAACCTGATCGAGGTCCAGGATGACATTGCGACCCATGTCGCCGCCACCATCGGCGATACCTACGGCGCGGTGATGCGGACCAGCGCCGTTGACATGAAACGCGGTTCGACCGAATATATGGAAGCCTATGAAAGCATGCTGCTGCTCCATGACTATCTGTTTGAACTGTCGCCGGAAACCCACCTGAAGGCGCGGCAAAGCCTGGAGAAGGCCATCGAGATCGACCCCAATTATCCCGACGCCTGGGCGGGGCTGGCGTTCCTCACCCTTGATGAATATCGCTTCAGCTTCAATGTCCGCGACCCTGATCCGCTGGCGCTGGCGCTGAAATACGCCGAAAAGTCAATCAGCCTCAATTCAAAATACTCCATCGCCTGGTACGCCCTGACGATCATCAATTTCCACCGCGGCGATTTTGAAAAATTCGAGGATAATATCCGCCTCGGCCTCAGCATTGCGCCCAACAGCCCGGCGATCCTCGCCGACAGCGGGGTTTATCTGTGCCTGATGGGCAAGCTGAATGAGGGGCTGTCGCTGGTGCGCAAGGCGATGGAGCTCAACCCCCAGCATCCCGGCTGGTGCCGTTTCGCCCTCTGTCATGACCATTATATCCGCGGCGAATATGACCAGGCCATCGATCAGGTGCGCTTCATCGAAACGCCGGACTGGTTCTGGCCCCACGCCCTGCAGGCGATTATCTACGCCAAGCTCGGCAAGATGAAGGACGCCGCCCAGGCCCGGCGCAATGTGCTTCGGCTCTATCCGGATTTTGTCCGAAACGCGGAAAAGGAATGCGGCAAATGGTTCCGGCGGGAAGAAGACCTGGAAAAATATCTCACCGGGCTGAAACAGGCGGACCTGGCGTAAGGCGAGCAGATCGCTTATTCCTTCTCTTCCATATGGGCCCCTATCATATGGGCCCCTATTTTATATAAGTAAGGCGAAAGCGGTCGAGGGCCTCCTTCAGGTCGAAATAGCGTTGCGCCTGCCCCGGTTCAGCATTGGCCGCCCACATGGGGCTTTCGTCCTGATTGCGCTGCTCATCATCGGCGCATTCCTCGACTTCCGAGACAAGATGTCCGATGATGCGCTGACAGATTTCCGCCGTCACCGGCCCCGGCCCAATGTCCGGCTTCGCACCGGAAAGACAGGTTTTCAGGGTGTCAAAATCCGCCTTCAACAGACTGTCGCCCTCAATAATATCCCGAAATTCCGAATAAATCTCAGTCACTTGGCTGAGTGGCCTTTTGTTGTCCGCGATCACGGCAATTCTCCTCTCTCCTTTACGCCGCCCGACAGCCCCCCGGCGTAACCCCGTCCCAATGCGGCGGAAAGGCAGTATAGCAGAAAACGGGACCGCACGCTGACAAGAATCGCTTTTCACGACTTGTCAAAAATAAAGGCGGCCCCAGCTTGCCATTATTTTATGACACGCTTAGCGAAGTTATAAATCAAGTTACCCTGCCCCTGACGACTCGAATGATAAATAAGTATACTGTCCCCGTCCCCGTTTTCTCATTTTCCAAATTTCATGGCCCTTATAAAAATCGCTTCATTCAGGTTATGATGTCAGTTTTATGAGTCCGCTGCCTAGTTTCAAAAAACTCATAATATTTACTATCTTTGATATTGAATATAATAATATTATGCCTTGCCCTTGTAATGGCAGTATATATAACCTCATCCACGTCGCTATCGATAATTAAAAATAATGTGGGGATTTCCCATCCTTTAAAACTGTGAATTGTTGAGAGCTTAATTGTTCCACCATTGAGTCTAAACCCAATTTTTTTAACTCTTCTGACTTGCCTAATTTTATCTTCAAGTAGCTCACCCATTTTGCTCCGCGACACTTTTTCGTTATTAGCAAATTGATTGATTAAGTACTCATAGACTTCTTTTGTTTCAAAGGTCGTTAATGTCTTTTCATTAAATTTTAGCCGTATAATATGGTCAATATTTCTCAATAGCTCAATATTTTGAGCTAAAATACAAATATTATTAGGGTGAATATCGTTTGCCCTAATAAATTCAAATATTGTTTTTACCAAACCTTCATTATTATTACTTTCATATGGCAATTGCTTGATTATATTCCTTTCAAAATCCAATAACTGCTGTTTGTCATCCACTATTTCAATTTTATCAATTTCATATTTTTTCTTGAAAAAAGCACTTTGAAAATCTTCTGCAAGTTCTGCTATAATAGTACTGAGCCTAAAGGACTGATTGAGCTTGTTCCACGCCCCCCCCACTGTCGTAACAGGAAATTTGTCACTGTCTGTTTCTTGGTCGTAAATGTTTTGCTTTTCATCACCAAAAACAACAAACTCCCCATTTTCTTCCAAAAAATATTTTTTAATAATCTTGATCCATGCAAGATCATAATCTTGGATTTCATCGATCAGAATAGCCTTATATTTTGTTATCGGAACATCGTCGAAGAAATCCTCGTTCTTGTAGTCCTCTAGCTCCTTGATATGCAAGCCATGGTTATTAGCCATAGAGTTAAAAAAATGATGGTAATTCACAATTGTAAAATTTTTCCACCTGAAGCTCTCTCGTACATCACTGATCATGTCTCGAATGTAACTTGTTAGTGTTATGTTGAATGTTAATATCAATACGTGGTCATGATGGCGCTTATGTGAATTGACAGCCCTCTTTGCTAGGATAAGGGTTTTTCCCGCACCAGCGACACCTTTAATTTTTTGATGTTTCGGACGGCTGATTGATAAAGATTTTTGCTTGTTAGTGTATTGTACATGCCTACCCTGCTCAATCGTATGAAACGGGGGCTGAAGGTACCGATGAAATTCTTTATATATAGAGTTTGGAAACAGACCTTCAACTTTTTTTGGTAAAGCAATATTTTCTATATTATCCACGGTGACTGAATAATAATCCCTTTGCTTGTAAAGCTTTTTTTCAAAGTTATACAAAAAAGATAATTTCTCCTTATAGGAATTATTATTTTTATCGTTTAACTCTCTATATTTTTTAATTTCGTTCCCAGTATCATTAATTACTTTATTAAAATACCTTTTGATATCATCGCTTGATGAGCCATGAAAATATATAAAAGCATTAATCCTTCCGTAAAATTTATTGTTAAGAATTTTCTTCTCAAGTAAGCCATTAATATGCAAGTTAAACATATTATCCTTATATGAGTACACTTGCTTGTATGGGGATTTTACTTTCACATCGTTGCGCTTTAAATGCCAGTTAGCCTTGTTATCAAGGTAATAGGAGCTCAAATCCCAATCCTTAACCTCTATAATAGCTACGCCAATTCCCCTTTCCATTAATATTATGTCAGGCATATCTCCATTAAAAAACGGCTGAAAATAGATTGACCTGCTCCCCATAAACTGAGTCATTTTCAAAGAGAGTTTTCCGTGTAAATTAAACATGGAGGACTTTTAAATG
>JBLWZH010000047.1:0-13027 GCA_048266545.1 Paremcibacter sp. | reverse complement strand
CGCCACGTCACCCCGCGCACCCTGCTCAACACAAACCGAACCTTTAACCCGCTCGATAGGGGAACATAAACATGAAATATTTGAAACCGTTAAACCGGAAAGCTCAGGCCCTGAAAGATGCCGCAGAAGACGGCGCCATACATGAAGTGGTGGCCATGCAGACCGTGGCTGGCTGCGCCTCGACCATGGACCCGGGATGGGAAGTGGACGCCTTTGGCGGTGTCGCGGCCCTGTGTCAGCCGATGGAGGCTGATTTATACGGCTGTTCCGATCCCTGTTGGTGGCCGGCGCAGGTGCCCGATGTGATGAACAGTTATCCGGACTGGGATGCGGATAAACCGAATGCCGGCGCAGACTGGCGCAAACTGAATACGGTATTTCCAAAACGGTAACAGGGACAGGACGTGATGATGGGTAGAATATTTTTTCTTGTGCTGACGGGATTGGTTTTGACCGTTTCAGGCGGCGGGGCGGCAGAAATCACTGAATATCTGGTGACCGGCAACAAGCCGGGCTTTATCCATATTCTGGATATGAAGCAGCAGAAAATCGTCCGCAGTCATAAGATTCCCGATGCCGGACGTACGGTATATTCCCTGACCCCGTCGCCGGATGGCAAGGTGATCTATGCGCTGACCAACCGGATGAAATCGCTGGTCGGAATCGATGTGGATAGCGGAGAACAGGTATTTCGCGCCGACTTCAATGAAGGCGATATCCGCCGTCAGGCTTTTTACGCCTTTGACATCAGCCGCGACGGCCGGGAAATTTATGTCTATCAACTGTCAACCCGGGTCATGCTGTCGGAATATCAGCAGTTGCCGACCCGGATCGCGGTTTATGATACTTCTTCCGGGCTGAACGCTCGGCCGGTCCGTACTTTTGACGCCCCGCGTCGCATCCATATGCTGATGAAGTCAAAGGATGATAAATGGCTTTACGCCATGGGTTTTGATATTTACAAGATGGACCCGAAGGATGGCCGGATTGTCGAAACTTTGCCGCTGCGGAACTGGACATTAAAGAACCGGTCACTGCCGGATGTGCTGGATTTCTGGCCGTTGTGGGATCAGACCGATATTTTCTCGACCCCGGTCTATTCGGTCAGAACCGACAAGGCGGCGGATGATCCGGAAGCCTACAAGACCGGCCTGTTGACCCTGGACCTGGATACGGGGGACTATGAAATCAATGATTTCGAGAATACCTCGGTACTGATTTTTTCGACCGTGACCAGCCCGACGAAAAAGCATGCTTTCGGCACCTATACCCAATTGACCAAGATTGATCTGGAAAATAACAGGCTGGCCAAACGGATTGACCAGGATCATACCTATTATGCGGTCAATATTTCGGCCGACGGATCAGAGGTTTATGTCGGCGGTGCGGCTTGCGATGTGGCGACCTATGACGCGGAAAGCCTGAAGAAGACCGGTCAGATTTTCCTGCCCGGGGAATGTGGCGATCAAAGCACGGCGACCTTGCGCATGATCCGCCGAGAGGCGCTGAAATAAGGGAAGGCGGCCAAAGAAACCGGGGCGAAATAATCGCCTCTCAACCCATCAATCCTCAAGTTTCGAACGGGGCATCTTGCGTTTGCGGTTAGAGAGGCCATCGTCAGCATCTTGCTGGCCCGCCGGGGTGGTCAATGGGGCGGTGGCTGATCCGGCCGGTCCGTGGCGTCGGTGACGGATTTGAGATAAAGAATGATCATTTTACGGTCATCGGGGTTGGCGACCCGAAACCCCATGGCCGTGCCGGGGGCAAAGGCGGTCGGGTTTTTTAACCAGATGTCCAGGGTTTCTGCCGTCCAGATGATATTGAGCCGTTGCAGGGCCGGGCTGTACCGGAAATCCGCCACGCTGCCGGCGGCGCGGCCGTAAAGGCCGCGGTGTTTCGGCCCGATCCGGTTCTGATCCAGGGAATGGCAGGCGGCGCAGCGCCGTTGATAGAGCTTCGCCCCGCGCAAGATAAGATCGCCTTGCCCGGAGACAGTTTTAACATTCCCGGGGGAGGCGATGTCTGATGACGCCTGTCCGAACGCGCCCCCCTGTATCAGGATTAAGGCGGTCACTGACAGAAGGGCGGTTCGAAGGCGCATCACAGATCCTCGTGGTTTATTTTTTTCCGGGCATGAGCCGTGGGGGGATCAGCCGAATATCAGCGGGTTTTTCGGAATGGGCAGGCCGAGCGCCTGGGCCAGGATCGCGGCATGATAGGCTTCATCCCCGGCCATTTGTCCGGCGATCTGGTGAAAATCGGCTCCGAGAGACGGAATCAGGCCGAGATAGGCGTTTGCCGCGCCGCGCTCCAGCCGTAGCGCTAGGCGCAGAACATCCGTCTGGTTGGTCAGGGCGGCGGCATTGAGGGCGGCGGCATAGTGATCAAGGGTTTTTGCCTCCACCGGGGCGCCGCCCAGTTTCTCCACCGCCTTGACCAGGGCATCCCTGTGCCCTTTGTGATGGCCTTGAAAGGTCACGCCAATATCGACCACGGCGGGTTGCAAAAGGCCGCTTGTGGCGGCGATCTGATAGGCGGCGATGCCCTCATGTTCCAGGGCGATTGCGGCATTCAGGATCTGAACATCCTGTGATGTTTCCTCGGCTGTTTCCTGGGCGGTGGCGGCGAAAGAGGAAGTGACCCGCCCGCCGAGCATAAGCGCAATTCCGGCGGCGGACAGGGTTTTACCGGCGCCACCAAGCACGGCGCGACGGGTAGGGGGAAGGGTGTAATTATCTGACATGGTCTGGGTCCTTTATGGGTCAGGTTAGGGGTGAATATTCAGCGCCTTCAGGACGCGATCGGTCATCGCTTCACAGTCTGCACCCGCAAAAGGCAGGGTTTCCGTGAAGATGGATTTCAAATCCGGCGCCAGGTCGGCCCGCAGATCGCGCCGGGCCCGGAACAGGCGTGTTTTAACCGTGGCTTCCTTGACGCCCAAGGCTTCCGCTGTCTCGCGGGCCGACATGCCTTCGATGTCGCGCAAGATGAAGACCAGCCGGAATTCCTCGGCCAGTTTGGGGATCGCCGCTTTCAGCCGCTGCGAGATTTCCGCCCGCAGCAGATCGGATTCGGGGGTTTTCTCGGCGTCATGGACATATTTTTCCCGGTAATCATCTAACATGGCGATATCCTGATCAAGGGTGCTGGTTTGACGGCGCAAGGCCGCCCGCTGGCGGTCTATGGCGGTGTTGATCACAATCCGGGTGAGCCAGGTGGACAGGCTCGCCTGCCCGGAATAGCTCTCGAGCGCGGTGAAAGCTTTCAGATAGACCTCCTGCACCACATCTTCCGCATCCGCATGATGGCGCAGGATGCCCCAGGCGGCGCGAAACAGGCGTTGATTATGACGCAGGGTAATGGTGCGGATGGCGAGCCCGTCTCTCTGGATGGCGCGCCGGACCAGTTCGGCATCACTCATTGTGTCAAAATTAACGGCTTCCTGCGGCATGGTTTTTGCTCCTTATGACCTATTAGACGCAGGGAAAACAAAAAGGTTCCCGGAACGCCTTGATAAAGCATACTCCGGGAACCATGATTGCGCCACTTTGGCCTCTGATGCGCGCTAAATCATCAGAGACCAGAAGCATATTTCTGATCACAGCCCATAAGGACATTGTATGTGTGACGTATCACGAGGTGACATCGGGAGCTTCATGGCAGCGCATGGCGTAAACCGGTCGCCAGAATATCCGTATTGATCAAGCCGTATTTTTGGAAAGCCGCGCCTTTATGATAGGCAAAGCTTTAGCGCCGGGCGGCGCCATAGCCGAATTTTGCAAACTCTTCGGCGATTTCCGTCAAGATTTGCGGATCGTCTATGGTTGCCGGGACGATGAATTCTTCATTGTCGGCAATCTTGCGCAGGGTGGCGCGCAGGATCTTGCCGGATCTGGTTTTCGGCAGGCGTGTGACCGGAATGACGGTCTTCAGCGCGGCGACCGGCCCAATATGATGGCGAACGGAACGGATCACGTCCTTGGCGACGGCGGCCCGATCCTGACCGGCATAAAGAACCACCAGGGCGACGGGAACCATGCCCTTCAGGTCATCCTGTACGCCGATGACGGCGCATTCGGCCACGGACGGCGTATCCCCCACGGCTTCCTCAATGCCGCCGGTGGACAGTCTGTGCCCCGCCACATTGATAATGTCATCGGTCCGGCTCATGATGTGAACATAGCCGTCCGCATCAATAAATCCGGCATCGCCGGTGGCGTAATAGCCTTTATGGTCGTCAAGATAGGCGTTCTTATAATGATCGTCCTTTTGCCAGAGGGTCGGCAGACAGCCGGGCGGCAAGGGCAGCCGGATCGCCACATCGCCGGTGACATCCGCATCCTGCTGTTGATCATGGTCATCAAGAATGCGAATATCATAACCGGGAACGGCGACGCCGGCGCTGCCATATTTCGTCGGCAACATGTCAAGACCGGCAAAATTCGAGGCCGCCGGCCAGCCTGTTTCCGTTTGCCACCAGTGATCAATCACCGGCCGGGAAAGTTTGTCTTCCGCCCATTTGATGCTGTCCGGATCGGCCCTTTCCCCGGCGAGGAACAGTGTTTTTAAGGACGACAAGTCATATTTTTTCACATAATCCCCGGCGGGGTCTTCCCGCTTGATGGCCCGAAGGGCGGTCGGCGCGGTAAATAGGACATTTACCTGATAATCTTCGATCATTCGCCAAAAAGTTCCGGCATCGGGGGTGCCAACCGGTTTTCCCTCAAACAAAACCGTGGTGCAGCCATTGAGCAGGGGACCATAGACAATATAGGAATGCCCCACGACCCAGCCAATATCCGATGCGGCCCAATAGACATCCCCGGCGTTGACGCCGTAAATATTCTGCATCGACCAGTTCAGGGCCACCATATATCCGGCGCTGTCGCGGACGACCCCTTTGGGGATGCCCGTGGTGCCCGACGTATAAAGAATATAGAGCGGATGGTCCGCGGCCACCGGCACACAGGGGACCGGGGCGGAGATGTCCATCAGGTGCTGGCCATCCACATCCCGGGGTGCCATCAGGTCAACCTCCATGCCCGCGCGCTCAAAAATGACGCAATGGTCCACTTTATGGGCCGCATGGTCAATGGCGTTGTCGAGCAGGGGTTTGTAATGCACCATATGGGTGGGCTCGATGCCGCCGGAGGCGGATACGATGATTTTGGGCTGGGCGTCGTCAATTCTTTTGGCCAGTTCTGTGTCGGCAAAACCGCCAAAGACGACCGAGTGGATGGCCCCGATGCGGGCGCAGGCCAACATGGCGAACACCGCTTCGGGGATCATGGGCATGTAAATCACCACCCGGTCGCCTTTGCCCACCCCAAGGAAACGGAAACCTCCGGCCAGTTTTGATACTTTTTCCTGCAATTGACCATAGCTGTAGGTCTGTTTGAGGCCGGCCACCGGGCTGTCGTAGATCAGGGCCGCCTGATCGCCCCGACCGGCCGCCACATGACGATCAACGGCATTATGGCAGACATTGACCTCGCCGCCGGGGAACCAAGTGTAAAGAGGGGCCTTGCTGTCATCGAGGACTTTGTCACAGGGTTTCTCCCAGGCAATATCCCGGGCGGCTTTCTCCCAGAACGCCAGGGGGTCTGCGCGCCAATCCTTATATGTCTCGTGATATGTCTTGCTCATGGGGGACTCCTGTTGTTCTGCGTGTAGGGCCGTTCTGTTCCGGGCCGGGGAACGCGGCTTGCTTTTTATCGTGACATTATAGCGGCGAATGAATTTTTTGGCTATTCGACTAATGGCTAACAATAGGGTGATTTTTAAATCTATATCTATATATTACAATGGCTTAAATCGCATTAGACTAAAGTTAGCTGTGAAGAAAGCTGTCCTTTTGATAGGGTTTACTGACAAATCTTTCGCAACAAGAACATTAGGGTGGCTTTAAATGAATATTGCAGAAAAGGAAAATGCCCAGGCCTACTGGAAGGAGAACATCAGACTGATGCTCGGTCTTCTGGCGGTCTGGTTCGTGGCCTCATTCGGTATGGGGATACTCTTTGCCGACGAATTGGATCATATCCGTTTCTTTGGTTTCAAACTTGGTTTCTGGATGGCCCAGCAGGGGTCCATCTATATCTTCGTCGGGATAATTTTCGTCTATGTTCACCAGATGAACAAGATGGATCGTAAATTTGATGTTGATGAAGATGACGACGATTATGTCGAGGATGAAGATTATTATCATCATGATGAGAGCTTCCTGGATTCCATTTCCGAACTTGATGAAAAGAAAGGAAACTGATCATGGATGTGCAGGTCTTAACTTATATTATCGTCGGGCTTACATTTGCGCTTTACATCGGGATCGCCATCTGGTCGCGGGCCGGCTCCACGGATGAATTTTATGTGGCGGGCGGCGGGGTTCATCCCCTGGCCAATGGCATGGCGACGGCGGCGGACTGGATGTCGGCGGCGTCTTTTATTTCCATGGCGGGATTGATTTCCTTCATGGGCCGGGACGGCGGCATGTATCTGATGGGCTGGACCGGCGGCTATGTGCTTCTGGCTTTGCTTCTCGCGCCTTATTTGCGGAAGTTCGGCAAGTTTACCGTTCCCGATTTTGTCGGCGACCGCTATTATTCCGATACGGCGCGCCTGGTGGCGGTGGTCTGCGCGATTTTTGTTTCCTTCACCTATGTCGCCGGGCAGATGCGCGGGGTCGGAATTGTTTTTTCCCGCTTCCTTGAAGTGGAAATTGAAACCGGCGTGCTGATCGGGATGACCGTTGTTTTCTTCTATGCGGTGCTGGGCGGCATGAAAGGCATCACCTATACCCAGGTGGCGCAATATTGCGTGTTGATCTTTGCCTTTATGGTGCCGGCGATTTTTATCTCGATCCTGATGACCGACAATCCCATCCCCCAATTGGGGTTTGGCAGCACCCTGAATGACGGCTCCGGGGTGTATCTTTTGGATAAGCTGGATGGTCTGTCGCAGGAACTCGGGTTCGGCACCTATACCGATGGCAGTAAATCGACCATTGATATCTTCTTTATTACCGCGGCCCTGATGGTCGGCACTGCCGGCCTGCCCCATGTGATTATCCGTTTTTTCACCGTGCCCAAGGTGCGGGACGCCCGGATTTCCGCCGGATATGCGCTGGTTCTGATCGCGATCCTCTATACCTCGGCGCCGGCGATTGCGTCCTTTGCCCGGGTCAATCTGATCAACACGGTCAGCAACGCGGAATATAGCGCAACGCCGCAATGGTTCAAAAACTGGGAAGACAGCAGCCTGGTCGGCTGGGTTGACAAGAATAACGACGGCCGGATCCAGTATGTCAACGGCAAGGCTTTTGAAGGCAAGCCCAGCTTTTCCGAGATCCGCGGGGACCATGGACAGCGTCTGCTGCATAACAAGGCGACCGACGGGACCAACGAATTGTATATTGACCGGGATATTATCGTGCTGGCCAATCCGGAAATCGCCGGTCTGCCCAATTGGGTGATCGCTCTGGTCGCGGCCGGAGGGCTGGCGGCGGCCTTGTCGACGGCGGCGGGATTGCTGCTGGTGATTTCGACCTCGATCTCTCATGATCTGCTGAAGAAGATCGTGTTGCCGAATATTACCGACAAACAGGAACTGATGTACGCCCGTATGGCGGCGGCGATCGCCATCGCCATCGCCGGTTATTTCGGGATCAACCCGCCGGGCTTTGTGGCGCAGGTTGTCGCCTTCGCCTTCGGTCTTGCCGCGTCGTCCTTCTTCCCGATTATCATCATGGGGATTTTCTCCAAACGGATGAACAAGGAAGGCGCGATTTCCGGTATGGTGACGGGGCTGGTCTTTACCCTGGCCTATATCATTTATTTTAAATTCATCAATCCGGGCGATAACAATGCGGACCATTGGCTGCTGGGGGTTTCGCCGGAAGGCATTGGCGCGATGGGCATGATCTTCAATTTCGTCGTCGCCTACGGGGTCAGCCGCCTGACGGCCGCCCCGCCACAGGAAGTTCAGGAAATGGTGGAGAGTATCCGTATCCCCAAAGGGGCCGGAGCGTCCTACCATCACCATCTGTCGCACTAGAAGATCAGATGGTTCCGGATCTGAAGGCAAGTCATCCCGTGGCTTGCCTTCACCGCCTTTTCCGGCCTACACTCCTTTGAAAGGATCATCGCTGTCAGTGAACAGGGCGGGATCCGGGCGAGACAAACAAGAGGCGCTTTAGATGTTGCAGGGCTGGCAGATCATTCTTATCTCACTGGGGTATATAGGATTCCTGTTTTTTGTCGCCTGGCGGGGGGATCGCAACAGGGACCGGCCGCAAGCGCCGTTTGTACGGGCGCTGGTCTATAGCATGGCCTTGGCGGTATATTGTTCCTCCTGGACCTATTACGGCGCGGCGGGAACCGCCGTATCCCAGGGGATCGGTTTCTTCGCCATATATCTCGGCCCGATTCTGGTTTTCCTGTTTGGCCATAAATTGATCAAGCGTCTGGTCGTGGCGGGGCAAAACCAGCATTCTTCATCCATTGCGGATTTTATCGCCGCCCGTTATGGCAAGAGCCAGAATCTGGCCTTGATGATCGCCTGTCTGGCCGTGATCGGGTCTTTGCCCTATATCGCGCTGCAACTGAAATCCATCGCCACCTCATTTCAGATTTTGTCGGATTCATCGGAAATCGCCCTTTTTTCGGCCCTCAAGGCCTCAGCCAACAGCAAAGCCTTTCTGGTCGCCATGATGCTGGCTTTTTTTGCGATCATTTTTGGCACGCGCCATATTGACGCTACCGAGCACCATCGCGGACTTATTGAGGCGATTGCCTTTGAATCAATCATTAAACTGGTGGCGCTGATGGCGGTGGGGCTTTTCGTTACTTTTTCCCTTATGAACGGCTTTGGGGATTTTATGGCCCGGCTCGGCCGCCTGAACCAGACGCAGGCGCTGTTCACCTTTGACCAGATTGACATGCGCTTCTTTACCACCATGTTCCTCAGCATGGCGGCGATCATCTGCCTTCCCCGGCAATTCCAGGTGACGGTTGTGGAAAACAACAATCCTGATGATGTGGACAAGGCCCGCTGGATATTTCCGGCCTATTTGCTGTTGATCAGCGTGGTTTTCCTGCCGATTGTTGTCGGCGGGCTGGAGTTCTTGTCGGTCAGCATCAGCAACCCGGATTTTTATGTTTTGGGCCTGCCGATTTTTTTTGATCAGCAGTTTCTGGCGATATTGGCCTATCTTGGCGGCTTTTCCGCCGCGACGGGAATGGCCATCGTCGCCTGTATCGCCCTGAGCACCATGATTTGCAATGACATTGTTGTGCCGCTGTTTTTGAAATTGAAGTGGATCAATTTTGAAGAGCAGAATTTCAGCAGGGTGTTGTTGCTGATCCGGCGCGGCGCCATCATCCTGTTGATGGTGCTGGCTTACGCCTATTTCCGAGTGTCTTCTGACGATGCGCTGGCCAATATCGGCTTGATCTCCTTTGTCGCCGCCAGCCAGTTCATCCCGGCGGTGGTCGGCGCGGTTTTGTGGCGGCGGGGGCATAAGAAAGGCGTCGTATATGGTCTTGGCGTCGGATACTTCCTGTGGTTTTACACTCTTTTGCTGCCGAGCATGCAGGGTGTTCCCGCGATCAATGCGCTCTTTCTGGAAAGCGGGCCGTTCGGCCTGGTTTGGCTGAAGCCGGAGGCCCTGTTCGGGATCAGTTTTATGGATCCGTTAACCCATGGCGTTGTCTTCAGTCTTTTGGCCAATGTCGCCTGTTATGTCTATTTTTCTCTCAGGGCCAGGCCCTCGATGCTGGACAGGACCCAAGCGCGGGTTTTCGTCGATGGCAATGAAAGAAGGATCCAGCCGACAGATATTGAGCAATCGGACAATAGTGCGACTGCGCAGACTTTAAAACAACTGGTTATCAAGATTCTGGGGGGCAATGCGGGGCAGACTCTGATCGGGGATTTCAATATGGTCACCGGTCGGAACCTGAAGGTGTCTGACAGGATTGACGCCCAGTTTGCCCAATATGTTGAAGGCGTCATTGCCCGCGCCGTTGGCGCATCGGCTTCTTATCGGATGATGCTCTCGACCCTCAAGGGGACCAATTTCAAGATCAAGGATGTGGTCGGCCTGCTCAATGACGCCTCCGAGGAAATTGCCTTTAACCGCAAAATCCTTCAGTCGACGATTGAAAATATTGGCCAGGCTGTTTTTGTTTTTGATGCGCATATGAAGATTATCGCCTGGAACAACAAATATATTGAGATGTTCAATTACCCCGACGGCTTTCTTTATGTGGGGCGCCCGGTTGAGGATTTGGTGAGATTCAACGCCCGGTTCGGCGAATATGGCGACATTGATGTGGATTCAGTGCTCGCCCGCCGCAAGGAGGATTGGCGCAAGCGCCGCAGCCGGACCGCCACCCGTTACCGCCCGAACGGCCAGGTCGTGCAGGTTATGTCCAACCCCATGCCCGGTGGGGGAACGGTGGTCAGCTTTACCGATATTACCAAATTGAAGCAGGTGGAAACCGCCTTGCGGCAGAACGAAGAAAGCATGCGCTTTTACACCGACAATGTGCCGGAAATTATCTCCTATACCGATAAGGATTGCCGTTTGAGGTTCGCCAACAAGGCCTATCATGCGGTCTATAATCCGCTCGATCGCGAGATCATCGGGAAATATTCGTGGGATGTTCTGGGGGAGGCTGAATTCGCCCAGCGGACCCCTTATATCAAGGGGGTGCTGGGGGGCAAAAAGCAGCTGTTTGACCTCGAAATAGATATTGCCGGGCAGGGCAAGCGCTACACCCAGGTTTCCTACGTGCCGCAAAAAGACGAGCAGGGCGCCGTCCAGGGGTTTTTCGCCCTCTATCAGGATATTACCGATCGGCGGCAGGCTGAACTCGCCTTGCAGGACACCAACGAAAATCTTGAGGCGCGGGTGAAAAAACGCACCGAAGAGCTGTCGGCCCTGAACAGCGATCTGCATATGGAAATCAAGGCGCGAAAGGCGATTGAGGAAGAACTGCGGGACGCCAAACAGATGGCGGAGGAGGCGACGCAAAGCAAGACCCGTTTTCTGGCGGCCGCCAGTCATGACCTGCTGCAACCTCTGAATGCGGCCCGCCTGTTCGCCTCTATACTGGAGGAGGATTTCAGGGACGAGGCGGATGAAACCCATAAACTGATCAGGAATATCTCCCAGTCGTTAAAATCATCGGAACGATTGCTGAATACGCTGCTGGATATATCCAAGCTGGATGCGGGCGGCATCACGCCGGAAGTGACGGATTTCCCGGTGCAGAAGTTGCTCACACCATTGACGGTGGAATTCTCGGTCATTGCCCGGGAAAAGAATCTTCAATTCCGGAAAGTTGACTGTTCGGCGATGATCAGCAGCGACAAAGGCCTGTTGCAGAGCGTATTGCAGAATTTGATTTCCAACGCCATTCGATATACGGATCAGGGGCGGATCCTGCTGGGGTGCCGCCTGCGCCGGAATCAACTGATGATCGAAGTATGGGATACGGGACGGGGCATTGAAGCTGGGCAATTCAAGGAAATCTTCCAGGAATTCAAACAGCTAAAAAACAAGAGGGACAACCAGGACAAGGGGCTGGGACTGGGACTCGCGATCACCGACCGGATTATCAAGATACTGGGCCATGAGATTTCTGTCGAATCGACGCCCGGCAAGGGGTCCGTGTTTCGCGTTCTGGTGCCCCTGACGCGGCAGAAAAGACAGATTGTCCGCAGTCCGGCCGTTACCGAACCGAAAAAACCCGAAGCCGCTCTTTCCGTGCTATGCGTGGATAATGAAGCGATGATTCTGGAGGGGATGAAAAAACTTCTTACCCGGTGGAATTGCCGGGTGATCACCGCCGCAGATTATCCCGAAGCGCAAAAAAAACTTGTGCAGGCGGCCCAAAGACCGAACATTATTTTCGCCGACTATCAACTGGATACCCGGGAAACCGGTCTGGCGTTATTGATCAAGTTCCGCCAGGAACTGGGGAATAGCTTTATTGGCTATATCATTACCGCCGATCGTTCGGTTGCGGTGCGGGATGAAATTCTGGCGGCCGGCTTTCATCATATCCAGAAACCGGTAGAGCCGGCGACCTTGCGGGCGGCGCTGCTCAATGCGGAAAATCACAAGGGATAGGGAGAGGAGCCGCTTTTACGGGGCGTCAACCTTCTCGGTTTCCAGTTCCAGGGACTGGGCGAAGATAACGGCCTGGGTGCGGGTATTGACATTCAGTTTGCGGAAAATGGCGGTGCTATGGGCCTTTACGGTGGCCTCGGAAATATCCATATTATAGGCGATCTGCTTGTTCAGCAGACCCTGGGTCAAGCCTATCAACACCCTGAACTGGGCCGGGGTCAGGCTGGCCAGCCGTTGGGCGATTTCATGCTCTTCCGCAGTTTGCTCCTCAAATTTTTCCACCGCGCCTTCAGGCAGCCATAACTCTCCCTCAAAGACGCTGCTGATCGCCTGTCCGATAACCGACAGAGACGAGGATTTCGGGATAAAGCCGGACGCCCCGTGTTGCATGGATTTCTGCATGATGGGCAGGTCTTCGCTGGCGGAGACGACAATGACCGGCAAGGTGGGAAATTCCTGACGGATCATGATCAGTCCCGAGAAACCGTGACTGTCCGACATATGAATGTCGAGCAGGACGAGTTTGATATCCGTATCCCGTGAGAGAACCTCCTGGGTTTGGGCGAGACTGCTGACCTCGATGATCTCGGCATCGGGGGCAATTTTTTCGACGGCTTGCTTCAGGGCGGCCCGGAATAACGGATGATCATCTGTAATTAATACTTTACGGCGCGGCATGATATTCTCGTTCGGGTTCTGGTTATCGTGAAGGAATATTATACATTTTTTTCCGGATCAGGCCATAACAGATCGTGGGACGGAAAGGGGGTGGAAAATGAAAGGCCCGATGTCAGGCCTTTCATGAGGTCAGGGTTATCTGTTTTTGCGGTTTCGGATGATGTCCTTGACGACGGCGGGGTCGGCGAGGGTGGAGATGTCGCCGAGGCTGTC
>JBLWZH010000046.1:0-13530 GCA_048266545.1 Paremcibacter sp. | reverse complement strand
GCGCTTTACATCACAAGATGCCCGCATCAAGCTGAAAAACTTGTACCCTATATTTTAGGTGATTCAGTATACTAGGGCGCTCTATAAACGGACATGCGGCGGGCCTTTCTCCGGCAAGGCCCGTTTTTGGTGAGAGGCGTCAGTCGTCCTGTTCGAACTGTTTGACTTCTTCCATCAGCCAGCCGGTGAAGGCGCGGATTTTTGATTTGCTGGTCACCGTGTTGGTGTTGATGACATAATAGCCCATGCCGGTGGACAGGCTGATGTCGAAAGGCCGGACCAGACTGCCGTTCTTCAGGGCCTCGGTGACCAGCGGTTCGCGGCCGAGGGCGACGCCCTGGCCGAGGGCGGCGGCCTGCAGGGTCAGGCTGTAATGGGAAAATCCCGGGCCTCTGGAATAGTCGACGCCCTTGACGCCCATATCATCGAGCCATTCTTTCCAGCCGATCGTTTTATAATCATGAAGCAGGGTATGATGGGCCAGGTCGTCGAGGCTGTTGAGGGGCTTGTCGCCGCACAGCAGGTCCGGGCTGCAGACCGGATATATCTCTTCCTTGAGGAATTTCTGGCTCTCCACATGGGGCCATGTGCCGTCGCCGTAGCGCAGCTCCAGATCGACATCGCCGGCCTTCAGCAGGTCAAAATCCTTGTTGATCACCAGAATGCGGATGTCGATCAGGGGATATTGCTGATAAAATTTTTCCAGCCGCGGCATCAGCCAGCCGGCGGCGAAGGAACTGAGCATCGAGACTTTGAGGATCTGGACCTCGCTGTTGAAGATCAGATTGGTCGCGTCGGCGATCAGGTCAAAGGCGGTGGTCAGCGGCTGGACCATGGCCTGGCCCTCCTTGGTCAGCAGCAGCCCCTTGTTATGGCGGCGAAACAGCATGACCCCCATCTGCTCCTCCAGACCCTTGATCTGGTGACTGACCGCCGCCTGGGTGACATTCAGCTCCTCCGAGGCGCGGGTAATGCTCAAATGGCGGGCGACCGCCTCAAAGGCGCGGATCGAATTGAGGTTTGGCAGTTTGCGGCCCATATCGATTTTCCTGTGATGCCGGTTCCGGTGATCCTAATATCCGGCGAGTCTGGGCAAAACGCCTTAGAAATACTTATATCGAATGGCGATTTGACGCGGTAATTTTACCGGTTTTACAGACAATATAAGCACCATTTATCATTCAATGCATTGTTTTAAATCAATTATTATGGATATTAGTTTTTCTAAAGCGAACCATGAGAAACTATCAATTGTTTCGCCCAAAGGAATCGCCTTATCCTGTGATCCGGGTATCAAGAAAAAAACAAATTCATAAATAAATTCAAAATTGTTTTATCGCAGGAGACATTGATGTCTTATCTCGCCGAGATACCTTATGGCGCCTATTGGTCGACGCCCTTTTCCCGCTGGCAGGGAAGCTTCTCCAATTTACACAGCATCCGCTTCGCCGCCCATGTGGCGCGCGATGAACTGGCGAAGCGCGCCATCGACGGCGCGCTGCTCGATTACGGAGTTCTGGGAACCTCCGTCCCGCAGCATCACGCCTTTTACGGCCTGCCGTGGCTGACGGGGATGGCGGGGCTCGGCCATGTCGGCGGCCCGACCATCGGCCAGGCCTGCGCGACCAGCGTCCGCTGCCTGCTGAACGGCGCCCAGGAGATCGAGACCGGTCAGGCGACGGCGTCGCTCGTCATCGCCGCCGACCGGGTGTCGAACGGGCCGCAGGTCTATTATCCCAACCCGGCGGGCCCCGGCGGCACCGGCAAGACCGAAAACTGGACGATGGACAATTTCGGCTGCGACCCGCTGGGCGGTCATTCCATGCTGCAGACGGCGGAGAATGTCGCCCGCGATCATGACATTTCCACGGCGCGGCAGCATGAGGTCGTGTTGCGGCGTCAGGAGCAATATGCCGCGGCGCTCGCCGATGACCACGCCTTCCAGAAACGCTATATGACCCTGCCGTTCGAGGTGCCGAGCGCGAATTTCAAGAAGATCGCGAACCGGCTCGACGGCGACGAGGGGCTGGTGACCTCGACCGAAGAAGGGCTCGCCAGACTGCGGCCGGTGATGAAGGAGGGCACGATCACCTTCGGCGGTCAGACCCATCCGGCGGACGGCAATGCGGCGATCATCCTCGCGACGCCCGACAAGGCGCGAGAGCTGAGCCGGGACCGGAATATCCGGGTGAAGATCTGCGGCATCGGCCAGGCGCGGGTCGAGCTCGCCTATATGCCGAAGGCGACGGTGCCGGCGGCCCGGGCGGCGCTCAGCCAGGCGGGGCTTACCATTGATCAGATAGATGCGGTGAAAACCCATAATCCCTTTGCGGTCAATGATCTTTATTTCGCCGAGCAGTTCGGCATCGACGTCATGACGATGAATAATTTCGGCTGCTCTTTGATCTGGGGCCATCCCCAGGGGCCGATGGGCATGCGCAGCATCATTGAACTGATCGAGGAACTGGCGCTCAAGGGCGGCGGCTACGGCCTGTTCAGCGGCTGCGCCGCCGGCGATACGGCGATGGCGATCGTCATCCAGGTCACCGACAGAACATAGAAGGAACAAGAGCATGAGCCTGAAAATAGGGATTGATGTCGGCGGAACCTTTACCGACTTTTTTGTCGATCAGCAAGGTCGCGACACCCGGATACACAAGACGCTGTCAACGCCGTCGGACCCGTCGATCGCGGTGATCCAGGGACTAACCGATATTGCCGAAACCATGGACCCGCCGATGACGCTGGCGCAGTTGGCGGCCGCCGTCGACACCATTGTCCACGGCACGACGGTGACGACCAATGCGACCCTGACCGGCAACGGCGCCAAAACCGGCCTGATCACCACCGAAGGGGTGCGGGATGCGCTGGAGATGCGGCGCGGCATCCGCGAAGAGCAATATAACAACCGCTGCGCCAATGTGACGCCGCTGGTGCCGCGCTACCTGCGGCGGGGGGTCGGCGGCCGGCTCGACCGCAACGGCCGGGAGGTTGCGCCGCTCAATCTGGATGACGTCCGGGCGGCGATTGACCTGTTCAAGGCGGAACAGGTCGCGGCGGTGGCGATCTGCTTCATGAACAGCTTTATCAATCCCGAACAGGAACAGGCCGCCGCCGAACTGGTGCGGGCGGAATTGCCGGAGGCCTATCTTACGGTATCCTCGGACCTGCTGCCGTCGATCCGCTTTTACGAGCGGGTCAGCACGACGGCGCTCAACAGCTATATCGGCCCGATTCTCGATCATTATCTCAATCAGCTTCTCGGCCGCCTGAAGGAAATCGGCTTCCAGGGGCTGCTGCTGATCATGCAGTCGAACGGCGGCGTGATGACGCCGCAGATCGCCCGCGAGAAGGCGGCGCTCACCCTGTTGTCGGGGCCGGCGGCGGGACCGGGGGCGGGCCTGCAATATGTCCGGGCCCATGACCAGGAAAACTGCATTGTGGTTGACATGGGCGGCACCAGTTTCGAGGCGGCCCTGGTCGCCGGCAGCCCGCTTGTGGTCAATGAAGGCGAGATCGACCGCCGGCGGCTCGCCCTGCCGATGCTCGGCATTCACACCATCGGCGCCGGCGGCGGCTCCGTCGGCTGGCTCGATGAAGGCGGCCTGTTGCGCATGGGGCCGGAAAGCGCCGGCGCCGATCCGGGACCGGCGAGCTATATGAAGGGCGGCCGGAAGCCGGCCTGCACCGACGCCAATCTGGTGCTGGGCTATCTCAATCCGGAGTTTTTCGCCGGCGGCGCGATGAAGCTTGATGTCGCGGCGGCGCGCAAGGCGATTAACGAACATGTGGCGCAGCCGATGGGCCTCAGCATCGAGGAAGCGGCGGCGGGCATGTATCGCATCGCCTGCACCAATATGGCCCAGGGCATTCGGGAAATCACCATCAAGCGCGGCTTTGACCCGCGGGAATTCCCGCTGGTGGTCGCCGGCGGGGCCGGACCGACCCACAGCTGCCTGATCTGTGAGGAGCTGCAGATCCCGTTTCAGGTGATCCCGCGGGAATCCTCGATCCTCTGCGCCGCCGGCATGCTGATGTCGGACCTGCGCCATGATTTCGTCCGCACCTTTGTCACCACGCTGAACGGGCTCGACTGGGATGCGCTGAACGGGATTGTCGCCGCCATGGTTCGCGACGGCGACGGGCTGCTCGAGGCGGAAAATATCCCGCCCGCCCGCCGCAGCACGATCATCAAGCTCGATTGTCGCTACCTGCGGCAATATCACGAGGTGTCGGTTGAAATCCCGCAGGATGTTTTTGACCGGCGCGACGTGGCGGCGATCGCCGCCGCCTTCCACCAGGAGCATAACCGGCTCTACGGCTATTCGCTGGAAGATGACGCCGACGCCCCGGTCGAAATCATCAATGTCCGCATCCAGGCCGTCGGCGAGGTGGAGAAGCCCGCCTTCCGCACCGAGGCGAAATCGTCGGCCGACGCGTCTCACGCCATCAAGGGCGAGCGGCCGGTCTATATCCCCGAGGACAAGGAATTCCGCACCGTTCCGGTCTATGACGGCCATCAGATGGTTCACGGCAACCATGTGGAGGGACCGGCGATGATCGAACAGGTGACGACGGCGATTTTTGTCGGCGGAACCTTTAACTGCGTGATCGACAAATTCGGCTCCTTCGCGCTCTACCGCAAGGACCGGACCGATCTGGTGGCGGATTTACGGCAAGGAGAAAAGTCATGAGCCGGACACAGAGCAAAATAGATCCGATACTGCTGTCGGTATATGCCCGGGCCTTCAAGTCGATCGCCGATGAAATGAGCATTTCCGTTCAGCAATCCACCCGGTCGCCGATCCTCTGCGAAGCCAAGGATTTCGTCACCGGGCTGTATGACGCGGACGGCAACATGCTGGAACAGATGGAAAATCTGCCGATCCTCGCCTTTTCCCTCGCCCCGGTGTGCAAATATATCATCGACTATTACAAGGGCGACATCAACGAGGGCGATGTCTTCTTCCATAATGACGTCTTCTCCATGGGCAACCAGAATAACGATGTCGCGGTCTATAAGCCGATTTTCTTTGACGGCGACCTTGTCGCCTGGTCGGCGGTCAAGGGCCATCAGGCCGATATCGGCGGCAATGTGGCGGGCGGCTATAACCCGAACGCGACCGAGGTCTGGCAGGAAGCGTTGCGCATTCCGCCGATCAAGGTGGTGGAAAGGGGCAAGCTGCGCAAGGACATCTGGAATCTGATTTTCGCCAATATCCGCTTCGATATTGTCCAGCATGACATGAAGGCCCAGATGGGCGCCTGCACCATCGGCGAGCGGCGGATGCTGGACCTTGTCGGCAAATACGGGCTCGAGAGCTATCTCGATCACAAGCAGGCGCTGTTTGACGCGACCCGCAAGATGATGCAGGCGGAAATCCGCAAGGTGCCGAACGGCGTCTACCACGGCGAGGGCAAGGTCTTTTACGACGGTCGCCATGTCGGCAGCGAATTCACCATCCGGGTCAAGATCACCGTCGAGGACGAGAAAATCAGCTTCGATTACGGCGAGACCGACGCCCAGACCAACGGCTTTGTCAACGGCACCTATACCTCGAGCGCCTCGGCGACGATCCTGACCTTCCTGCAGATGGTCAATCCGGATATTCCCCATAACCAGGGCATGGTGGAGCCGATCGAGATCCTGATCCCCGAAGGCACGATCCTCAACGCCTCCTATCCGAAGGCGACCACCTTCGGCAATCATCTGTGTCCGCCCAATGCGGATGCGATCATTCGCGCCCTGTCGCCGGCGATGCCGGACCGGGTGACCGCGGGCTGGAACAATCTGCTCTGCTCGTTGTCGACCGGCGAGGATGCGGAAAAGCAGGACAGCTATGTCGATATTTTCTTCATGGGCATGAAGGGCGGCTCGGGCGCCATGCAGGGCGCCGACGGTTATGACCATATCGGCATGATCGACGCCTCCGGCGGCGTGCTCGATCAGGATTACGAGATGTTCGAGCAGCAAACGCCGCATCTCCTGATCAAGCATGAATATGACATGGATTCGGCCGGCGCCGGCCGGTGGCGCGGCGGTCTTGGCACCGAAACCATCTATAAAATCGGCTCGGACAACACCCAGGTCGTGACCTTCGGCGACGGTGATTTCGAGCCGTCCTTCGGCCTGTTCGGCGGGCTTGGCGGCGACCTTAACCTGATCAGGATGACCTATCCCGACGGCACGGAAGTCGTGCCGCACAACAAGGATCTGATCACCGGCGTGCCGAAAGGCACGATCTATTACCAGATCGCCGGCGGCGGCGGCGGTTACGGCGATCCGGCTGATCGGGATCGGGCGACGCTCGCCCGAGAAGTGCGCGACGGCGTTATTTCGGCGGAAAAAGCCGCTGAACTTTATGGGTTTAAGGCGGAGTAGACCCCATGGATTTTGACCTGTCGGACGACCATAAAATGATTAAAGACACCTTCGCCCGTTTTTGCGACGAGCGGATTATCCCGGCGGCCGAGGCCATTGATGAGGCCCATGAATATCCTTATGAGCTGTTCCGGGAACTGGGCGACCTCGGCTTTTTCGGCATGCGCTATCCGGAAGAGGCGGGCGGCAGCAACCTGGACCTGCTGGCCCTGTGCCTGGCGCTGACCGAAGTCTCCCGCGGCTCCATGTCGCTCGCCGGCTGCGTCGCCATGCAGTCCCTGATGGGCACCAATTTCCTCCATCTTCTCGGCAATGACGATATTCGGGACCGGCTGTTCCGCCCGGCGCTCAGGGGCGAGAAGATCGGCGCCATCTGCATGACCGAACCCAATGCCGGCAGCGATCTTAAGGGCATCACCACCAACGCGGTGAAAGTAGACGGCGGTTATCTGCTCAACGGTCAGAAAATGTGGGTCACCGCGGCGCCGGTGGCGGATTTCTTCACCGTCTTCGCCAAGGCGGGGCCGGATAACCTGCTGACGATCTTTCTGGTCGAGAAGGATTTCGAAGGGCTGCACATCGGCCGGGCGATCGAGAAAATGGGCGTCTGGGCGCTGCCCACATCAGAAGTGGCTTTTTCAGATTGTTTCGTGCCTGACAGCCATCGCCTGAGCCGTGAATATGGTGACGGCGAGGCGCATCTGAAGACGGTGCTGGCGGAAATCCGCATCATCACCGGCGCCATGGGGCTGGGCATTGGCCAGGCCGCCCTTGATGAAGCGGTGAAATACGCCGCGGAAAGAAAACAGTTCGGCAAGCCGATCAACCGCTTTCAGGCGGTGCAGCTGAAACTTGCCGAGATGGCGACCGACCTCGAGGCGGCGACCCATCTGGTGCATTACGCCGCCTGGCGCAAGATAACCGGCAAGCCCCATCTGCAGCAGGCGGCGATGGCCAAGCTGTTCGCCACCGAGGCGGCGGCGACAATCTGCGACAAGGCGGCCCGGGTGCTCGCCTCCTATGGTTTCGCCATGGAATATCCGGTGCAGCGTTTCCTGCGCGATGTGCGCTTTACATTGATCGGCGGCGGCACCAGCGAAATCCTCAAACTGACCATCGCCAAAGGGTTAAACTCATGACAGAAAATAAAATACGCGTTTTGATTGGAAAGCCCGGCCTGGACGGCCATGACCACGGGGCCAAGGTGGTGGTCCGGGCGCTTATGGACGCCGGCTTTGACGTGGTCTACACCGGACTGCGCAGGACGCCGCAACAGATTGTCGAGGCGGCGGTGGCGGAGGATGTCGATGTCATCGGCCTGTCGAGCATGGCCGGCTCCCATATCCCCTTTTGTGAAAAGCTGAAACCGCTGCTCAAGGAATATAACCTGGAGGACAAGCTGTGGATTATCGGCGGCAATGTGCCGGTCAAGGACCATGAGGCGCTGCAGGGCATCGGCATTGACGCCATCTTCCCGACGGGCAGTCATTTTGATGACATCATTGATTATATCCGGAACCGCTACCGGCAGTTGGCTTAGGAAAAAACCATGACAGAGAACAGACCGAAAAAGATATTCAATGAATCCGGCATCGAGGTGAAGGAGCTTTACACCGCCGAGGATGTGGCGGCCTCGGGCGGGGTCGAGATGGTCGGCCTGCCGGGGCAATATCCCTTCACCCGCGGCATTCACCGGGAAATGTACCGCAAACGGCCGTGGACCATGCGCCAATATACCGGCTTCGCCAACGCCAAGGACACCAACGAGCGGTTTCATTATCTGATTGAAAACGGCCAGACCGGACTCAATGTCGCCTTTGACCTGCCGACCCAGACCGGGCTTGATACCGATGATCCGATGGCGGAAGGCGAAGTGGGCCGGGTCGGCATGGCGGTCGATACATTGCGTGATTTCGAAATCGCCTTTGACGGCATTGATCTGGAGAAGATCACCGTGTCGCTGACCATCAACGGCTCGGCGGCGATCCTGATCGCCATGTATCTGGCGATGGCGGAAAAGCGCGGCTATGACGTGGCCAAGCTGCGCGGCACGGCGCAGAATGACATCCTCAAGGAATTCATCGGCCGCGGCACCTGGATTTTCCCGGTCGAGCCCAGCATCAAGCTGGTCGGCGACACCATCGAATATTGCGCCCGCCACGCGCCGAAATACAGCCCGGTCAGCGTCTGTGGCTATCATATCCGCGAGAGCGGCGCGACCCCGGAACAGGAAATGGCCTACGCCTTCTGCATCGCCAAGGCCTATGCCGACGACATGCTGAAGCGCGGGCTGCATATTGACGAATTCGCCGGGCGGCTGAGCTATAACTTCAATATTTTCGGCAATCTGTTCGAGCAGGTGGCGAAATTCCGCGCCGGCCGCGGCCTGTGGGCCAAGATCGTCAAGGAAGATTACGGCGCCGAGGATCCGAAATCCATGTGGCTGCGCATGATCGCCGCCGGCGGCGGCGGCGGGCTGACCATCGAGCAGCCGGAAAATAATATCGTCCGCGGCGCCTATTACGCCCTGATCAGCGCCCTGTCCGGCACCCAGACCATGGCGCTGTGCTGCTATGACGAGGCCTATACCATCCCGTCGGAATACGCCCAGCGCATCTCCCTGCGCACCATGCAGCTTCTGATCGAGGAAATGGGCATGTGCGAAACGGTCGATCCGCTGGCCGGCTCCTATTATGTCGAGACGATGACCAACGAAATGCGCACAAAAATGGAGCAGACCATGAATGAGGTCGAGGCTGCGGGCGGCATCGTCAAAATGGTTTCCGAAGGCGCGATACAGGCGAAAGTTTCCGCCCAGGCCTACGAGATGCAGAAAAACATCCAGTCGGGCGCTTTCCCGAAAGTCGGCGTCAATTGCTACAAGACTGAGGAAGAGGAAAAAGAGGTCGAATTCCACCCCTATAACACAAAGGACGCCGATCAGCAGATCGAGAATCTGAATGCGGTCAAGGCCGAACGATCCCCGGCCGAGGTCGCCCGGACCCTGGACCGGATCAAGGCCGACGCCGAAGCCGGCCATAATGTCATGCCGGCGATTGTCGAGGCGGTGAAAGCCTACGCCACCGTCGGCGAGATCACCAGGAAACTGGTCGAGGTTTACGGCACTTATCAGGAACCGATCCGCTTTTAGGAACCAAAGGTAAAACAATGACTGAAATTGAACGATATATAGCACCAAGCGACCTGTCCGAGGCCGCAAGAGCGATGGCCGCCGGCGGGGTGACAATTCTGGCCGGCGGTACGGATTTGACCCCGCAGGTCAGTGATGGCAAACGGGCCTATCAGGCGACCCTGATGAATATCCGGCGCATAGACGGGCTGTCGGAGATTTCGCCGGTGGGCGACGAAATCAGAATCGGCGCGCTGGCGACCGTGTCCCAGGTGCGACGGAATGAGCTGATCGCGGCGGCCGCCCCGGTGCTCTGTGAAGCCGCGGGCCATTTCGCCAGCGAGCAGATCCGCAACGCGGCGACCATCGGCGGCAACCTCTGCAACGCCTCGCCGGCGGGCGATATGATCATTCCCTTTCTGCTGCTGGACGCGGCTGTGGAGCTCGCCCGATGGCGGGACGGGGCGCTGGATGTGCGCCGGGTGCCGCTGGCGCAGTTTTTCACCGGCCCCGGCAAGACGGTGATGACGGAAAATGACCTGCTGACGGCGGTGGTCTTTAAGAAACCCGATGCGGATTTTGTCGGCGGCTTCCGGAAATCGGGACCGCGGCCGGCGCTCGAAATCTCGACCGTGTCCGTCGGAATCGGCGGTAATTATAAAGACGGCGCGCTGTCGGATGTCCGCCTTGCGCTCGGCGCCGTCGGGCCGACGCCATTGCGGGCGTCGGCGGCGGAAGACGCGCTTGAGGGGAAAGCCTTAACTCAGGAGGTGATCCTCGCTGCGGCCGAGGCGGCGCAGGAAGACGCCTGCCCTATCGATGATATCCGGGCGACCGCCTGGTATCGCCGTCATCTGGTCGGCGTATTTACAGAGGAGCTTTTGCAAAATGTCTGTCAAAACTGAATTGAAATTCACCCTCAACGGCCGGACGGTGGATATTGAAGTTCCGGTAGATATGACGGTGCTCAACCTGTTGCGGGACGTGCTCGACCTGAAGGGGACGAAATACGCCTGCGGCGAGGGCGAATGCGGCGCCTGCACCATCCAGGTCGACGGCGTGACGCTCAACAGCTGCCTGATGCATGCGGTGGACCTGCACGGCCGCGAGGTGATGACCATCGAAGGTTTGCAGAAGGGCGCTAGCCTGCATCCGATGCAACAGTCCTTTGTCGATCACGGCGCGGTGCAATGCGGCTATTGCATGCCGGGCATGATCGTTCAGGCCAATTATCTGGTGGAGCAGAATCCCGACCTGACCCGGGAGGAAATGAAACGTGGCCTGGAGGGCAATGTCTGCCGCTGCACCGGCTATACCAAGGTGCTGGACGCGGTGGCGGCTGTCGTTGGGGCGAAAGGATAATATCATGGGTGAGCAGATAGCCTACAAACAGATCGAAAAAACCAGCCTGATCGGCAAACGGATCAGGAAACCGGATGCGCCGGCTAAGGCGATTGGCAAAACCCGCTATATCAATGACATGGTCCTGCCGCAGATGCTTTACGGCAAGATACTTCATGCCGGGCGACCCCATGCGGAAATCGTTCATATTGATATTTCGGCGGCGGCAAGTCTGCCCGGCGTCCAGGCGGTGATCACGGCCAAGGACATTCCCGACCTGAAGCTGGGGTTTGTCAAGGATAACGCGCCGCTGAAGGCCAAGGTCCGTTGCGAGCGCGATGAAGTGGCGGCGGTGGCGGCCGAAAGCGAGGCGATCGCGGCCGCGGCCCTGAAACTGATCAGAGTTGGCTATCGCGACCTGCCGCCGGTGTTGAGCCCCGAGGCGGGATTAAAGGACGGCGCGCCGGTGGTCCAGGAAAATTACCCCGACAACAAAAGCCTCCATTTTGAGTTCAAACACGGCGATCTGGCGCAGGCCGAGGCGGAAAGCGACATCATCCTGGATGACACCTTCAATGTCCATTATGTGACGCATTGCTGCATGGGGACGTCCTGCGCCATCGCCGATTTTGATCATAACGGCAAGCTGACGATCTATTCCCAGACCCAGTATCCCTATAATTACAAGATGGATCTGGCGCCGGCCTTGGGCATTGATCCGGGCGACATCCGGGTGATCCAGCCGCCGACCGGCGGCTCGTTCGGCTCCAAGCTTGATGTCTATCCCTTTGAGCCGGTGGCGGCGATCCTCGCCCGGAAAACCGGCCGCCCGGTGAAGATCACCTTTGACCGGGAAGAGGAATTCGTCAACAGCCCCATGCGCCAGCCGGCGGCCATGCATCTGCGCACCGGCTGCACCAGGGACGGCGTGCTGACCTTCCGCACGGCGGACGTGCTGATGGATAACGGCGCCTATACCTCCTGGGGGCCGACGGTGCCGGTGATCATGATGCGCACCGTGTCCGGTCATTACCGGGTGCCGGTGGTCGATTTCAAGGCCCAGGCGGTCTATACCAACAATCCTTACGCCGGGTCGTTCCGCGGTTACGGCAATGTCCAGATGACCTACGCCACGGCGCAGCATATGGATATGCTGGCGGAAAAACTCTATGAGCAGTGCGGCATCGACCCGATTGAATTCCGGCTGAAAAACGCGCAAGTTTCCGGCGAAGTGACGCCGCAGAAATCCTATCTGCGGGAATGTGTGCTGGCCGAATGCCTGACGACGGCGGCCGACGCCTCCGACTATGTCAGCAAGCTCAACAAATATACCGCTGAGCGGGGACAAGAAGGCCGCTACAAGCGCGGCATCGGCCTGGCGAGTTCGATCCATAATGCGGGCGGAGCCAAGATTCACAAATCCGACGGCTGCGGCACGATGCTGAAGGTGGATGATTACGGCCGGGTGACGGTGATCACCGGCGCCTCCGAAATCGGCCAGGGCATTGATGCGGTGATCGCGCAGATCGTGTCGGAAGAGCTCGGCGTGCCGCCGGAGCATGTCACCCTGGTCAATAATGACAGCGATATTGGCCCGTGGGATGTCGGGGTTCACGCCTCGCGCACCACCTTTATCGCCGGCAACGGCGCCCGGCGGGCAGCGCTCAAGGCCAAGGCGCAGATATTGGCGGCGGCCGCGAAACAGGCCAATGTCGCCGCTGAGGATCTCGACCTGCGCGGCGGCCATGTGGTGCAGGACAAGGACGGCGCGGTGGTGATCAAGCTCGACCGGATGCTGCGCCAGATGCATTTCCAGGCCGAGCCGGATATCGTCATGGTCAGTGATTATTATGAACCCAACAGCGAGCCCGAGGGCCGCGACCATGTCTCCGACCATTCGGCGGCCTATTCCCATGCGGTGCATGTCGCCGAAGTGGTGGTCGATACCCTGACCGGCGAGGTCAGGCTGGAGAAGATCACCATGGCCCAGGATGTCGGCCGGGTGATCAACCGCATGGGGCTCGAGGCCCAGATGGAAGGCGGCGTCGCCTTTGGCGTCGGCTTTGCGCTGAGTGAGGAAATGCTGTTCGAGGGCGGCCGGCTGAAAAATCCGAGCTTCCGGGATTATAAAGTGCCGACCGCGCCGGAAATGCCGGACATCGAGATGCATTTCATCGAGAGCGACTGCGCCGAGGGGCCGTATGGCGCCAAGGGAATCGCCGAACTGCCGACCATCGTCATCGCCCCGGCGATCGCCAACGCGGTCTATAACGCCACCGGCATCCGCTTTTTCAATCCGCCGCTGACGCCGGAAAAAGTGGCGCGTGCGATCTGGGACAGGAAACAGGCCGAAAACAAACAGGTTGCCGAATGAAACCAAAGATTGTCCTCAGCCTGGAACAGGCGTTATCCCTGCCGTCAGCGACCCTGCGTTTCGCCCAGCTGGGCTGGCGGGTGATCCGCATCGAGGCGACGCCCACCGGCCGCGGCCTGCCCGGCGATCCCATCCGCTATATCGCCGAGCGCCCCGTCAATAATGCGCGCGCCGATATAGCGGTTGGGATCGCCGGGCAGGCCGCGGCCGGTGGGCGTCGCCTCGAGGCGGATCACCCGCCAGCCCAGCTGGGCGAAACGCAGGGGCGCTGACGGCAGGGATAACGCCTGTTCCAGGCTCAGG
>JBLWZH010000045.1:0-13945 GCA_048266545.1 Paremcibacter sp. | reverse complement strand
AGAGAATCACCGCTCAAACAGAAAAGCAAGAAAAATTACCCACCCAACAAATCAAATTAATTGAGGCAGAGCACTAGAAGGTTTGTGCTATTTCATCCGGCGGCGATTTGAGATAATCTGACCGCCATCAACCCGCCCCGGATTGGGAATATTAACTGAGTGCGAAAAACAATGGCGACGGAAGCAGCAGTTCCTCCTTTATCCTATCGGATATTATCCGAGCAGATCAATTTGACCTCTCAGCAGGTCAAGATCATACTTGTCATTGTGCTTTTTCTGTCTTTTCTGACAACCTATTACCTGTGGAATATCGTCCCGCATCCGATGTTGATCACCTGGTTCGTCCTGGTGAATTTCCCCTCCGTCATGCGGCTTGTTCTGTTCTATTTTCAGCGACGGCATGATTTTGATCTGAGATTTCTGGGGGTGCTTAACATCCTGCTCGCCGCCTGGTCGGGCACGGCCTGGGGGGCGGTCGGATATTTTTTCCCGCCTTATGGCGACGCCGCGGTGATGCAGTTTATCACCGTCGTTCTGTTTGGCGTCACCGCCGGCTCCGGCCCCGGCCTTGCCGCCTTTGTGCCCAGCTATTTTGCCTTTTCGATCCCGGTTATGACCAGCCTCGCCTATCGTTATTACAGCCTTGGCGGCGACATGCATGTCTCCGCCAGCGTCTATTGCCTTGTTTTTCTGGCGATCAATCTGGCCTTCAGTCTGGTGATCCATAAATCCCTTTTGCAGTCGATCCGCTTGCGGTTTGAAAATACCGATCTGGTCCGCAACCTGCGGCGGGAGAAGGACAAGGCGATCTCCGCCAGTGACGCCAAGTCAACCTTTCTCGCCGCGGCAAGTCATGACCTGCGCCAACCGCTTCACGCCATGGGCTTTTTTATAGAGGCCCTGAAAAAGAAACTGACCGACAGGGATCAACAGATTCTGTTGCAGAAAATTGAACGGACTTCTGACAATCTCCGGGAACAACTGAACGACCTGCTCGATATTTCGAAAATTGACGCCGGAATCATCACGCCCCATGTGACCGCCCTGTCGCTGGAGGATATTTTCAAGAGCCTGAAAGCGGAATATACCCCGCTGGCCCAGGCGAAGAATATTCATCTCAAATTCTCTCTTGCCGGATGGATCATCGAAAGCGACGCCCATATGATCGACCGGATTCTCAACAACCTGCTGAGCAACGCCATCCGCTATACGGAACGGGACGGTAAAATACTGGTCGGCTGTCGCAAAAGAGGCAACAGCCTCAGGATCGAAATACATGATACGGGCATCGGCATTCCCGACCATCTGATTGACCATATCTTCGCCGAATATTACCAGATCAACAATCCGGAACGGGACCGGCACAAGGGGCTGGGGCTCGGCCTGTCGATCGTCAAGGGTATGTGCGAGTTGCTGGATCATAAAATCGAGGTTCGCTCGACCATCAACCGCGGCACCAGCTTCCTGATCACGGCGCCCCTGTCGAGCCGCCTGCCGTCACAGGCGACAACCCGCACCCAGCAGGTTAACCTGAAAATGGAAACCGGCAATATTATCCTGATTGATGATGAAAGCGATGCGCTGGACGCCATGTCGCAGCTATTGGCGAAATGGGGCCATACGGTTGCGCCTTTCGAGGCCGAGAAAGAGGCGTTGAGCTATCTGCGTCAAAATCAGTTCAGCCCGGACATGATCATTACCGATTTCCGACTGCGCGAAAGGCGCACCGGCGCGGAAGCCATCACCGCCATTAACAAACTGCTGAAAAAGACCATCCCCGCCGTCATTATCACCGGCGACACCGCCAGGGATCGCATGCGCCAGGCGCAGGAAAGCGGCCATATCCTGCTCCACAAGCCCATCCTGCCGGCGAAATTAAGAACCATCATCAACAATACTCTGTTGCAGAATAACTAAAGCAACATCCGACCGGATTGAACCGCTTCTATTTCACGCCGCCGCGCGCCAAATGAAGATCGGCCGCCTCCGCTTCAACCTCGGCATTATTGTCATTTGGCGACAAACAGGATTCCGGAAAATCCAGAAAAACCGTCGTCCCCACGCCCCACGCGCTTTCCAATGACAGTTTGCCGCCATGCAGTTCGATAAAAGCCTTCACCAGCGCAAGCCCAAGGCCGGTTCCTTCCTGCTCCCGGGTATAAGAGCCATCGACCTGGCTGAAGGGCGCAAGAACATTCTCAAGATAATCTTCCTCGATCCCGACACCGTTATCCGAAACAGCGACACGGAATGTTCCGTCGTCCTCCACCCCGGCGTTGACCACAATATTACCGCCGTCCGGGGTGAATTTGACCGCATTTGTCAGGATATTGATCAGCATCTGCTGGACCATTCTGCTGTCAACGAAAATAACCGGCAAACCATCGGGCAGATTATTGGCAATGGAAATATTCTTGCTCTCCGCCGCAACCGTCACCAGCCGGACTGAGCGTTCAACGATTTCCTGAATATCCGCTTCTTCCACCGTTAAAACCATACTGCCGGCTTCGATTTTCGACAGATCAAGAATATCATTGATAATATTCAGAAGATGCACGCCGCTGTCCCGAATATCATGGGCGTATTCTTTATATTTTCCCTCAATATCAGTCGTCATATAATCACAGGTCATCAGTTCGGAAAAGCCGATAATCGCGTTTAACGGGGTCCTGAGTTCATGGCTCATGTTCGCCAGAAATTCGGATTTGGCCATATTGGAGATTTCCGCGTCCTTACGGGCGATCACCAATTCATTATGAAGCCGGTTTTTTTCCGCCTCATGGGCGACAACCCTGGCAAGCTGTTCCCGAATCATGGAAAGCTCATCATCTTGCGCCGCGGGCAACCGGACATTGGTCCTGCCTCTGACAATCTTCGCCATGGTATGTGATATTTCCCGAATCCGGTGAAACATGCTTATGTTCAGAATGTAGGAGACAATATAAAAGGAAACAAGCGCCCCCAGCAGGGCCGTTAATATGCTGAAAGAATGGAGGTTGTTTTGCTGGTCCGAAGCCGCCTTGTTGTTGTAGCGGGCGACAATATTCAGAAACCGCTCGCTCTCGACAAGGGAGATGGGGATCTCAATCGTCGCCATTTCTGATGCGGTGTCAACTGCTTGTGGATCATAGTCCGCCGCGCCGGGGTTGCTGGCGATGAGTTTTTCCCCGGTCGGACTAAAGACCTCAACTTCCGCATTGATAAACTCACCCATGCCTTCAAGGCTGGCCAAAGGAGAGGTCATGAACACAAGAAAGCCGTAATTGCGAACGGCGCCAATCGGCAAAATCAGGATATGCACCGGGTTGCCGGCCTCGGAAGTGATAAAATGGCTTTGTATCTTTAACCGTTCCGCCCGGGGCATCCGTTTCTGAAGCGACAGAATTTCGCCGGTCAATATCGGTTCCTGTCTGTCCGACCGCCAGACGCCCAGCAGGTTATAATCTGAATCCAGCGCCCGCATTTCGAGGATGTCCAGCCTGCTCATCAGAATTGCACTTTTGGAAACGGCGGCCTTGAGTTGCCGCTGAACATCCTGCCTGTCCTCTGTGATAAATGCGTTTCTGAACAGCGGATCGCTGGCGACTTTTTCAATAATCAGGGCTTCCTGATAATGATGGGCTACAAGCCTTTCCCGGACCAATGACTGAATGACGCTGGATTTCAGGTTTGATTCACTTTCCTGGATAAGGGTGGTATATCTCGAAATGATATAAAAATGCACGCCAAGAAAAATAAGGCCCATAAACAGCAACATGCTATATAATGCTGTTTTGAGTTTTACACTGCATAAAAGCTTATATAGTGTTCTCTTCGAAATAATGACGGCCACCTTTTTTATAATATCCGGCTACTTCAGACCCTTGACCTGGGGATACCCCTGGCGACCCCATTCCGCCAATCCGCCCTGCAGCCAGAAAATATTTTTCCACCCCAACGATATTACTTTCTTAACCGCCTCTATGGATCTGTGACAAGAAATACCATCACAATAAACGATGACGGGCTCGTTTTTTTCAACCAGCTCTGAAAGCGCCTTTTCGGTCAGCGCCGCCACCGGAATATTCACCGAACTGTCAATATGACCGGCCAGCCATTCACTTTCCTGCCGCACATCCAGAATGACAAACCGCTCTTCTTTTTGCACCAAAGCAATGAGTTGCTCGCTTGAAATTATTTCAACGCCTTCAATTGCCGTCAGACACGACTTTTCATCTTGCTCGACATTCTTTGCCAGAGCCGGGGACGAAAGACACAGAAGCAGGGGAAAAAACACACTCAAAAATTTTACGAACAAGTCATACATATACTTTTACTGCATAAATCTTTTTTCGAGCGCACTATAAGCCAAAATCAATAATGAAACATTAATGGCGCCTTGGAATGCGCGTAATATTCAGCTTCTTGCAAGGGGATAACCAACCCCTCATTCCCGCACTCTCCCCCTCATTCCCGCGCAGGCGGGAATCAATAATATATTTCAATGAATTAGCCATATTCAATCCGGGATTCCGTTCCCTCGCGGCTCATCACCGCTCGCCCGGAATGCCCCCGAAACGACAATAAAAATAGCTTTTTTCAGCCGCCTGCTAGGGCCTGTTCCGCCGTTCATGGGAACGCTGGCCCCGCTGATAGATTTCCTGGCGGGTCGGGTAATCCATTTGCATGATCACCCTGACCAGGATGTCATTGACGGTATCCTGGAACTGAACATTGGCGCTCCGGTAATCCTCCAGGGCCTGCCTGAGTTGGGCTTCATCCACGTCCTTCATGGCGATAATTTCGAGAATTTTTCTCTGACTGGCGAAAACATCAATTTTTGCCGGTTTGATTTTTTCCCGTTGTTCATACATCAGGCGACGCAATTCCCGGCGTTGCTCAACCGGGAAATAATCGACAATTCTGATTTCCGGCCGATGATGCATGACCTTCTTTGCCGTCAGGTTCCGCAGCATTTTCATATCTGACGCCAGATACCCCGCCACGAAGAAATTCAACGCCAGGGAAAAGAACAAAACGACATTGATCCAGTTTATTTTTCTCACCTTTTCCATCATTGATCAGCACCCTCATCACCTGAATTTCCCGCCATAATATCCTCATACAGAATAAACTGCGCCTGTTCATACATATAATAGGTCTCCTCCCCCGGGCTCACGCCCTGCTCCGCCGACGTCAGCCCCAGATACACCCCGAGGAAACAGGTCAGCGCCCAGCCGACGGCCCTTGGCAGGGCCATGTCAAACCAGCGCCAGGGATTGCCCCAGACGGACGGTTCCGCCTGATCCCCCACGAATTCAGACAACGCCAGATCAGGCGTCGCAAGGATTCTGTCCATCAACCGACGCGGCGGCTCCCGGTTCGTTTCGGCCCGATAGGCTCTCAGATAATCATCCAGATCTATTTCACTCATCTCATTTTCTCCTTCAGGAGCTCGTCCCTATGATCCTGCAGCAACTCGGCCATCCGCGCCCGCCCTCTAACGAGAAGGGATTCAAGTGCGCCGATGCTGACGCCGAGAATCGCCGCCGCCTCCTTATTGCCCTGTTCCTGCAAATAGCAAAGCGTCATGGCCAGCCGTTGTCTTTCGGGCAGCATTTTCATCACCTCGGCGACCTGCCCCGCTTTCTGCCTGTCACTCAACTGGTCATCGGGCAAGGGACCGCCGGCCGCCATTTCGGCCGCCGCATCAATATCCGACGCGGGTTTGCGCCGGCGTTGCGTATCAATACACAGGTTCATGACAATCCGGTAAAACCATGTTGTAAAACGCGCCTTGCGCCCCTGATCCCATTTCCCGGCATTTTTCCAGACCCGGACGAAGGCTTCCTGCATCACGTCTTCCGCCTCTGCCCGGTCACCGATTATGCGGGCGGCAAAGGCAAGAAAATCCCGCAGATGCCGGTCAACCAGCATCTTGTAAGCCGTCCTGTCCCCATTCCCGATGCGGATCATCAACTGCTCATCCGGAAAATGGTCCGGTATGGTTTCTGTCCCTTTCAGGATCTTCAGGCCCTTTTTTCAACTGTTCTAATGCATTATACGCAGATCGGATCAGAATCCTGCAGTCCATTTTAGCAAAAAAAATGCACCGGGAAATCCGATGCATTTTAAAAATTTCATATTTGTGGAAAGTTTTACGCCACTTCCCACGTCCGGCCGGACCGCAGCAGGGCGTTCAGGTCGGCCTTTTTCGCCGCCTTCGCCTGCTCGATCTGATAATGCACCGACTCGTTGTAGCTTTCGGCCGGGTTGCAGTAAATCACGCCGCAGACCACCGGGAAATCCGGCGCTTCCAGCTCACAAAGCATGAAAGCCATATGACGGCTGGTCTCGTCATGCACCAGAATATCATCCTCGGTAACGCCATCCTCACCAATGGTGACCACCTCAAGGGCGATTTTTTCCACGTTAAACCGCAGCCCTTTCCGCACGTCCTTGCCGAAGATCATCTTTTCGCCATGCTTGACATGAAGCTGGGTGTCTTTTGCTGTTTTCTTCTCGGTGAAATGCTCGAAGACCTTGTCGTTATAGACGATACAATTCTGGAAAATTTCGACGAAAGACGCGCCTTTATGCTCCTTGGCCCGGGCCAGGGTCACCGGCAGTTCCTTCAGCGAGGTATCAATCGCCCGCGCCACAAAGCGCGCGCCGGCGCCCAGGGCGAAAACACAAGGGGCAAGCGGCGCATCAACGGAGCCCATCGGACTCGACGGAGTCTTCAGGCCCGGTCTTGACGTCGGGGAATATTGTCCCTTGGTCAGGCCGTAAATTTCATTGTTGAACAGCATGATCTGAATATCGACATTGCGGCGCAGGGCGTGCAGCATGTGATTGCCGCCGATGCTGAGGCCGTCGCCATCGCCGGTCACCAGCCAGACATCCAGATCCGGATTGGTCAGCTTGATGCCGGTGGCGAATCCCGGCGCCCGGCCGTGAATGGTATGGAAGCCATAGGTCGAGACATAATAGGGAAAGCGGGAAGAACAGCCGATCCCTGAGACGAATACGGTATTTTCCGGCGTCGCCCCGGTATTGGAGAGCGCCATCTGAACCCCTTTCAGGATGGCGTAATCGCCACACCCCGGGCACCAGCGGACTTCCTGATCCGTTTCAAAATCCTTGGGCGACATTTTTTTCACTTCAACCTGATTGTTCATTTGCTTTCTCCCAGGTTCTGGTCAATCGCCTCTGTAATATCGGCAATTTTAAACGGCTGTCCGGACACCTTTGACAAAAGCGCCGTTTCAAGCAGATATTGGCTGCGCAACAACGTGTTCAACTGGCCGACATTCATTTCCGCCACGATCACCTTGTCATATGATTTCAACAGGTCATTCAGATTCCTGGGCAGGGGCCAGATATGCCGCAGATGGATATGGGATACGTCCAGTCCCTTGCTCCGCGCCCGCTTGACCGCCTGATGAATGGCGCCGAAAGTCGAGCCCCAGCCGACGATGGCCAGTTTGCCGCCCGCTTCGCCAAACGAGACTTCCTGCGGCGGAATATCATGGGCGATATTGTCAATTTTCGCCTTGCGGACATCGGTCATTTTCTGATGGTTGGCCGCGTCATAGGAGATATGGCCGCTGTCATAATCCTTTTCAATGCCGCCGATGCGATGCATCAGCCCCGGCGTCCCCGGTTTGGCCCAGGCCCGGGCCAGGGTCTGCGGATCCCGCAGATAAGGATGGAAGCCTTCAGGGTCCTGGTAAAACTTCACCGGGAAAGGCTGATAATCGTTGATATCCGGGATCCGCCAAGGCTCTGACGCATTGGCGATATAGCCATCGGACAGCACCATGACCGGGGTCATATATTTCGTCGCCAGGCGCACCGCTTCAATCCCCACGTCAAAGCCGTCCGTCGAATTGGACACGGACAGCACCACCAGCGGCGAGTCGCCGTTGCGGCCCCAGACCGCCTGATACAGGTCGGACTGTTCGGTTTTGGTCGGCAGCCCCGTCGAAGGCCCGGCCCGCTGAATATCAACCACGATCAGGGGAAGCTCCGTGCTGATCGCCAGACCCAGGGCCTCGGTCTTGAGCGCGATGCCGGGACCGGAACTTGTCGTCAGCCCCAGCCCGCCGGCGAACGAGGCGCCGATCGCGCCACAGATGGCGGCGATTTCGTCTTCCGCCTGGAATGTGACAACGCCGAATTCCTTCAGGCCGGACAAGGTATGCAACAGGGGCGAGGCCGGCGTGATCGGATAAGATCCCAATACAAGCTTCAGGCCCGCCAGTTGCGATCCCGCCAGAAGACCCCAGGACAAGGACTGGTTGCCGTTCACCGTCCGGTAAGTTCCCGACTTTTCCGGATATTTATTGATCTGGTAACTGCGCAGATTGGAGGACATTTCCGCCGTTTCGCCAAAGGCGTGTCCCGCATTGAGCGCCGCGATATTGGCCTGCGCCACCTCGGGCTTTTTGGCGAATTTCTGATCCAGCCAGTCAATGATCGGCTGTCGCTTGCGGCCGAACATCCACAGCAGCAAACCCAGCGTCCACATATTCTTGCAGCGCAGGGCGTCCTTGTTGCCGAGGCCGAATTCCTTCACCGCCTCGATGGTCATTTTCGATATATCGATCCGCTGCACTTCATATTGCGACAGGCTGTCATCGTCGAGCGGATTGGCTTCATATCCCGCCTTGCGCAGGTTTTTATCGCTAAAGGCGGCCTCGTCCAGAATGATCAGCCCGCCGACCCGCAGGTTCGACAGGTTGACCTTCAGGGCGGCCGGATTCATGGCGACCAGAATATCCGGTTCGTCGCCGGCGGTGGAAACCTCGACAGAGCCAAAATTGATCTGGAAGGCGGAAACGCCGAAGGTCGTCCCGACCGGCGCCCGGATTTCGGCGGGAAAATCGGGAAAAGTCGACAGGTCACTGCCTTCAAGCGCCGTCGCCACCGAAAACTGGGTTCCGGTCAATTGCATCCCGTCGCCGGAATCGCCGGCAAACCGAACGACCACGGAATCCAGTTCCTGGATCGTTTTGCCATTTGCATCCGCAGAGGATTGTCCGCTCATGTTATGTCCTTAGTCTTAAACTATTATTGAAATTTCACTATTCTTAAAACTTCACTTTTATTGCAGATAAATCACTTTTCCTGAAAAACAAGTACTCATGACATTAGTGTTATTTAGTTCATAATACAACATAATTGTGTCTATAAAATTTTAAATACAATATTTTATTGTATAATTAACGGTATGCGCCTGCCAATTCTTAATTTTTTTTGCCTGCCGTTGCAAGCGAATACGATTGTTTCCACGAAATAAACCGATAGCTTTCAAATTCAAAATATTTCTGGAAATAATACAATAAATAGATCAGATTGCTTTTGCAGTTAAAAAATACTGGGCGAGTATCCTTCCATGACAGAAAAAACACTTTCCGGCCAAATGTGGCGCATCGCCGTTCCCGCCATAATCGCCAATATATCCATCCCCCTGCTCGGTCTGGCCGACAGCTTTATCATGGGGCATCTGCCCGACCCGCGCTACCTTGGCGCAATCGCCCTCGGCGCCATGATCATCAGTATTCTGTATAATAGCATGAATTTCCTGCGGATTGCCACAACGGGCTTTACCGCCCAGGCCAACGGCAGACAGGACCACAGGGCCATTCCGGCGATTTATCTGCGCGCAACCCTCTGCGCTCTCGCCCTCGGGGTTGGTTTTATCCTGCTGCAATGGCCGGTCGCCGGGCTGACCTTCGCCCTGACCGGTGCCGATCCGGCGGTGGAAAAACTGGCCCGGCAATATTTCCTCATTCGCATCTGGGGGGCGCCTTTCGCCCTGTTGAATTTTGTCGCTGTCGGCTGGCTGCTCGGCCTGCATAAGGCCAAGGAAGCGCTGTGGATTCAGGTTTTCATGAATATCAGCAACATTCTGCTGAATTTCCTGTTTGTTTATGGTTTTGCGATGGATGTCGACGGCGTGGCGCTCGGCACCATTGTGGCGGAATTTCTCGCCAGTCTGCTCGGCCTGCATCTGGTTACCCGCCATTGCCGCAAGGAATTCGATCATGGCATCTGGCATCCCCTCGCCCGCGACGGCCTTTTCGATCGCGGCGAATTCGCCAAACTGTTCACCCTCAACCGGGACATTTTTATCCGCACCGCCTGCCTGACCGGCGCCATGGCCAGCTTCACCATTCTGGGCGCCACCATGAGCAATGAAATCCTCGCCGCCAACGCCATTCTGATGAATCTGCAGATGGTGACCTCCTACGGGCTCGACGGCTTCGCCCAGGCGGCAGAAGTTCTGGTCGGCAAGGAAATCGGCCGCCGGTCCCGCCGGGGATTGCGCCGGGCGGTGATCATCTCCAGCAAATGGGCCCTGATCACCGCCGGTCTGTTCAGCTTTTTCTATTTTATTTTCGGCGATATTATCATCAATACGCTCACCAATATCGCCGCGATCAGGGAGACCGCCGGCCAGTATATCATCTGGGTTATTCTTCTGCCGCTGATTTCGATCTGGAGCTTTCAGTTCGACGGTATTTTCATCGGCGCCACAGCGGGAAAATCCATGCGCAACGGCATGATACTGTCGACCCTGATCTATGGCCTGTCGCTGGTTGTTTTCCTGCCCCTTTGGCGAAATCACGGGCTGTGGCTGAGTTATTGCATTTTTCTCGCCGCCCGCGCCGCAACCCTCGCCTGGGAATATCCCAAGGTGGAACAGGCGGCGAATAGGGCGCGTGACTGATTCAGAAGCGCGCGGAACAGGGTCCGCTCTACAGGATGTCCAGCACCGCTTCCGGCGGGCGACCGATCGCCGCCTTGCCATTCGCCAGCACAATCGGCCGTTCAATCAGGCGCGGGAAATCATGCATCGCCTGAATCAGCTGATCGCGGCTCAGGCTTTCATCCGCCAGATTATTGTCGGCATATTCCTGTTCGTTCCGGCGCATCAGCTCCCGCGGTTCAAATCCCAGCAGATCAAGAATTTCCGACAGCTTTTCAATACTCGGCGCGTCTTTTAAATAGTGCACGATCGTCGGCGCAATGCCCCGTTCCTCCAGCAGCGCCAGAGTCTGGCGCGACTTGCTGCATTTTGGATTATGAAAAATTGTTACCGTCATACCCTTTATCCTTGATTGGAGTTTTGAATGATTCAAACTTAATCAATAAAACCGCCTTTTTCAACGGGGCAAAATTATTTTGCCAAATTCATGCTGTTTTTAATGAGAATCATTATTATTGTGGTTGACAATCATTCTCACTTTCAATATAAGGGGACTATCAGCAACGGAGATGGCCGCTTATGTATATATGTGTTTGTAACGCCCTGAATGAAAAAACGGTTCGCGAAGCGGCCCAAAAGGTCGAGGGCGCAGTTTCAATTCTCAAGCTATATGAAAGCCTTGACGCCAAACCGCAATGCGGCAAATGTCTGTGCCATGCAAGGGACATCTGCGCCGAAGAATACCAGGCGATGCAGGGCGCTTGTTAATTCTGTTTTTTATTATTAATATCAATTATTTGCTTACCCTCTGCATTTGACATTTTTCACCCGCCAAGCCTATACTATCCCGATAAAATCTTATCAGGAGACCGGCTATGAAGGGCGATAAAAAAGTCATCGAATTTCTCAATAAAATCCTCAAAAACGAACTGACCGCGATCAACCAGTATTTCCTGCACAGCCGCATGTGCGGCGACTGGGGGCTGGAAAGCCTTGAAAAGCATGAATATGACGAATCAATTGATGAAATGAAGCATGCCGATGAGGTGATCAAGCGCATTTTATTTCTCGAAGGCCTGCCCAATCTGCAATCGCTCGGCAAGCTCAGGATCGGGGAAAATGTCCGGGAAGTTCTCCAGGGTGATCTCGACCTTGAACTGGACGCCCTGAAAGACCTGCGCGCGGGCATCGCCCATTGCGAGCAGGTCAGCGATTACGCGAGCCGCGACCTGATGCGGGATATTCTGGCCGAAGAAGAAGAACATGTTGACTGGCTGGAAACCAACCTGGCGCTGATCGACAAGATCGGTGAACAGAATTACCTGCAATCAAAAATGTGATTGCCCGGCTCCTTCGGCGACAAAACGCCGGCACTGAATTATAGCTATAAAACAGTTGGTTAAGGCTCCGTCCTGACCGACTGCTCCCTATAAGACAGGAGAAGGATTATGGACCTTCAGACGCTTACCGCATTCTTCATGTGGTGTATGATTATCAATCTCGGCGTTTTTATATTCTGGATGATCTTTCTCCTGGCAACGCCGGATCTGGTCTATCGCCTGCAGAGCAGCTTTTCCCCCTCTCCCGGGAAAGTTATGACCGGATCATCTATGGATTTCTCGGGGCTTTTAAGCTTCTGGTGCTTTTTTTCAATATCGTTCCCTATGTGGCGCTGCGGATGATCGGATAAGCCTAACGATGATCCGCGCCCACCGCATCGCCAATTGAGGCAAAGCCGTCCCGCTTCAGCGCCGCGGCCAGATCCCGCTTGATATGACGCACCAGGCCGGGTCCCTGAAAGACCATGGCGCTATAAAATTGCACGAGGGAGGCGCCGGCCCTGATTTTCCGATAAGCGTCTTCGCCGCTGGCGATTCCGCCGACCCCGATCAGCGGAATCCGCCCCCCGGTCAGTTGGTGCATATCCGCCAGCACCGCCGTCGACATTTCAAACAGCGGCCTGCCGCTCAGGCCGCCCGCTTCCCCAGCATGTTCCGAGGTAAGCTGATCCCGCAACCCAACGGTCGTGTTGCTGACAATCAGGCCGTCAAGGCCATGTTTCAGGATGACCTCGGCAATATCCCGGCGCTCCTCCGCCGTCAGATCCGGCGCAATTTTGACCAGCAACGGCGGCTTTTGCGGCAAGTCCGCCGCATCCCGCACCGCGACCAGCCGGCCCAGCAAATCATCCAGCGCCGCCCGACCCTGCAGTTTGCGCAGCCCCGGCGTATTGGGCGATGAAATATTGACGGTGAAATAATTGGCCAGCCCCAACAGCCGCTTCAGACAGGTGACATAATCGGCAATAGGCTCCTCACTGTCCTTGTTGGCCCCGATATTGGCGCCGACGATGCCCTGCTTGCCCAGCCCTTCGCGCCGTTGCAGGTTCCGGGCGTATACCTCAAGCCCCAGATTGTTGAACCCCATGCGGTTAATCACCGCCTGATCCCGGTTCAGGCGAAACAGCCGCGGTTTCGGGTTGCCGTCCTGGGGCCTCGGGGTCACGGTGCCGGTTTCGACAAAGCCAAAGCCCTGGGCCAGCATGGCGCAGGCCACTTCGGCGTTTTTATCGAATCCCGCCGCCAGTCCGACCGGGTTGGAAAAATCCATATCCCACAGCCGGGTTGCGAGGACCGGATCGTCCTGATGATGATCACTGAGCACCAGGCCGTGCTTCAGGCCGAATATCGCCAGGCCGTGCGCCTGTTCCGGCGACAAGGTAAAAAGCAGGGATTTGGCAAAATCATACAGTCCCATCCGGTATCCTCAAAAGTCTTCTCGACAGTCAATTATATGCCCGCCGGCATCACTCAGGGCAATGGTATAGCGCGCCACCACCGCCGAGGGAAACAGATTTCCATATAAATGCGGAAATTTTTCCCCCTTTCTCGAAATTTCATATTTCAACGCCTCAGGATTCAGGCGGTCCGTCGCCACCGCCAGCAAAAGCAGGCCGTCCCGCCCGGAAAAATGCTTGTCCAATGTCGCCCTCACCTGATGTTTCAGCGAAAAATGGATAAAGCCGTCCCGCTGATCATCGGCGGAACCGCTATATACGCCGGATTTCCTGGCCGCGTCCCAGTCCCCTTTCGGGCAGATTTTATATATCAGATCGCTCATCTACAGCCCCTGCGTTCTGCTTATTGTAGCCAACAAAATCAGGTCGTAAAGTCATAGATACCCCCGGCTAAAGCCGGGGTCCTACTGCTTACGCAGCGTCCGCTTCACGGCCGCCTGTTACAACTCCTG
>JBLWZH010000044.1:0-15693 GCA_048266545.1 Paremcibacter sp. | reverse complement strand
TCACCGTCGCCGTCGCCGCATCAACGCCGCCCTGGCCGTCCGCGACCTGATAGCGGATCTCGACCGTCGCCGTCTCGCCAACCGCCAGCCCGTCATAGGCGCTGCCCGGATTGAAAGTAATTGATTTACCGTCATGGGATACGGCGCCCAGTCCCTCGACCAGCTCCGCATCGGTGATAAAAAGATTATCGCCGTCGGCATCCGTATCATTGGCCAGAACATCAAGGGAAAGGGAGACATCCTCATCGCTTACCGCCTGATCGGCGGCGGCGACGGGCGCCTGGTTGGCGGCCTCCTCAGGATCGGATGACGTCCCGTCATTTTGATCTGTATTTTGATTTTGTTCCGCGGAACGGTCTGTCGCCGGCGCAGGCGTTTCCGGGCTCTGACCGGACAAGCCGGCCCCGGTCTGCTGCGGGCTTACAGCCGGGCCTGTCGGAGCGGCGTCTTCAAAATTCACTGCGGATGTGGCCGTACCGGATCCCACGATGGCTTCACCGGTCGCCTGATCGTCTTCTGTGGCGGAATTATCACGGGCAAGCCCGGACAGCCTGGCTTCCGCCTGTTCAATATTGTCGCGAACCGGCGAACCAATAACCTCTGTGTCGTCACTTGCGGCAGACGGAAAAGACCGCCCCCCCTGATGGTCAATGCCCTGCCCTTCCGCATGGCGGCTGCCCAAATGAATATTTGACCGGGTATGCGTATCCTGGACGCCGTCTTCAACAGTCTCATTTAGCCTGACATCACGGTCCGTTTTCGTTTCTACACGGTCCGCCCCCTGAAGAATGGGGTCCAGTTCGATATCGGCGTTATTATTTGTCGACGTGTTCCGACTCTTGTCAGCCATAGGACGCTCTCCGGTCAATTATATATTTTACAGCCAGATCCATGGGCCAAGGTGAACGCCACACAGACCATCCCCCTTAATGTCTAACAGGAAATATTAAACAAACTCTTGCCTTATATGGTTAACAAAAAATTAAGAAAAATCGCTGAAAACCATTAAATTTCAATTAGTTATATAATAAAAATCATCTATAAAATTCATAAAATTTGATCTTTCCGGGAAAGCTTTCAAATATTAACCATTATTCAACTCAATCGTCGTAATCATGGGATGCACGACAAGGAAAAACGCAAAGCAAGCGATCCCCGGATCAGTTGACGAGTAATCAGGTAAAGGCCGAAAATATAAAATGACCGCTTTTAGAGTAGAAATTCCCTGGACAGCGAAGCAGAATTCCCGCGCCGGTTTCATGCCCATATTGCGGGCGGACATCCTGCTCGCCTCATTGTTTCTGAACGCCCTGTCGCTGGCGATGCCCATGGTTCTGCTTCAGGTCTATGACAGAATTATTCCCAACGTCGCCCTTCAAACCCTGACCCTGCTGATTTTCGGCCTGCTGGTCGTGCTGATCATTGACGTTCTGCTGCGTACGGCCCGGTCCTATATATCCGGCTGGATCGGGGCCAAATACGAACATGAAATGGGGATTCAGGCCGTCGGAAAACTGTTGCGGGCGGATTTGCAGGCGTTGGAGAAAGTGGCGCCCGGCGTTCATCTGGATCGCCTGTCCTCCATTGATTCGGTGCGGGATTTCTACGCCAGCCAGGCGGGGCTCGCCCTGGTTGACCTGCCTTTTGTCATCCTGTTTTTGGGCCTTTTGGGCTATATCGGCGGCGCGCTGCTGGTGGTGCCGGTCATTCTGCTGCTGGTCCTCAGCGTCAGCGCCTTCGTGCTCGGCGTCCATCTGAAAGAGGCGATCGAAAATGACACCATCTGGGAAGACCGCCGATACAGTTTCATCATTGAAGTGCTGACCGGCATTCATTCCATCAAAAGCATGGCGATGGAAAACCTGATGGGCCGCCGGTATGAAAAGCTGATGGAAAACTGTTCAAAGGCCAGTTATCAGGTTATTTTCCTCAACGGCCTGTCGCAGGGAATTGGCAACGTATTTTCGCAAATCACCATGGTCGCCGTCGCCAGCATTGGCAGCATTCTGGTGATCGACAACCAGATATCGATGGGGGCGCTGGCGGCGAGCACCCTGCTCGCCGGGCGCACCGTGCAGCCGCTGCTCCGGGCCCTTGGCATCTGGACCCGTTTTCAGCATATCCAGATCGCCGACGAAAAAATCAAGTCCATCAACGATACGCCGGCGGAACGGCCGGATGATACGGTCAATATTGAAAAAGTCGACACCATCGAATTACGGAATGTCTGTTTTCAATATGATCAAAAAGGCCATGCCATTCTGAATAATGTCAACATCCGGCTCAAACAAGGCGACACCATCGGCATCCGCGGCGGCAACGGTTCGGGCAAATCGACTTTGCTGTGGGCCCTGATGGGCGGATTGCGGCCGACATCCGGCGAGATCCTGATCAATGGCGAGGCGCCCGAAACCTTCGCCACGGACAGTTTGCGCAACAAAATCGCCTACCTGCCGCAGAGGCCGATCATGTTCCGCGGCACGATCCTCGACAATCTGACCATGTTTCGCGGCGATCGGCATATTGATGACGCCCTTAAAATCGCCGAAATGCTGAAGCTTGATCAGATCCTGGCCCGGATGCCCGACGGCTATGAAACCGTGGTCGGCGACGGGGCGCAATGCGAGATTCCGACCGGCATAGCGCAAAGAATCACCATTGCCCGGGCGCTGGCCGGCAAACCGGACGTCATTTTGTTTGACGAGGCCAATTCAGGGCTGGATACCCGGTCCGACGAGGATCTGCACCAGATGATCAAACAGCTCAAGGGCGCCTGCGCCATTGTTCTGGTCAGCTATCGCCCTTCCCTGCTGCGCATGGCCGACAGACTGTACGACCTGAAGGACGGCGCTTTGCTGGATGTGCAAAATCAGACCAGCTCCCAAACCCCCGAGTCCGGCAAAAAGAGGGGGAAAAAATGACCGAGCCGGTAACGACAAAAGAAAAATTAAAGCAAAATACCCGCGGCCCGGCCCGGGAACTGATGGACAGCCTGCAACAGGATATTCAAAGGGGCGTCAAGCTTTCCGTATCCCACGCCGACCAATTGGCCCAGGCGGTAAAGGCCGGCCGGATCGGCTCCTTCAGCACAGAATCGCCTTATGCCTCCTGCCTTATCCCCCTTTTGACCGCCCTCGGCTGGCGCGGCAATATTCGCGGGCTTTTCGAGGCGCTGCCTCATTTCGCCGATGACCTTGACCTGACGGAATTCAGAAACACGCTGGCTCATCTTCATTATAAAACGGTGCAGTCCCCCGCCGCCATCGACCAAATTGACCCGCGTCTGTTTCCCTGTGTTTTTGTCGATCAGAACCAGCGGCCGCTGGTCCTTCTGTCGCGGGATGATAATGGTCTGCGGATATTCGACAGCGCCGACCGGAAAGAAAAATATCTTGACGACCTGGCGCTTGTCGGGGCGGCCTATTTTGTCTCAACCGAATATACGAGCCAGACCAACAGGAAGAAACAGAAGAAAACGCCCGATAACTGGGTCGGCAATCTGCTGTTGCGCTTTAAAAGCACCATCAGGCAGCTTTTCGCCATGACGTTGGCGCTCAATATTTTCGCCCTTCTGGTGCCGCTGTTTATCATGGCCATCTATGACCAGGTCATCCCGTCAAAATCCGGCGCGACGCTCGGCTATCTGACCGGCGGTATCGCCTTTGCGATCCTCTGTGAGATCCTGCTGCGCGTCATCAGGTCGCGGTTCGTCGCCTATCTGGGAGCGCGGGTGGAAAATATCGTCACCAGCGCAACCTTCCAGAAACTGCTCTCCCTGCCGCCGTCGATGACCGAATCCTCGCCCATCGGCAGCCAGGTTTCCCGACTGAAGGAATTTGATTCCATTAAAGGATTATTTTCCGGAACCCTGGTCAATGTCATCCTGGAACTGCCCTTTGTCGTCATCTTTCTGGCGATTATCGGTATATTGGGCGGCAGTCTGGCCTATATCCCGATTGCCATGATGGCCATTTTTGGCCTGGTGGCCTTTATCATGTCGCCGTCCATGAAGCGTACCGTCTCCGCATCAAGCCGTCACAAGGCCGAACGACACAGCTTCCTGGTGGAAAGCATGTCAAACCTGCGAACCATCAAGCAGACCGCTTCGGAGCAATCCTGGCTTGACCGCTACAGAGGCCTGTCCGCGGAAGCGGCTTTTTCTCATTTCCGGACCTCTCAGGTTTCCCTGCTGATGCAAAGCCTGGCCCAGGCGATCATGATGGGCGCCGGGGTGGCGACGATTGGTTTCGGCGTGTTGAAGATTCTCGAAGGCGAGATGAGCATCGGCGCCCTGATCGCCTGCATGGCCCTGGTCTGGCGGGTCCTGTCGCCCCTGCAAAGCCTGTTTCTGACCCTGACCCGTCTTGAACAGACCCTGAACAGCATCAAGCAAATCAATCTGCTGATGAAAATCACCTCGGAAGACGATCCCAACCCGTCGAATCTTTCCCAGCGGGAGTTTGCCGGGCATATCGTCATGGACCGGGTCAGCTTCCGCTATCGGCCGAACGCCGAACCGGCGCTGCTCGGCGTGTCCTTTGAAATTCAACCGGGGGAAATGCTGTCGATCATGGGACCGAATGCGGCCGGTAAATCAACTGTCCTCAAACTTCTGCTCGCCATGAGCCGCCCCCAGGCGGGGCAGGTTATTCTTGATGGCATGGACATTCGGCAGATTAACCCTGTGACCCTGCGTCAGGCGATCGCCTACGTCCCGCAGGAAGCGCATTTTTTCCATGGCACGATCGCCCAGAATTTAAGGCTGTCCCATCCCATGGCCTCGGACGAGGAATTACACGACGCCTGTCGCAAGGCCAATGTCCTCGACGATGTCCTGAAGCTGCCGCGTGAATTTGAAACCCGCATTGGCGATCATTCGATCCAGAGCCTGCCCTCCAGTTTCAAGCAGCGTCTTTCCCTGGCCCGGGCCTACCTGAAGAATGCGCCAATCCTGCTGCTTGATGAACCGGCGAAAACGCTTGATTATGACGGCGACCGGGCCTTTATGAAATCACTTGAAGCGATGAAGGGAAAAACCACCATACTGATGGTCTCCCACCGGCCGAGCCATATCAAGATGGCCGACAAGCTATTGGTGCTTGAAGATGGCATGGTCCGCCAGTTTGGCGCGCCGTCTGAGATATTTCCAGAAATGCAGGGACAAACCGCATGACCGACAAAATTCAAAAACAAGAAGACAATCCGACCATGACCGAGAAAACGGCAAGCGCCCCACTGGTGAATAATTCCAGCAAACTGGACAAGCTGATCGAAAAGGCGACGGAACTTTCCCGGCCCCGGAAACAGAAACCGGTCAGCTACTATACCCGTTTTCTGTCCCGCGCCATTCTGCTCGAAGAATCCGGACCACCGCAGGCGATCATTTCAACCGTCGGCGTCATCTCCCTGTTTATTTTCGGCATGATCATCTGGGCGGCGGTGACCTCGCTCAATGAAACCAGTGTCGCAATCGGCGAGATCCGGCCGGCCTCCACCGTTCAGCCGGTACAGCACCTCGAAGGCGGCATTGTCTCCAAGGTCCTGGTCAGCGATGGCGATGAAGTCAGAAAGGGCCAGCCTATTCTGGAGATGGCCCCGACAGCCGCCATATCAAACCTCGACCGGATCAAGGCCCGCCATACGGCGCTTAATCTCCAGATCACACGCCTGAAGGCCTTCGCCGCCGGCGAAGAAGGCGACTTTTCAAGTTATGAGCAAAGCCACCCGTTACTGACGCAGGATCAAAAGGATGTCCTGCATCAGCAAAACAAGTCCCGCGAAGCCCAGCAACAGGTCATCCATTCACAACTGGACGAGAAGCGCAACGAGCTTGTGGTGCTGGCGCGGCAGGAAAAAACCCAGACCAATAACCTGGCGATCATCGCCGAAGAACTGAAACTGCGACAGGAACTGACGGACAAGGGCCTCGGCTCAAAACTCAAACTGCTCCAGATTCAACGCGACCATAACAAGGCCCAGGGCGACCTGCTGGAAACCCAGTCGCGCAAAGCCAGCGTAAAAGCGGCCATCGCCCAGGTCGAAGGCAGCCTGGTCGCCCTGAACGAAAAATTCCGCAATGACGCCCTGATACAGGTCGACAGCCTGAGCAGCGAACGTGCCCAGGTCAGCGCGGAACTGACCCAACTGACCGACCGTGTGAAAAGGCTCAAGGTGATCGCCCCGGCCGACGGGATCGTCAAGGGCCTGAAATATCGCTCCGTCGGCAGCGTCGTGCCGCCCGGCGATGTTGTCGCCGAAATCGTCCCCATGTCCGATACACAGGTGGCGGAGGTCAGAATCTCCCCCCGGGATATTGGCCATGTCAGGGTCGGCAGCGAGGTTCTGGTCAAAATCGACACTTATAATTTCGCCCGCTACGGCAGTATCACCGGCCAGTTGAATCAGGTATCCGCCTCGTCCTTCATGGATGAAAAGGGCGAGACATATTTCAAGGGCCTGATTGAACTGCCGCAGAATTACATCGGCACCGACCCCAATTCCAACCGCATAACGCCGGGCATGACCGTTGTGGCGGATATTCAGACCGGCAAGAAGACCCTGCTGCAATATCTCGTCAAGCCGATCAATAACGCGCTCGATACCTCGTTCCGCGAGAGGTAAAAAATCTTGCCAGAAAAATAAAGCCCCGGAATCTCGCAGACAGCCGGGGCTTTTTTTGGGCCGGTTTTTTTGAATATCAGGCTTTAAGCCGCTTTTCAATGGCGTCCCACAACAGCGCCGCGATGTCGATGTCATCGAACCGCCGGATTTCCTGAATGCCGGTCGGCGAGGTGACGTTGATTTCGGTCAGATAATCGCCGATCACGTCAATACCGACGAACAGCATGCCCTGTTCGCGCAAGGTTGGGCCAATCGCGTCGCAGATCTCTATTTCCCGGTCCGTGAGAAACGTCTGCCGCGCCTCGCCGCCGACATGCATGTTGGAGCGCACCTCGCCGGCCAGCGGCACCCGGTTGATCGCGCCGACGGCCTCGCCATCGACCAGAATGATCCGCTTGTCCCCCTGCATCACCTCAGGCAGGAATTTCTGCACGATGAAAGGTTCCGGATAAAAATCCTGAAACATTTCGATCAGGCTGTTGAGGTTCTGGTCATCCTCGCGGATGCGGAAGACGCCGGCCCCGCCATTGCCATACAGCGGCTTGACGATAATATCCTGATGGGCGGCGCGAAACAGATCGACATCCCGCTTGTTGGCGGTAATCAGCGTCGGCGGCATCAGGTCGGGAAACCGCGTCAGAAATAATTTTTCCGGCGCATTGCGCACCGACGCCGGATCATTGACCACCAGCGTTTGCGGATGAATATGCTCCAGAATATGGGTCGCGGTGATATAGCCCATATCAAACGGCGGGTCCTGGCGCATCAGGACCACATCGACGTCATCACCCAGGTTGATCTTGACCTCCGCCCCGAGGGAAAAATGATTGCCCAGTTCCCGGCGCAGGGTCAGGGGGCGGGCGTATGTCGTCACCGCGCCATCCTCAAATGACATATCCTTCACATCATAATGATAGAGTTTAAATCCCCTTTTTTCCGCCTCAAGGCCGAGGGCGAATGTGCTGTCGCCGTTAATATCGACGGATTCAATAGGGTCCATTTGCAACGCAACGGTCAGGTTCATTTTTAACGCATCCTTATTCTTCATAATCGGGTGATCCAGCCTCAGGAAAGCGGATGGCAGTTATCCGCACCCTGTTTGTCAAGTTCCTGCAACGTGTTCCTGATCTGCTGTTTCATTAATTCATGTTTGCCGCTTTTATCCATATGCGCCAGGCAAAACAGCAATGTTTCGCGGGCGGCGTCCGTCCTGCCGGCATGGGCCAGAAGCATGCCCATCTCAAAATGATGCTGCATATGCTGCGGATCAATCATCGCCAGCCGCGTCAGGATATTGACCGCCTGCCCGGCGTCATTGACTTTCAGGGACAGATTCTTGAGGTTATTGAGCATTCTGACCAGAATATCCCGGTCTGTGACGGCGTCAAAAAATTCGGGCTTCAGTTCCGCCCTGCCGGTTGACATTTCCCGGACCAGGCCGCGCAAATCCCGGGCGTTCAATATCCGGCCGCCGTGAAACGGATCCATGATCACCTGGCCGTCGCGGGACAGGTTGGCGCCCTGCAGCCGAATCAGGAAGTGGCGTGGAAATCTAAGCCCCTCCACATGCCAGCCCTGGCTGCGGGCCGCATGCATATAAAGGATGCTCAGGGTAACCGGCAATCCCTTTCGGGTGTCAATCACCGACATCAGGTTGGAATTCTGCGGATCGTCATAATAGGCCGTATTGCCGCTATAGTCATGCCGGTCATGCAGGATCGCCGACAAGGCCTTTGCCCGGTCTTCGGCGCGCCCCGACGCGATCCGCGCCCCGTCAAGGTCGAGGCCGAGAATTTTTAGATGATGGCGATATTTCTGCAGGGAAACGCCGGGCCGGTCGAGGGACGCGAGCAGCAACGCCGACCGGGCGATATCGAGCCGCCGGCCGTCACCGGTCCCCACCGCCCTTAACTGGTCCGTCGCTTTCTTTTCAGTTGCTGTCATTGCGTCAGTCACCCATTCCGGCCGTATTATCTGCCCGTTTATCTCTCCATGCGCCATGCATTCTTTACATGGGTCGGCCAGCGCCAGGGTTCAACCGCCATCAGGTCAAATCGGCAAAAAATCTCGCCCGCATTCGATGATCCGGCGCCGAAATGCCGGGCGAGATACCATTCCGCCGCCCGGGCAATACGCTGTTGCTGCCTCAGTGACAGGGCGTAGAGGGCGTCCTGCCGATGTTTCCGCGCCTTGACCTCGACAAAGCAGATCACATCCCCCTTGCGGGCGATCAGGTCGATCTCGCCGGACTTGCAGCGAAAACGCCGGGCGAGAATCCGGTAGCCTTTGAGGACAAGCGCCAAGATCGACAGCCATTCCGCCCCCTGCCCCCAGAAATATGCCTTGCGCTTCGCCTTTTTCATCTATCCCCCGATTATGCTTCGCCTTTTTCCGGTGTTTTTCCGGTGAGCGCCAAAGCCCGGGCATATATTTTTTTGCGTTTCAGCCCCGTCGTGCGGGTGACGGACGCCACCGCCTCTTTCACCGATAATGTCTTCAGTGCCTGATGCAGGGCGTCATCCAGCTGCGCGTCCGTCACCAGCACCTCGCCGGGCGGCGCGATCACGATCACGATCTCGCCCTTTGGCCGGTCGGCGCTCTGATAATGATCGGCGAGTTCAGGAAGCGGCCCTTTTCGCACTTCCTCGAACAATTTGGTCAATTCACGGCACACCGCCGCGTCCCGCTGCCCCAGCACATCCCGCAAATCGACAAGGCTGTCCTTCAGCCGCCGGGGCGATTCATAAAACACCAGCGTCGCCCGCAAAGATGCCAGTTCCGCAAGGACTTTACGCCGCGCCTGGGTCTTGTTGGGCAGAAAACCGGCAAACATAAAGCGGTCTGTCGGCAATCCGGCGCTGGCCAGGGCGGCGAGAATGGCGCTGGCGCCGGGAATGCTGCTGACAAAAATTTCCGCCTGCCGCGCCTCCTTCACCAGCCGGTAGCCCGGGTCCGAAATCAGCGGCGTTCCGGCATCACTGACCAGTGCCACGATCTCGCCCCCCTGCAATCGTTCGATCAGCTGCGGCAGTATTTTCTGCTCATTATGATCATGATAGGCGACCGTCGGGGTTTTAATATCAAAATAGGCCAGCAGTTTGCCGGTCACCCGCGTATCTTCACAGGCGATGACATCCGCCTGCATCAACACATCCCGCGCCCGAAAGGTCATATCGCCCAGATTGCCGATCGGCGTCGATGTGATATAGAGCCCGGGGGCGATTTTCCTGCTTTTTTCTTTTTTACTTTTTACAGGATTGGTTTTTTCCGGGTTTTTATTTAAATCACTTGGCATTTCCATACCCTTGCCATATTTCTTTTTTACAGCTGGTGACAGCTTAAGTCTGTTATAAAGAGTATCTGGGAAAAAACACAAACAAAACTGGAAACTAAATTTCGTGGGTCACTTTGTGAAAATTACCGGGATGAAATTTACCGGGATGAAAATTACCGGAATGAAAATTGCCGGCTTGATTATAATGGCGGCCTTTGGGCTGAGCGGCTGCGGCGGGGAGCGCCCGCAGTTGATCCGTACAGTGGCCGAAGGGACGCCGCCGCCCGCCGGTGAGATCATCACAGAGGAAGGGAAAACCGCCCTGCCGGATGAGGTTGTCCCGCGGCGGGAAATCCGCCTCGGCCTTCTGGTCCCGCTCAGCGGTCCGGACGCCCCGATCGGCAAGGCCCTGATGAATGCCGCCACCCTGGCGCTGTTTGATTCCCGGGACAAAAGGCTGACCCTGCTGCCCCAGGACACCCGCGGCACGGCGGACGGCGCGGCAGAGGCCATGACCCGGCTGCTGGCGCAACAGCCTGATGTGGTGATCGGCCCGCTGTTTTCCCATTCCATCGCCGCCATCAAACCACAGGCCCGGGCGGCCGGAATCAATATCATCGGCTTTTCCAGTGACCATAAGGTCGCCGGCGACGGGGTTTACCTGATGAGCTTCAGCATGGAGGAACAGATCGCGCGGGTGATCCGTTTCGCTTCCGACCAGGGCTACGCCCGTTACGCGGCGCTGATCCCCGAAACGCCCTATGGCGCGCGGGCGCTCGACATCTTCGGCGCCAGTGTAACCGGACAAAAGCGGGAATTGATCGCCGTCGAATTTTATCCGGCGGACAGCAGTCAACTGGTGGCGCCGGTCAAAAATATCACCCGATATACCGAACGGCGCCGGCGATACACCGGGGAAAAAGACTTCCTGGAAAATCTCGGCGAAGAGGATGATCTGGCCCGGGAAATGCTTGACGACCTGAAAGGCAGGGAAACCCTGGGCGAGGTGGATTTTGACGCCCTGCTGCTGCCCGAAGGCGGCGCCATGCTGACCACGCTCGCCGCCTGGGTATCCTATTATGAAATTGACACCGGCAGGATCAAGATCCTCGGCACCGGCCTGTGGGATGACAACATGCTGTTCCATGAACCGCAATTGCTCGGAGGCTGGTTCGCGGCGCCCGATCACAGGCTGTCCGATATATTCCTGACCCGCTACGCGGAAATATTCGGCCAGCGCGCCCCGCGCCTGTCGACCCTCGCCTATGATGCGGTGGCGCTGGCCGCGACATTGGTCCGGCAAGCGAGGGTTCCGGATTTCTCCGCCGAACGGTTGACCGATGAAAACGGCTTTGCCGGTATTGAGGGTATTTTCCGCTTTACGGCGGAGGGCCTGATCGAACGCGGGCTCGCGGTCTATGAAGTGGGGCCGGAGAAATTCACCATCATTGATCCCGCGCCACAAAGCTTCATCGACCGGGACATGCCTGATCCGCTGACCAATCCTCTGCTCGCCACTAGGCCAGCAACCGGCCAAGAAGTCCGTTCAGAAGCGGCATCCCCTGCGCCGTTGCTCTCAGGAGACGACCGTCCCTTTCCATATAATCCAGTTCAAAAAGACGGCGTAAATAGTCAGAATCAATAAATTTTTCCAGTTTATTGCCAACTATATCTTCAAAGCTGTCCAGATCCAGTCCCCGGACAAGCCGGAGCCCCATCATGACCATTTCCTCGGCCATCATCTGCGGTGAAAGGCTTTCCTGCTGATCGGTGGCCTGCCCCTTGTCATCGACATTCTTCAGCCATTTCTCCGGGCTGCGGTCCTGGGCGAAGGCGTATCGACGGCCCCCGACCGTCAGGCGGCCATGGGCGCCTGGACCGACCCCGATATAATCGCCATATTGCCAATAGGTCAGGTTATGACGGCTTTTCTCTCCGGGCCGGGCGTGGTTGGACACTTCATAGGCGGGAATTCCGGCGGCGGCGCAAATCTCCTGTGTCAGATGATACATATCCGCCGCGACATCTTCTTCCGGCAGGATGATCCGACCCTTTTGACGGGCCTGATAAAAGGCCGTGCCGCGCTCAATGGTCAGTTGATAAAGCGACAGGTGATCGGCGGTCAGGTCGATGGCTTCACGCAGTTCCTTTTCCCAGTCGCGTAAGTTTTGCCCCATGCGGGCATAAATCAGGTCATAGCTCGACCGGGCGAAATATTTCTGCGACAGCGCAATGGCGTCCCGCGCTTCGCGGACCGAATGCTCCCGGCCCAGTGCCTTCAGATCATCGTCATTCAAGGCCTGAACGCCGAGGGAGACCCGGTTGACCCCGGCTTCGGCGAAATCGGCAAACTTCCGGGCTTCGACACTGGTCGGGTTGGCTTCCAGGGTGATCTCAACATTCCGGTTCACAGACCAGTTTTCGGCAATTTTATCGAGAATCCGCCCGACAGTCGCCCCCCGCATCAGGGACGGCGTCCCGCCGCCGAAAAACACGCTGGTAACGGTCCGGGGGCCGGACAGGCGCCGAAAATAGTCCAGTTCCCGGCGCAGGGCCGCGGTCCAGGCCGCCTCGTCAACACGCTCCCGCACATGGCTGTTGAAATCGCAATAGGGACATTTGGACCGGCAAAAGGGCCAGTGAACATAGATCGCCAGATTTTCAGGCGCCGCGGCTATTTTATGCGAAACAGGCATCGATCAGTTTTCTGAAGGCATCGGCCCGGTGGCTGATGTCATGTTTTCTGTCCGGGTTCATTTCCCCGAATGTCAGGTGATGGCCGTCGGGCACAAACATCGGATCATAGCCGAAACCATTCTCGCCGCGCACCGGCCAGACGAGGGTCCCGTATACCCGCCCCTCAAAGGATTCCACATGGCCCTCGGGATAATCCGCTGACGCCGGCCAGGCCAGGGACAGGACGCAGGCGAAATAGGCCGCCCTGTCGCCATCCGATTTTTCCAGCTCTTGCTGAAGCTTCTGCATGCCATAAGGAAAGTCGCGCACGCCGGTTGCCGGGTTGATCGCCCAGCGCGCCGAATGAATGCCCGGCCGACCGGCCAGCGCCGGCACCACAAGGCCGCTGTCATCGGCCAGCGCCATCAGGCCGGAATGGCGGGCCGCGCTGCGGGCCTTCAATTCCGCATTGGCAATAAATGTCGCGCCATCCTCCACCGGTTCCGGCAGGTCGAGTTCCGCCGCCGACAGGGTATCGACGCCAAAGGGCGCCATCAGGGCGCCGATCTCCCGCACCTTGCCCGCGTTATGACTGGCGACCACCAGCTTGTCGGCGTTGAATTTCCCTGCCATGGCGAAATCTCTCACCTGTCCCGTTACAGGCCAAGCGCCTTATTCTGCAGCCTGGCCAATTGATCAACCCCGATCCGCGCCAGACGCATCAGGCGCAGGAATTCTTCCTCGGTAAAGGGGTGTTCTTCGGCGGTTCCCTGAACCTCGACGATCTTTTTATCGCCGGTCAGGACGAAATTGGCGTCGGTTTCCGCCACGCTGTCCTCGTCATAATCAAGGTCCAATACCGGCATCCCCTGATAAATGCCGCAGGAGACGGCGGCCACCGGCGATTTGACCGGCAATTCCGCCAGTTTACCGTCCGTGATCATTTTCTGAAAACATTGCACCATGGCCGCATAGGCGCCGGTGATCGACGCCGTTCTGGTGCCGCCGTCGGCCTGTATCACATCGCAGTCGAGCCGGATCTGACGCTCGCCCAGCGCTTCCAGGTCAACCACCGCCCTCAGCGACCGCCCGATCAGGCGCTGAATTTCCTGGGTCCGGCCGGACTGTTTGCCCCTGGCGGCTTCGCGGCCCATGCGGCTATGGGTCGAACGCGGCAACATGCCATATTCCGCCGTGACCCAGCCCTTGCCGGTATCGCGCAGGAAGGGCGGCGCCTTGTCCTCCAGTGTCGCGGTGCATAATACATGGGTGTCGCCGAACTTGACCAGACATGACCCTTCGGCATGTTTGGCGAAACCCATTTCAAGGGTTACCTCGCGAAGCTGGTCATTGGCACGGCCTGATGGGCGCATATGAATGTCTCCTGATAGATTGAATTTATGTTTAGGCCCCCCTTCTACAGCTTCCCCCGGCTTAAGGAAAGAAAATTTCCTCGATCTTTTTCTCAAACAGTTTGGCCAGACTGAAGGCCAGCGGCAGGCTGGGGTCATACTTGCCATTTTCAAGGGCGTTTATGGTTTGCCGGGACACGCCCAATAATTCCGCCAACTGGGCCTGTGACATTTTTCGCTCTGCCCTGAGAACGCGTAAGCTATTTTCCATGACCCTACCCGCCTGTATAATTTGTCAGATATTCAAGCAACAGAATGGCTAATTCCAACAATAGTTTTATGAAATCTGTTAACATCCCCCGCCTCCGTTCTTCCGGCTAAGGTAGGCATACACCAGAAAATACATAGGACAGATCAAAGAGGCCGCCATAAATAAATCCGGCGCGGAAACCCCCGCATAAATCAACAATCCATAGGCAAACCCAATGAAATTGACAATCACCAGAGTCACGACTGCACTTTCGCCGTGCAGTTTGCGGATGAATTCGTCTGAACGTTGAATAAAACGGATAACGGCACGAAAGACAAAAAATATCGGCAGTAACGGTGATAAAGCGGCGGGATAAATCCAGATACTGCCCTCAAGGCCATCCAGCGCCAGATTTACAGCAAAAATCATGACGACATAAATCATAATCGGCGGAAAAAACTCCTTAAAATACTGATTTTTATTGTTTTTTTCTTTTGTTGTATATTTGTTCATAGCCGCCTCCTACGATCTGTATTTTAAGTGTGAGTATATCCAGCACAGGAAAACAATCCCGTTGATCACCACGGCCCATACCCACCCTGGCTGCGCCGGTAAATCAAATCTATATTCCAGCATGCTGTAAAGATAGGATCCGCCGATCAGGATACTGATGGCCCAAAAGCCCATCTGTTCGCTTTTCTTCGCCTCGAACTCGTCATAGTAGCACTTGAAATAGCGCCAGCAAAAGACCGCCATCGTCAGCACAAAGGACAGCACAAGACTATCAAGAATATGCCCCAGAAGCGGGTATTGATCCCAAAAGTCGGGATTGTTGTTAAAATTATCCCAGTACCCCCAGATGATAAAGCCAAACGCACCGGTTAACAGGGCCGCAATGACCATCAGTATCTGAATGAACCTGTCTTCGACGAATGGGAATAAATAACTCAGTGACCGCAATTTCATTTTAATCTCCGTTATCAGGGTCTATTGAACAAGCAGGCTTTCGTCATGAATTCGTCATTTCCGCGAAGGCTGAAATCCATGCCAATATCTGATATTAGCCTTTCATATCAAAACTTTATGAAAATATCAGTCTGGATTTTGAACTAAATTCAGGATGACGATAAAGAAGCTCGATAACACCCGGAACAGGTTTTTCAGCAGCCTGCTAGGTCGTTATCGCTAAAAACTTCACAAAATTTTGAAGGCAACGAGGAATACGACGCAAACAATCATCGTCGGCAAAACCCTTCTCACGAAATCCTTAATATTTCTTTTTTCACACGCAATAACTTTGCCCATCAAATTCTTATTTGCTGTTGTCATCATATTCTCCTTTTCTTATTTTCTTTAGGCGCCAAAATTGTCAACTTTCCTTTACATTACATCCAAAAACATGAATGTCAAGTATTCTTTACATTTTGACAATATAGCTTTCCATTTATGCGGTCGAAGACAGAACACCACGGCTTTAGCCGTGGATGAATGAGCCTTGAGGCGATATTGTGCAGAGATGG
>JBLWZH010000043.1:0-15979 GCA_048266545.1 Paremcibacter sp. | reverse complement strand
ACCATGGTCAACGTGACCGATTGTACCAATGTTACAATGCGGCTTATTACGTTCAAACTTCTCTTTAGCCATTTTCTAAGTCCTTCTCACTTATATTCAAGCGTCCCGCTTTATCCTCACGGGAAAAGTTAGTTTCAAATTAAATGTTTAAGCGTATTGCTCTTTTACTTTCTCAACTTCGCTCTGGGGCACCTCTGCGTAGTGATCAAACTGCATAGAGTAAGTCGCCCGCCCCTGAGTGAAAGACCGCAGCTGGTTCACATAGCCAAACATGTTGGCCAGGGGAACCTTCGCGGAGACGACAGTATTTGGTCCGCGGGTTTCAGATCCTGAAATCTGACCGCGGCGGGATGAAATATCGCCAATCACATCCCCCATATAATCTTCCGGCGTCACGACTTCGACATCCATCATCGGCTCGAGGATTTTGATGCCCGCCTGCCGGGCCGCTTCACGCATGCCCGCACGACCGGCGATCTCGAAGGCCATGACCGAGGAGTCGACATCATGGTAGGCCCCGTCAATCAGACGAATGCTGAAGTCAATAATCGGAAAGCCGATCAAGGCGCCGGTTTCGGCAATATCCCTGATCCCCTTTTCAACACCAGGAATATATTCTTTGGGAATGTTACCGCCCTTGATCTCGTCAATGAACTGGATCCCGGAACCGCGCTCGCCGGGGGTGATGACGAATTTAATCCGCGCGAACTGACCCGACCCGCCAGACTGTTTCTTATGGGTATAGTCAATTTCAGCCTCGCGGGCGATGGATTCGCGGTAAGCCACCTGCGGCGCGCCGACATTGGCCTCCACCTTGAATTCCCGCTTCATGCGATCGACGAGAATATCCAGATGCAGTTCACCCATGCCGGAAATCACCGTCTGACCGCTTTCCTCATCGGATTTGACCCGGAAAGAGGGGTCTTCCGCCGCCAGACGATTAAGCGCGATGCCCATTTTCTCCTGGTCAGCCTTTGTTTTCGGCTCAACCGCAACTGAAATCACCGGATCCGGAAACTCCATCCGCTCCAGAACGATCTGGTCATTGTTGGCGCACAGCGTGTCGCCGGTTGTCGTCTGCTTCAGACCGCAGAGCGCCACAATATCACCGGCGCGGGCTTCCTTGATGTCTTCGCGGGAGTTGGAATGCATTTGCAGCATCCGGCCGACTTTTTCCTTCTTGCCCTTGACGGAGTTGGTGACCTGCGTGCCGGCCTCCAGAACGCCGGAATAGATCCGGGCGAAAGTCAAGGTGCCGACAAAGGGATCGGTCATCACCTTGAAGGCGAGGGCGGAAAAAGGCGCGTCATCAGAAGACGGCCGGGTCATTTCCTTTTCCCCGTCAACGGAGACACCTTCGACATCCTTAATGTCGAGCGGAGACGGCATGAAGTCGACAACCGCGTCAAGCAGCGTCTGCACGCCCTTGTTCTTGAAAGCGGTCCCGGTCAGCACCGGCACAAAATCACCGGCGATGGTGCCCTTGCGGATCAGCTCTTTCATTTTTTCAACGGACGGCTCTTCACCTTCGAGATAAGCCTCCATGGCTTCTTCGTCCTGCTCAACAATCATTTCGATCATTTCAGTACGGTAAGTTTCAACTTCATCGGCAATGTCAGCCGGGATCTCCACCTCGGAATAGTTGGCGCCCATCGCTTCATCTTCCCAGATGATGCCGACGTTCTTCACCAGATCAACATGACCCCTATATTCGGCTTCGGCGCCGATTGGATACTGGAGCACCAGAGCATTGGAGCCCAGACGCTGCTTGATCATATCGACACAGCGGAAGAAGTTGGCGCCCATGCGGTCCATCTTGTTGACGAAACACATCCGCGGCACGTCATATTTGTCCGCCTGACGCCATACGGTTTCAGACTGTGGTTCAACGCCGGCGACAGAATCGAAAACAGCAACCGCGCCATCCAGAACACGCAAGGACCGCTCAACCTCAATGGTGAAATCCACGTGACCGGGGGTGTCAATAATATTGATCCGTTTTTCTTTCCAGAAACAGGTCGTCGCAGCGGAGGTAATGGTAATGCCACGCTCCTGCTCCTGCTCCATCCAGTCCATGGTGGCGGCGCCATCATGCACCTCGCCGATTTTGTGACTTACACCCGTGTAAAACAAAATACGTTCAGTAGTGGTTGTCTTACCCGCATCGATATGGGCCATAATGCCGATATTGCGATAATCCTGTAACGGAGTAGTACGTGCCATTTTCTTAAACCTTCAAACCTGCAACTACCAACGATAATGGGAGAAGGCCTTGTTGGCCTCCGCCATCTTATGAGTGTCTTCGCGTTTCTTGACCGAAGCGCCGCGATTATTCAGCGAGTCCAGAAGCTCACCCGCCAGACGTTCGGTCATGGTGTTCTCGTTGCGCTTGCGGGACATTTCAATCAACCAGCGGATCGCCAGCGCCTGCGCACGATCGGAACGCACCTCAATCGGAACCTGATAGGTGGCGCCGCCCACGCGGCGGGACTTCACTTCAACAGCCGGCTTGATGTTATTCAAGGACTGGTGGAACACTTCCAGAGGCTCCTGGCCGGATTTGGCCTGAACCATGTCCAGCGCACCATAAACAATACGCTCCGCAGTGGATTTCTTGCCATCAACCATCAGGTTGTTGATGAATTTGGTCAAAACCAGATCCCCGAATTTGGGGTCTGGCAGCACTTTACGTTTTTCAGCAGCGTGACGACGCGACATATCATATATTCCTTTAACGAAACACGAAAAAGCTATTCCCTACAGAACAGCTTATTTCGGACGTTTTGTACCATATTTAGAACGACTTTGACGGCGGTCGGATACACCCTGGGTATCCAGAACACCACGAAGCACGTGATAACGAACACCAGGCAAGTCCTTCACACGACCGCCGCGGATCAGCACAACACTATGCTCCTGGAGGTTATGGCCTTCACCTGGAATATAACTGGTAACCTCAAAACCGTTCGTCAGGCGCACACGGGCAACTTTACGAAGAGCTGAGTTCGGTTTCTTTGGTGTCGTGGTATAAACGCGCGTACACACGCCCCGTTTTTGAGGACATGCTTCAAGCGCAGGCACCTTATTGCGCACCGGCTTGTTTTTACGTGGTTTACGCACCAACTGGTTAATTGTCGGCATCTTAAATCCTTAGGTCTTTCTACAATGCATACAACAAAACAGATCGCCCGTTTTTTTGAATAAAAAAAACAACAGAACAGTGTCAACCTGTCCTGGCCATCCGCAAAATTCTATATTTTTTCATTCTCTGAGCTAATAGGCACAGCGTTTAGACTGTTTTGTCTACCACCTGACCTCAAAGAGTGAGCGCATACTATGGACGGGCATACCAACAGTCAAGCAAAATATATCATCCGCCGAATGAACCGCCGTTTTTATAAAAAAAGGCCGGTAAATCAGCATAAACTGAACTCCCGGCCTTATTCATTTTATTGTTTTTGCTGAAAAGCGCCCTTCCGCACGGGTCCTTTTCAGAAAATCAGATCATCAGAGTGATTCTGCGCCCTACGCTGAGTCGCCCTCGGCGGTCTGAAGCACATCACTTTCCTCACGGCCCTCGGCCTGGATCTTGTCATCACGCCGTTTCGCCAGATGACGAAATTCCTGCATCTTGGCCCCGGTGCCGGCCGGCACCAGGCGGCCCACAATGACATTTTCCTTCAGGCCGACAAGCGCATCGCTCTTGCCGGAAACGGCGGCTTCGGTCAGAACCCGGGTTGTTTCCTGGAAGGAGGCCGCCGAAATGAACGACCGTGTCTGCAGGGAGGCTTTGGTAATGCCAAGCAGAATGGGCTCGCCCTTCGCCGGCAGTCTTCCCGCCGCTTCCAGCTTGCGGTTGGCTTCCTCAAATTCCTCGCGATCGACCTGTTCGCCCAGCAGGAAGGTCGATTCACCGGAAGACGTGATTTCAACTTTTTGCAGCATCTGGCGGACAATCACTTCAATATGCTTGTCATTGATGCCCACGCCCTGAAGCCGGTAAACATCCTGAACCTCATCGACAAGATAATTGGCCAGAGCCTCGACACCCATGGTTTTCAGAATGTCGTGCGGGGCCGGATTGCCGTCGATCAGATATTCGCCGCGCCGGATGAAGTCACCCTCCTGGACGGAGATATGCTTGCCTTTCGGAATCAGATATTCCGCCGGTTCCTGCTCTTCATCCTTTGGGCGGATGCTGATGCGGCGTTTGTTTTTATAGTCGCGGCCGAATTCAACATAGCCGTCAACCTCGGCAATGACCGCATGATCCTTCGGCCGCCGGGCTTCGAACAATTCCGCCACCCGCGGCAGACCACCGGTAATATCCTTGGTCTTGGAGGCCTCGCGCGGAATACGCGCCACCACGTCACCGGCATGCACTTCGTCGCCGTCGTTGACCGACAGAATGGCGCCGACGGACATGAAATAGCGCGCCTCCGTGCCATTGGCCAGCTCGACAACCTCGTCATTGTCATCCCGCAAAGTGATCCGCGGCCGGAGGTCGGCGCCTTTCGGCTGCGACCGCCAGTCGATCACGACCTTGCTGGAAATACCGGTCGCCTCATCGACCGTTTCACTTATGGAGATCCCCTCCGCCAGATCAACAAAACGCACTCTTCCGCCGCGCTCCGTAATAATCGGCAGGGTATAGGGATCCCATTCGACCAGCTTGTCGCCATGGGTTACTTCCTCACCCTCATCCTTGAACAGATGCGACCCGAAAGGAACCTTGTAGGTGACCCGCTCACGGCCTTCCTTATCAATGATGACGATTTCCATGTTGCGGCTCATGACAATCATGCGGCCTTTTGAATCGGTCACCACATTGCGGTTCAGCAGCTTCACCTTGCCGTCATGGGAGGCTTCATGGGTCGACTGTTCGGACACCGATGACGCCGTCCCGCCGATATGGAAGGTCCGCATGGTCAACTGGGTGCCCGGCTCACCGATCGACTGGGCGGCGATGACGCCGACAGATTCACCCAGATTGACCGGGATGCCGCGGGCCAGATCACGACCGTAACATTTACAGCAGATGCCGCCCCGGGTTTCACAGGTCAGCGCCGAACGGACCTTGACCGTCGCCACCCCGGCCTTTTCAACGATTTCGACCGCTTCTTCGTCCAGATGGGCGCCGGCTTCGACGATCACGTCTCCATTGACCGGATCGCAAATGTCAACCGCGGCGCAACGGCCCAGGATACGTTCGCCCAGGGTGACCGTCACATCGCCGCCATCAGCGACTTCGGTGATGTCGATCCCGTCATGGGTGCCGCAATCCTCCTCGATGGTGACGCAGTCCTGGGACACATCCACCAGGCGACGGGTCAGATACCCCGAGTTCGCCGTTTTCAGCGCCGTATCGGCAAGACCCTTACGCGCCCCATGGGTGGAGTTAAAATATTCCAGAACGCTCAGGCCTTCCTTGAAGTTGGAAATAATCGGCTTTTCGATAATCTCCCCGGACGGCTTGGCCATCAGGCCGCGCATCCCGGCAAGCTGTTTCATCTGGGCCGCCGAACCACGGGCGCCGGAATCGGCCATCATATAGATCGAGTTAATATCCAGCGTCCGGCCATTTTCATCAACACCGGTTTTGGAAATCTCGGCCATCATGGCGTCGGCCACCCGGTCGGTGCATTGCGACCAGGCGTCAACCACCTTGTTGTATTTCTCGCCCTGGGTGATCAGACCCTGGTTATACTGGGCTTCGAATTCCTTGACCGCGGCCGTGGTGTCATCAATCATGCCCACTTTGGCATCCGGAATAATCATATCGTCCTTGCCAAAAGAGATGCCGGCCTTGCAGGCTTCGCGGAAGCCGAGACGCATGATCGCATCGGCGAACAGGACCGTTTCCTTCTGGCCGGCGTGGCGGTAAACCACATCAATGATACGGGAAATATCCTTCTTGGTCAGATTATGGTTGATCAAGTCGAAAGGAATATTCGGATGCTTCGGCAGATGATTGGCCAGCAACATCCGTCCCGGCGTCGTCTCAACCCGCATGGAAAGCGGTTTGAAATTCTCGTCCACCGTATGATAGCGCGCCGTGATCTTCGTATGCAGCGTGATCACGCCGTTGAAAAGCGCCTGCTCAATCTCCTCCATGCTGGAAAAGATCATGCCTTCGCCCGGCTCACCCTGTTTATCGAGGGTGATATAATAAAGACCCAGAATAATATCCTGTGACGGCACGATGATCGGCTTGCCGTTGGACGGGCTGAGGATGTTGTTGGTGGACATCATCAGCACCCGGGCTTCGAGCTGGGCTTCGAGGCTGAGCGGCACATGAACCGCCATCTGGTCCCCGTCAAAGTCGGCGTTAAAGGCGGCGCAGACCAGCGGGTGAAGCTGAATCGCCTTGCCTTCAATCAGCACCGGTTCAAAGGCCTGAATCCCCAGTCTGTGCAATGTCGGCGCCCGGTTGAGCAGGATCGGATGCTCGCGGATCACCACGTCAAGCACGTCCCAGACTTCGCGACGTTCTTTTTCCACCAGCTTTTTGGCCTGCTTGATGGTGGTCGCGATGCCCAGCTTGTCGAGGCGGGCGTAAATAAACGGCTTGAACAGCTCGAGGGCCATTTTCTTCGGCAGACCGCACTGGTGCAGCAACAGGTCGGGACCGACCACGATCACCGAACGACCGGAATAGTCCACCCGCTTGCCGAGCAGATTCTGACGGAACCGGCCCTGCTTGCCCTTCAGCATGTCGGACAGGGATTTCAGCGGACGCTTGTTGGCGCCGGTAATGACCCGGCCGCGACGGCCATTGTCAAACAGGGCGTCAACCGCTTCCTGCAGCATGCGTTTTTCGTTGCGAACGATAATGTCCGGCGCCCGCAGCTCAATCAGCCGTTTCAGACGGTTGTTCCGGTTGATCACCCGGCGGTACAGATCGTTGAGGTCAGAGGTCGCAAAACGACCGCCGTCCAGCGGCACCAGCGGACGCAGTTCCGGCGGAATCACCGGCAGCATGTCGAGGATCATCCATTCCGGACGGTTTTCCGACTCCAGAAATCCTTCAATCACCTTGAGGCGCTTGACGATCTTCTTTGGTTTCAGTTCGGATTTGGTTTCCGCCAGTTCCCGGCGCAGATCTTCCTGTTCCAGCTCCAGGTCAACATTTTCCAGCAGGATCTTGATCGCTTCGGCGCCGATGCCGGCGGTGAAGCTGTCCTCGCCATAATCTTCCTGGGCGCGGATATATTCATCTTCCGTCAGCAGCTGCTTCATCTTCAGCGGCGTCAGACCCGGCTCGGTGACAATGAAATATTCGAAATAGAGCACCCGCTCCAGATCCTTCAAGGTCATATCCAGCACCAGGCCGATCCGGCTCGGCAGGGATTTCAGGAACCAGATGTGGGCTACCGGCGCCGCCAGTTCGATATGACCCATGCGGTCGCGGCGCACCTTGCTCAGCGTCACTTCAACGCCACATTTTTCACAGGTGATGCCGCGGTATTTCATCCGCTTGTATTTGCCGCACAGACACTCATAGTCCTTCATCGGACCGAAAATGCGCGCACAGAACAGGCCGTCTTTTTCCGGCTTGAAGGTCCGGTAGTTGATGGTTTCAGGTTTCTTGATCTCACCAAAGGACCATGACCGGATATGTTCCGCGCTGGCGATCGTGATTTTGATGTTATCAAAAGTCTCCGGTTTTGAAACCGGGTTGAAGAAATTCATAATTTCCTGGCGCATAGCCTATTCTCTCCTGTTCAGATCCGGTTTAGTCGGCAAGATTCACAAGTTCAACATTCAGACACAGAGATTTCATCTCCTTGACCAGAACATTGAAGGATTCCGGTATACCGGCCTCGAAACTGTCATCTCCACGGACAATCGCTTCATAAACCTTGGTCCGGCCGCTGACGTCATCAGACTTGACGGTCAGCATTTCCTGCAAGGTGTACGCCGCGCCGTAAGCCTGCAGCGCCCATACTTCCATCTCGCCAAACCTCTGGCCGCCGAACTGGGCCTTACCGCCCAGCGGCTGCTGGGTCACCAGAGAGTATGGCCCGATGGAGCGGGCATGGATCTTGTCATCAACAAGATGGTGCAGTTTCAGCATATAGATGTAACCGACGGTGACTTTCCGGTCGAATTTCTCACCGGTCCGGCCGTCATAGAGGTCAACCTGACCCGAACGGTCCACGCCGGCAAGCTCCAGCATGTCACAGATGTCCGCCTCATGGGCGCCGTCAAATACCGGGGTCGCCATCGGAATCCCGTTGCGCAGGTTGCCGGACATCTCGACGGTGTCTTCGTCATTCAACGGGGCGATTTCCTCGTCATACTGCTCCTTGGAGAAGACCTCCCTGAACTTGCCGCGCAGGGCGTCCGCCTTGGCCGCCTGATTCATTTCAAAGTTATCCAGCATCTCGGAAACCTGCACGCCGAGCGAACGTGACGCCCAGCCGAGATGGGTTTCCAGAATCTGTCCGACGTTCATCCGTGACGGCACCCCGAGCGGGTTCAACACGATGTCAACCGGCGTCCCGTCTTCGAGGAACGGCATGTCTTCCTGCGGCAGAATCCGCGAAATAACACCCTTGTTCCCGTGACGACCGGCCATTTTGTCACCCGGTTGCAGCTTGCGCTTGACGGCGACAAAGACCTTGACCATCTTCAACACGCCCGGCAGAAGCTCATCACCGCGCTGCAGTTTCTCGATCTTCTCTTCAAAACGGCCGCGCAGACGATCCCGGTCTTCCTGGAATTTCTGATGCAGGGCATCAATTTTTTCCATCGTGCTTTCATCGTCAACGGCGATCTGCCACCACAGACCCCTGGACAGCTCATCAAGCATTTCCGTCGTGACGGTTTCGCCCTTCTTGATTTCCTTCGGCCCGCTGGTCACCACATTGCCCACCAGCAAAGGCCTCAGGCGGGTATAGATGCTGCGGTCCAGAATGGCCTGCTCGTCTTCCCGGTCCTTGCTGAGCCGTTCGATTTCCTCACGCTCGATCGCGATCGAGCGTTCGTCCTTGTCAATGCCGTGACGGTTGAAGACGCGCACCTCGACGACGGTGCCGACAACCCCCGGCGGCAAGCGCATGGAGGTATCCCGCACGTCGGCGGCCTTCTCGCCAAAGATGGCGCGCAGGAGTTTTTCCTCCGGCGTCATCGGGCTTTCGCCTTTCGGCGTGATCTTGCCGACCAGAATGTCGCGGGGGTGAACCTCGGCCCCGATATAAACGATCCCGGCCTCGTCAAGGTTTTTCAACCCTTCTTCGCCGACATTGGGAATGTCGCGGGTGATGTCTTCCGGACCCAGCTTGGTGTCCCGGGCCATCACTTCGAATTCCTCGATATGAACCGAGGTAAAGACGTCGTCCTTCACAATCCGTTCGGAAATCAGGATACTGTCTTCAAAGTTATAGCCGTTCCACGGCATAAAGGCCACCAGAACGTTACGTCCCAGCGCCAGTTCGCCCATATCGGTTGACGGGCCGTCCGCCAGAACATTGCCCCGCTTCACCACATCGCCCACTTTGACAATCGGCCGCTGGTTGATGCAGGTATTCTGGTTTGACCGCTGGAACTTCTGCAGGGTGTAGATATCGACCCCGGAGGTGCCGTCCTCCACATCCTCGCTGACCCGGATCACAATGCGACGGGCGTCAACCTGATCGATGATCCCGGCCCGCTCGGCGACAATCGCCGCGCCGGAATCCCGCGCCACAACCCGCTCCATGCCGGTGCCGACAAAGGGCGATTCCGCTTTCAGGAGGGGGACGGCCTGACGTTGCATGTTCGAGCCCATCAGCGCCCGGTTCGCGTCATCGTTTTCGAGGAAGGGTATAAGCGCCGCCGCAACGGACACCACCTGTTTCGGCGACACGTCCATCAGGGTGATATTTTCAGGCTTGATCAGGTGATGCTCGCCGGCTTCACGACAGTCGATCAGCTCCCCGACAAAGGTTCCGTCCTCATTCAGGTCCGTATTGGCCTGGGCGATGGTGTATTTTTCTTCTTCCATCGCCGACAGGTAAACCACCTCGTCGGTGACCTTGCCGCCTTCCACTTTCCGGTAAGGGGCTTCGATGAAGCCGTATTTATTGACCTTGGCGAAGATCGACAGCGAGTTGATCAGACCAATATTCGGCCCTTCGGGCGTTTCAATCGGACAGATGCGGCCGTAATGGGTCGTATGCACGTCACGGACCTCGAAACCGGCCCGTTCGCGGGTCAGGCCGCCGGGGCCAAGCGCCGACAGGCGACGCTTGTGCGTGATCTCGCTGAGCGGGTTGGTCTGATCCATAAACTGGCTGAGCTGCGACGAGCCGAAGAATTCGCGCACCGCGGCGACCGCCGGCTTGGCGTTGACCAGGTCATGGGGCATCACGGTGTCGATGTCGATGCTGCTCATCCGTTCGCGGATGGCGCGCTCCATGCGCAGCAGCCCGATACGATACTGATTTTCCATCAGCTCGCCGACGGAACGCACCCGCCGGTTGCCCAGATGGTCAATATCATCGACAACCCCCTTGCCGTCCTTCAGGTCGACAAGGGTCTTCAGGACCGCGAGAATGTCTTCCTTGCGCAGAACCCGCAGGTCATCCGGCGCATCCAGATCGAGACGCATATTCATCTTGACCCGGCCGACGGCGCTCAGGTCATAGCGTTCCGCATCAAAGAACAGGCCGTCGAACAGGGCCTCGGCGGTTTCCTTTGTCGGCGGCTCGCCGGGACGCATGACGCGATAAATATCGGACATGGCCATTTCCCAGTTTTCCACCTTGTCGCCCATCAGGGTATTGCGGATATGCGGGCCGACCTTGACATGGTCGATGTCGAGGGTGTCAATTTCCTTGTAGCCGGCATCGGTCAGCTTCGTCAGATGATCTTCGGTGATTTCCTCACCGGCTTCGATGTAGATTTCACCGGTCTTGCCGTTGACCACGTCAAGGGCGGCGAAGCGGCCGTGCAGCTCCTCGTCAGGCAGCAGAATTTCCTTCAGCCCGTCCTTGGCCAGTTTGTTGGCCGTCCGCGGGGTGATCTTCTTGCCGGCTTCGGCGACGACTTCGCCGTTGGCCGCATTGACCAGATCGAAGGTCGGCTTGACGCCGCGCCAGGCCTCGGCGTCAAACGGCGCGCACCAGCCGCCTTTTTTCTTCTTGTAGCTTTGGGTGCCGTAAAAGGCGCCGAGAATTTCTTCCGCCGACATGCCCAGGGCGTAAAGCAATGTGGTGACCGGCAGCTTGCGGCGACGGTCAATACGGACAAAGACCGTATCCTTGGCGTCAAATTCAAAATCAAGCCATGATCCGCGGTAGGGAATCACACGGGCGGCAAAGAGGAATTTGCCGGAGGCGTGGGTCTTGCCCTTGTCATGGTCGAAGAAAACGCCCGGCGAACGGTGCATCTGGCTGACGATCACCCGCTCGGTGCCATTGACGATAAACGTCCCGCGGTCCGTCATCAGCGGCAGGTCGCCCATATAGACGTCCTGCTCCTTGATATCGAGAACGGAGCGGGCTTCGGTTTCCTCGTCAACCTCAAAAACAATCAGACGCAGCGTCACGCGCAACGGCGCCGCATAGGTCATATCCCGTTGCTGACATTCCTCAGTATCATATTTCGGAGCTTCCAGCTCATAGGACACAAATTCCAGAGATGCCGTTCCGGCAAAATCGGAAATTGGAAAAACAGATTTAAAAACACCCTGCAAACCGTCGTTTACACGATCATCCGCCGGAACATCCGTTTGTAAAAACTGGTCATAAGAACTCCGCTGAACCTTAATCAGGTTCGGCATTTCCGCCACTTCTTCAATTCGACCGAAATTTTTACGAACTTTTTTACGACTGGAATAGGAAGTCGCCATGCTTTATCCTCGCCACATTTCCTTGATCAGACCCTGTTACCCTTGTTGAAAATTATATTTTTTCAGCACCGGACAACCACTCACTTTGCGCCTGTTAAAACGCCCTCTCTCAATACGCCAGAAACCGCTTCAGAAAAAATCTGAAAACGGCCATTTAAAATAATCCAAACAATTCACTTTTTTGATTAAGAACTGTCTTCACTATATATCTGCACCCATCAAAAGCATATATTTTTTTACCCCGAAACGGGAAAGAGGGCGCGCGCCGGAATACGGCGCGCACCACCCTTGAAAACCATGAACCTATTTAAGTTCAACAGAAGCGCCGACGGCTTCAAGCTTGGCTTTGATTTCTTCAGCCTCAGCTTTGGGAGCAGCTTCCTTAACAGTCTTGGGCGCGCCCTCGACCAGTTCTTTCGCTTCTTTAAGCCCAAGACCCGTGATGGCGCGGACTTCTTTAATCACGTTGATTTTCTTGTCGCCGATAGCGGTCAGCACAACATCGAAATCATCTTTTGCTTCTTCGGCTTCACCACCGGCAGCCGCACCAGGCGCCGCAGCAACAGCAACAGGAGCCGCCGCAGACACGCCCCATTTTTCTTCCAGAAGTTTAGAGAGTTCAGCAGCTTCCATAACAGTCAGCGCTGACAGGTCTTCAGCAATCTTTTCAAGATCAGCCATTTTCATATTTCCTTAGTCTAAAAAATCAAATTTTTACCAGAAACCTAAGCGGCATCGCCCTGCGATCCGTAGGCACTGAATACACGAGCCAATTGTCCGGCCGGCGCTTGCGTAACACTTGCGAGCTTGCCTGCAGGCGCCTGAAGAAGACCGACAAGCTTGCCGCGCAGTTCATCAAGAGAAGGCAATTCAGCCAACGCCTTGACACCGCTGAGATCAAGCATGGTCGTTCCCATGACGCCACCAAGAACTTCGAGTTTCTCGTTTTTCTTGGCGAACTTGACGAGCACCCTGGCCGCCGCAACGGGATCCTCGGAATAACCGAGCACCGCTGGACCGACAAGATATTCGCCCACTGATTCAATTTCCGTACCTTCGAGAGCAAGACGAGCGAGCCGGTTTTTGGCCACTTTAAGGCTGGCGCCCGCTTCGCGCATTTCATTACGCAGAGATGTCATTTCGCTCACATCCAGACCCGTGTTGCGGACGACCACAACAGAGGTGGAGCTTACAAAGACATCCCTCAAGAAGGCGACCATTTCCCTTTTTTGGGCCCGATCCATTCTCGTCTCCGATATAATTTAGCCAATGCGATACACACATTCGCCGGTTGAGTTAAGCATGACCACATCGTGCGATCATGCCGCGATATGCCTGTCGCCCGATCCCGAACAGCGGATCAGGCTGGAAACCGCAAATCTGAAAACCAGATCCGCAACCCCATCTATTGCAGGCCGACATGTCGACGCTTAAGCCCGGCGATCTATACGTAAACACAAACATCCGACAGATCACCGGTCACCTGCAGTTTCGGACAGGCAGGCTTTCGGATTTCGCCGAAAGCCCTGTTCCCGCCAGGCAAACCCAACGGAAATTCTTGTTATCCCCCCGACCGATGCCGGGGGAACCGCCCCGCAGCTTATTCCGCGGCGGAGGTCGTCGCCACTTGCAGGCCGGGCCCCATCGTGGAACTGACTGAAATCCGCTTCAGGTAGGTTCCTTTGGTTGCGACGGGCCGCGCCTTGATCACCGCACCGATCAGGGCGCGGGCATTTTCAATAATGGCTTTTTCATCGAAGCTGACTTTACCAACACCGGCATGAATGATGCCGGCCTTTTCAACCCGATATTCCACCTGACCGCCCTTGGCCGCCTCAACAGCGGCGGCGACATCCTGGGTCACCGTGCCAAGCTTGGGGTTCGGCATCAGGCCGCGCGGACCCAGAACCTTGCCCAGCCGGCCAACCACGGCCATCATGTCCGGGGTCGCGATACAGCGGTCAAAATTCATTTCGCCCTTCTGGATGACTTCCATCAGGTCTTCCGCGCCGACCAGCTCGGCGCCGGCCTTTTTCGCTTCCTCGGCCTTGTCGCCCCGGGCGAATACCGCAACCCGGACCGACTTGCCCGTGCCGTTTGGCAGGGTTACGACGCCGCGAACCATCTGGTCAGCGTGACGGGGGTCAACCCCTAGGTTCAGGCTGATTTCCACCGTTTCGTCAAATTTCGCTCTGGCGCGGCTTTTGACTTCCCGGATGGCGTCTTCCAGGGAATATTCAGTCTTCAGGTCAAGACCTTCGCGAACTTCTTTATAGCGCTTGGAGTGTCGTGCCATCTGCCTTATCCTTCCACCTTGATACCCATGGAACGGGCTGTTCCTTTGATAATCTCGATCGCCCCGTCCATATCCACGGCATTCAGATCAGCCATCTTGGCTTCGGCGATCTCCTGCACCTTGGCGACAGGAATGGTGGCGACCGTCGCACGCCCCGGCGTCGCCCCGCCACTTTTCAGATTCGCCGCCTTCTTCAACAGATAAGCCGCCGGTGGAGTTTTAATCTCGAACGTAAAGCTTTTGTCCGCATAAACCGTGATCTTGGTCGGAATCGGAGAATTTTTCTCCATTTCCTGGGTTTTTGCGTTAAACGCCTTACAGAATTCCATGATATTCACACCGCGCTGGCCCAGCGCGGGGCCAATGGGTGGAGAAGGATTCGCTGCGCCCGCAGGCACATGCAAATTAATGTAACCGTCAATTTTCTTCGCCATTACAGACCCTTTTCATAATACATGCGGGACCATTCCCGACTTGAGTTAAGGGGTGTGGTGCGGCTATGGCTAACCTCCCACACGGGACGGGAAATAAAATTTCCACATCACAACGGCATCAGGCAAAAAAGAATCACCCGACCACCGTAAGGGCGGCTTATAGCAGCCCCGAATTAGAAACGCCAGTCATTTTTTAATTTTACGGCCTAAGTCTTTTCAACCTGGGCATATTCAAGCTCGACAGGGGTCGCCCGGCCAAAGATCGAGACCGAAACCTTGAGACGCTCGCGCTCCTGATCGACCCCTTCCACCGTGCCGGTGAACGAAACAAACGGTCCGTCAATAACCTTGACCTCTTCGCCCACTTCGTAGGTGATCGCCGCCTTCGGCCGTTCGATGCCTTCCTGAACCTGATTCATGATCCGGTCCGCCTCTTTCTGGCTGATCGGCGCCGGCTTGCCGGACGCGCCGAGGAAGCCGGAGACTTTCGGCGTATTTTTGACCAGATGAAAGGTCACGTCATTCATGACCATCTTGGCCAGCACATAGCCCGGGAAAAATTTCCGCTCGGACGTGACCTTCTTGCCCTTTTTGACCTCGATGACTTCTTCCACAGGAACGATGACATCCTCGACAAAACTGTCCAGGTCCTGGGCCACAGCCTGATCCTTGATGCTTTGAGCAACTTTTTTCTCAAATCCGGAATGGGCTTGAACAATATACCAGCGCGCACGGGATGCCATAATCGATTATCCTAGTATGAGTTTAATGATATAAGACAGGGCCTGATCCACGCCCAGGAAGAAAACCGCCATAAAAGCGGCCATGATAAACACCATGATGGTCGTAACCGTGGTTTCCTTGCGCGTCGGCCAGGTTACTTTCGATACTTCCTGCCGGACCTGCCGGACAAATTCTGCGGGGCTCGTTTTCGCCATATTCTAATAATCCGTTATTCTATCCAGAATTCTGATCCTGTCGGCCTCTTAAGCAATTCCGGGAGCTCAGACTTAAGGGTCCAAGCACATGAAATACTGACAAACGGCGGCGCAATCAAGCTAAATCCATATTGGCCCGCCAGAATTTACATCGGAATTTGCATGAAGTGGCAGGAGTGGAGAGACTCGAACTCCCGACACCCGGTTTTGGAGACCGGTGCTCTACCAACTGAGCTACACTCCTTCACCTCATAGCGCACGCCTTTATATATAGGCGCGCAAAAGCATATTCAATGTGAAAATGACCAATCGGAAAATTAATCACTTTCGATATCCGTTTGAACAAGACAGGGCGGATAATTTATCCGCCCTGGTCCGTTCGACTTTTAAGGTCGCCCTTATTCAACGATGCTTGCGACGACGCCGGCGCCGACGGTGCGGCCGCCTTCGCGGATCGCGAAGCGCAGACCTTCAT
>JBLWZH010000042.1:0-17974 GCA_048266545.1 Paremcibacter sp. | reverse complement strand
CCTGCAGACCGGGTTGAACGCGTTTTAACATATAACCAGGGCCCCCTCATCCCGACCTTCTCCGCCGAGGGGAGAAGGAGCTTTTGTTCCCTCTCCCTCGGGGGAGAGGGTTAGGGTGAGGGGGCAACCAAGATCAAGGAAACCCCATGACCGGCCCCTTAAGCCATATCAAAGTCCTCGACCTGAGCCGGGTTCTGGCCGGGCCGTGGTCAACCCAATTGTTGGGCGATCTGGGCCCCGTTGTGATATTTTCACGACGGCCTTATTCTTACACCAACCCCATATGAGAAGCTGAACCATGCCCGAAGAAGTCCTGCTTGAATTTCCCGAAGATCATATTGCCGTCGTGCGCATCAACCGGCCCAAGGCCTATAACGCGCTCAACCTCAATGTCCGCTCTCTGATTGCGGAAAAATTCAATGAGCTTAAGGCGCGGGAAGACATCCGGGCGGTGATTCTGACCGGCGATGAAAAATCCTTCGCCGCCGGGGCGGATCTGAAGGAAATGTCGGGCATGAGCGCCGTCGATTATTACAAGGCCCATGTCGAGCGGCTCTATAATGCCTTCGCCGATTACCCGCGGCCGGTGATCGCGGCGGTCAATGGCTTCGCCCTCGGCGGCGGCATGGAGCTGGCGATGATTTCCGATATTATTCTCGCCGGAAAATCAGCCAAGTTCGGCCAGCCGGAAGTGAAAGTCGGCGTCATGCCGGGGGCCGGCGGCTCGCAGCGGCTGGTGCGCGCCGTCGGCAAATATAACGCCATGCGCCTGTGCCTGACCGGCATGATGATCGGCGCCGAGGAGGCCCGGGGCATGGGGCTCGTCTGCGAGGTGCTCGACGATGATCAGGTGATGGACCGGGCGCTGGAGATGGCCCGGGAGCTCGCCGCCCTGCCGCCCTTGGGCCTTGAGCATATCAAATACGCCATTTTGCATGGCCCGGACATGTCGCTGGAAAGCGCCCTCGGCCTTGAGCGCAAAAGCATGCAGCTGCTGCTCGCCAGCAAGGACCGGGCGGAAGCCACCACCGCCTTCCTCGAGAAACGCGGCGCCACCTACAGCGGGGAATGACGCCGCAGAATAATGTTTCCCCAAAGGACATTTTCCGTTAAATATTGTGCATTGTTGCGTCCCCAGTGAGTTTTCTGGTCCATGATTACTGAATTTCTCCGGCATATGCTGATTGCCGCCCCCAAAGAGGTCAAGACATTGGGCTATGTCCGCGAGGCCATCGCCATCGAGGCCCGCCTGAGGCGATGCCGCCGGGCGTGGAACAGTCACCTTAAAAAATGCCGCCAGATCATCATCAGCGCCGCGGAGAAATTGCCGCCCACAGCCCGGGTGACGATCCTGGGCTCGGGGGCGCTCAATGATGTGCCGATGGAAAACCTGCTCGCCAAGGGCCTGCATGTCACGCTGGTGGATATTGTTCATCTGCCGAAAGTGCGAAAAGCCTATGGCGGCCACCCCCAGGTCCGCCTGATCGAGCGGGACGTCACGGGACTGGTCCGGCCGTTGTATGAGAAAATATCTCCCGGCCTGTCAGACATCATGGCCGCCCCGCCGGACCTCGGCGCCGCCGATCTGGTCATTTCCCTCAATATCCTCTCGCAACTGCCGATCAACCTTATGCGATATGCGGAAAAGGCGCAGCTTTCCCTGGCGGACGATTTCGGCCCGGCCGTCATGCGGGCTCATTTAAATCACCTCAACAGCCTGCTGGCGTCTCCCGCCGCCCGCAGCCTGGTGATCTGTGATGTTATGCGCAACTACCACAGCGGGCCAGGCGTCATGGATCAGGAACGGGTCCTGCCCGACGCCCTGTTGCGGATCCTCCCGGACCCGGTGGCCTTCTGGGACTGGGTGGTCGCCCCCAAGGGGGAAATCCATCCCGCCATATCGCTGGTGCATCAGGTCGCCTGTTTTATGGGCCATCGTCGACCCTCCCCCCAGGAAAATATCCATCCCGCTTAATATTATTTTTTACCGGCGCGCTTCATGCTATAGTGCGGAAAAATTGCGACTGCCCAAGATAAACAAATATAAAACAACGCCATAAAAGCAAAATGATCACCAGCAATATCGTTCTTGAAGCGATTCGAGCCGTCATACTCCTGGTTACGATAATTTATCTCTGGCACACGGGGAAAAACAGATTTCTCCTGCGCCGGCGGGGCTGGCGTTTGATCCTCGGCGGCTTTATTCTCCTGCTGTTCGGCAGCATCATCGACCTGACCGATGAATTCGATTTTCTGGCCCGATATGTCATCATCGGCCCGACGCCGATCCAGGCCTTTCTCGAGAAATTCGTCGGCTTCCTCTCCGGTTTCCTGCTGCTGGCGATCGGCCTGCTGCGCTGGGTGCCGATTGTGCAGAATCTTTCCGATGAGGTCGACAGCCAGACCCGGGAGCTCAGGCATTCGAAGGAAATAGCGGAACTGGCCAACCGGGCGAAGTCACAGTTTCTGGCCAATATGAGCCACGAGCTCAGAACCCCGCTCAATGCGATCATCGGGTTTTCCGACATGGTGCGCCGGGCGCCTCATTACAAGCTCGACATCACCGCCGTCCAGGAATATGGCGGGCATATTCACAGTTCGGCCGAACATCTGCTGAAGGTGATCAATGATATTCTGGACCTGTCGAAGATCGAAGCCCATGAAATGGAAATCCGTGAGGCCGAATTCGATCTGGCGGCCCTGATCAGCAGTGCGCTCAACATGGTTTCCCGGGATGCCGAACAAGGGAACATCAGCCTGCAGTTTTCCGGCCGCAAAAAACAACATTTCCTGCTCGCTGATCTGCGCATGATTCGCCAGGTCATGCTGAATATTCTGTCCAACGCCATCAAATTTACTCCCGAAGGCGGCCGGATCACGATCGAAATTCGCCCCCGGCCTTCGAGCGCCCTCGCCATCAGCATCAAGGACAGCGGCATCGGCATGACCCCGGATCAATTGGAAGAGGCCATGCAGACCTTCCGCCAGATCGAAAACGCCCGCAATCGCAAATTCGAAGGCACCGGCCTCGGCCTGCCGCTGACCAAGGCCCTGCTTGATTTGCATGGCGCCCGGCTTGACCTGTTCAGCAAACCGGGCAAGGGCACAGAGGTCGTGATTGAAATCCCCGGATCGCGGGTCATTTCATAACCGTAACAAATAAGTGAAGAAGCCCGCGCAACGCCGCCTGATCAGAAGCCGTATTCAGCCCCGAGCGCCGGATCGCCCGCCGCCACCATCCGGGCGAGATCGACAATGACCTTGGCCTGTTTCCAGGTGGCGTCATCCTGCATCTTGCCGTCAATCATCACCGCCCCGGTGCCGTCGGGCATGGCGTCCAGAATCTTCCGGGCGAACAGCACTTCCTCGACATCGGGGCTGAACACCTTCTTGGCGATCTCAATCTGCTTCGGATGCAGCGACCAGGCGCCGACGCAACCCATCAGGAACGCGTTGCGGAACTGGGCCTCACAGGCGGCGTCATCGGAAAAATCGCCGAATGGACCGTAAAAAGCCTTGAGGCCATAGGACATGCAGGCGTCGACCATTTTGGCGACGGTGAAATGCCACAGATCCTGCTGGTGGAAGCCGCGCGCCGCGCCGTCGCCCCCGTCATCCTCGATCACGCCATAGGACGGATGGCCGCCGCCGACCCGGGTGGTTTTCATGCCGCGCGACGCCGCCAGATCGGCCGGCCCGAGGCTCATGCCGTGCATGCGCGGACTGGCGGCGGCGATCTCCTCGACATTATTGACCCCCTGGGCGGTTTCCAGGATGGCGTGAATCATGATCGGCTGCTCAACGCCGTGGCGGGATTCGAGCTGGGCGAGCAGCTGATCGAGAAAATGAATGTCCCACGGGCCTTCCACTTTCGGCAGCATCATCACATCGAGCTTGTTGCCGACTTTCGCGACGATTTCCGTCACATCATCGAGAAACCACGGGCTGTTGAGGCAGTTGACCCGGGTCCACAATCCGGTCGCGCCGAAATCATTCTTCGCCGCCACCTCGATAAAGCCGGCCCGGGCCGCCTCCTTGGCGTCGGCCGGGATCGCATCCTCCAGATTGCCGAGCAGCACATCGACCTTGCCGATCATGGCCGGGATTTTGGCGCGCATCTTCTCCACCTGCGGCGGAAAGAAATGAATCATTCTCTCAAGCGCCACGGGAATCTCCCGATAAGGCGCCGGGGCGCCAATGGACAGGGGCTTAAAAAAATCTTTTGGCGTTTTTCTCATGATCCGTTCCTCCGTCAATATGGGACTCTTTATCGGTGTTTTGAAAATTTCCCCCGTAATCTATCAAATTTAGCGCTTTTTTCCACAATAAAATTTCGCATTTGCGAAATAAATTGAAATATAGTTTGCTTGTCAACCCATTAGGCTATATTGCGCCACAGCATTATCCTCAAGGGACAGATTTCTGTTGTCAGTCTCCGCCCAAGAGAATAGGCTGGCGCAAAACCGGCCCGGATGATATGTCCGGGTGATATGTACAGGACCGGATCGCCGGGCGGAAGCCGCGGCGGCGTTTCCGGGATCGCCTCAAGAGTTCAATCATGCCTACGGAGCGAACAACAGCGGATTTCATTATTGTCGGCGGCGGCATTGCCGGCGCGTCCGCCGGTTATGAGCTGTCGCGGCTGGGCCGGGTGGTCCTTCTGGAGCGGGAAAGCCAGCCCGGCTATCACACCACCGGCCGCTCGTCGGCGATTTTCCAGACCAGCTTTCAAAAGGCCGATCCGCTCATCCATGCCCTGGTGCGGGCGAGCGAGGCTTTTCTGCGCCGCCCCCCCGGGGACTTCACCGGCCATTCGCTGCTCAAGCCCCGGCCCCTGCTCTATATCGCCACGCCTGAGGAACAGCCCTGCCTTGATGAGCTTTACCGGAAATTGTCCGCCATCAATGTCGCGGCGGATTTTGTCGACGAGGCGGCGGCCGTCCGGCTGCTGCCAGTCCTCGCCCCGGCCTACCGGCAGCGGGCGCTCTATGAGGAAGGACTCGCCGATATTGACGTCAACGCGCTCCATGACGGCTACCTGCGGGCGATCAAGGCGGCGGGCGGCAGGGTCATCACCCGGGCCGAGGTCACGGCCCTGTCCAGATCACAGTCCCGCTGGCATGTCACCTCGACACGGGGCGATTTCGCCGCCCCGGTGGTGATCAACGCCGCTGGCGCCTGGGTTGATCAGCTCGCCGGGCTCGCCGGTCTTGCGCCGATCAACATCCAGCCGCTGCGGCGGACGGTGATCATGATGAGCCCGCCGGAAGATATTGTCCGCGGCGACGAAACCGCGGCCGGTAATCTTTTTCGGCCGCCGCTGGAGCAATGGCCGCTGGTGATGGCCGCCAAGCAGGGATTTTATTTCAAACCGGATTCCGGCAAGATCCTGATGACGCCGGGCGATGAGCGGCTGTGCCCGCCGTCCGACGCCCGGCCCGAGGAAATCGACATCGCCTATGCCGCCCATTATCTGCAACAGGCGACCAGCCTGAAAGTCGATAAAATTGATCACAGCTGGGCCGGTCTGCGCAATTATGTGGCCGATCGCCATCCAGTGGTCGGTTTCGATCCGGAAGGCCCGGGCTTTTTCTGGCTCGCGGGACAGGGCGGCTTCGGCATCAAGACCGCGCCCGCTTTGGGGCGGGTCACCGCCGCCCTGGTCGCCGGCCACGGCCTGCCGGATGATATGACGCGCCTCGGCCTGCGCGAGGAGCAGATTTCCGTCCGCCGGATCAAATAAACTCGACCCTGACCCCATCCTTGACCACCCCGACGCAAAGGTTGCCGCCCACCTGATAGGCGAGCTCCGCCGGATGAGAGATGTCCCACAGGGCGAAATCGGCCTTCATGCCGCGGTCTAGCACCCCCCGGTCACCGCGCCCCAGCGCCCGCGCCGCGTTGCGCGTAACCCCGGCCAGCGCCTCTTCCGGCGTCAGGCGAAACAGGGTCGCGGCCATATTGATCATCAGCGCCAGCGACAGCACCGGCGAGGATCCCGGATTGCTGTCGGTCGCCACCGCCATCGGAACATTATATTTCCGCAGCAAATCAATTGGCGGCAAGCGCACATCGCGCAGGGTGTAAAAGGCCCCGGGCAGCAGCACCGCCACCGTGCCCGCCGCCGCCATCGCCCGCACCCCTCCCAGATCAAGCCATTCCAGATGATCGGCCGACAACGCCCGGTACCCGGCCGCCAGTTGCGCGCCGCCGCTGTTGCTGAGCTGTTCCGCATGGAGCTTGACCGGCAGGCCCAGTTCATTGGCGCGGACGAACAGCCGTTCGATCTGGTCGGCGGAAAAACCGATAGTCTCACAAAAACCATCAATCGCATCGGCGAGATTTTCGGCGACCACGGCGTCCAGCATGATACCGCTGACATGATCCATATAGCCCTCCGGATCACCGTCAAATTCCGGCGGCAGGGCATGGGCGCCGAGGAAGCTCGTCATCACATCGACCGCCGGCGACTGGCCGAGCCGCCGCGCCACCCGCAGCATTTTAAGCTCGTTTTCCGGATCGAGGCCGTACCCGGATTTAATCTCGACCGTGGTCACGCCGCCGCGCTGCAACTGGCGCAGCCGTTTTTCCGCCGCGACATAAAGCTGGTCTTCGCTGGCCTCCCGGGTGGCGCGCACCGTCGACAGAATGCCGCCGCCGCTCTCGGCGATCTTCTTGTAGGTCGCCCCCCGCATCCGCTGTTCAAATTCCGCCACCCGGTTGCCGCCATACACCAGATGCGTATGACAGTCGATCAGCCCCGGCGTCATATAACGCCCGCCGCAGGAGATCCCTTCCGCCGCGGCATAAGACTCCGGCAGGTCCGATCGGGCCCCGACCCAGTCGATCCGTCCCGCTGTCACCGCCAGCGCCCCGTCCATGATCAGGCCGTAGGGCGCGTCATTTTCTCGCATTGTCAGGATGTTGGCATCCGTCCAGACCGTGGTTTTTTCCATATTGCGCCGTTCTTTCCTTTTATCTCGTTGACTTACATGCGGGTTAATCTAAACTGTGTTGTATAGACAGGTTAGCATGAAATTGAAAATGCAGAAAATACATTTTACCAAAGCGCGACTTAAAAACCAGTGGCATGATCATGTCACCCTGACCCTTGATGACCGGGGACGGATCAGCGACATCCGGACCGGGGACCAGGCCCCGGGACCCGACACCGAACGGGTCGCCGGCTACGCCCTGCCCGGGATGCCGAATATTCATTCGCACGCCTTTCAGCGGGCGATGGCGGGTCTGGCGGAATATCGCACGTCCGGCGGCGCGGGCCGGCGGGACAGTTTCTGGACCTGGCGCGATGTCATGTATCGCTTCGCCCAGAAGCTCAGCCCCGACGACCTCTATCATATCGCCCGCCAGCTCTATGTGGAAATGCTGCGGGCCGGCTATACCGCGGTGGCCGAATTTCATTATCTGCATCATCAGCCGGGCGGCGCGCCCTATGACAATCCGGCGGAAATGTCGCTGGCGATCAGCCGGGCGGCGGCGGACGCGGGCCTTGACCTGACCCTGCTGCCGGTGCTTTATCAGGCGGCGGGCTTCGGCGGTCAGCCGCTGAGCCCGGAACACGCCCGTTTCCGCCCTGCGGCCGCGCAATATTGCCAGCTGCTGGATCCTCTGCACGACAGTTTTCAGGACGATCCGACCCGGCGGCTCGGCGTCGCCTTTCACAGCCTGCGCGCGGTGCCGCCCGAATCCTTTGACCCGGTGATCCGTCACCTCGACAGCCTGTCCCCGGACGCGCCGATCCACATCCATATCGCCGAGCAGACAAAAGAGGTCGAAGACTGCCGGCAGTGGTCCGGCCAGCGGCCGGTGGAATGGCTGCTCGCCCATCAGGCGCTGAACGAACGCTGGTGCCTGGTTCATGCGACCCACCTGACGGAGAATGAAACATCGGCACTCGCCCAAAGCGGCGCGGTGGCCGGGATCTGCCCGACCACCGAAGCCAACCTCGGCGACGGCCTGTTTCCGCTCAAAAGCTATCTCGATCAGGGCGGCCGGATCGCCATCGGCTCGGACAGCCATATTTCAGTCAGCCCGGTCGAGGAACTGCGCCTGCTGGAATATGGCCAGCGGCTGCACCATCAAAGCCGCAATATCGTTGCGACAGCGGAACAACCCCATACGGGAGAGCGCCTGTACCAAGCCAGCCTGCAGGGCGGGCGGCGCGCCATGGGAAGGCGGGATGCCGGGGCCATCGCGGTGGGCCGGCGGGCCGACCTGATTGTCCTGGATGCGACATCGCCCCTGTTGTGCGCGACGCCGGACCGTTATTTGCTCGATCGCTTTATCTTCAGCGGCAATGACAATCCGGTTAAGGACGTCATGGTCGCCGGCCGGTGGCGGATACGGGACCGCCATCATCCACAGGCGGCGGCCATTGCCGGCGATTTTCGCCGCACCATGACCCGGCTGATGACGCTTCTTGACTGACATCGGCCAGCCAAAGATGCTATAGCTTGAACCAGAGGCATCAGCCCATAACCAAAAGACAAAAGGTTTTCAGAGATCATGCAGACCAGAACCGCGCCGCTCTATAAAAAAATCAAGGCTCATATCCTCGAGCGCATCGCCAGCGGCGAATGGCAACCGGCCCAAAGGGTGCCGTCGGAAAATGAACTGGTGCGGGAATTTAACGTCTCGCGGATGACCACCAACCGGGCCCTGCGCGAACTGACCGACGAAGGCTATCTCGAGCGGATCGCCGGGGTCGGCACCTTTGTCGCCGACCTCAAGGCCCAGAGCCACCCGCTGGAGGTTCATAATATCGCCGAAGAAATCCGCGCCCGCGGCCATGACCATTCGGCCGAGGTTCTGAAACTGGAAGAAACCGTCGCCGATACGGACATCGCCCGACAGATGAATATCGCCGACGGCGCGCCGGTTTTTCACTCGGTCATCCTCCATAAGGAACAGAATATCCCGATTCAACTGGAAGACCGATACGTCAACCGGGCGCTGGCGCCGGAATATGGCGATCAGGATTACAGCCGGATCACGCCCTATGACTATCTGATGGAGATTGCGCCGCTGCAAAAGGCCGAACATGTGGTCAAGGCCATCCTGCCGCCGGATGACATCCGCCGCGAGCTGCATATGACGGCGCGGGAGCCCGCCCTGCTGATCAAGCGCCGGACCTGGACCCGGGGACAGGTGGCCTCCAGCGCCCTGCTCTATCATCCGGGATCGCGCTATGAACTGTCCGGCCGCTTCCGGCCGTGAAGGCATCGACCGGCGCGTCTTGCCGGATCACCGCGCCGGACGAGAAACAGAACTGCTTCAATCTGATCGGATATTGCCTCTAACACCATTTTTTCAGTTGCATTCCCTTCACGGGCAATGCTATAGTTTAACTTGTATAGACAAGTATAGAACAGGTGACACTCTATGACCCGGAATTCCCGTATCGTGAAAGCGCCGACCGGCGCGACCCTCAACGCCAAAAGCTGGGCGACCGAAGCGCCGCTGCGCATGCTGATGAACAACCTTGATCCGGAGGTCGCCGAACATCCGGAAAACCTGGTGGTCTACGGCGGCATCGGCCGGGCGGCGCGCAACTGGGAATGTTATGACAGGATTGTTGACAGCCTGAAAACCCTCGAAGAAGACGAAACCCTTCTGATCCAAAGCGGCAAACCGGTCGGCATTTTCCCGACCCACAAGGGCGCGCCCCGGGTGCTGATCGCAAATTCCAATCTGGTGCCCCACTGGGCCAACTGGGATCATTTCAACGAACTCGATAAAAAGGGCCTGATGATGTACGGCCAGATGACCGCCGGCAGCTGGATTTATATCGGCAGCCAGGGCATCGTTCAGGGCACCTACGAAACCTTTGTCGAGATGGGCCGCCAGCATTTCGGCGGCAGCCTCACCGGCAAATGGATCCTCACCGCCGGCCTCGGCGGCATGGGCGGCGCGCAGCCGCTGGCCGCGACCATGGCCGGGGCCAGTATGCTCGCCATTGAATGTCAGTCCGACCGGATTGAGTATCGCCTGAAAACCGGCTATCTCGACCGGCGGGCGGAGAGCCTGGATCAGGCGATGGAGATCATCACCCAGGCGACATCCGAAGGCCGGGCGATCTCGGTCGGGCTGCTCGGCAATGCGGCGGAGATTATCCCCGAAATGCGCCGCCGCGGCATCCGCCCCGACGCGGTCACTGATCAGACGTCGGCCCATGATCCGGTCAACGGCTATCTGCCGATCGGCTGGACGGTCGACGAATGGGAGCAAAAACGCGATTCGGCGCCCAAGGAGGTGGAACAGGCCGCCCGGGCCGCCATGGCGGTTCATGTCAGCGCCATGCTCGCCTATCATGAGATGGGCGTGCCCACCTTCGATTACGGCAATAATATCCGTCAGGTCGCCTTTGACGAAGGGGTGAAAAACGCCTTTGATTTTCCCGGATTTGTCCCGGCTTATGTCCGGCCGCTGTTCTGCCGCGGCGTCGGGCCGTTCCGCTGGGCGGCGCTCAGCGGCGATCCGGAAGATATTTACAAGACCGATCAGAAGGTCAAGGAACTGATCCCCGACAATCCCCATCTGCACAACTGGCTTGATATGGCGCGCGAGCGGATCCGGTTTCAGGGCCTGCCGGCGCGCATCTGCTGGGTCGGCCTCGGCGACCGGCACCGGCTGGGCCTCGCCTTCAATGAAATGGTGAAAAACGGCGAACTGAAAGCCCCGGTGGTCATCGGCCGCGATCATCTGGACAGCGGTTCGGTCGCGAGCCCGAACCGGGAAACCGAAGCCATGCAGGACGGCAGTGACGCGGTCTCCGACTGGCCGCTGTTGAATGCGCTCCTGAACACGGCAAGCGGCGCGACCTGGGTCAGCCTGCATCACGGCGGCGGCGTCGGCATGGGTTTTTCCCAGCATTCAGGCGTGGTGATCATGGCCGACGGCACCGATGAGGCGGCGGAAAAGCTCGGCCGCGTGTTGTGGAATGACCCCGGCACCGGCGTCATGCGCCATGCGGACGCGGGGTATCAGATCGCCATCGACTGCGCCCGGGAACAGGGCCTGAAACTGCCGATGATTACAGAGTAGGATGACCCACATGAGCCATATCACAGACAATATTCTGACCATTCATCCGGGGGAGATGTCCCTCGCCGACCTGCGCCGGCTGTACGAAGCGCCCCATCAGATCCGTCTCGCCGAAAGCGCCTGTCCGGTGATCGAAAAATCCCGTCAGGTGGTCGAGGACATCATTGCTGAAGGCCGCACCGCTTACGGCGTCAACACCGGTTTCGGCCTGCTCGCCAGCACCAGCATTTCCGATGACAAGCTGGAGGCGCTGCAGACCAACCTGGTCTTGAGCCACAGCACCGGCATCGGTAAATATTTGCCCGACGCCGTGGTGCGGCTGATCACGGTGATGAAAATTTCGAGCCTCAGCCAGGGCCATTCGGGCATCCGCCTCACCACCGTCAAAGCCTTTATTGATTTCGTCAATACGGGGCTGATCGCCTGCATTCCGGAAAAAGGCTCGGTCGGCGCGTCCGGCGATCTGGCGCCGCTGGCCCATATGACCCTGCCGCTCATGGGCGAAGGTTACGTGCGTATGGACGGCGTCAAGACCCCGGCGGCCGACGCCCTCAAGGCAAAGGGCCTTACGCCGATATCCCTTGGGGCCAAGGAAGGACTTGCGTTCCTCAACGGCACACAGGTCTCCACCGCACTGGCGCTGGCCGGCCTGTTCCAGACCGAGGATGTTTTCGCCGCGGCGGTGGTCGCCGGCGCCATGAGCGTCGATGCCCTGATGGGCAGCCGGGCGCCGTTTGATTCGCGCATTCACGCCGCCAGAAGACAGCCGGGCCAGATGGCGGTCGCGCCGAAATATCTCATGCTGCTTGAGGGCAGCGGCATCATGAAGTCTCACGAACAATGCGGCAAGGTGCAGGACCCCTATTCCTTGCGATGTCAACCGCAGGTGATGGGCGCCTGCCTTGATCTGATCCAGAATGCGGCGCGGACGCTCTATATCGAGGCCAACGCCACCACCGACAATCCGCTGATCTTTCCGGGGAATGGCCCCGAATCAGACGACGTGATTTCCGGCGGAAATTTCCATGCCGAACCGGTGGCCTTCGCCGCCGACATACTCGCCATGGCGCTCTGTGAAATCGGCTCGATCTCGGAACGGCGTCAGGCGATCCTGGTCGATCCGAAAATGTCCGACCTGCCGGCCTTTCTGGTCCGCGACAGCGGCGTCAATTCGGGCTTTATGATTGCCCAGGTGACCTCGGCCGCGCTGGTGTCGGAAAACAAAAGCCGCGCCCATCCCTCCAGCGTCGACAGCATTCCGACCAGCGCCAATCAGGAAGACCATGTCAGCATGGCGACTTACGGCGCCCGGCGGCTCAGCGACATGGCGTTCAACAGCGCGACGGTGATCGCCATCGAACTGCTCGCCGCCGCCCAGGGGATCGACCTGCGGGCGCCGGAAAAAACCTCGGCGATCCTGCGGCGGATGCACGATAAAATTCGCGCCAAAGTCAGTTTCTATGACCAGGACCGCTATTTCGCGCCGGATATTGATGCCGTGACCGAACTGGTCCAGGGCGGGGTTTTCTCAGGCCCGGTCAGGGACATCCTGCCGTCCGGCGAGGCGGCATAATGCCAGAGCAGCCGTTTCATTTCACCCCGGGGCGCGGCCCGGTCTTGGTCAGCATGCCCCATGTCGGCGTGGACCTGCCCGATGATATCGCCGCCGGCCTGACCGATGCGGCGCGCAAGCTCACCGATACCGACTGGCATATTGACCGGCTGTATGATTTCCTCGGTGAGTTCGACTGTTCCGTGGTCCGGGCCCGCCACAGCCGCTATGTCATCGACCTCAATCGCGGGGCGGAAGGAAAAGCCCTGTACCCCGGACAAAGTGAAACGGAACTTTGCCCGACCACCGGCTTTGACGGCGCGGCGCTCTATTGTGCGGGCAAGGAACCCGATCAGGATGAAATCCTGCGCCGTAAACAAACCTACTGGCAGCCCTATCATGATCAGATCAGAAGGGAACTCGAACGGATAAAGGCAGAATACGGCTATGCCCTTCTGTGGGACGCCCATTCGATCCAGAGCCGGGTGCCACGCTTCTTTGACGGGAAGCTGCCGGACCTCAATCTCGGGACCGGGAACGGCATCAGCTGCGCTCCCGCCATGGCCGACATGCTGTTCAGAACCGGGCAACAATCCGGCTACAGCGTTGTCCTCAATGGCCGCTTCACGGGCGGCTATATCACCCGTCATTACGGTGACCCCGACAGGAATATTCATGCAGTTCAGATGGAAATCGCCCAGATCACCTATATGGATGAGGCCCCGACATTTCAATTCCGTGAAGAACGGGCCGAAATGTTGCGCCCGGTGCTTTACAGGATGTTTTCACAGCTCACCGCTTTTCAGCCGTAAAGGCACCCACGATGATCGCCCATAGGATCACCCTTCATTCTGCCTGCGCCTATCACCGTCAGCCTTGGAAAAACGGTCAGGGCATAACAACGGAAATCGCAAAATTCAGTAATCCTGACAGGGACGGTGACTTTATCTGGCGTCTCAGCATCGCCGACATTCGACAGGATGGCCCCTTTTCCAGTTTTCCCGGCATTGACCGCACCCTGATGCTGCTCAGCGGCAATGGTATTGACCTCAGCTTTGACCGGGGGAAATCACGCCACAGGCTCAAGGATATTTACAGTCATCTGTCCTTTGACGGGGCCGAGGCCGTGGACTGCCGCCTGATCGATGGCGACACCCGGGACTTCAATGTCATGACCCGGCGCGATGCGGCCCGCCATCAGTTTCAGGTTCTGAAGACCATATCCGGACAGCACAGCCTCACGACACAGGAGGCAACGCTGCTGATATTCTGCATGGGGGGCATTCTGTCCGTTGATCTGTCCGGGCAATGTCATGCTGTGGCGGAGCTTGACACGCTGGAAATCAATGGTAAACAGGATACCCCGGTCAGTATATCCTCGACAACGCCGGCAAGCTGCGCCCTCATTCACATTCAGTACGCTTAATTCCCATAAAAAAGCCCCGCAATCCGCAGGGCTTTTTCCTAAAACACGACGTCATAGAAAATAAAGCCGACGCCCAGCGGCACGATAAAGCGCACCAGCATGAACCAGACCTTGAAGATCATCGAATCGCCCAGGCCCATTTCCTCAAGCGTAACGGACCGTTTCACCGACCAGCCGACAAAAATCGCCACCAGCAGCCCGTTCAGCAGCATGAAGACATTGGCGGCGAGGAAATTGATCACCGCTTCGATATTCATCCCCGCGAACAGGGGCAGGAAGCCGAGCGGATGGACGTCTTTCAGGATGTTGCTCGACAGGGCGACGAATATGCCGACGAACCAGAATCCGGCGCCGGTGTAAATGGCGGCCCGGGCCCGCTTGAAGCTGCCCTGTTCCGACAGTTGGGCGACCATCGGCTCGAGCAGCGAGATGGTGGACGTCACGGCGGCGAAGGCCAGCAGCAGGAAGAACAGCACGCCAAAGACCTGACCAATGCCGCCCATGTCGTTAAAGACGATCGGCAGGGTGACAAAGACCAGCCCCGGCCCGCCGGCATGATCGACGCCAAAGGCGAAGACGATCGGGAAGATGGCGAAACCGGCCAGCAGGGCGACGAATGTATCGGCGCAAGCGACCCCGACCGCCATTTTCGGGATTGAAATATCCTTCGTCAGATAGGAGCCGTAAACCATGATTGCGCCGCTGCCGAGCGACAGGGAGAAAAACGCCTGTCCCGCCGCCATCAGCACCAGTTCCGGGGTGATTTTGCTGAAATCCGGCTCAAACAGGAAGGCGACGCTTTTGAGGAATTCGCCGGTGATGGAGGCGTATAACACCAGCACGATCAGGATGACAAACAGGGCCGGCATCAGGATTTCAACGGTTTTTTCAAGTCCCGACTTCAGGCCGCGCGCGACAATGCCGACCGTGATCCCGACCGCCAGGGTCATCCAGAAAATCTGCGTCGCCGGACTGTCCTGCAGGTCCTGGAAGATCTTCGCCGATTCGCCTTCCTGCAGATCGTTGAAACTGCCGATCATCATGCCGATGGCGTAATCGAGGGTCCAGCCGGCGACCACCGAATAAAAGGTCAGGATGCCCAGCGGCACCAGAACATAGGACCAGCCGAGGATATTCCACAATTTCTGCGCCTTGGACTCGCCGAAACTTTTGAGGGCGCTGACCGGCGGTTTCTGCGCCGTCCGGCCGATCATCAGTTCCGACATCAGTAGCGGCACGCCGAAGACAAAGACAATCGCCAGATAGATCAGAACGAAAGCCCCGCCGCCATTTTCCGCCACCACATAGGGAAAGCGCCAGATGTTGCCGAGGCCGACGGCGCTGCCCACGGCCGCCAGAAGAAAGGTAAATCCCGACGACCAATGTTCATGTTTTGCTGCTTGCATTTGCATAATCCCTATATTTTTTTATTTATTTTATGAAACCGCCGGTGAAAGGCGTATCCGTCCAGCGCCTGCTTCATTTCCTCGAGGGTCTGATCAGATACGGATGAGCCGATTTCGATGGTCGCTACAGTACCATATGTCCTGTCAGGGTCCACGGAAATTTTCAGCTCCTGCCGAAAAGGCATTAAAACCTCTTTTATGGCGCGTTTTACGGCATTTTCTTTTAATGCGGGCTTGAAAATCTTGCCGACCGCGGTCAGGGGCAGCGCCTCGACCAGGTAAATTTCCTTCGGCGCCGCGGCGCGCTCCGCAATATGACCGCGGGCGAAGTCGCGCAGGCTTTCGGCGGTGCATGTGCTGCCCGCCTTCAGCACCACATAGGCCACCGGCAACTCGCCGGCGTAAATATCCGGCTTGCCGACCGCGGCGACCTGAATCACTTCGTCATGCAGCGCCAGGGCGTTCTCAATCAGCGCCGGATCAATATTGTGACCGCCGCGAATGATCAGCTCCTTGACCCGGCCCGTCAGCCAGAAATAACCGTCCCCGTCCGCGCGCCCCATATCCCCGGTATTGAACCAGCCGCCGTCGAGCCAGACATCCCGGTTGGCCTCCGGCTGAAGATAACCGGCGAAGACATTGGGCCCGCGGATGACAATCGCCCCGACCTCATCGGCGGCGCAGTCCCGGACATACTGACCCTCCCCGTCGAGCAGGACGGCCTTCATATCCTGATAGGGCAGCCGCAGGCCGATGGAGCCGACCTTGCGTTCGCCGTAGAGCGGGTTGCAACTGCTGACGCAGGTGCCTTCGGTCAGGCCGTAACCTTCGAGCAGGGTGATGCCGGTGGTCTTTTCAAAGCGCCGGATCACATCCCGCGGCATCGGCGCCGCGCCGCAGATCGCCATCCGCAGCGAGGAAACATCCGCATCGCCGAGCGGCGCCTGAAGCAGCCCGGCGTAAATGGTCGGCACGCCGCTGAAAAAGCTGACGCGGTATTTTTCAACGATCCGCCAGAAATTGCCGATCACCGCCGGCGTCCGATAGCCCGCCGCCGTCGCCAGCACCACCGAAGCGCCGACCAGGAAACAGCTCAGGCCGGTGACGATCGCCGCATTGACATGGAACAGCGGCAGGCCGGACAGCGCCACGTCATCGGCGACAATATCGCCCGGAATCGCGGCCAGGAAAGCATCCGTCACCTCATTGAAATGGCTGTGCCGCGCCAGTTTCGGCGCGCCGGTGGTGCCGCCGGTATGAAAATAGGAACAGATGTCGCCGGGGCGGATGATGCGCCCGCTGTCCAGCTTTTCGGCCGAATAACCGTCAATGACATGATCATAACAGATCGCCCCCGGCTGCGGCGGGCCGGCAACCTGCACGATATGGCGCAGGCTCGGCACATGATCCTTGATCCGCATCGCCTTTTGCCAGATGTCCGCGCCCGCCGCCGGGCCGAGGGTGACCAGCACCCGGCTTCCCGCCGCCTTCATGATCGCGATCATATGATCGGTCTCCAGCAGGGGATTTATCGGATTGACAATGCCCGCGGCCTCGCCGCCCCACAGGACATAATGGGTTTCCGGCAGATTGGGCAGGATATAGGACACGACTTCCCCGGGGCCGACCCCCAGATCATGGAGCATATTGGCCGTCTGGGTCACCCGGGCGAAAAACCGGCCATAGGAAATCTGGCGGGAGTCTTCTTCCGCCGCGCCGTGCTCCAGCATATGAAAGGCGGTTTTCTCCGGCATCCGTTCGGCGGTCCGGCGGATCACCTCATAGGTCGATCCCAGCCCCTGAAGCCGTTCGTCCAGCGGGGTCCGCTCACACTCCATAATATCCTCAATATTGCGAATTTTTATCTCTGCCTCCTGTCGGTTGCCGGGGGATTGCCTCTTATTTCGCCCAGCATATCGCCATTTGACACCGCAGACAATATCTATCATTATGATCGGAAATCCTTGACAATACGCCCATTTTTATCTTGCGAAATCACGGATTCTCCGGCATTTTCATGTTATGGACGCAACAGATCAGAAGCTCATCAATCTATTGAAGAACAACGGCCGGGAAAGCACCACGGCGCTGGCCCGGATGCTCGGCCTGTCGCGCTCGACGGTTCAGGACCGGATCACCCGGCTCGAGGACCGCGGCATCATCGCCGGCTATACCATCCGCTTCAATGAGGACTACAAAAGGCGCCAGATCACCGCCCATGTCCTGATTCAGCTCAACCCGAAATTCGCCGACCGGATATTGCAGAATCTGAAGAAAAACCCCCTGATCAAGGCGGTTTACGCCGTCAGCGGCATTTATGACATGATCGCCCTGGTCAAGGCGGAAACCACCGAGGATATTGACCGCACCCTGGACGACATCGGCAAAATGGAAGGCATCGAGAAAACCACCTCCTCGATCGTCCTGTCGACCAAATTCGAGATATAACCGCCGCCGCTAGAGCAAAATCATATCAAATAGATTTATATCCTGCATGAGCGAAATAATTCCGGCATTCGTCTGGGG
>JBLWZH010000041.1:0-18592 GCA_048266545.1 Paremcibacter sp. | reverse complement strand
GCCTCAACCGCTCGGTGCGGAGACTGCTCACCGACAAGAGCCGGACGCTGGAGGGGCTCGGCCGCGGCCTGCCCAAGCCGGCGGACATGCTGGCGCTCAGTCGGCAGCGTCTGGATGATGTCGCCGAACGGCTGCCGCGGGCGCTGAGGCTGCTCGGCGAACGTCAGCAGATGAAGCTCGACAACGCAAGCCGCCTGTTGCGGCCGGACCTGCTGAGCCGGGATATTTCTCGCGCCGGGGAAGAAATGCTCCGGCTTGACGGGCGGCTGCGGCGAGGAATGCAGCAGAGCCTGCGCAAGAAACAGGATCACTTCGCCGCCACCGGACGGCTGTTCGACAGCCTGAATTACAAGCGGGTGCTCGACCGGGGCTTCGCCGTGGTGCGGGACGCGGAAGGGCGGACGGTGACCCTGTCCGCCGATGTCGCACCGGGCGACGGGCTGGAGATTGAATTCAGCGACGGCCGTCAGGCGGCGGTGGCGACCGGCGATGGATCTGCGCCAAAGGCGGCCCCGAAAGCGGGCAAACGCCCCGCCAAAAGAAAAAAGCCGACCGATGACGACAAAGATGATCGCCAGGGGTCGCTGTTATGAGACATATCCTTGCTGCAATGATGTTTCTTGTCATGACCGCCGGCGCGGCGGCCGAAAATCTGCTGGGCCTGCCCGATGAACTGGCCCAGGGCGGCTTTTACGTCGGCAAGGTTGCGCCGGGCAGCAAGCTGTGGATCGGCGACCGGCAAATCAGGCTTTCGCCCGACGGGTATTTCGCCCTCGGCCTCAACTGGAAACAGGGTCGCATGGTGAAATTCCGCCTCGTCGATCCCCGGGGCCGGAGCCGTCATCAGCGGCTGATGGTCAGGAAACAGACCTATGATGTTCAGCATATTGACGGCCTGCCGCCGAAAATGGTCACCCCGCCGCCCGAGGTGCTGGCGCGGATCAGGGCCGATTCGGCGCGGGTCCGGGCGGCGCGGGCGACCGACAGCGACCGCGAGGATTTCCGGGCGGCTTTTCTGTGGCCGGTGCGCGGCCGGATCAGCGGCAATTTCGGCAATCACCGGATTCTGAACGGCAGGCCGAAAAGCCCCCATACCGGCATGGATATCGCCGCGCCCACAGGCACGCCGATCGTCGCGCCGCTGGCCGGGGTGGTGACGATGGTGTCGGACCTATATTATACCGGCAATACCCTGATCATTGATCACGGCCATGGGGTCAGCACCGTCTTCGCCCATATGCAGAATATCGATGTGGTCGCGGGACAGACGGTGCGCCGGGGCGAACGGATCGGCGCCGTCGGCGCCACCGGCCGCGCCACCGGGCCGCATCTTCATTGGGGACTCAACTGGTATGAGGAACGCCTCAACCCGGCGCTGGTGCTGGGTCAGGGGGAGTAAATTCCGTCTATATATGATCTCAGCCGCCGGAAGGCGCGGCTTGTTGCATCGCCAGAGATGAAATGCTTAAAAATTAGCCAAAAATAACAAATGGCTAAAAAATAATCATATTATCTCCGGTTTTTTTGCGTGGCGCGGCGCAACAAAACTGAATTTTCCTTTTTTATCAATAGGTTATTTGAGAATCTTTTTTCTGGCATGGCGCTTGCTTTGTTCAAGAGGCAACAGCAAGGAGCAAACGCCATGAAGATGATGACGGCAATTATCAAACCATTCAAACTTGAAGCGGTGCGGGAGGCGCTGACAGAAGTCGGCGTTGAGGGCCTGACCGTCAACGAGGTCAAGGGCTATGGCCGCCAAAAGGGCCATGCGGAAATTTATCGCGGGGCGGAATATGATGTCGCCTTTGTGCCCAAGGTGCGGCTTGAACTGGCGGTGCGGGACGACATTGTGGAGCGGACCATGGAGGCGCTCAGGCGATCGGCCTATTGCGGCACGATCGGCGACGGCAAAATATTTGTCTGCGACCTTGAGCAGGCGATGAGAATAAGAACAGGCGAGATGGGCGAAGACGCCCTGTAGGAGGAAAGAATGCTTAAAAAATATTTTATCACGGCCCTGACGGCGGCCCTTTTGCTGACCGGCGGCGCTTCATCGGCCCATGCCGCGGTTGATCCCGAGGTCGGCTTCATTTTGAATACCCTGCTGTTTCTGATCGGCGGCTTTCTGGTCATGTGGATGGCGGCGGGTTTCTGCATGCTGGAAGCGGGACTGGTCCGGACCAAAAATGTCGCCACCATGTGCATCAAGAACATCGGCCTCTACGCCATTGCCGGGATCGCCTATTTCCTCGTCGGATATAATCTGATGTATTCGGGGGTTGACGGCGGTTTCATCGGCTCCTTTTCCCTCTGGGGCGCGGCGGAGACGGCCGCCGACCCGGCGATCAACCTCGACGGCGGCTATGCCTCGGCGTCGGACTGGTTTTTCCAGATGGTGTTTGTTGCGACCACGGCGTCGATTGTGTCGGGAACCCTGGCCGAACGGATCAGGCTGTTCCCGTTTTTTGCCTTCGTTGTCGTTCTGACGGCGGTGATTTATCCGATACAGGGTTCCTGGGAATGGGGCGCCGGCTGGCTCGACGGCATGGGTTTCAGCGATTTCGCCGGTTCGACCCTGGTCCATTCCACCGGCGGCTGGGCGGCGCTGGCCGGGGCGATCGTCCTCGGCCCGCGCAAGGGAAAATACGGGGCCAACGGCCAGGTTCACCCGATTCCGGGGTCGTCACTGACCCTGGCCACCCTCGGCACCTTTATCCTGTGGCTTGGCTGGTTCGGCTTTAACGGCGCCTCGCAACTGGCGCTGGGATCGGCCATTGACGCCGTCGCCGTCGCGCAGATTTTCGCCAATACCAATATGGCGGCGGCGGGCGGTGTTGTCGCGGCCCTTATTTTGACCAAATTGCTCTATAAGAAAGTCGATCTGACGATGGTGCTGAACGGGGCGCTGGCCGGGCTGGTGTCGATTACGGCGGAACCATTGACGCCGACCATTGGCCAGGCGATCCTCATCGGCGCCGTCGGCGGCGCGTTGGTGGTCTTCGCCGTGCCGTTGCTCGACAAGTTCAAGATCGACGATGTGGTCGGGGCGGTGCCGGTGCATCTGGTGTGCGGCGTGTGGGGAACGCTGGCGGTGCCGCTGACCAACCATGGCGAGGGCGTGAGTTTCCTGACCCAGGCCATCGGCGTCGGCGCCATCGGAGCCTTTGTCTTTCTGATGAGCCTTTTGATCTGGCTGGGGCTGAAATATACCGTCGGTGTCCGGGTTAGCGAGGAAGATGAGGCGAAAGGCGGCGATCTGGCGGAACTGGGTATGGAGGCCTACCCCGAATTCGGCGCCGGGTCGCAGAAATTCTGAACCATATGACCTCGGGCCCTGCGGGGAAGCGGGGCCTGATCAATCAGGATAATGATATTTTAACCGGACCGGGGCTAACGTCTGGGGTTGAAAAAGAGCGCCGGAAGCAACAATTTAAAAAAGCCAAGGAGAGAAACGTGATTAGATTAAATAAAATATTATGCGGATCGTTGTTGATGGCGGGCGTGTTGGCGTCGGCGCCGGCGGCCCGGGCGGAGCTCGGCGGCGGCTTCAGCGCCAATGTTTCCATGCTGAGCGACTATCGCTTTCGCGGCGTATCGCTGAATGACGAGGGATTCGCCCTTCAGGGCGGGTTTGACTGGGCCCATGACAGCGGTTTTTACGCCGGAACCTGGGCATCCAATATTTCCGATTTCAACGGCTCTTCGATGGAAACCAATCTTTACGGCGGTTACGCCGGGGAGGCGAACGGCGTGAGCTATGATGTCGGCGGCCTGCTCTACCATTATCCGGGCGGTGAGGATACCGACTATGTCGAACTTTATGGTTCGGTGGGCATGGATCTTGGCTTTGTCGCCGCCTTTGTCGGGGCGAATTACGCCTTCAGCAGCGACAATCTGGGCAATGAGGATAATATCTATATCTATACGGACGGCGAAGTGGTCATTCCCGAAACGCCGGTCACGGTCAAGCTGCACCTGGGCTATGAGGACGGAGCGCTGGCGCGGGACAAATGGGATTGGTCCGTCGGCGGCTCGGTGAATTACAAGGGGCTCGATTTTGGCGTGTCCTATATTGATACCAACCTGGCCGGCGACAATGCCGACGCCACCGTGGTGTTCAGCGTTGGCGCCAGTTTCTGAATCCGGCCGATAAACACTTAAAAAGCCGCTCTGACCGGGGCGGCTTTTTTTATGGCGCGCGTTTATTCTATGTGGGGACCAAGGTCCCGGGGATGGCCGGTCGGACCTATTCCCCGGCGATTGTCATGCCTTCGACCCGCAGGGTCGGCGCATCGGTGCCGTATTTCAGCTCCAGGTCATCGGCGGCGGTCATATTCATGAACATGTCCTTCAGATTGCCGGCGATGGTGATTTCATTGACCGGGTAGCTGATCCTGCCGTCCTCGATCCAGAAACCGCCGGCGCCGCGGCTGTAATCGCCGGTGATGCCATTGACGCCCATGCCGATCAGGTCGGTGACGAAAAAGCCGGATTTTATATCGCCGATCAATTCTTCCGGTGAAAGCTTGCCGGGGGCGATATAAAGATTGGTCGAGGAAGGCGACGGCGGCGACGAGGTGCCGCGGCTGGCGCGGCCATTGGCGACGAGGCCCAACTGGCGGGCGCTGGCGCTGTCAAGAATCCAGCTCCGCAGTTCGCCGTCAACGACGATGTCGAGCCGCTGATTGCGGCAGCCTTCGCCGTCAAAGGGTTTTGACGACGGGCCGCGCCGGATATGGGGATCGTCGTGGATGGAAATCGCCGGGTTGAAAACCGGCTGGCCCATCCTGTCCTTCAGGAAGCTGGTGCCGCGGGCGATCGCCTGGCCATTGACCGCCCCGGCCAGATGTCCCAACAGGGTGCGCGACACCCGGGGATCAAACACCACCGGCGCCTGACAGGTGCGGGCCTTGCGCGGCCCGAGGCGGCGCAGCGCCTTTTCCGCCGCCTCCCGGCCGATGTCACCCGGATCCCGAAGATCGGAAAAATAGCGTTTTGAGGAATAGGCGTAATCCCGCTCCATGGCGGCGCCCTCGCCGGCGATAACGGAAATGCTTAAGGAAAAATGGCTCGACCGGTAACAGCCGGAAAAGCCGTTTGAATTGGCCACGGTGATCAGGCCGCTGCCGGCGCCGGCGCCGGCGCCTTCCGAATTTGTGACGCCGTCGAGGTCCAGGGCGCTTTCTTCTATGGCGCGGGCCAGCTGTTTCAGTTCATCGGCCGATTTCAGGGTATCGTCATAGAGATCAAGATCGGGAATGTCCTTTTCCGACAGGGCGAGCTGCGCCGGGTCCGCCAGTCCGGCATAGGGGTCTTCCGGGGCGTTTTTCGCCATATCGATCGCCCGTTCGATCAGCTGGTCCAGAACGGGCCGGCTCATGTCGCTGGACGAGACAATGGCCTGGCGCTGTCCAATGAAAACCCGCAAGCCCAGGTCGGCGCTTTCGGACCGTTCGGCGTCCTCGAGCTTGCCGAGCCGCCAGGTTACCGATTCCGATTGTCCGGCATAGATGACCGCGTCGCAGGAATCGGCCCCGGCCTTTTGGGCGGCTGAGATCAGATAATCAATTTTTTCGAGATATTGTTCGGTCATGTTGGCGTGGACTTCTTTGGTTGGACTTCGGATCATTTTTCCCCATTCAGGATCAATTATCTTTATAGGCATATTTGATGGCGAAGGAAAGGGACAAGAGAGATTCCGGCCCCGGGTTATTTAACAAAAAAGGCCGGTATAATCTAAACTATTGATTTTTTTGACTGGAATTGTATGAACTTCTTGTATTATATAGTATATAATTTAAATACATTAGAAATATATGTTTTAATTCTAAGGAAAAAGGGTAGTGCCTGGGGTCATTTCATCATAGGCATTTGTAAATTTTAAATATAAATTGTGGGGTAATTTGTGGAAAACAAAAAGTTAAGCGCAGAAGGCCAAAACTTTGAATCTTCCCTTGATATGTGTGTTTGCACCCATATCCGGCGGGCCGCCCGGGCCATAACACGTCTTTATGATGACGCCTTGAATGATACGGGCATCCGATATACGCAGATGATCATCCTGATTGTTCTGCACCGTTGCGGCGAAATTACGGTAAGCCGCCTGGCGGATGAGCTGTTAATGGATGCGTCAACGGTGGCGCGCAATATGCGGCCGCTGGAACGTCAGGGACTGCTGGTGATCAAAAAAGGCCAGGACCGTCGTCAACGGCTGATTTCACTTTCCGATGAAGGTGTTGAAACGGTCCTCAAGGGGCTTAAATACTGGCAAGTCGCCCAGAATAAATTTTTATCGACCTTTTCCAAGCAGCAGCTGCAAAGCCATCTGGCGGCCATTTCCGAATTGGTTGATGTCGCGCGGGGGACCTAGTCTTCTGAATCTGAAATTCGTATCATATTTGTAGCAGGCTATTCGAATTTCAGATTCAATATAAAGGGCCGTTGGTATTAATTATTTGAACCCAATGTGGTTTGGCAGGATTGTGTTTCTGACGATGCCTCATGTCTTGGTTGGAAACCGGTCGGCAGGTCACTTTACGGGCGGAGCAAGCTCTTCACGGCGAGCCTCCCACTGGTCGATCCAGCCGGCTATTTCCTCGGCCGGCATGGGTCTGCCGATGAAATAGCCCTGGGCGAAATCACACCCCGTCCGGCGCAGAAACGCCCAGTCCTTCCGGTCCTCAACCCCTTCGGCCACGACCTTCATGTCAAGCTGTTTCGCCAGCCCGAGGCTCGCGTCATAAATCGCCCGCAAGGTATCATTACCATCGGCCCCATGGACGAAACTTCGATCCACCTTGAGTTCATCGAAAGGAATGTCGCTGAGCTGGGTCAGGGAGGAATGCCCGGTGCCGAAATCATCAATGGAGAGGTGAAACCGTTTCAGGCTCAACCGGGTCAGAATATCGAGCGGAACCTTCATGTCCGTCATCAAACGGCTTTCGGTCACCTCCAGGATCAGATCCTGCGGCGCCACCTCCGCGGCGGCCGCAAGTTCGGCGACAACATCGGCAAAATCCAGCGACGTCAGGTTATCCATTGACAGGTTGATCGCAACCCGCAGGGACAGACCGGCCTGCCGCCAGGCCCGGCTCTGGGCCAGGGCGCCCGTCATCACCGCCCGGGTGAGATCATTGATCAGGTCATCGGTTTCCGCAACAGGGATAAACTGATCCGGAAAGACCATGCCGTCCAGCGGATGGCGCCACCGCGCCAAAGTCTCAACGCCGACGACGTCGCCATTGGCGACCGCCACCTTGGGCTGATAGTAATTCACCAGTTCGCCGTTGCTGATGGCGGCGCGAACCTCTTCCCTGCTATAGCTTTTGTTTAGCCGCCGGGGCTTGTCTTGCGCCGGAATTTTCCATGTTTCGATCAGGGCGGTCAGTTCCGCCGGTTTGACCGGCTTGCGCAGATGGCCAAGGATGGTAATCCGATGGGCCTGCACCAGCTTTTCAGCACTCTGGAGTACGCGGCTGTTCTCGCCGCTGATCAGGATCAGGCTGCCCGTATAATTGCTTTTGACCAGATGGCGGATGAATTCGACCCCGTCCATTTCCGGCATGTTGAGATCCAGCAGAATAAGGTCCGGCGCCGTCCGCGCGCTGTCGAACAAATTCAGCGCCTGATGACCGTTGTCACAGGGCGTAACCGACGCAAACCCCTGACTCGCCAGCAAATGGGAGAGCAATTGAAGCATGAAAACATCATCATCAAGGATCAATACCTTTAATTTTGCTTTATTTAACATAATTACTCCTTAGTTGTTTCAACCCGCGCCGGAATATATCTACAGCAGGGAATCGAGATATTTGATGACGGCCGTCATTTCAGCCTCAAAGAGACGCAATAAATCTGTCACGGCGTCAATATCGCCGGCTTTGCCGGACCGCTCTATATCCGCGCACAGGTTGCCCAGGTTCACGGCGCCAACCGAGAAAGCGGAGGACTTGAGCTTATGGGCGGTCGCACCGGCTCTGGCGAACTGCCCGTTGTTACAGGTCGCCTTTAAGGCCGCCGCCGTTTCCATCGCATTGGCCCGAAAATGATGCAGCAATTCCTGAATAACGTCCGGTTCATTTCCCACCATATCTTCCAGAACTTTGATATTCACCGGGTCGGCTGTAGTATCTTCTGCAACAGCCGCCGCGTCTGCTGCCGCGCCATCCGGTTTGGATTTTGCCGGAGGCATCCATTGTTCAAGGAGCGCCTTCAATTCATGCAGGCGCGCCGGCTTGCTCAGATAGTCGTCCATGCCGTTGGCGCGGCAATAGTCGGCTTCGTCCTTGATCGCATTGGCCGTGAGCGCGATAATCGGGATATGACGTGATGCCTTTTCCGCTTCCCGAATGGCCGCCGTTAGCTGATAGCCATCCAGTTCCGGCATATGCAGGTCGGTGAGCAGCAGGGCGTAATCTTCCCGTTTCCAGCAGTCAAGCGCCGCACGGCCATCGCCGGCGATATCGGCGGCGAAGCCAAGCAGGGCGAGCTGTTTCAGGATCACTTTCTGATTGGTTTCATTATCTTCCGCCACCAGAATCAACTGGCCCCGCCGCAGGGCCTCCTCACGCAACAGGGGATATTTTTTTTCCCCCGCCGTAAAATCCTGTTGTTTTTCTTCTTCGCGCGGGGCCCGCCCGGCGGCGACGGCGACCGTCTTGAGAAAAGACTGTCGATAGAGCACGCCCGTATGGACGGTGACCAGATCGTCCGTCGCCGGATGGGGCAGCTTGTCGCGCCCGTGGCGCAGCAGGACGAAACGAACATCAAGTTCCCCGGCGGCGCGGGCGGCGGCGCGCAGGTCATCCGGCATCGGCCCCTCATCAGACGCCGGCAGAACCCAGACTGTCCTGCTGGACGAATGGGCGACGGTCCATTCCCGGGCCGCCTCAAGATCCTGCGCCTGGTCCACCACGGCGCCCGCATGTCTCAGATAGACAGTCAGATCATCCGCCACACCTTCGGCGTCGCCCACAATCAGGCAGGGAAGTCCTGCAACTGGGGAGGAGACTTCACTGTCTTGCGATATCTCCGGCATCAGGCCAAAGGGCAGGCGGACCGTAAATGTCGCCCCCAGGTCCGGCTCCCCCGCCACGGCGATTTCCCCATTCATCAGACCGACGAGATTGCGCGATATCGCAAGACCAAGCCCCGTGCCGCCAAAGCGGCGCGTGGTGGAACTGTCGGACTGGGTAAAGGGGGTGAACAGCCGTTTCATGGTGTCTTCATCCAGGCCGACGCCATTGTCGACAACCTTGAATTCCACCGTCACCCGGTCATGATTATATTCGACCGGTATGGCGCGAATTGACACCCGGCCACATCTTTCCTGGCCACTGGAAAATTTAATGGCGTTATTAATCAGATTGATCAGCACCTGACGCAGACGCAGCGAATCCCCCATAACCTGATCGGGAATTGCCGGGTCCATGAACAGAGAAAGCCGGACATTTTTCTTTATCGCCAGATGGTCAAGCAACTCACAGGTTTTCTCCATGACATTTTCGACAGACATCGGCGCGCTTTCGATGGTCAGCTTGCCGGCTTCGATCTTGGAAAAATCAAGAATGTCATTAATGATCCCCAGCAGCGCAAAAGCCGATTCCCGGATCAGGTCGACGATCTCCGCCTGATGGCCAAGCAGACTGGTCTGCTCAAGCACATCGATCATGCCAATCACACCATTCATCGGCGTGCGGATCTCATGGCTCATGGTGGCGAGAAAACTGGATTTCGCATGACTGGCCTGCTCGGCCTCTTCCTTCGCCTGCTCCAGCTGCTGATTGGCCTCACTGAGTTCCTGGGTGCGCTCAATGACGCGCTGGGCAAGCAGTTCGCGTTCCTGTTCAATGGCGAGATTCGCCGTTTTCAATTTTTCCGAGGCCCGTTGCAGTTCATGCATTGCCTGCTGACGCTCCGTTACATCACGCACCACGGCAATAAAGCGCGCCTGTCCTTCGGCGGGCGCCACATACTGCAAATTGATTTCCACCGGGATGTCACGCCCATCCTTATGGCGGTGCAGCGTGGTAAAACGACGGGATTCAATATCCCCCGTTATTAGGCGAGCCAGGGTTTCGCGGAATCTCAGGTCGTCAAATTCGGGTTTGATGTCCAGAGGGGTCATGGCAAGCAATTCATCCCGCGAATAGCCGAGTTGATGCAGCGCGCCCTCATTCACATAGGTGAAACGCAGCGTCTCGGGGTCAAAAATGAAGGCGCCGTCCTCCGTCGTATCCAGCATGGTCATCGCCTCACGCATGTTCTGTTCCGATTGCACGCGTTCGCTGATGTCGCGGACGTTGGCGACAATCAACGCCCCTTCCTCTGACTTCAACGGGCTAAGGCTGATGTCAACCGGGAAGCGAGTGCCGTCCTTGCGCACCCCGTAGAGCCTGGATTTTTCGTCGGCGCCCATCATGCGCACGGCTGGGTCCTGTATATAGCGATTGCGCAGCCCCACATGTTTTTTCCGCGATGGCTCCAACATCAGAATTTCAACGGGCTGCCCCTGAAGCTCTTCCCGCGTCCAGCCAAACAGGGATTCTGTCAGTTGGTTCACCTTCAGGATGACTCCTTTGCTGTTGGTCATGATGATGGCGTCCGGCGCAAATTCAAACAGATCGGCGAAGCGCTGGGCATTTTGCCGGCTTTCGGTAATGTCGTGCATCGCCACAACCGCGCCCATTTTACCGCCGTCCGCATCAAACAGGGGCGCGCCATTCGCCAGTATGAAACGGGGTTTATGTCCCCTGGCGACAATGCTCATTTCCGCATTGGATATCTGTTCACCGTTCAGAGCGCGGATCAGCGGAATATTTTCTGTTGGCATCGGCGTCACGCCGTCGCCTTCGTAAATACTGTAATATTCCGCCCATTTTTCAGGTTTGATTGCCCGCGGATCCATACCGTGCCATTCCCGGGCCGCCTTGTTAAAGAGGGTCAATTCGCCTTTTGCATTGCAGGCCACCACGCCCTCGGTCAGATTTTCCAGCAACATGCGGTTCCATTCCTCTTGCCGCTTCAGTTCCGCACTGCGTTTCTCAACGCGATATTCGAGGTCGGCATTAAGCGCCAGCAGTTGCGCCTGGCTGTCGCGCAAGGCCTCTTCGGTATCTTTGATATCCGTAATATCCTGATCCGCCCCCTGGATTTTGATGGTTTGGCCGCTTGCGTCCCGGATCAGGCCAAAACGCACCACCACATAACGCACCGCGCCATCGCGCCGGATCATGCGATGGGTCATTTGCCAAGTGCCGGCCTTTTTATCGGATGATCCCAGGGCCTTGCGGGTTTCCGCCTCCACCAGGCCAATATCGTCTGGATGGCAAAATTCATTTCGGAAGCGTTCCGCCGACATCACATAGCCCCCCTCCCGGGCCGCCGTTGTCCCATAAAGGGCGTAGAAACGGTCATTGAAGGTAAAGCAATTGCTTTCTGCATCGAATTCCCAATGGCCCATAACCGAAAGATCCATGGCGTATTCGAGAAGCTGCTGGGTAGTCTGAAGGGTAAATTCGGCTTCACGCCGGGCGCCGAGCTCCTGTTCAAGCTCGGCTGTCCGCTTCTTGACCATCGCCGCCGTCGCCATATTGCGCCCGGCAGCGTTCAGGACGGTGTCAACAACCAAAAGCGCCGCCACGACAGAGAAGATCAAAAACAAAAACATGGTGAGACTGTTGCCGGGATGCCAGCCATCCGTCGCAGGCGCGATCTCCAATCGCCAGGTTCGACCGACGAAGGTCAGTTCCCGCGCCCATTGTGAAACCGTCGAGGTCAGGAAAGTCTGCCGCAGAATATCGCGCTCATCTCCGGGCGTGACGTCCGATACCCGGAATAAAAACTGGTTTGCTTTCGCCCTTTCAGCGAACGGGGCAATCAGTTCCTGAATGTCCAGCAGGCCAATCACATAGCCGCGCAACGCCGCGCGTCGTGAAGCCGGCGACGCGGTTTCAGAATTGAAATGCGGGTCATAAACAGGGATGAACACCAGCAGGCCCGGCTGTCCGCCCTCCTGCATCTTCACCGGGGCCGCCGCCACGGCCTCGCCGCTGTCGCGGGCATGGTCCATCACCCGTTTGCGGGCCGGATTGGAGCCAAGGTCAAAGCCCCTGTCGATTTTGTTTTCTGCCGTGAATCCATTAAAATAAGCCGGAAAATAAACCGGACGGCCTGCTGCCGGGACCTGGTTATCGGCCGGACCGCGTTCCATAATCCGAAGGCTGTTTTTCATTTCAAACCGGGGGCGTTCCGCATGAGATATCCGCGGCGCCCATTCAACAGCAACTATGCCGGGTTGGCGCAGCGTATCTTCAGTGTAGGTCACAAATTCCTCGCGGCTCACGTAGCGGCTTGCGGCAAAAAACCGTTCAACGCCCTTCAATTGGTCCGTGCTGTGAGCGATGGACAGAAAGCTTTGGGCATAGGTCTCTTCCATGAGCGTTTCCGCCTCTTGCCATTCGACACTCTGCTCATATTTGTTGAGGCCGAGATGACCGGCGGACAACAGGATGGCGGTGATCAGCAGCGGCACGGTAACCTGGGTTCGCGGAAACGGCGTCAGCGAACGCCTGGCATACCAGATCAGCAGAAACAGCGGCGCAAACAGAATAACGCCGAGCGTGTCGCCGACCCACCAGGTCAGCCAATGGGAAGCCATACTGTCCGGCGCCAGCCGGCCGAAGCCATATAATATGGCGATTCCGAGGGTTGGCGCTGTCAGGCATGCCACGGGCCCGCTCAATATCAGGAAACTCCAGACGTTGCGGTCACGGATGAACACGGCCGGGTCATGAACAAAAGGTTTGACGAGCCGGGCGGCGATCAGAGCCTGCACCGTTGATCCCGCGCCCAGAAAAACAGAGCTCATGAGGCCGGTGACGGAGGGTTCTACCCACATATCGAAGAGGGTAGCGCCGAGCCAGACACCGGGCCAGTAACGAAACCCATATATCAACAGCACCGCCAGCATCAGACCCGCCGCGGGCCACAGGGGCGAGATATATTCCGGCGGGACGGACATCAGGCGCCCCGCCCCGGCGGCAAGAAAACAGGCCAGGGCGATCATTGTTACGGTTCGCCAGTATCTGGCCGACCTTAGTGTCATATTATCTATTTCTGCTTCGTGCATTCCGCCCGTCTTAACCTGAAATTATGAAAGCGCTGGCTCTAAAATAGTAGGAGAATCCCCCTAGTTCATGATCTTCTTATGCAGAAAAAATGATAATTTTTGATTAACTTTCTAAATTTTAGATATTGAATTCCGAGGCCCATTCGGGGGTAAGACGGCAACAAAATGACGCTATCGGGAAAGCGCCTTTCAGCAGCCTGCTAGACCAGCTCCTTCAAATCCTCTTTGATGATGTGAATGTCCCGTTGCGGATAAGGGAATTCGACGCCCTTCTCATTGAATTTCCGCCAGACCTTGTAATAGACCTCGCTCGCCACATTGCTGACGCCGTTCTTGGCGTCGCGGATCCACAGGCGCAGCTCCAGGTCGATGGCGCTGTCGCCAAAACCCTTGATCTGAACCCGCGGCGCCGGATCCTTCAGCACGCGCTCCACCTCATCGGCCGCCTCTACCATCAGCTCCATGGCGAGATCGACATCGCTTTTGTAGGAAATGCCGACCGGCAGATGACGCCGCACCATGTGGTGGGAAAAGGTCCAGTTGATCACCGTCTGGGTCACCATATCCTCATTCGGAATCAGATACTCCCGCCCGTCACGGGAAATAACCGAGGTATAGCGCCCGGCCAGCTTGTTGATCCGGCCGTAGGTGCCGGAAATTTCAATCACATCCCCCGGCTTGATGGAACGGTCCATCAGCAGGATCACGCCGCTGACGAAATTGGACACCACCTTCTGCAGGCCAAAACCAAGCCCGACGCCAATCGCGCCGCCAAAGACCGCGAAGACCGTAAGGTCAATGCCGACGCTGGACACGGCGAACAGAAAGGCGGCGGCGATCAGCACGATGCGGGCCATCTTCGACAGCAGCACCCGGGCCGACGGGTTGACCGCCGGCACCCGGCGCAGCCAGTTTTCGAGGAAATTGGTGATGATTATGGCGAACCACACCAGCAGCAGCAGGGTCAGCAGGCCGAGCAGAATCCCCAGAATGCTCACCTGTCCCTGGCCGAGGGAAAAGGTCACGTTGTCGAGCATGTCCATCAGCGGCCCCAGCCAGCCGACAATATTCAGCGCCGCCAGGGTCCAGGCCAGGGCGCGGACAAGGCGGGCGATTTCCCGGCTTTCAATGACCCCGGTCGCCAGCCGGATCACGATCCAGGCCAGAATAAGGCTGGCGGCGATATTGAGCGCATAGCTCGGGATCCCGTTCTGGTCGGCGACCGACTTGACCAGCAGGATCATAATCACCCAGAGCGACAGGTCATAAAGCGGGGAAAGATGACGCTTGAGCCGCTGATAGACCGCAAAGCGGTCCATAAGCCCCGGCAGCAGAAAGACGTTCAGCCGGACAATGCCGATACTGAAAACCCACAGCACAAGGATCACCCCGAGCTGTCCCAATGTTTGATAGGACAACAATGTTTCGTCGAACCAGATCAGGAAGGCGTCGACCCAGGCCTGCCCCTTTGCCAGTATATCATTCATGACAACAGCTTAACTTTAAATTGCGATTTTGCCAACCGGCTTTTGCGGTCGGATAGAAGGAGCCTGCCGCTAGCAGGCGGCTGAAAAAAGCTATTTTCATCGTCATTGCGGGGTCATTCCGGGCGAGCGGTGATGAGCCGCGCGGGAATGAGGGGGAAAAGAACAGCGGAAATGGGGCGCGGGGAGATAGCGGAAAGGGGATAAGGAAGGGGCGAGGATAACGCGAGGGAGGATGGAGGATAACGCGAGGGAGGATGGAGGATAACGCGGGCGTGGTTATGACGTCTTGTCCGCCGTCTGAGGCGCGCCGGTCAGGCGCGCCTTTTTTTAGCTGACGGGGAAGCTTTATTCCAGAATGATGACCACCCGGCGATTCCGGGCTTCCCGGACGCCGTCGCCGGTTTCAACCTCGGCCATGGTCTCGCCAAAGCCCTCAATGGTGATCCGCGGGCCTTCAACCCCCTGCTCGATCAGGGCGTTTTTAACCATTATGGCCCGCCGCCATGACAGTTTGTCATTATAGCCGTCCGGACCGGAGCGGTCGGCATGGCCCGCGACTTTGATGATAATATCCTTTACCTTCACCGCTTCGGCCGCCGCCTTTTCAAGGGTCTCCGCCGCCGTCGGCGTGATCCGGCTGCTGTCCCAGTCAAAATAAACCGTATAGGGCCCCTTGTCGATCACCGGTCCCGCCGCCGGTTCCGGCAGGGGGTCCGGCGCGACAGGTTCGCTAACAGGCGCGGGCGGCGCTATAACGGGTTCCGTCTCCCGCTGGGCGACCGCGACCGGTTGCGGCAGTTCCGCCGTCGCCTTGCGGCCCGCGCCGCCAAAACGATAGGTCAGACCGAGGATAATATCATGGGCGCCGTAGCTCGCTTCGAACCTGTCGCCGATCCGGTCCTGCAGGGTGGCGTCCGCCGTCGCCAGGTAACGGTATTTGAACGACATTTCGAACGCATTGGCCAGCGGAATTCGCAGCCCGGCGAACAATTGATAGGCGAAGACGCTGTCGGAATCATCAGCTATCATCGTCGATGACGTGGCGAGATTTCGCCATTTCATATCCGCCAGCCCCAGGCCAGCGCCGATAAAAGGCTCGACGGAAGCCTGATCCGTCAGCCGGCCCAGGTCATAAACCAGATTCATCATATAGCTGGTCAGCCGGGATTTCCCCGTCGCCGCGACATTTCCCGCGCCGCCAAGGCCCAGCCCGCCGTCATTCCGGATGTCAAAGCGGTCGGCCGAATGAAAATGTTTGCCGATTTCCCCTTCCAGACGCCAGTCGCCGAAATCATAGCCCAGATTGCCGCCAATGGCCCAGCCGTCGTTAAAATGACTGTTGAGGTCGAGCGCCGACCCTTTGGCCTGTTCCCCGCCCAGAATGCTGTAGGCGCCGTCAATGCCGAGATACCAGCCCTTGTCCCCGGTGCGGGCGTCTTCCGCCCGGGCCATACCGCCGATCAGGGCGAAAACGCACACGCTGCCCAGAAAAATTTTTCTCATGATAATAACCCTCTCGCTTTGATGCAGACGGATTAGGCTGCATTTTTATTCAAATTTGATCCTGTTTTATTATCCATGAGAATATGTCGCTATTTGGACGGGAAAATCCTGTCGCCGGTTCAACCGGCGATCAGGCCATGGGCGCGACAGGCCGCGAGCAGGCTGTTAAGCGCCGAACGCGCCTCTGCGTCTATGGTTGCGCCGCCGGCGGCGTCGGCGATGGCCGCCTGCTGGCTGCCGACCACCTGCTGGCCGGACACCTCGACTTTTGTCGCCGTCACCAGCCCTTTTTGCCATAATCCGGTCATAAATCGCGCCGCAATATTTTCATCCCGCAGCCAGGCCAGCATCCCGTCGAACGGGATATGAAACTGCCAGCCGCCGCCGATATATTGCGCCAGCTCCCGGTCATGTCCCGCCCAGTCGCCGGTCGCGGCATCGCCGACAATCCATAATCCGCCGTCGCTTGGCGTCAGCGGCGGCGCGACCAGCAGGGCGCTCTCGACCGCCGTCTGGACCAGGGCGTCCAGCAGATTGAGCGCCATATTATGGCTGACTTCCTTCTGGGCCTGGGTGGCGATAATATAGGGCGCCTTCAGGCGCGGCGTTTGTTCTGTCATGGGGGCGCCTCACTTTCGCATAGGTTAAAGGGAAACAGTCATCTTTACAGGGAAACGGTCAACGGCCAGCCGCGGCCGACCCGGTCGCTCAGTTGCGTGATCCGCACGGTGACGGCGCTTTGCGGCGCGGCGAAATCCTCGACCTGCAGATCCGTCGGATATACGACTTCCGGCTGACCGGTGGTCAATGTCCGAGCCACTGTCATGCCGTCCAGGATCTCAATATCGTATTTTTCATATAATTCGCCCAGCGGCGCATCCGCATAATCATTCCATTCGCCGCCCACCCGGCTGCGCCGGATCCAGCGGAGGGTGAGATTGCCCGACCCGTCCCGGCTCCCCCGGGCATGGACCGGCGCGAAAGGCTTCAAGGCCCGGGCCTGATAGAGGAAATTATCCGCCGCGACATCCTCGAGCCGGCCGCCGGTCGTCACGCATTTATAGGCGCAGGTCCGGCCAATATCGCCGTAATTCAGGGTCGCCGCCTGCACCGCCGCTTCCGTCAGCAGGATGAAACCCTCCGCCGCGCCATGCGTGGCGACCGCATGTTCCGTCCCCCGCCGCCCGCGCAGCAGTCCCGACAGCAGATAGCTGCCGTCGGGCTGCAGGACGGCCTGCTGGAACTGGATGATCTCCTCGCCGAGCCAGGCGATATTGGCCCCGTTCAGCACCGCTTCCCGGGTCGCGCCCGCCAGGCTGTCGGCCGGATTGTCGAGCCGCACTTGAACTTCATTGGCCTGATCCCAATAGGCCGTCGGCCCCGACGACAGGATATTTTCCACCGTGCCGCTGATGGCTTTCGCCGACAGGCTGTCGAGCGCATCATAGCTCTGGCCGCCGTCGCGGGACAGAAACAACGTGGCGCCGGTCCATTTGCCGCTGCCGGCCGCCGCCGCCCAGAAAAGGATCGGCGCGCTGACCTCGGCCCCGGTGATCGTCGGCATGTCCAGGGGCAGGAAGCGGCTGTCGGCGATCGCCGCCACCTGCTGGCCGGGGACGGGGCCGCTGTCGGCCGTCGCCGTCCGGCCAAACAGGCCAGGGGAGAATTTCACCGCCTGACAGCTCAAGCCCTCGGGGCTCGCCTCGATTTCCTGCAACAGGTAACTGTTCGCCGCCGCGCCGCCCCCCAGATCGACAATATCCCCCGGCGCCAGATCGGCATATCTGGGCGGCAGGATAAAGCTCGCCTGCTCGCGCCCGCCCCAGGCGAGATCCAGTTGCACTTCGGATATTGCTTTCGCCTGATCCGCCGACAGGACAAGGGGATAGGCCTTCTGGCGCACCCTGTCGCTGGCGCCCTTCCCGCGACGGGCGCGCTGATGGCCGGTCTGGTAATCCCGCGCCGGATCAATATAGGACAGGCCGATTTCCCGCGGCAGATCCATATCCTGCAGCCGGTTCAGCGATATTTTATCCGCCCGCCTGCCCCCCGCGGCCGACACCACAAGGTCGGCCGCCGCCACCGTCCGGTCCAAGGGCCGGCCCAGTTTTCGAAACAGCAGGCCATCCTCCTGCTCGACCACATCGAAATGATAGACCTCGGCCAGTTGTTCGATCACCGCCCGGGCCGTGACCGGCCCCGAAATCACATAGCCGCTGACCATCTGGTCAAGATCGCTGCTGTCCCAGGCCGGCAGGCCGGACAAGGCGCAGACATCGGCGACGACCTCGGACAGGGCGATCTGCCCCCCCGGATCGGCGATCACCTCAAAGGTCAGATTGGGGATCCGGTTGGCGTATTCCGCAAGCTCCAGATCCTCAAAAACCACATAGGCCATGCTGCGCAGGGCGTTGACGTTATCCTGCCCTTCCAGCGCCTCGATCAGCGGGTCGACCAGTTGAAAGGCGCTGCC
>JBLWZH010000040.1:0-19636 GCA_048266545.1 Paremcibacter sp. | reverse complement strand
AGCTTCTATCTTGAATCACATTATGACCTCTTTGGGAATCCCTAAAATGAATCTATTTGATGTGACCTTGCTCTAGCAGGCTGCTGAAAACGCTTTTTTGGGCCAGAAGGACTTGGAAACAGCCAAATTCTCATTGAAACATCTAAATCGTCATACGCGCGCAGGCGGGAATCCATAATATCTTTTAAAATTATGCAGTTATGAAAATTTTATCCGTGGTTTTCTGGATCCCCGGGTCAAACCCGAGGATGAGGAAGGGGGGAAGGGAGGGGGGAAGGGAGGGGAGAAATAACAGGAATAACAACAGCGGGGTCGGCGGGGTGATGCCGGTCCGGCCGGCCGGAATCGGGGGGGGATCGTCATCACAAGGCGTATTTTAGAGTCTGCCCGGGTTAATTATACCCATTCTGCGCGCGGCAATTGAGACAAAAAGAACCCGCGCCTTTCAGGGTGCCGCTAAAAGGCCCGCCCCGCCTTGTCAACCCGCCTTGTCGAACAGGCTTGAGAGGGAATACACTGTCGGCACCTGTTTTCTCCGCCTATCCTGCGCCCTTGGCGGCAGAATTGCGTATAAGTAACCCGGACAGGCGCAAGCTGCGGCCTGAGGCGCTCCGGGGCGGCGTGCCTTTATTGATTGGGCTGGATTGGCGGATTAGCTGAACAGGTCGCTCAGTTTCAGGGCCAGGCCCATATCGCCGTCAATTTTCAGCTTGCCCATCATAAAGGCCATCTGCGGGTTGAGCGAGCCGTCCATCAGGCCCTCGAAATTTTCCTCGCTGATGATCAGGGTCACGTCGGCCTCCCGATCGTCGTTGCTGACCGTCGGCGGTGTCGTCGCGCCGTCAATAAAGACAAAGCCTTCCCCCTTCAGATCAATTTTCACCCCCTTGCCATTGGCCTCCATGGCCTGGGCCTTGTCCCGGATTGCGGCGGTAATATCTTCGATGCTCATATCAATTCCCTTTATTTAGATAAATGATCGCATGGTATCTAACATACGTTTGATTTAATTACCAGTGATTCCTGAGTTCCCGCAGGGCCTTGAAGACCTCCCGCGGTTCCGGCTGGTCAGACTGAAGGGTGTTTTCCTGCTTCAGTTTGGTGATGATGGTCGCGTTGGTCAGGCGGAAAAAGCTGTTGACCCGCCGTTCTTCCGCCATGGAGGTGATATGGGCATGGTGCGGGTCCTGGCCGCGCAGCTTTTCCAGCATCCGGTGGGCTTCCTCGTTACCCGGCTCCCGGTCGAGGGTGAATTCGAGATTGTTGACGATATAATCATGACCCGGATAGATCCGGGTCTGATCCGGCAACTGGTCGAGCTGTTGCGAGAAAGTGTCATAAAGATCGTCGGGATCGCCGCCGTTGTGGCAGTTGCCGGCCCCGGCATTGAACAGGGTATCGCCGCAAAACAGCGCCGGCTGTGCCGAATTGGACAGCAGGCAGACATGGCTTTTGGTGTGGCCGGGGGTATCGAGAACGCTCAGGCGCACCGACCGGCCAACGGTAACGACATCGCCGGCCTTTAGACCGACATCAACATTGCCGATTGTCGCCATCGCCCCGTGATGGGCGTGGATTGTGGCGCCGGTTTTCGCCTGCATCTCCCCGTTGCCGTCAATATGATCCCAATGTTCATGGGTATTGAGAATTTTGGTGATCTTCAGGTCAAGTTCGCTGGCGGCCGCCAGACATCTCTTGACATCAAGCGGGTCAATGACCAGCGTCTCCCGGGTCTCGGGACAGCCAATCAGATAATGAAAATTGCGGAGCGGATTGTCGGCGTAAATCTGTTTTACAATCATGATAAACCCTGTCTGTTAGCGGGCGGCTTTGTGACCGTAACGGGTGGACGGGCCGGCGGCGCGGATTTTCTCGCGCGTGGTCAGGGGCGTGTGCTTTTCGTCAACCGGCACAATCAGGCAGTCGACGACGATATTGGCGTCCATATCCCGCTTCGCCTGGTCAAATGCGGCGTCAACGGCATCCTCTTCATAGGCGGTGGCTTTGGCGATATCCGTGTCCCAGCAGCCTTCGCCACCGTCCCCGGTATAATAAACATTAAGACCGCTGCGCAGGTCATTTGCCGAAATAATATGAAGGGGGCTGGTCATTTGTCATCCTGCTTTGTTGTGCTTTCCCCAAGTATATGGGGCCGGCGCATGACAAAGCAAGGGGGATGTGGATTTTAACCGCAGATTTTAGGGGCAGATTTTAGGGACATATTTTCCGGCTGGGATCAACGCGCTTAGCCGCGCCGCCGCCCGCTGAGTCTCTCGGGGGGCAGATAAAGCGTGACCGTGGTCCCCCGGCCCACAGAGCTGATGATTGATACGGTGCCGTCATGTTTTTCAATCAGTTGCTTGACATAGGACAGTCCGAAGCCGATGCCGACGGTCGGGTTCGAATAGATATTGGACAGATGGGTGTCATGGCAAAAAACCTTGGCCAGTTGCTGGGGCGGCATGCCGGCGCCATTGTCCTCGCAACTGATCAGGCAGGAGCCATCCCTGTCGCGGGCGACCGCGACCGTGATGCGCCCGCCGTCCGGGGTAAATTTCAGGGCGTTGGTCAGCAGGCTGTGGATCGCCTGCTGCAGGCGGGATTTGTCGCCGTAAAGGCTGATTGCCGCCGGATCAATGACGCTGTTGAGGGTGATATTCTGCGCCTTGGCGTCAGCGGATATTTTTTCAAGACACCGGCCCACCATATCGGCGACGGTGAAATCTTCCTCGTGCAGTTCAAATTCCGTGGTTTCCAGTTCCTTCAGTTCCAGGAGGTTGTCGATCAGATTGAGTAGGTCCTGGCCCGCGCCGTGAATGTCCCGGGCGTATTCACGGTAGGAATCCTGGCCGACGGGGCCGAGCATTTCGGTCATGATCACCTCGGAATAGCCCAGAATGCCGTTGAGCGGCGTCCTGAAATTATGATGCATGGCGGCCAGCAGGTTGCGCTTGATCTCCCGGGCCGCCTTGTTGCGGTGGTTGTTGAGCGAATTATTCTCCCTGAGGACGCAGATGAAGCGCGAACAGTCATCGTCGCTGCTGAAAGGGCGCAACGTCATGTTGATTTCGATTTTCCGGCCGGCGGAATCGAGCCATGGGCAAAACAGAATGGCCGTCTGGCGGCTTTGCAGCGCCTTGTCGATCACATGGCGGTGGGGGCTGGCGGGGCTGAGTTCGAGAAAATCATAAAAATTGCGGTTGCAGATTTCCGCCAGATGATAGCCGGTGACCAGTTCAAAATGATGGTTGACATCCCTGATCACCGGCGGCCGGCCTTTCTGTTCGGTGGAAATGATGACGATGGCGTTGCTGACCTCATGAAAGACCGAGTCAAACAGGCCGAATTCTTTTTCGTCGCGGGACCCGGTCAGGATATCCGGATCGGATATTTTTCCCGATTGAGAAGTCTGTTCATCCAGCAACGTAACATTCATGACGTGAATATCCTGCCTTCCTTAACCGCAAATGCATTCTCAGAAACAAACTTTTAGTATATTATTTTGACGGGATTCTCCCCGTTGATTCAAATCACTAGACGAATCATCTCCTAAATGATTCGCCGAATCAACTAAAAAATTAACCTTTTGTTAACGCCTTTTGGGCCGCGCGACATTTACCCGGAGGGAATATCCGGATAAATGATTCTATATCAAAAGCTTACGGACAGCCGCCGTTGAAGGTGATCGAGGTGAAGCGGGGTTTCTGTACCGAGACATGATAGACGTCATGGGCGGCGAACATGCCGTTATTCAGCCAACTGCTCAGGTTTACGATCACCGGTTCATAGCGATAGACCAGTTCGGTAATGACCACGGTCTCCGTATCCGCCACCGTGAAAGCGCCCGGAATGCGGGTCAGGTCCGCCTCGTTGCCCTCGGCGCCGATCTTGCTCGCGATCGAGGTGTTGGTCGTTCCCCGGCATTGCAGATTAATCGTATTTCCCGTCGGCGTGCCGGTGATATAGGAAATCAGCACCTGGCCGTCTGTTTTCAACGCCAGCGGCTTCATGATATGTTCGACGGAGTCAAAAATATCCTGAATGGCGGAGGTGGTGAGCGCCTTGTTCTGGGAAAACAGGTTGCTGACCGAGGTGACTGTCATGTTCGCCTTCCTGTGGGCCATCAACAGGCGGAAGGTTTCGAAGCCGCCGAGCAGCAGGATCAGGGTCACCGGAAAGACGAAAGCGAATTCGATCAGGATCGTGCCCTTTTCCGATTTTTGAAGCCTGCGGAGCAGGCGGGGAATGATGTAATTGCGCAAATTGATCAGCATGACCCTTCCCCTTATGTCTTGATTTCGACGACGCAATTGGGATTGGGGTTGCCGTATGGCTCATTTTGAATGACGGTGCTGGCGGTCAGTTTGATCTTGCCGTCGTCATCGCCGATCGCGTGAGAGAAAAAGCCGGTCATGAAATTGGCGTCATAGACCACTTCATAGAGCACCACCTGTCCGGGGCCGCCGACGCCATCGGTGCCGACTTCCGCATCCCACTGGTTGTTGCAGTTCATATCGGTGAAGCTGTCAACCCCGAGGGAATAAACCCCGTCGCCATTGACGTCCGTATAGGGTTCGGGCACGCCGACATCGCCAAAACCCTCATAAACCTTTTGCCGGATCACCAGGTTATTCAGGTTGATCATGCCAAAGGTTTTTTCCTTCAACAGGTCGTTGATATATTCTTCCCGGGTTTTGTTGGCCGTCGCGTAGCCGGTCATCCCGGCGCGGGAGGCTTCCGAAATGGCGCCTTCAAGCATGGTGGTGCTGAGCATGGTCATGCCCACTTCCAGGGTGCCGATCGCGGCGAGGGCGATGACCGGCAGGACAAAGGCGGTTTCGACGAGGGCGGCGCCGGCGTCATTCTTCTTTAGTCGCCTGAGCAACCCGGCCCGGCGGTTTTCTGTTGTGGTGGGTTCTTTTATCATATCAAGAGCTCCTGAATAAACTGGTGGTTATTACGCGGCTCTCCTTGCAGGGGTGTTTTTTTCATTGTGACCGTCTCCCGCACTAGGCGATCGTGCCGTTAATCTGGCAGGCCGCGGGGCCGATCAACACAACAAACAATGTCGGCAGAATGAACAGGATAAGCGGCACGGTCATGGTCGCCGGCAGTTTCGCGGCCTTTTCCTCCGCCTTCATAAAGCGTTCATTGCGGAATTCGGCCGACAGCACCCTGAGCGACTGGGCCAGGGGCGTACCGTATTTCTCCGACTGGATCAGCGTCGCCGTCACCGAGCGGACAGACGGCAACGTCACCCGCTCCGCCAGGTTGTTCAGCGCCTGTCGCCGTTCCGGCAGGAAGCCGAGTTCGATGGCGGTATAGCCCAGTTCATCGGCCAGTTCCGGCCCGGTCTGGCCCATTTCCTTGACCACCCGCTGCAGGGCGGCGTCGAGGGTCAGGCCGGCCTCGGCGCAGATCACCAGCAGGTCGAGCATGTCGGGCAGGGCCTTCTGCATCGCCTCGTTACGTTTGATGGTGACATTCTTCAACATGGTTTCCGGCAGGATCGACGCCAGCAGAACCGAACCGCCACTGACCAGGGTCTTCATCATCGGCGTCAGGTCATAGAGCCCGAAACCGTAAAACAGGATCACGGCGATAATGCCGATGAGGATCGGCAGAACCAGCTTCAGAAACAGGAGGATCACCAGCGCATCCTTCGAGCGGTAGCCGCCCTGCAGCAGTTTGATCCGGTATTTTTCCGCCTGCTCATTCTTCAACAGGTTGAAAGTGTTGACAATGCTCTGCATCAGGCCGATATGGTGGGCTTTCTTCACCGTCGCCCGGCGCTTGGTCGGGGCGGTGTAGCCCCGCTTCAGGTCATTGCGGCGGTCCTGCAGATGCTTGACCCGGCCATGCATCGAATCCTTGATGATGCCGGTGCTCCAGATCGCCAGCACCACCAGAAAGGCGGACATGGCCGCCAGCGCGGTGATGATGTCTTCTATGGTGACGCCTTCGGGCAAATAGGTTTCCATGTGCTAGACCTCGAAATTAATCATTTTCGCCAGGATGAAAATGCCAATACTCATCCAGATCACGGCGCCGATCAGGGCAATCTGGCCCTGGGGATCGGTGAACATGACCGACATATATTCGTAATTCATCACCGACAGCAGGCCGCACATCAGAAACGGCAGCGAGCCGATGATATAGGCGCTGGCCTTGCCTTCGGAAATCATCGCCCGGATCTTGAGCTTCAATTTCGTCCGCCCGCGCAGGATCTCGGTCAGGTTGGTCAGGGTTTCGGCCAGGTTGCCGCCGGTTTCCTGCTGAACCGACAGACTGATGACGAAAAATTTGAAATCCGGCGTGTCGAGCCGCTGGGCGGTCGCCCACAGGGCTTCGTCCATGGTTTTGCCCAGTCTGATTTCATCGGTGATCATGCCAAATTCGGTTGAGATCGGCGCCTGCATTTCCCGGGCGACCGCGCCGATGGATTCGGTGACCGGCAGGCCGGCCCGCAAACCACGGACAATCAGGTCGATGGCTTCCGGGAATTGCTGGGTGAATTTGGTGAGCCGCCGCCGGATGATGATGTTGATATAGGTGTGGGGCAGAAACAGGCCGGCGAACAGGCCGATCATCAGCGCCGGCATCAGGGTCAGACCGCCAAGTATTTTGGCCAGGAACATGACAAGGGCGCCGATGGCGGCGCTATAGAGGATATATTTGCGGAAAGTGATCTTGCGGCCGGTTTTATTGAGCCTTTTACGCATCTCGTCCGGTTTGGGTATCAACCGGTCGAACAGCGAGACTTCTTTTTTAACGAACAGGTTCTTCTTGGCCTGTTCCTTGGCCAGGGAAGCGCCGTTGCCATGGCGGCTTTTGACTTTGTTCAGCTTCTTGCGGATCAATTTGTTGCTCTGACCCATCAGGCCCAGCGCCAGCGCCAGCGCGGCGATGAGGATAAAGACGCAGGCAAAGATGCCAATCATTACAATGGTCGGATTCTCAATGGTCATTTTCTTTCCTACAGGGCCTCCATCAATGCTTTATCCAGGCCATAATAGGCGGCTTTGTCCATGAAATGCGGACGAACTCCCGTCGACCTGAAGCGGCCCTGCAGTTTTCCGTCCGCATCCTCTCCGGTAAATTCATAAACAAAGAGATCCTGGGTGGTGATGACGTCGCCTTCCATGCCGACGATTTCGGTGATCGCGCAGCAGCGCCGGCCGCCATCGCGCATCCGCGACACCTGAACCACAAGGTCGGCGGCCCCGGCGATCTGTTCCCGCACCGCTTTCGGCGGCAGTTTCAGGTCGGCCATGCCGATCATGTTTTCCATGCGGGTCAGCGCCTCCCGCGGATTGTTGGCGTGGAGCGTACACATGGAGCCGTCATGGCCGGTGTTCATGGCCTGCAGCACGTCGAAGGCCTCCGGCCCGCGCACTTCCCCCAGAATAATGCGGTCCGGCCGCATCCGAAGGGCGTTTTTCACCAGATCGCGCATGCTGATTTCGCCCTTGCCCTCCAGGTTGGGCGGCCGGGTCTCCAGCCGCACCACATGGGGCTGCTGCATCTGAAGTTCGGCGGTATCCTCGATGGTGACCACCCGTTCGCCCGGATCGACCATGCGCGACAGGGCGTTGAGCATGGTGGTTTTACCGGACCCGGTGCCGCCGGAAATCAGGATATTCAACCGGCAGGCGCCGGCGATTTTCAGCACGGTGCCCATCTGGTGAGACAGGCTGTTCCAGTCGATCATATGATCGAGGGTGATTTTCTGCTTGGCGAATTTACGGATCGAGATTGAAGCGCCGTCGATCGCCAGCGGCGGAATGATGATATTGACCCGGCTGCCGTCCATCAGACGCGCGTCACAGATCGGCGTCGATTCATCGACCCGGCGGCCGACGGCGGTCACAATCCGGGTGCAGATATTCATCAGATGCTGTTCATCGCGGAAGGTGACGTCGGAAAGCTTCAGCTTGCCGCTTTTCTCGATATAAATCTGTTTCGGGCCGTTGACCATGATCTCGGTGATATTCTCATCGCTGAGCAGCGGCTCCAGCGGACCGAGGCCCAGCATGTCATGGAGCAGCATATTGACCAGGTCGCGCTGTTCGCGCAGGTTCAGGTTGATTTTTTCCTGAACCATCAGTTCATTGACGGCCTCGCTGACCTGTTCGGCAAGTTCGGCGCGGTCCATTTCATTGGCGGCGGAGGCGTCGATATATTCCAGCAGCAGCGGTTGCAGGCGGTCCTTGGCGTCCATGATGCTGTCATGACTGACCTGCTGCATCTGTTCATTGGTCTGTTTTTTGACTTCCTTGCGTTTGCGGACAACATTGACTTCCTCTTCGGCGGTCTCCTTGTTGCGGGTGCTTTCGGAGGTCAGCAGCTCATTCAGCAGAACTGTGACCAGATCGCGTCGTTCAAGTTCATTCAGCTCGATCCGGTGATGGGCCGCTTGTTCACCAATCAAATCTTCAATGAAGCGGGTAACTTCATTGCGCTCCATTTCCCGCGCCTGGGCGGGGTCCATCCGCTCCAGCATCACAGGCTCAATAAGGTCATAGGCCTTGTCGACCATATTGGCGTTGGAGGTGCTAGTATTCTCCACAGGCGGCAGGCCGACCTTGGCCAGATCCTTGGCCGACGCCGCGGAGCCGCGGCCAAAAGTCGCCGCTTGTCTGACTTTTTTCGCCATCAGAGGAGGCTTGCTGTCCAGATGTGTTTTCTTACCAAACGCCGTTTTCATGCTATTTCACAATTTTTCCATAAGGGCATATGTTCATTAAGTTATTTTTTGCTTTTCGCAGCCAGTTTCTTCCAGAAGGGTTCTTTTGCCCCTTCGTCATCGCCGCCGGTAATATCGTTGGAGATGGCTTTCAGGGTCTTGACCATCCGGCTCATTTTCGCCGTCTGGGGCAGGGGTTTGCCGGATCGGGACACCTGGACCATAAGTTTGCTGTCCAGCGGAATTTCCCAGTCTGCCGACCGCTCAACGGAGGCTTCAAAATCCTTCTTGTCGACTTCGACCAGGCCGGGGCCGGCCACCTTGTTGAGGACCACCTTGACGGTCGCTTCCGGGGCGACGGTTTTGCACAGGGCCTGAAAGCGGATCATGTCCCGCGCGGCGGCGAGGCTGAGGTCGGACACCAGGATGATCTCGTCGGCCTCTGACAGCATCAGCGGATATTCCGCCGCCATATTCCGCGGCAGGTCAAGAACCACATAATTGAAATTATGCTTCAGTTCGGTCAGCAGATGCGACATGGCCGACGGGTCGGTGTAGGTCGGGTCATTGAGCGAAGCTTCGGCCCCGAGGATCGACAGGGTGGCGCTCTGGCGGATCATCGCCCGTTCAATGAACAGGCCGTCAATCCGGCTGGGATTTTCCAGGGCGTCGCACAGGCCGCGGCCCGGCTCCAGGTCAAAGGTCAGCGCATCGGTGCCGAAATAAATATCCATATCCAGCAGGGCGGTGTTGCGTTTGAGGTCATTGGCGATGATCCAGGCGCAGCTGCTGGCGATGGTGCTGGCGCCGACGCCGCCGCGCATGCCGACAATGGCGACCAGCTTGTCGGTTTCATTTTCATTGACCGGAACTTCGGCTTCGGTCGACATGCGCAAAGTATTTTCGGCGACCAGGATGCATTCCCGGATCTGTTCGGTGGTCACCGGCTTGACCAGATATTCCTGAACCCCGGAACTGATCAGGCTGCGGTAGAGTTCAATGTCATTTTCCTGACCGACGGCGATGACCATGGTGCCCGGTTCGCAGACCTCGGCCAGGGCGTTCATGTCTTCCATCGGGGAAGATGATTTCGACAGGTCGACAAACAGGAATTTCGGCGAGGTCGAGGTGGCCAGCGTCCGAATGGCGTTTTCGATGCCGCCCTTCTTGATCAGGGAAGTATTCCAGTCTCGCTCGTTGAGTACGGGAACCAGCGCCTGTGTTGTCTCATCATCGGAGACATAGGCCTCGAATTCATTTTCGAGACTTTCATCTTTTTTCAACAGAGATGCGATGCTCATATTCAATTCCTGTTATTTCTTGGCGGAGCCAGAGTATGCCTTGCCGGAGGTTTTCTTCTTATAGGCGGCGGCGACCGCTCCCGCCGCCTGTTCCGCATTCGGGATATTATTTGAAACGCCGGTGACCAGGTCCCGCGGGTTGGCGATCATCAGGCCCAGCTGGGCCTGGCTGGCGCAACCGAGGTCTTTCAGGCTGGCGTTGCCGTAATTGCCGGTTGACGGTTCTGACCAGTCACCGCATTGCGGCGGGGTCACCACATAGCGCGACACGAGGAAACGGGCCTGATTTTCCGCCGGACTCAGGCCAAAGGGGGTGACAGCCACGGCGAGATGCAGGCCGCGCTTTTTCAACAAATCAGACAGATAGGCCATTCTCTCGCGGTTTTGCGGCGACAGGTCGCCGTCCCGCTCGAGCGGGAAGTCCATGCTCAGTTCGTCGCCGTAGGAGACATTGCTGCTCACGAGGAACCGGTCCAGTTGCTCTATGGCCGCGGCCGACAATGCCGCCTGATCCGCTTCAAAGGTCAGCATGAAGGGGATGCGCACCATCGCCACTTCGTTGCGTTTCTGGGGGTCGCCATCGCTGAAATGAGCCGAGCCGCTACAGCCGGCCAGGGCCAGAAAGGCCATGGCCGGAAGGGTAAGGCCGGCTGCGCTTTTCACGATATTTTTCACTGTCATCTTCATAGTCTTGCTTTCTGTTGTCATGCCTTTTTTCGGTCTTTTTTCCGGCCTTAGTCCAGAATAAACCCGGCGGCGCTTTTCAGCTTGGCGCCGTTTTTCCCCTGCACGGGCGGCGGCATGTCGGCTTTTCGGGTGGCGTAGGAGTGTCCCTTGATATAACGGTCGTAATCATTGGGAATTTTCAGCCCGTCGGTCGGCATCGGCATGGTGCCGCCGTTATGGGGCCGGACGATATAGGGCGTGACAATGATCACCAGTTCGGTTTCCTGACGGCGGAATTTGCTGGAGCGGAACAGGGTGCCGAGGACCGGAATATCGCTGAGCCAGGGGAATTTCGCCAGGTCATGGGTGACGTTGTTCTGCAACAGGCCGGCAATGGCGAAGCTCTGGCCGGAACCCAGTTCAATGGTGGTTTCCGCCCGGCGGGTGCTCAGCGCGGGGATGTTGAAGCCCTGGATGGTGATCGCGCCGTTGGAGGACAGCTGGCTGACTTCCGGCTTGATGTTCATATTGATCCGGCCATCGTCGAGCACGATCGGCGTGAAGGCGAGGGAAATGCCGAATTCCTTATATTGAACCACCACCTGCCCTTCTTCGAGCGTCGGAATGGGATATTCGCCGCCGGCGAGGAAATTGGCCGGTTCGCCGGACAGGGTGGTCAGGTTCGGTTCGGCGAGCACCGACAATACGCCTTCGGTTTCCAGAGCGTCGATGATGAAATTAACATCGAAATTACCGGCCTGGAAGCCGCCGAACAGGCTGTTGAGGCCCCGGCCCTGAACGGCGAATTCCTTGACCAGATTGTTGGTCAGGCCGCTGGGATCCGGAATGAAATTCACCACGTCGGCGCCCTGGACCATGCCAATGGCCGTATCGCCATTGACAAAGAGATTTTCCCAGCTGAAGCCCAGTTCCTTCTTGGTGTCGCGGCCGATTTCGGCGATGCGCACCCGCAGGTTGACCTGAACCGGGGTGGAAATCTGCAGCTTGTTGATGATGGTGCTTTCCTTGCCGATGAAATCCTCGGCCATGCGCCGGGCGTCTTCGGCCTGTTCCGGATTGTCCACATGCCCGGTGAGCAGCAGCAACCCTTCATAGGAGCGCACCTGGATGCTGGCGTCGGGGATCACATGATTGATGGCGTCCTCCAGGCTGCCCAGGTTATGATTGACGGAAATATTCCCCTGATAAATCACCCGGTCATCATCGGCGACGGCGTAGAGATTGGTTTCGCCCTGTTTCTTGCCGAAAACATAGACCAGGGTCGGCGACTTGACCTGCAGGTCGGCAATTTCCGCATTGGCGAGGAAGACATTATTCACCGGCTCCTTGAAGCGGATCAGGGCGCCTTTGCCGACTTCAATATGCTTCTGAGGGTCCTGCCTCGCCGCGGCGGTCAAGGTCACGGACAACGCCATGGCCGGCATAAGCAGGGCCAGCAAGACGAGGTTCTTTGTCCCTTTGATCAGGGCGGAGCCTGATATGTTTTTCAGGATGTGTGTCATTCTTCTAATCCCTCTTCACCCTCTTGATTATTTCCCGCGTTTTCCGCCGCGGTGAACGCCGTGCCGAAAAGCTTGTTAAAATCGAATGTCTGGGCCTTGCTCGTGCTGCCGCGGAACACCTCGACGGTGATATTGCGGCCGGCCGGGCCGGCGCTGCTTGCGCCGCCGGAAATCTGCGTGCTGACCTCGCTGTCCCAGGTGATGGTCCGGGGATCTGCGGCGGCCTGTTGCGGGGCGGGGGTTTCTTCTTTGCCCAGGCTTCTCAGGATTAGCGTCAATTCCCCCATCCGATTGATCAGGGAGATTTTTTCGGCTTCCTTGGGCGTGACTTCCAGGGTCGCGGTCTGACCGATCGACGGCGTATGGGTCGGATTGTCGGTGCGCTGGTTAATGGCCAGAACCCGGACATTGCTGAGAACGGTTTCGCTGACGCGGGCCTTGCCCCGGTTGCTGTCCTGGCCCACTTCATGGGTCAGCAGAATGTCAACCCGGTCGCCGGGAAAGACAAAACCGGCATTGCCGGAGGTGGCGTTGATCCGGATCGAGATCGCCCGTTTGCCGGCGGGAAGAACCGCGGCCATAAAGCCCCGATTGCCGGGTTTGACCATGCGGTTGCTGATAATCGGCTCCCCGGCGGCGATCGTCGTCTTGACCACCGCGCCGACAAAGGAGTCGGGCGTGACATCGGACTCTTTTTGAATATAGGACTCATGAACCCTGTCGTCGGGCCAGGATTGCCAGACCATGTCCTCGGCCTTGACGAAGTGGCCGACTTCCATATCGGCGGCCGCGACCAGGATTTTCAGCCTGGCTTCGGCGATTTTCGCCACGGCCTGCGGGCTCCCGTTTGCCTGCGGCTGCGGCGTGCTGACAAGGCTTCTGGCCAGAAAGGCGGTGACCCCGGCGATAAGCAGGGCGACCCCTATAAGCACGACACTTCTCATATTAATATTCATCTGTCCTAATCCTTGTTCTGCAATCCCGAAACCTCAGGTCATGGTGAAGGTGGAAAACAATTCATACGCGACATAAAGTCCACCGCCGGCTATACCGGCCCCATAAGGAACCGCACTTTCTTCCTGTTGTGCCATGGAGAGGTTTATAATTTCTGAAGATTTGAGATATTTTGACGCTTTTATGCGGTTGCGGGCGAGGATCATCGCCGCAATGACGCCGCCAAGGAGCGCCATGATGAATAAATATCCCAGCATATGGCCCGGCCCGGCCCAGAGCGCGACCGCGGGAATCAGTTTGACGTCGCCGCCGCCCATGACATTGAAGGCGAACAGGGTCGCCAGCAGGATGAAGATCACGGCGGCGATGGCGAGGGACAGCAGAATATCCGGCCAGACAAGGCCGTGCCCGTCCAGATAGAGGGCGAAAAGAAAGACCGGATAGAGCAGGGCCACTGAAAGACACAACCGGTTCGACAGCGTGAAGCTGGTCAGGTCGGAATAGGCGGCCCGGACCATCAAAAGACAAAATATGGAAAGCACTGTGATTGTAAGCAAAGACGTCACCCTGATTGCCGGATTATGTTATCTTTTTATAATATAGTCAGGGAAGGTGTTTTTTTGGTTAATGGAAAAAATGGGCAAAAATGGGCAAAAATGGGGACAGTATACTATTTAATCGAGAACGGAGTGAATAAGATGATAAATAGTATACTGTTGTCTAATTGAATTTTTACCTCTCCGGTATTTTTAAGTTCTTTTTCCGCTTATTATGGTTGTCTACGAGGTCGACAGGACAGCTTTGGGGCCTTAGGTTCCGTGCCTCAGGATAGCGGCCAAAGTTTGGGTGGACGCCTCTTTGTCCCCAACGTTATCTATTTGGTAACGACAGTATACGCGAGGTCATCCTTTGCCGGGCAACAGCGGAAGCGAACAGGCTTTACGCTTTTCGCCAGACAAACTCCTGTTCGCTGATCCACATCTTGTGCATCAGGATCGCCAGTTTGCGGGCGACGGCGACCCGGGCGCGTTTGGGGCCTTTATGTTCGGCCAGTTTTTGCCCCCAGGTTTTGAGCGCACAGCCTTTCTTCAGGCGGCCCAGGATGCTGTTGGCGGATTCATAGAGCGCCCGCCTCAGCATCTGGTCGCCAAATTTGGAGATATGGCCCGAGGCATCCATCTCCCCCGACTGAAAACGCCTCGGCGTCAGGCCCGCATAGGCCCCCACGTCCGTCGACCGTTTAAACCGCGCCGGATCTTCGATGCTGGCCTTGAAAGTCAGGGCGGCAATGGGACCGACACCGGGAATGGTCATCAGGCGGCGACATGTCGGGTCGATGGCTGTCCGCCTCTTCAGTTGCCTGTTCAGTTTGGCGATCTCCTGCTCGAGGGCGTCCAGGGCTTTGATCAGCGGCAGAAGCATGGGTTTTAAAGCCGGTTGCTGCTCGAACAGATAGATCAGTCGTTCCGTTCTTTTACCCGGTGTTGTCACCCGACCCAGCCTGAGGCCAAACAGCTTCAGAAGGCCCCGCAGCTGGTTCAGCATATCGGCATGGCTCTTGATCAGTTGATGACGCACCCGGAGCAGGGTCCGGTCCAGATGAGTATCCTTATCCTTGATGTGCACCTCTTTATACCAACCTGTGCGCGACAGTTGCGCCAGCCCCTCCGCGTCGTTGACATCTGATTTATTGAGCCGGGTTGACAGAACCCCTTTGGCGTGCCGGGCGCAGATGCACACAGCCGGCAGGCCGCGCTCCCGCAAGCCATGATACAGAAAGCAGGACAAAGGGCCGGTTTCAAGGACCACCCTGTCCAGGGAGGGGGGGCGCTTCTTTAAAGTGCGGCTCAAGGCCTCCGGGTCGGTGACGCAGACGCCCCGCCAGCGCAGCCCGCCCTTTTCATCAACAATACAGATATGAGTTTTCTTGTCAGATACATCCAGTCCGGCGTATAATAGAGCCATGGGTCATTCTCCTATGCTTGGGATAGTTTTGGCACTCAAAACCAAGCCCGTTATACCATATGGAGAATGATCCTACTTCAATTACGCTATGTCCCCATTTTTCTTCCCCATTTTCCCTTACTGCATGGCGCCCGTTACTTTTGATGATGTATCGTTAAAGTTCGTAATGACCGTGCTGCTCATGGCGCTGAGCGCGCCCATGGAGGCGACGACGATCAGCGCCGCGATCAGGCCATATTCGAGGGCGGTGGCGCCCTTGTCGCAGGAGAATAATTTGCCGAAAAATATTTTTTTCATATCCAGTATCCTTATGTCCTGTTTCCGGGCGGCCGAAAATAAAGGGAGAAAAAAATAGAGGCCCTGGAAAATGCTCCAAAGCCTCTATCGAATACTTTACCTAAACCAACAATAGCGGCTTGTTTATTTCAGCGCGCTGTTGATTTCAGTGAATTTTGTTGTCAGTGAACTGCCGACACTGGTCATGGCGGTAATGGCCGCAACAGCGATCAGGGCGGCAATCAGACCATATTCAATGGCTGTCGCGCCTTTTTCCGACTTGCGCAGTTTTGCAAAAAATTTATTCATGACTTATCTCCTAATGTGCCAAATAAAATGGGTACTCAATGCCAAGATTGTGATCCTAATATGGCGGAGAGTTATGAATAAAAGGTTAACAGGCGTTGGAAATTGCTTTTTAATAACAAATAGTTAGTCTAGGAAAATTAACACAATATTAAATAAATTTGTCGCCGCATTTTACATAAAAATAGCATAAAATTTTAACTTTCCGGCCCGCAGGCGCTCGGGCGGCAAGTGAATGACAGGCCGGTCGAAAGAAAAAATACAGAGAATGGAACGGCTTATGACGGCAGGTCGTGGTTGCTCAGGGTCAGCGCCAAATGGGTAATTCGGCCCTTGTCGGCGTGGCTGGCGATGTCGCCGCCGATCATCCGCGCCAGGTCGCGGGCGATCGCCAGACCGAAGCCGGAGGCGATTTTTGTTTCATATTCCTCGCCGGGAGAGGGAGAAATTTTCTTCCCATCGGGCTCGGATTGAAGTTTGCGGAACAGTTTTTCACCATCTTTTTCGAGAATTTCAGGCCCGAGAATCGGGATTTCGATTCGGACCTGGGCATTGCTGTTGATCAAAACGGACGGGCTGATAATTTCGCCGCCCCGGGCCCTTTTCAGGGAACAGGCCAGCATCTTGGTCAGGCATAATTCGACGCTTTGGCGGTCATTATAGAGGATGACGTCAATATTATTGTCGCTTTCCGCCAGCTGGACGCCATGGTCCCGGGCCATCGCCGCGACATTCGCCATGCAGTCCTTGAGGGTCGCCTTCAGCGAGAATGATTCGGGGTCGATCTGGAACAGGCCGGCTTCGAGTTTGGCCGAATCGAGCACATCATTGACCGCTTCCTTCAACTGGCCGGCCGCCGCCAGAATATTCTTGGTATGCTGATGATATTGGGGATTGACCGGCCCCCAGGTCTCCATGTCAATCATTTCCGAAAAGCCGATGATGGCGTTGAGCGGCGTTCTGAATTCGTGAGACAGGTTATAGAGCAGTTCAGCGGCGGCATCCTCCCGGGCGGCGGGCTGGGTCACCGGCGCCGGACTGACAGGCGATGCAGCGTTGCCCCCCGGCGCCGCATCACCGGCGGCGGCCACGGCGGACGCATCTCCGACGTCGCTTTCGGCGTCAGATTCCGCGCGGGCGCTGCCGCGGAAACCGGTAAAGCGCCCGGTATGAATGTCAAATATGGCGATCGCGCTGAGGCGCCACAGGCTTTTTTCGCCCTTTGCGGCGGAAATGTAAAAAGGCACGTCGCGGAACGAGGCGCGATGTTCAAACAGCGCTTCAAATGTTGTCGCGGCCGGATCGGCGTTCTTGTCCGCATCGGGGCTATGGCAGAGCGAGATGAAATCCTCGCCCGTCAGCGCCGCCGCCGGGCGGCCGAAGACGGTAAAGGCTTCTTCGGACAGGAATGTGAGGGCGCCGTTGCGGTCCACTTCCCAAAACCAGTCGGCGACGGTGCGGACGAATTCCCGTTGCTTGCTGGTTTCGCCGCGGGCGTCCCGGGCCTGCCGCCAGATGTCCCGGGCGAGATCCGGGGCGTTGTTTTCCATATGAATGACGCTGTCCGGCAGAGCGGCGTCATTGGCGGCGGCATCCTTGGGGAACATGCGGGAATTTTCTCTGGCGGCGCCATCATGGGGCGCCTTCGGCGCCGCCGGTTCCGTTTCGCCGACGGCGGATTTTCCGGGCGCGGACCGCGCCATATCCTGCCGCTTTTCCGGCGGCTGCGGCTGTTCAGGCCGGCGTGCCGGGCGGATTATCTGAACCGGCGGCGAAAAGATTGACGGCTCGACAAAATGGATGTTCTCCCGCACCGTAACGGGCGGTTTTTTTTCAGCCGCCGGGGGCGTATCGTCTTCCGGCCCGTCCGTCCGGCCGCTGTCCGATTGCGGATAGGGGGCGTGGATTTTCTGCGCCCGCAACAGTTCGAGAATATCGGCGGTCGTTTCCTCATCCAGGTCCGGCGTCTGATCGCCGGCCAGTTTCTCAAGGTCATTGAGGCTGAATTTCAGTTTCGAGCTTGCTGATTCCTGATGGGCCTTTTCCAGTTCCTGCCGAACCAGGGGCGACAGGCCAAACCGCCGTGAAATATGAATGCGATGGGCCTCACCGCCATAGCGGATGATATGGATCAGCCGCTCGTCGGGCAGGATCGCCTTTTCCAGCAGCGGCCCGGACACCTCGATTACATCCTCGCTGAGGAGGTTGATCAGTTCTTCAGGCGGATCATTCAGGGCGCACAGGGCGGCGGCGACATCCTGACGGGTCGATAATTCCACCTGGTCAAGCAGCTCTTTCAGGATTTCCGTCAGCATGCGCACCTGGGTTGCCGACGCCATCGGTCTTTTCTGCAGGAAGAGGTCGCTGATGTGGGAAAACAACAAGGTCCGGCTACGCGGCGCGCCATCCTGCGCAAGGGCGAGCAGGTTGCGGATCCTGTCGTCAAACTGGGCTTTTTTCTGCACGCTTTATTATCTTCCCAATATATAAAAACGGTATCCCGAAGACCTGAACCGCTTCAAAATCATATCTCCTGAAAAGAGTTCCCGCAAGGTTTTCCCATAGGTTGTCTTTCCGCAAAAATTATAACTTTTTTTTGGCGGAAAGACCAGTTAAAAGCTTATATTTTTGAAAGATATAAAGAAATCTATTTTCACAAAATTTACATGAAAATATATTTAATTGTGTAAATTATCCAATTCATAATATATTATGTCGCAAGAAAGAAATTTTGTTACGAAATTTCGGGGTTTGAGCGCAGACTTTACGTATCCGTGAAAAACGAAAATATCAAACAGTTGTTGTAAGGAACAGACGGCATGCATCGTGTTAAACTGGATAATATTGATTATCGTATCCTGGAAAATCTTCAGAATGATGGTCGAATTACCAATGTGGATCTGGCGGAGAAGGTGGGCATTACGGCGCCGCCCTGTCTGCGGCGGGTCCGCGCCCTGGAAGAGGCGGGCTACATTCGGGGGTACCATGCGGATCTCGATCCCGAGGCAATGAGCTTCGGCCTGACGGTTTTCGCCCTCGTCGGCCTGCACAGCCAGGCGGAAAGCGACCTTCAGGCCTTTGAGGAGCTGGTCGCCGAATGGCCGCTGGTCCGGGAAACCTATATGTTGAACGGCGAGATTGATTTTATTCTGAAGATTGTCGCCCGGGATCTGGCGCAGTTCCAGAAATTCCTGACGACGAAACTGACCCCGGCGCCCAATGTGGACAGCGTCAAAACCTCGCTCAGCATCCGCTGCGCCAAGAAACTGCATGGCGTTCCCGTCGGCGAGGTCGAGTGACTGGAAAACGGGGAGAAAAACGGGGACAGTATACTATTTTGGAAGGAAAATGGGGATGTCCTCGTTTTTCAAAATAGTATACTGTCCCCGTTTTTCTTGACTTGTCGCCAGGCATCTTTTACACTCTCCGCATGGCCAGGATAGCGAGACTTGTGGTGCCAGGGCGCCCCCATCATGTGACGCAGCGCGGCGTGCGTCGCATGGAGGTTTTCATGGATGATGGCGATTATGCCGCTTATCTCGCCATGATCTCACAGGGGTGCAAAAAAGCCGGCGCCGAGGTGTGGGCCTATTGCCTGATGCCGAACCATGTGCATCTGGTCATGGTCCCCGCTGATGAGGACGGTCTTCGCGCCGCCTTTGGCGAGGCGCATCGGCAATATACCCGCAGGATCAATTTCCGCGAAGGCTGCCGGGGCCATCTGTGGCAGGAGCGGTTTCACTCTTTCCCCATGGACGAGAGCCATTTGACGGCTTGCGTGCGCTATGTCGAACTTAATCCCGTGCGCGCCGGCCTGGTCAAGCGCCCTGAGGATTGGACCTGGTCGAGCGCCCGCGCGCATCTCTGTGGCGAAAATGACGAATTGGCGATCGTTGAGCCGATGCTGAGCCGTATTCCGGACTGGGCGACGTTTCTTGAGGGCGGCATGAGGGAAAACG
>JBLWZH010000039.1:0-20185 GCA_048266545.1 Paremcibacter sp. | reverse complement strand
GCAAAATGCTTGAAGTGCATGACACTACGGCGCATTCTGCGTCTCGCCAGTGATAAAATGTGGGCCGCCAACGCCCTAACCTTAATTGTCAACAGACCCTCGAAAAGATGATTGGCGAAGAATAAAGGGACAGAATTAATGGAAATTATTGAACAAATACGCATTGTCGAAGCGCTGCTGTTCGCCTCTGACAAACCGCTGTCTTCTATCGCGCTGGCGGAATGCCTGCCGGAAGGGGCCCATGTCGATCACCTGCTGGCGGAGATACAGCAACAATATCAGAACCGCGGGGTCAATCTGGTCGAGGTGGCCGGCAAATGGATGTTCCAGACGGCGCCGGATCTCGCCTTCCTGTTGCGCAAGGAGGTTGAGGAAGAAAAGCGCCTGTCGCGGGCCGCCGTCGAAACCCTGGCGATCATTTCCTATCATCAGCCCGTGACCCGGGCCGAGGTGGAGGAAGTGCGCGGCGTGTCGCTGAGCAAAGGCATCCTTGACGTATTGATGGAAGCCCAATGGGTCCGGCCCATGGGGCGGCGGCGGACACCGGGGCGGCCGATGACATATGGCACGACGGATCATTTCCTGCTGCACTTCGGCTTGAATACGATCAAGGACCTGCCGGGGCTGGCGGAGCTCAAGGCGGCCGGTTTTCTGGATAATGTCAATACCTCGCGGCTTAACCTTCTGGATGATCCCAAGCCCATGGAAGAACAGCCTGAATTGCCCGTCTCACCCGCCAGCCCGGCCGACGCGTAGGGCGCAAAATGTAAAAATATTTTTTTTAGTTGATTTAAGATTGGTTTTACCTGATTTTCATCAAGTATTTTCCGCCGCTGATGGCACATAGTCGCGGCTGCAAAGGGATAACCACCCCGTAGAGGAGAAGTTCCATGGGTTTAAGTTTTTGGCAGATCGCCTTGGTCGTTTTATTATTTGTCCTGCTCTTTGGTCGCGGAAAAATCTCCGACCTGATGGGCGATGTGGCGAAGGGCATCAAAAGCTTCAAAAAAGGCATGTCAGAGGATGAGGACGAAGATGATAAACCGGCCGAGGAGCCGAAGATTATCGAGCAGAAGTCCGAAACTGTCGTCAATGATAAAAATTCCGAAAAAACCAGTAAATAGTCCGGATTTCGGAGCGCAGCATGTTTGATATTGGCATGATAGAAATGTTCATGATTGTCGTTCTGGCGATCATCGTTGTCGGCCCGAAGGATCTGCCCAGAATGTTGCGCACGATCGGCCGGTTCATTTCGAAAGTCCGCAAGATGGGGCAGGAATTCCAGAGCAGTGTCAAGCAGATGGCCGATGAAGTGGAGCTGGAGGAGGTGACCCGCAGATTGAACGAGGCGGGCAATATTCCCCTTGAGGACACAGATACGACACCGGATATAATCCCGGAAAAGGACATGGGAAACAAGCCTGCGGCCAAGGAAAAGGCGGCGGCTGGCGAAAAAGCCCTCTCGAGCGATGCGGAACAGGGGCGGTCATGACGGTTGAAGAAAACGAAAGTATGGACGGCTCGGCGGCGCCGCTGATTGAGCATCTGATTGAACTGCGCAAACGCCTGATCTGGATCGCTATCTATATTGTGCTGGCCTTTGTCGTCTGTTTTTATTTCAATGAGGAAATCTACCTCTTTCTGGCCCAGCCTTTTGTCGATGTTTCCCTAAAATACGGTCAGGACGCCAAAATGATCTATACCGGGATGCATGAGGCGTTTTTTGTATATCTGAAAGTGTCTTTCTTTGCCGCCTTTTGCATTACATTTCCGCTGATTTCCGTCCAGATCTGGAAATTCGTCGCTCCCGGCCTCTACAGCAATGAAAAGCGGGCCTTCCTGCCGTTTCTGATCGGCACGCCGATTTTATTCACCCTTGGGGCGGCGCTCGCCTATTATCTTGTGATTCCCAATGCATGGAATTTTTTCATGTCCTTTCAGGTGGGAACGGATGTGTCGCCGCCCGAGGTCGCGGAAACCGCCCGGGTCAGCAAAGAACATCTGGCGGGGGTTCTGTCCATCGAACTGCTGCCGACGGTCCGGGAATATTGGTCGCTGGTCATGCTGCTGATTCTGGCTTTCGGAATCAGCTTTCAGTTGCCCATATTGCTTATTCTTCTGGCGCGGGTCGGCATTGTGACGGCGGACGGGCTGGCGGCGAAAAGAAAATATATGGTTGTCGGCGCCTTCGCCTTCGCCGCGATCATGACGCCGCCGGATCCGGTCAGTCAGATCGGACTCGGCATCCCGATCTTGATCCTTTACGAAATTTCAATTTTATTCATCCGTTTAACGATTAAGGATACAAGCGATGTTTGATATCAAGGCTATTCGGGACAATCCGGAAGCATTTGATCTGGGCTGGAAAAGGCGCGGCATTGCGCCGCAGGCCGCCGAACTGGTCGCGCTTGACGCGGAACTGCGCGAATTGCAGACCACTCTGCAGGAAAGCCAGTCGCGGCGCAATGCCGCCTCCAGGGCGATCGGGCAGGCCAAGGCGAAAGGCGACGCGGCCGACGACCTGATCCGGGAAGTCGCCGAGCTGAAAAAGCAGATGCCCGAACTGGAAGAAAAAATCCGCAGCCTGTCGGAGGAACTGACCGCCCGGCTTAGCCGTCTGGAAAATATTCCGGCGGAGGATGTGCCGGACGGGGAAAATGAGGATGACAATGTCGAGATTCGCCACTGGGGCGACAGGCCGTCGTTTGATTTCGAACCGAAACAGCATTTTGACCTTGGCGAGGACCTGGGACAGATGGATTTCGAGGGCGCGGCCCGCATGTCCGGCGCCCGCTTTGTGCTGCTGAAAGGCGATCTGGCGAAGCTGGAGCGCGCCTTGTCGGCCTTCATGCTGGATGTCCATACCGGGGAATTTGGTTATCAGGAGGCCAGTGTGCCGCTGCTGGTCCGGGATCAGGCGCTTTATGGCACCAGCCAGTTGCCGAAATTCAAGGAAGACCTGTTCGAGGCGACGACCGGCCATTATATGATTCCGACCGGCGAAGTGCCCTTGACCAATATGGTCCGCGAACAGATTCTGGAGGAGGAAAAGCTGCCGCTGCGCTTTACGACCCTGAGCCAGTGTTTCCGCTCCGAAGCCGGGTCCGCCGGGCGCGACACCCGCGGCATGATCCGGCTGCACCAGTTCAACAAGGTGGAGCTGGTCAGCATCACCCGGCCCGAGGACAGCCGGGATGAGCTGGAGCGCATGACCGGGGCCGCGGAAGAGATATTGCAGCGCCTTGGCCTGTGTTATCGGGTGCTGACGCTGTGCACCGGCGATATGGGCTTTGCGGCGAAAAAGACCTATGACCTGGAAGTCTGGCTGCCGGGGCAGGGCGCCTATCGGGAGATTTCGAGCTGCTCCAACACCGGTGATTTTCAGGCCCGGCGCATGAACAGCCGCTGCCGTCCGGCCGGCGAGAAGAAAACCCGCTTCGTGCATACCCTGAATGGCTCGGGTCTGGCTGTGGGTCGCACCCTGGTCGCGGTGTTGGAAAATTATCAGCAGGCCGACGGCTCGATCCTCATACCGGAAATTCTGCGTCCCTATATGGGCGGTAAAAAAATGATTGAACGGATATAAACATGACAGTGGCGAGGCGTATTCTGGTCACCAATGACGACGGCGTTCATGCGCCGGGAATCAAGCTGCTGGAAGAACTGGCGCGGGCGATCAGCGATGACGTCTGGATCGTCGCGCCGGAGGAAGAGCAAAGCGGCAAGGGCCATGCCCTGACCCTTCAGGAACCCTTGCGCTATCGCAGGATTGCCGAAAAATTCTATGCCGTCCGGGGCACGCCGACCGACTGCGTCATGATGGCGGTGCACAAAATTATGGAGCAGCAAAAGCCGACCCTGATTCTGTCCGGCATCAACCGGGGCTGTAATCTGGCCGAGGATATGACCTATTCCGGGACAATTTCCGCCGCCATGGAAGGCGCGATTTGCGGCATCCCTTCCATTGCACTCAGCCAGGAAGTCACCCGGGAAAGTCTCGGGGATCCCTTCGCGGTTGCGCGACAACACGGCTTTGAGGTTCTGCGCAATCTGATTGACGTGCCGTGGGACGAGGGGGTGTTGATAAATGTGAATTTCCCGCCGTTCCAGGATAGGGTCAAAGGGGTTAAAACGACCCATCAGGGTTTTCGGGATGATGCGGAGCTGTTTATAAACGAGCGGCAGGACCTGCGCGGCAATAATTATTACTGGCTGGGATTTCGTCGCCAGTATGGCGCGCCAAAACCGGACACCGACCTTGAAGCGATTCAAGACGGATATATTTCGGTAACGCCCTTGCATCTTAACCTGACACATGAAAAATCCCTGCCAACTATCCGGAATAAAGTGAATAAAGAGTTTTAATGAAAAAGACCCTGGCCGATAAGAAAACTGCCTTGCTGGCGGAATTAAGACGGGAAGGCATTAAAAATGAGGATGTCCTGACCGCGATCGGAGAGATCCCGCGCGAGGAATTCATCCCGCGGGCGCTGCGCAATCAGGCCTATGAGAATGCCGCCCTGCCGATCAACAGCGGCCAGACCATCAGCCAGCCCTATGTCGTGGCCTATATGACCGAAGTCCTGCAGGTCACAAAACAGCATAAGGTGCTGGAAGTGGGCACCGGCTCCGGTTATCAGGCCGTGGTCCTCGCCCGGCTATGCCGCCGCTTGTTCACCATTGAACGCCATCTGCCGCTGCTCAACAGCGCCGAAAAAATCTTCAAAAAGCTGCATGTTTTCAATATTACGACGCTATTCGGCAACGGCATGAAAGGCTGGCCGGAACAGGCGCCCTTTGACCGGATCATGGTCACTGCCGCCTCTGAGGACGTCCCCGAAAAACTGCTCAGCCAGTTAAAAGACGGCGGAATCATGGTTATTCCTGTCGGGGCGCAGAATCAAACCCAGCATATCCTCCGCCTGACCCGGCACGGGGATGATTTTCAGCGGGAAACCCTGTTGCCGGTGAAATTTGTCCCCTTGCTTGCCGGTATTGTCCACGAATCATAATAGAGTTGATCTTCCGATACAGTCTTTCTAAACTGCGGCTATGAAGGAAAACGGGAAGGCGCATAAACTGCAGATTCCTCAGAAGTTTCTGGCTTTAAAGATGATGGTTGTCATGGGCGGGAGCGGGGTGCTTTCGGCCTGTCAGGAAGGCCATTCCTTCAGCACCCGCTATCACCATGGCATCCCGGCGCAGCAGCAGGCGAAAAACACGCCGCGTCCTCATCCGCTACCCCGGGACAAGCCGAAACCGCCGCCTAAAAAATATGCCGGAGCGCCCAAAGCGGTTTCTGCGCCAGCTTCTGCGAAATCACCTGCGTCGGGACAAAGCATCACGGTGCGCAAAGGCGATACGATTTACGCCCTGTCGCGCCGTCATGACGTCACTGTGCGGGCGATCATTCAGGCAAACCGGCTCAAGCCGCCTTATCTGCTGTATCCCGGCCAGAAGCTGGCAAAACCGGGCATGGCGGTTCATGTGGTCCGCAAGGGAGACACCATATACAGCCTGTCGCGACGCTATAAGGTGGATATGACCAGCTTCGCCCGCATGAACAGCCTGAAAAGGCCCTATCTGCTCGCCATTGGGCAGAAGCTGAAGGTGCCGGGCGTTGTCTCGGAGAGAAAAAATTATAACAGCCTGGCGTCCCTGCCGCCGCCACCGCCGCAAAGCGGCGCCGGCTTTATGTGGCCGGTCAAGGGACGAATTCTGTCGTCCTTTGGGCCGAAGGATAAGGGCTATCATAATGACGGGATAAATATCGCCGCCCGCGCCGGCGCCTATGTCAGCGCGGCCGAAAGCGGCGTCGTGGTTCATGCCGGGCGCAAAATCAAGGGTTTCGGCAATCTGATCCTGATCCGGCACGCCAATGGCTGGATCACCGCCTATGCCCATAATTCCAGCATCCTCGTCAAGAAGGGGCAGGCGATCAAAAGAGGCCAGGTCATCGCCAGGGTCGGCCAGACCGGCGGCGTCAAACACCCGCAACTCCATTTCGAGATGCGAAAAGGCGCCCGGGCGGTCAATCCGGTCCGTTATCTGAAAAGCTGATCAGCCAAGCCTGACGTTCTGCCGCCCCGCCAGATCCTGCAGGAACTGCCAGGCGACCCGTCCCGAGCGGGCCCCCCGGGTGCGCGACCATTCGAGGGCCTGCCCGCGCACGGCCTCCTTGTCGGCAGTGATGTTATAATGGTCCATATAGCCGTAAATCATCGCCAGATAATCGTCCTGGCTGCAGCCGTGAAAGCCGAGCCATAATCCGAAACGGTCGGAAAGGGAGACTTTTTCTTCAACGGATTCCGCCGGATTGATGGCGGTTGAACGTTCATTTTCAATCATGTCCCGCGGCATCAGGTGGCGCCGGTTGGAGGTGGCGTAGAAAATGACATTCTCCGGCCGGCCCTCGATACCGCCTTCAAGGACGGCCTTCAGGGACTTATAGCTGTTGTCGTCGCCATCAAAGGACAGGTCGTCGCAAAAGAGGATCACCCGCCGGGCGCTGTGCCGGATGCAGTCCAGCAGGCGGGGCAGGGACGGAATATCTTCCCGGTGGATTTCAATCAGCGCCAGCGGTTTTTTGTCCGGGGCGCGGATTGTGGCGTGCAGCGCCTTGACCAGCGAGCTTTTGCCCATGCCGCGCGCCCCCCACAGCAGGGCGTTGTTGGCGGGAAAGCCGTTGGCGAACTGCCGGGTATTGTCGGCGAGAATATCGCGGACATGGTCGATGCCAAGCAGCAGATGAAGGGCGACATGATTGACCGAGTTGACCGCAATCAGCCGATCCGGACCGACATTCCAGACAAAGGCGTCGGCCCCTTCAAGGCTGGTCGGTTGCTGTTCGGCCGGGGCCAGGCGCTCGAGGGCGTCGGCAATGCGCGTTAAGGCGTTATTTTCAGATTTATTTTTCATGCTTTCACCTTTACCATATGGAAAGCCGATAATAAACCAATAGAATTTGCGTCATCCGGCTTGTTTTTACCAACAGCGCCCCCTATATGCGAGTGACGTTAAAAAAAATATGGGAAAAAAAATCAGCGGCCTGTATAGTGCCGCTTTTACGAGTTTTAGAGGAATAAACTATGTTTATATCAGAAGCCTTTGCACAGGCTGCGGGTGGTCCAGGCGGCGAAAATCTGTTGATGCAGTTTCTGCCGTTCATTCTCATCATTGCCGTTTTCTACTTCCTGATGATCCGGCCCCAGCAAAAGCGGGTCAAGGAACATAAAGCGATGGTCGCCGCGCTGAGACGCGGGGATAATGTCATCACATCCGGCGGCATCGTCGCCAAGGTGTCGAAAGTGATTGATGATAACGAGGTCGAACTGGAAATTGCCTCCGACGTCAAGGTCAAGGTCATCCGGTCAACGATTTCCACCGTTGTCGGCAAACCGGCGCCCGCCAACGACGCAGCAGAAAAAAAATAACCAGCAAATAACTGGATAAGCGCATGTTAAATTTCCCCCGATGGAAGATCATTCTGATCAGCCTGATAGCCCTTTTGGGTATTCTGACGGCTGTTCCGAACTTTCTCAGTGATGAGCAACTGGACCAGTATCCCGATTTTCTGCCCGACAAGCAGGTGACGCTCGGGCTTGACCTGCAGGGCGGCGTTCATCTTTTGATGGAAGTGGACCTGACAGAAGTCAAGAAGGAAAAACTGGCCTCCAAACGGGGCGATATTCGGGATGCGCTGAAGAAAAACAATATCGCCCAGCGCAGCAGCATCCGCAACAACACGATCCATGTCAATCTGACCGATAAGAGCCAGACCGAACAGGCGCTTTCGGTCATTGACGACACGGTCGAGATGATCGGCGCCTCCCTGACCGGCAGCGGTGTGCCGGATATTGAAGTTGAGCGGGGCGTCGGCGGCGCCATTGTCGTTAAACTGACCGAAGAGGGCCTTATCCGGCGCAGTGACGACGTGGTGACCCAGTCGATTGAAGTGATTCGCCGCCGTATTGACGGCATGGGCACCACGGAGCCCAATATCCAGAAACAGGGTGTCGGGCGAATTCTGGTTCAGGTGCCGGGTTTCGATGATCCGCAAAAACTGAAAAACATTATCGGCCGGACCGCCAAACTGTCGTTCCAGCTGGTCAATGCGGCGATCGGGATACAGGACCGGGTGCCGCCGGGATATGAACGTTTTCCAATGGCCGAAAGTGAACGGCGGCCCGGATTGCCGGACAGTATTGTCGTCAGCAAACGCAAAATCCTGACCGGGGAAAACCTTGTCGATGCGGGGCTGAGCTATGATCAGGACAACCGCCCGGTGGTCAGTTTCCGTTTTGACAGAAAAGGCGGCATCAGATTTGCCGACGTCACCCGCAAGAATGTCAATCGTCAGTTCGCCATTATCCTGGACGGCGTGGTTATCAGCGCGCCGAATATCCAGTCGCCTATTCTGGGCGGGTCCGGAATCATCACCGGCAATTTTACCGTCGACAGCGCCAGTGAACTGGGGCTGTTGCTTCGGGCCGGGGCCCTGCCGGCGAAGCTGACCGTGGTCGAGGAACGAACCGTCGGGCCCGATCTGGGCTCGGACAATATCGAGGCCGGGAAAATCGCCGCGATCATCGGACTGCTGGCGGTGATGGTCTATATCATTCTCAGCTACGGCGCCTTTGGCGTGGTGACGAATTTCGCCCTGATGATCAATATCGCCCTGATCTTTGGCCTGTTGTCGACCCTCGGGGCGACCTTGACCATGCCGGGGGTGGCGGGGATCGTGCTGACCATCGGGATGGCGGTTGACGCCAATGTGCTGATATTCGAGAGGGTGCGTGAGGAATTCCGCCTGGGCAAAAACGCCCTGAGCGCCCTTGATGCGGGTTATGACAAGGCCTTCAGCACCATTATCGACGCCAATGTCACAACCTTTATCGCCGCCCTGATCCTGTTCCAGTTCGGATCTGGACCGGTCAAGGGTTTTGCCGTGACCCTCGCCATCGGCATCGCCACATCCATGTTCACCGCGGTGAGCCTGTCACGGATGATTATTTCCACCTGGGCCCGTAAAAGACGCCCGACCACATTGAAGATATAAGGGGCCTATGAAATGTTATTGAAACTGGTTCCAGAAAAGACAGATGTCAAATTCATCAATTACCGGAAAATTGCCTATCTTTTCTCGTTTCTGTCGATCATTGTCGCCTTTGGCCTGTATTTTAACAAGGGTTTGAATTTCGGCATTGATTTTGAGGGCGGCATCATGGTCGAAATTGGCACGGAAACACCGGCCGATATTGGTCGCATCCGTTCCGCCATGAGCAGTCTGAAGATGGGCGATGTCAAGGTTCAGGAGTTTGGCGATCCCCGCGACGTGCTGATCCGGCTTGAGCATCAGGAAGGCCTGACCGTCGATCAGGTGGTCGAAAAGATCCGGGAAATTCTGCCGAGCGCGATTGATGGTGAAATCAGCTATCGCCGGACGGAAACCGTGGGCTCCACCGTATCCGGCGAACTGATTGAGGACGGCATCATGGCGGTTTTCTTCGCCATCAGCGCCGTCCTGGTTTATATCTGGTTTCGGTTTGAATGGCAGTTTGGCATGGGGGCGGTGGTCGCCCTGGTCCATGACGTGATACTGACCATTGGCATGTTTTCCTTTACCGGACTTGAATTTAACCTGTCGACCATTGCGGCGATCCTGACCATTGTCGGCTACTCGCTCAATGATACGGTGGTGGTTTACGACCGTATCCGGGAAAATCTGCGCAAATTCCGCAAGATGCCGATGTCGGAACTGTTGAACCTCAGCATCAATGAAACGCTTTCGCGGACGGTGATGACTTCGGTCACCACATTAATCGCGCTGGCGGCCTTGTTCTTCCTCGGCGGTGAAGGGATCCACGGCTTTGCCGCCGCGATGATCTGGGGTATTTTCGTCGGGACCTATTCGTCGATCTTTATCGCCTCGCCAATATTGCTGTGGGTCGAATTGCAGCGGGAGCCGAATACGACGCCCCAGGCCGGCATGGAAGTCTATCCGCCGAAGAAAAGCTGAGGGAAAGTTGACGACAGTGGAATTCAGGGAAGTCAAATCACAGGAAGAAACCCAGATCTCCGCCTATGGCGGCGGCGGGTTTCGCATTGGCGAGCGGCGCAGCAAGGGATCAATCCTGATCACGCCGAAGGGCTATTATCCCTGGGCGGCCGCCGACATCAAAGCGGCGGCGCTGGACAACCTGCGCCAGATCACGGCGCAGGCGGCCGAGATCGACCTGTTGCTGATCGGCACCGGGGAAAATATGGCTTTCCTGAACAAGGAAGTGCGCCGGGCGCTGGAAGGACTCAATATCGCCGTGGATGTGATGGCCACCGGCGCGGCGGCCCGCACCTATAATGTGCTGCTGCTCGAGGGGCGCAAGGTGGCGGCGGCATTGATTGCGGTTGAGTGATCACTTTAATAGAGTTCTTTAACCTTCATATATAACAAGATAAATTCCATGAATTTTCCTTGCGCATATGGATATTATTCCTATGGTCAGCCGGATTAGCCGACCGCGTCATCCTGCGTATTTTTCGCCTTATCGTCCAGGGGAACCAGGGTGACTTCGCCTTGGTTGAGGACGAATCCCAGTTCGCCGTGTTTGACCGCCAGCGCCTGTTTGCCGAATAATTCATAGCGCCAGCCGGACAAGGCGGGGATGTCGGCATCGTCCTGCTCCGCCAGCTTCTCCAGATCATCGACGGAGGCGATCAATTTGGGGGCGACGGTTTCATTCTGGCAGATCAGCTTGAGCAGGACCTTCAAAAGCTCCATCACCGGGTCGGTATTCTGGGCCGGCGGCCGCCTGCGGCTGATGACGGGCAGGGCGCTTTCGGGCAGGGTCATGACCTCCTTGACAAGGGCCAGAATGCTCTCGCCGCTCCGGCTTTGGCTGAATTGAGGCGACAGACCGCGGATGCTGCCGAGCGCGTTGGCGTGCTCCGGCCTGACGGCGGAGACTTCGAGCAATACCTCATCCCGCATGACCCGGTTGCGCGGAATATTGCGCCGTTGGGCTTCCTTTTCCCGCCATTCCGCCAGCTTTCGGGCGATGGCGTTGAACCGGCGGTTGCTGTTTCTGATTTTGAGCCGTCGCCAGGCGTTTTCCGGCCGGACAATGTAGGTTTCCGGGGTGGTCAGATCGGACATTTCCTGGCTGAGCCAATGGTTGCGGCCGCTTTTTTCCAACTGTCTGTTCAGTTTTTTGTAAATCACCCGCAGATGGGTGACGTCACCCAAAGCGTAATCAATCTGGCGCTGGGTCAGCGGCCGCCTGGACCAGTCGGTGATCCGGGTGCTTTTGTCGAGCGTCGCGTCGGCCAGGCTCATGACCAGCTTCTCATAGCCGATGCTGTCGCCATAGCCGCAGACCATGGCCGCCACCTGAGAATCGAACAGCGGCTTCGGGACGACGCCTTTCTCATTGACAAAAATTTCAATGTCCTGGCGGGCGGCGTGAAAAACCTTTAAAATATTTTCATTCTGTAAAAGATCATAAAAGGGGTCAAGGTCAATGCCGGGGGCGAGGGCGTCAATGGCGTGATATTCCCGGTCATCGGCGACCTGTATCAGGCAAAGTTTTGAATAATAGGTCTTGTCGCGCAGGAATTCCGTATCAACGGTAATATATTCTGATTTTCCAAGACGGCCGCACAGCGCCTTCAACTGGTCATTTGTGGTAATTACGCTCATTAATTTTCTAATCCAAAACTTTTAATCTGAGAAATCATCAGGTCGGCATTTAAAGAATAACTTGACAAGTGGGCAATAAAGCACAAAAACACCATGATTTACACATTAAAATTAGAAGATTGATAATGCACGAATACAGAACACATACATGTGAGGCGCTCCGCGAAGAAAATGTCGGGGAAACCGTTCTTCTTTCAGGCTGGGTTCACCGCAAGCGGGATCATGGCGGACTGCTGTTTATTGACTTGCGCGATCATTATGGCCTGACGCAATGTGTGATCGATACGGATAACGCCGCCTTCAAGACGGCCGAGCATATCCGGGCGGAATCGGTGATCAGGGTCAAGGGCAAGGTCGTCTCCCGCAGCGCGGACACTGTGAACGCCAACCTGCCGACCGGCCATATCGAACTGTTCATCGATGAGCTGGAAGTCCTGTCCGAGGCCGCCGAACTGCCGCTGCCGGTGTTCGGCGAGCAGGAATATCCCGAAGATGTCCGTCTGACCTATCGCTATCTGGACCTGCGCCGGGAGCGCCTGCATAACAATATTGTTCTGCGCTCCGATGTGATTTCCAGCATGCGCCGGCGGATGGTTGATCTGGGCTTTCGGGAATATCAGACGCCGATCCTGACCGCGAGCTCGCCGGAAGGCGCCCGCGACTTTCTGGTGCCGAGCCGCCTGCATCCGGGTAAATTTTACGCCCTGCCACAGGCGCCGCAGCAGTTCAAGCAATTGATGATGATTGCCGGTTTTGACCGTTATTTCCAGATTGCGCCCTGCTTCCGGGACGAAGACGCCCGCGCCGACCGTTCGCCGGGGGAATTTTACCAGCTTGATGTGGAAATGTCCTTCGTCACCCAGGAGGATGTCTTCAGCGCCATTGAACCGCTGATGATCGGCCTGTTTGAGGAATTTTCCGACAAAAAGATCACCCAGACGCCTTTCCCGCGCATTCCCTTCCGGGAAAGCATGCTGAAATACGGCAATGACAAGCCCGACCTGAGGAACCCGATCGAAATCAGCGACGTGACCGAGGCGTTCCGGGGCTCGGGCTTTGGCATTTTTGCCGGCGCCATTGAAAAAGGCGCTGTCGTGCGGGCGATTCCGGCCCCGGGGGCGGGCGGCTCGGAGGCGCGCAGCTTCTTTGACAAGATGAATGACTGGGCCCGCGGCGAAGGGTTCGCCGGCCTTGGCTATATCCGGTTCAAGGATGGCGAGGCCCTCGGCCCAATCGCCAAAAACCTTGATGAGGCGCGTCTGGCGCAGTTGAAGGAGCTTGCCGGTCTTGACGAAAATGACGGCGTTTTCTTCGCCTGCGGCAAGGCGGAAGAGGCGGCCCGGCTCGCCGGTTTCGCCCGGACCAAGGTTGGTGAGGACCTTGAGTTGATCCGTGACGACGAATTTAAATTCTGCTGGATCGTCGATTTCCCGATGTATGAATATGACGAGGTCGAGAAGAAGCTGGACTTCAGCCATAATCCTTTCTCCATGCCCCAGGGCGGGATGGAGGCGCTGACGACCATGGCGCCGGAAGATATTCTCGGCTATCAGTATGATATTGTCTGTAACGGGGTGGAGCTGTCCTCCGGCGCGATCCGGAATCACAAGCCGGAAATCATGTATAAGGCGTTCGAGATCGCCGGATATGGCCCGGAGGTGGTCGAGGAGCGTTTCTCGGGCATGCTCAACGCCCTGAGATACGGCGCGCCGCCCCATGGCGGCATCGCCCCGGGCGTCGACCGTATCGTGATGCTGCTCGCCGATGAGCCGAATATTCGCGAAGTGATCATTTTCCCGATGAATCAGAAGGCCGAAGACCTGATGATGAAGGCGCCGAGCGAGGTGTCCATGCGGCAATTGCGCGAACTGCATCTGAGGACGATCGTTCCGGACGCCGACAAAAAATAACTGTTGAAAGGCGGGGCCTGATCTTCCGGCCTCATTCCCGCCCCCGATCTGGAATGGGGCCGGAATTCGGCGGCTTGGCGACGGGGGCGGAAGACCGCAAAATGGCTCCCCAATCAGGTTGGGGATGAGGACGGGAGACCGAAAGGGAATTGCCGGCAAACTGAGGCGTGGAAACTCATCCATGCCTTTTTTTGTATCATTAGCCGGTTTGTCTTTGTATCGGAATTGGGGGTATCGGAATTGGGGCGCGGATCAGGCGCGAATGTCAACTTTCTGGCCGATATTGGGCCCGGTATCGGATTCGACTTCTTTGCGTTCAATTGTCGAATCTTCAGCCGTTTTGGCGAGAACCTCCTTGACGGCGGCGGTATTTTCCTGACTGCTGCCCCGATCGACCTGGACCTGATTTGACGCGCTGCTCGCGGATGCAATATCAACCATTGTTTGTTTCCTGTCGGTTTTCTACACGGTGAGACTATAGCATACCCTTTAAGAAAGCTTTAACTTTTGTCGCGCATTTGAATAAAATTTTACCCTGGTGAAATTTTCTCAAAGAGGGCTGGTGATGGTTAACGCTTAATAGTATGCTGTTGACCAACGAGATAAAACAATAAACCGGGGCCCTGATGATCCAGACTTATTTGAAAAAGATGATTATTCTTTTCAGTTGTATTTTGCTTGCAGCCTGTGGCGACGGACAGCGAAGGGTGGACGGGGAACTGGCCTTTGACAGCGAATCCCTGATGAATATGGCGGAGAGTTTCCTCAAGGCGGGCGATTACGGCAACGCCATGCGGCTCTATCAGCGGGCGGCGAATGAAAATCCGGCTCATGTGGCGTCCCGATTGGGGCTGGCCCGGACCTATCAGGCGATGGGCGCAACCGATGCGGCGCTGAATTTCTATGACCAGGCCCTGAGCCTTGACCCGAATAATGCGGAGGCCAAGCTGGGCACGGGCCAGATGCTGATCACCAAGAACCGCCCGGCGGACGCCATTCCTTACTTGAACGCCCTGCAGAAGGCGGATCCGGGGAATTACAAGATCTATAACATGCTGGGCCTCGCCCATGATCTGATGGGGGATCAGGAAACGGCGCAGATGAATTACGGGCGCGGACTTGAAATCTCGCCGGACAATATTTCGCTGCTGAACAATCTCGCCCTGTCCTTTGCTTTTGAAGGCCAGTACGCCCCGTCCATCAAATTGCTCAGCAAGGCGATCAATCTGGATTATTCGGTCACCAAGGCGCAGCAGAATCTGGTGCTGGCCTATGTCTTGTCCGGTGAAGAGGCGGCCGGCCGCAAAATCGGCGAATCGCTGATGACCGAAGAAGAAATGGAAAATAATATACGCCATTACAAATGGGTCGAAAGCTTGCCCCCGGCGCAACGGGCGCAGGCCATCTTCCTCGGCGTCAGGAGCTTCCCCAAGGAGAAGGGAACCGCATTAAAGGATACGGCCGGGAATGGCGCGGTTGACGCGGCGACGGATATGGAAACGGATCCCAAAAAACGCCAGCTTCTTGAAGTCCTGAAACAGGAAGGAAAATCCCTGCGGCAAGAGGCGCCGACCGGTGAAGGCGAAGAGCAAAAAGCCGCGGTTCGGCAACAAGCCGCCGTGGAAGCGCCGACCTCGCCGCCGACAGCCGCTGCCGCCCCGGCATCGCAGCAGATATACAGGGTTCAGTTGGGCTCATATCCCAATACGAAAATCGCCGCAAAAGGCTGGAAGAAAATAAAGCGCCGCAGCAAGGGCCGGCTCGATGCCTATGAACCGCTGATCAGGCTGGTGACCCTGGCCAATAACCAGACCCTGTTTCGTCTCTTTGTCGGCGGCATAGAAGACAGGGCCATTGCGCAAACCGTATGCAATGATCTGAGAGAGCTGAATATCGACTGCCTGGTGTTGAAAACGACCCCGCAATAGGACGACGGCGAAATTTATGCTTTAATATCCTTAATAATTGCAATATGTATGGGCTTTCAAAAGTCGACCCTCAGATCAGGATTACATATGAGTTCGCACAAAGTTTTCAGCGATAAAAGAAAAAATATTCAATATCCCGCGCCGCAATGCGCGACCATGAAGGAGCTGCGGGCGGAAATCGATCAACTGGATCGCGTGATGGTCGAATTGCTGAGCATCCGCCAGGGTTTCATGGAGCAGGCGGCCCGCATCAAGCCAAGCCGGAATCTGGTCCGCGATGAAGAGCGTATCGAAGATGTCGTCGCCAAGGTTTTGAAACATGCGGAAAAAGTCGGCGCCCATCCGGAGCTTGTGGAAACATTATACCGGGACATGATTGAATGGTGCATTTCCTATGAAATGGGCGTCTTTGACGGACTGAAGCGTGACGACAGCTAAACCCTGTTATACGTCATTCTGTTATCCCAAAGGCGCAGGGGCGCCTGTTTGGCGGCGGACGGCTGCGGGCAGGGAGAGGGCGGGAGGCTGAAACCGGCCGCTGAAGTTTTTGCGGTAACCGGTCTTTAAACCGACCCGGGCCCCCTGGCCGCCGTAATATTCCCTGAGCCCGGCCCATATGTCTCCGACGCCTCCAATCACCATATAGGCCATCAAAGGGATAAAGGCCAATCCTGTGATATGCAGTAAAATATCCATTGCGTCCCTCCTTGTTCTTATTATGTTCTATTCCGGCGCGCCGGTTTAGTCAAGAACAAAAAAGAACAAAAAGTGAATTTAGTGTGTTTTTATCTGGATTCGGGGTTATTTACCGGTGAATTTCGGCGGCCGTTTTTGCAGGAAGGCCATCACCCCTTCCATGAAATCCGCCGACCGGCCGGCCGCCTGCTGGGCCTCGGCCTCGGCCTCAAGCTGCTCCGGCAGGTTGTTGACCTCGGACTGGTCCAGAAGGCGGCGTATGGACAGGAGCGCCGGCGTCGGCATCGCCGCCAGTTTTTCCGCCAGGCGCAGGGCTTCCGCCATCAGTTCATCCTGTTCGACAACCTGCGCAATGATGCCGTAATTCAGCGCCTGTTCCGCCGGCAGCCGGTCGCCGAGCATCATCAGGGCGGCGGCCCGGGCGCGGCCGATCAGGCGGGGCAGAAAATAGGTGCTACCGGCATCGGGAATCAGGGCGATATTGACAAAAGCCTGGAGGAAATAGGCCTGTTTCGCCGCAATGGCGATGTCACAGGCGCAGACCAGGCTCATGCCGGCCCCCGCGGCGGCGCCATTGACGGCGACAATTGTCGGCAGGGGAAGCTGTTTCAGACTTTCAATCAACGGATTATAGGATTGCCGCAGCTTGTCGCCAAGATCGGGCGGCATCTCGCCGGATTGATCCTTCAGGTCGGCCCCGGCGCAAAAGCCCTTGCCCTCGGCGGTGATCAGCAGGGCGCGCGCCGGACTGTCCGGCCCGGCGACCAGCTTCAGGGCATTCTGGAAATCATCGAAGAATTGCGCATTCATCGCGTTCATCGCATCCGGTCGCGACAGGGTGAGGACGGCGATGGCGTCCCGCTGCTCAAGGGTCATGGTCGGATAGGATTTGACCGCTGTGATGTTGTCTGAAGGGGGCATGGGATTCTCCGTGATTTCTGGAAAAGCCCATTCTATTTAAAAACGAACGTATGTAAAGCAGGATAATCGGTCAACCCGCCCGGCGGGGTCAGGCCTTGTGCGCCTTCTTTGGTTCGTCGCGCAACAGGAAGGCCGGGACATGGTCGCCCATGCCGACAACCGGTTTGCCGGTGGATTTCTGGCGTGGTTCCCGGGTTTTGCGCGGTTTTTCCGTCGCGGCCTTGTGGTCTTCTTCCGCTTTTTTAGGGCGCGGACTGTCCGACCGTTTGGCGGAAGATTTTCCGGGACGCACGTCCATTTCCGGCAACTCATGCAGCGGAATGTCTTTGCCGAGGAATTTAAGCAGGAAGGACAGGGCTTTCTTCTCGGACGGGCAGGCGAGGGTAAAGGAGGCGCCTTCGCGTCCGGCGCGGCCGGTGCGGCCAATCCGGTGGACATAATCCTCAGGATTATTGGGGATTTCAAAATTGAAAACATGGCTGACATCGGGAATGTCGAGCCCGCGGGCGGCGACATCACTGGCCACCAGCAACTGAATTTCACCGTTTTTAAAATTGTTCAGGGTTTCCGTGCGGGAGCTTTGGTGCATGTCGCCATGCAGTTCGCCGACGCTGAATCCGTGAACGGTGAGGGATTTGCACACAACTTTGACGGTCGATTTCCTGTTGCAGAAAATAATGCCGTTTTTGACGTTTTCCTCTTTCAGCAGATGACGCAGGGCGACGCGTTTTTCCTTTTCACCGCCCTTGACCTTGCAGAGTTTCTGGGTAATGGTCTGGGCGGTCGAAGCGGGGGCGGCGACCTCGATTTCCCGCGGGTCCTTCAGGAACCGGTCGGTCAGTCTCTTGACTTCCTTCGGCATGGTGGCCGAGAAGAACAGCGACTGGATTTTCTGCGGCATGGCACTGCAGATTTTCTCCACATCGGGAATGAAGCCCATATCCAGCATCCGGTCCGCTTCATCCACCACAAGGATCTCGACACCGTTGAGCATCACCTTGCCGCGCTCCATATGGTCCATCAGGCGGCCGGGGGTCGCAATCAATACGTCAACGCCGCGGTCGAGCTTTCGTTCCTGATCGGCGAAGGCGACGCCGCCAATCAGCAACGCCATGGTCAGCTTGGATTTTTCACCATATTTCTCGAAACTTTCGGAAACCTGCGTCGCCAGCTCCCGGGTCGGCTCCAAGATAAGGGAGCGGGGCATTCTCGCCCGGGCGCGGCCGTGGGACAGAATATCAATCATCGGCAGGGTGAAGGAGGCGGTTTTCCCGGTGCCGGTCTGGGCGATGCCGAGAATATCACGTCCCTGCAGGATGCCGGGAATGGCTTTCGTCTGAATAGGGGTGGGCTCGGTGTAGCCGGATTTCTCCACTACAGATAACAAGTCTTCGCTTAGTCCTAATATATCAAAACCCATGTGGCGCTATTTCACTTCCAAAAAAATCCAAGTCCTTTGAGGGCGAACAATAATGAAAACGATAAAGATGTCAATCTTTGTCGGGGTTTGCTATAACTTCTTATGAAAAATTCAGATAAAAGAGGGCGTAAAATGACCAAAAACCTGATTCTCATCCCCGGATTGCTGTGTAACCATGATTTGTGGCTGGATCAGATCGCTCAGTTTGAGGAAGATTATGACCTGACCATTTTCGATCATACGACTCACGACAGCCTGTCGGAGATGGTTGCCGACTTTTTACAGGATGCGCCGGAAAGCTTTTCCGTCGCCGGCCTGTCCATGGGCGGTTATATTTCCTTTGAACTGATGCGGCAGGCCCCGGCGCGGGTCGAGAAACTGGTTCTGATCGACACCAATGCTCGCGCTGACCGGGAGGAGCAGGCGGCGGCCCGCGAAACGCTGATCCGCCGCGCCGACAGCGAGGATATTCGCGAGATTGCCCGCGAACTGACGCCCTTTCTCATTCACCCCGACCGCCTGAAGGATGAGGAGCTCTGCGGGCGCATTGTCGATATGGCGGCGGATGTGGGGGCGGAAGCTTTTCAGCGCCAACAGCGGGCCTTGGTCAAGCGGCCGGATTCCCGCGATCTGTTGCCGCAGATTGCCTGCCCGACGCTGATTATCTGCGGCGCGCAGGATGCGCTGACCCCGCCCAAGGTCCATCAGGAAATGGCCGGCCTGATCCCCGGCGCCCAGTTTCATCAGATCGACGACTGCGGCCATCTCAGCACCATGGAGCGGCCGGACCAGGTCACGCAATTGATGGCGGATTTTCTGGCGGAGTAAGAACTGACCCACAGGGGGCGGTTTCCACAATAACCGAAACATGGAAATGTCGAAATTTATGGTCGATATTATCTGTCATGCTGAACTTTCTTCAGCATCTATTTTTAATTTTGATAATTATTTCAAATGGATGAATGGACCCTGAAACGAGTTCAGGGTGATATTTGAAGACAACGCCGCCAGGAGGTGCATTATGCGCCGAAGAAACTCAGGCGCGGGGTTAAGCAACAGGACCACGGGGTTTGCCCGTCGGTATCTATGGGATTACCGGCAGAACGCCACGGCTTTAGTCGCAGGGATTTGGGGGGTGAATGCGCTACCTGAAGCTGTCATGCTGAAACAAGTTCAGCATCCATTATGCGGTCAAAGTAAGATATAAATCATCCCAATCAGGATTATTTTCTTCAATAAGGTTGATTTTCCATTGGCGATGCCACCGCTTCAATTGTTTTTCACGTTCTATAGCGACGGCGATCTGATCAAATACCTCATAGTGAACCAGGATTTTAACGCCATATCTTTTTGTAAAGCCTTCTGCATTATTTTTATGTTGCCAGATACGCTTCGCCAAATCACTTGTCACGCCGATATAGAGCGTACCTTTAGGTTTTGATGCCAGAATATAGGTGTAACCTTGTTTCTTCATAATAGCAGCATAAAGAATATGGATGCTGAAACAAGTTCAGCATGACTTCGGGGATAAAACAAAAACTAGAGCAAAATCATATCAAATAGATTTATATCCTGCATGAGCGAAATAATTCCGGCATTCGTCTGGGGGAAATTC
>JBLWZH010000038.1:0-20419 GCA_048266545.1 Paremcibacter sp. | reverse complement strand
TGAATTTCCCCCAGACGAATGCCGGAATTATTTCGCTCATGCAGGATATAAATCTATTTGATATGATTTTGCTCTAGGGTCAGGACCTATTAATTATGTCCATTCTGCGCAAATCCTGGTTATTCATGGGCAGGCAGAAGGCCGAAGGAATAGCGGGGCTATTTCGGGGTTTTCTAACGCCCCCATGAAGTATCAGGGCCGCGCCGTGCCGGTCCGTCTGTGACACGCCCTAAAAAAAGAAACGTATTTTGCACCATTGGCATGGCTAAATGCAGGCCATATCATGATCGTGAAAAAGGAATTATTTTTAAGCCGGGGTTGTTTCAAGGGACTGTAGTAACTAATTACTATCCAACAGGATGTGAATGTGCTATGAACCGATGGCGTTTTTGCCCGGTTTAAGCGGCGGCCGTGCTAAAAAGGCGGCTGTATAAAAGCGAGGTCATGCTAAAGTACGGCGCTGCTAAAGAGAGTAAGCTATGAGAAAATTCCTCCAGAAAGCAATTATTCTGCCGCTGATGGTTGTTGTTGCTTTGATTGTGGTCATTTTAGTCGTCAGGTTCGGGCCGTCCGTTAAATTCGATGAACCGGGTTTTCCGACAAAAACCGTGGAAGTCATCACGGCGAAACAACTGCCCTTTCGCAGCCGCAGTGTCGCTTATGGCAATGTGGAACCGTCGGTCCTGTTGAAAACGCGGGCGGAGATCAACGGCAAAATCAGCTATATTCATCCGGACCTGAAAAAGGGCGCAAGTCTGGCGCGGGGCACGGTGGTGTTGCGTATCGAGCCGACGACATTTGAATTTACCCGTGATCAGAGCAGGGCGGGCCTGTCGAGCAGTGAGTCTTCTTTGGCTCAACTGGAGGTCGAGGAAAAAACCACCCGGCGCTCCCTGGACATCGCCCGGGAAAATCTCGACATCGGCCAGAAGGAACTGGCGCGGTTCCGCATTCTCTGGGAAAAGGGCGTGGTCACCCGTTCCGCCATAGACGCCGAGGAACAGAAAGTCCTGCAACTCCGCCAGCAGGTCGAGGATCTGGAGGGCAAGCTCGCCGCCTTCAGCAGCCGCAAGGCGGCGACCCTGGCCCAGATCAGAAAATCAAAAACCGAGCTTGCCCAGAGCGAGGATACGTTGGGCCGGACCGAAGTTTCCCTGCCGTTCGACGCCCGGATCGGCGAGATCTTTGTCGAGGAAGGCGAATATGTCGCCGCCAGCACGGCGCTTTACGAGGCGTTGGGGACCAAGGCGGTTGAAATTGACGCCCAGCTGCCGATCAGCCGGTTTGCACCGCTGATCTCGGGTCTGGGCGGGGGGGCGGTCAATCTGCAGAATCCGGCGGATATGCAGATGATTTTCTCAAAAATGAAACTCGGGGCCAATGTCCGGCTGGTGGGCAACGGACAGGAAACCGAGATATGGCGCGGCGAAGTGCTGCGCATCGGCGAAGCCATTGATCCGGTGCGGGATACCATCAGCGTGATTGTGGCGGTCAATAATCCTTATGAAAGCGTGATTCCGGGCCGCCGCCCGCCGCTGCTCAAGGGGATGTATGTGGCCGTTGACCTCTATACACAGCCGCGAAAAGCGCTTGTGTTGCCGCGCAAGGCGCTTCATCAGGGACGGGTTTATATCGCAAGCGCGGATAACAAACTGGAAATCCGGCCGGTGAAGATCCTGCATAAGCAGGGCCAGCTGGTGGTCATCGAATCCGGCCTTCAGCCGGGAGAAAAAGTTATCATCACCGATGTCATCCCGGTGATGGACGGCTTGCCGCTCAATCCGGCGCCGGCGCCGGATGGCGAGGCGCAACTGGCGAAAGACGCTCTTGGCGGCGATGATATTGCTGCAGATATTTCACAAGCTGATTCCCCGGCCGCCCTGGCGGAGGAGACGGGGAAATGATCCGTTATTTCGCCCAGCATCCGACGATCAGCAATATCCTGATGATGGCGATCATCGCCATTGGTCTGACCTCATTGAAAAATCTCAACAAGGAATCCTTCCCGCTGCTGAAGCCGAGCAAGGTGCAGGTCACGGTCGCCTATCCCGGCGCGAGCCCGGGCGACGTTGAAGACGGCATCTGCAATCCGCTTGAGGACGCGACAGACGGCGTCAGCTTCCTGAAAGAACAGGACTGCGACGCCCGCGATAATCTGGCGATCTTCACCCTGGAGATGCAGGAACAGGGCAATATCCGCACCTTTGCCGATGATATAAAGACCGAAATTGACGCCATCCAGAATTTTCCCGATAATATCGAGGAACCGGTGATTAAACAGCTGGGGCGCACCAATGCGGTGGCCAATATCGCCCTGACTTCCGATAAACTGACCCTGAGCGAGCTCAAGGCGCTGGCGGAATATTACCGGGACCGGCTGATCGCCATGCCTGAGGTTCCCATCGTGACGCTGGACGGTTTTTCGACCCATCAGCTTCAGGTGCTGATTCATCCCGATACCCAGAAGAAATATAACCTGAGTGTTCAGGAGATTGCCGACCTGATCGCCGCCCAGGCCCTGGAACTGCCGGCCGGGATTCTGGAGGCGACCGAAGCCTCCTATCAGATTACCTTCGACAATGTTCGCAAGACCATTGATGAACTGTCCGAACTGGTGATCCTCAACACCGCGGAAGGCGGGGAAATCAGGCTGGGCGATATTGCGACCATCGTCGATCGGTTTGAGGACCCCGAGGAACGGATCGAGCTCAACGGCCGGCCGGCGGCGCTGCTGAAGGTCAGCAAGAACACCATTGACGATACCCTGAAGGTTGCCGACGCCCTGATTGACTTTGTGGCGGCGGAAAACAGGATTTTACCGGAAAGCACCCGCCTGACGATCATGAATGACACCTCGACATCGGTGCGCGACCGCCTGCAATTGTTGCTGACCAACGGCTGGCAGGGGCTGATCCTGGCGACCCTTGCCCTGCTGCTGTTCTTTACCTGGCGCTATACCTTCTGGATTGCCCTCGGTTTGCCGATTTCCTTTCTGGGCGGGATCGCCATGATGGTTGTCTTCGGGATCAGCATCAATATGATCTCCATGGTCGCCCTGTTGATGGCGATCGGCATTCTGATGGATGACGCCATTGTGTTGTCGGAAAATATTGATCATGAATACCGCACGGGGAAATCGCCGCTTGACGCGGCGGTGGACGGCACCAGAAAAGTATTTCGCGGGGTTTTCTCGTCCTATCTGACGTCGGCTTTCCTGTTCGGCAGCCTGTTGATGATGAAAGGCGATCTGGGGCAGATCCTCGGCGTGTTGCCGGTGGTGCTGCTGTCGGTGCTGACCATCAGCCTGATCGAGGCCTTTCTGATCCTGCCCCATCATTTGAAACAATCGCTGGTCCACGCCCATGACAGGGAGCCGGCCAAATGGCGTCAGAAATTTGAAAGCCGGTTCAGCCGGCTGCGGGACAAGGTCGCCGATGCCGCCGAAGCGGCGATGCGGTTCAGATATCTGACCGTCGGCGCCGCCCTGGTGATGTTGGTTCTGTCGGTCGGCATTATGGTCACCGGCATTGTCAAATTCAAGGCGTTTCCCGACCTGGAAGGGCAGAATGTCGAAGCCCGGGTGCTGCTGCCCCAGGGCACGCCGCTGGCGGAGACGGAACGGGTGATGGGCATCCTGCGCCGGGCGCTGGACAAGACCGATGAAACGCTGAGCCGGAATGAAAAGGAGCCTTTGGTTCAGAATATTCAGCTTTCCTACGGCGAGCATGGCGACGTGCCGGAAAACGGCACCCACCTGGCGACCTTGAGCGTCGATCTGTTGAATACAGAAGAACGCAATACCCAGATGATCGAATTTATCCGCCTGTGGCAGGAAAATACCGGCGACATCCCCAGTGTCTTGAACATTCAGTATAAGGAGCCCAAAATCGGTCCTGCGGGCCGGGCGATTCACATTCGCCTCTCGGGCCATGATCTGGATGAATTGTCGCGGGCGTCATGGGAGGTTCAGAACCGGCTCAGGGGCTATGCGGGGGTGATGAATCTGCTTGATGACCTGCGGCCGGGAAAACCGCAATACAGCATCCGGCTGAAACCGGGGGCGCTGGCGGCGGGGGTTGATTCGCGCCGCATTGCGACCCAATTGCGGTCGGCCTATATGGACGTCAAGATCGACGAGATTTATCAGGGGCGGGAAGCCTATGAAATCATTGCCAGGCTGGACAATCTGCCCCGTCAGGAATTATTCGATTTTGACAATTTCACCGTATTTTCAAAAACGGGGCAGGCGATCCCGCTCAGCAGCGTCGCCTATATTACAGAAGTGCGGGAATTTTCCCGCATCGGTCATATCAACCATCGGCGCACCGTCAATATATACGGCGATGTCGATGCGGATATCGCCAATACCTCGGAAGTCATCTTAAGCCTGCAAAAGAATCTCAATGATTTTGAGAAACGCTATCCGGACATCCGCATTGATTACAAAGGCGAAGTGGAAAATGGTGCCGAAACCAAGTCCTCCATTCTCACCGGCTTCGCCCTTGGCGTCTTTGGGGTCTTCCTGCTGCTGTCGCTGCAGTTCGGCAATTACCGGGAGCCGGTGATTGTGATGATCAATATCCCGCTGGCCCTGATCGGCGCCATCTGGGGTCATTTGATCATGGGACTGGATTTCACCCTGCCGAGCATGATCGGTTTTGTCTCCCTGGCGGGGGTGGTGGTCAATGATTCCATTCTGCTGGTGGAATTCGTCAAATATCGCGTCGCCGAGGGCATGTTGTTTCATGATGCGGCGAAACAGGCGGTTTACGATCGGTTCCGGGCGATCTTCCTGACCTCTGTGACCACCATCGCCGGGATGACGCCGCTGCTGTTTGAAACCAGCACCCAGGCGCTGATTCTGGTGCCGCTGGTGACCAGTATCGTCTTCGGCATGCTGACGTCGACGGTCCTGATCATGCTGGTTCTGCCGGCCATGTACGCCATTCTGGAGGATATGGGGCTTGTCAAGCTCACGGCGGGAGAGGCGCCGGCGACAACCTGACTTCAGAGAGGGGATCGGGCGGTCCCCGGGACAGGCGCACTGGACAAGGGGCCGGCATTCGCGGTAAACAGCTTAAACAAAACGATTGATGGTAATGAGATTAGCAAGGGAAGTGATCAACGGGAATATGAGAAAATCACACGAAGACCGGAAGGCTGAAATTATTCAGGCCACACTGGATGTGGCGGCGGATGACAAATCGCGCAAGATCACAACCCAGGTGATCGCCGATAAACTCAGCATCTCTCAGCCGACCATATTCAAGCATTTCAAGAATAATGAGACCCTGTTCCTGACGGTTTTCGAATGGGTGTCGGAGAAGATATTCGCCAAGTTTGACGCCAGCGTCGCCAATGAAAGCGACTTGCCCCGGGAACGGCTTGAAAAGCTGATCACGGCCCAGCTCATATTCCTCACCGGGCATCCGGGGGTGGCGCGGCTGATCTTTTCCAATCACGTGTACAAGGGGCCGCAAAAGCTGAAATCCGTCGTCCGGAAAATCATGAATATGTATATTCAAAAGCTGACGGAGCAAGTGCGGGAAGGGGTGGCCTGCGGTCAGTTCCGGGGGGATGTCGATCCGGATGTCGCCGCCCGGCTGATGGTCAGCACCATCCAGGGGGTTATCGTCCGCTGGTCGATCCATGATTTCGGCTTTGATCTTCAGGAAGAGGTCCGCCCCCTGTTGAAATTGATTTTCAGGGCCCTTGACAAGGACACTGAACAGCCTGTATAAGGTTGGTAAGTAAATTGTTACTATCTTACGGATAAGAGGCGATCCTCGTGATGTTTTCCGGTTTTATGAGTTTTATGATGGTTTTTGCGGCCGTAATGGCCTACCGGGCTCATGGCGGTGCGGGCCTTGTGGCGGCCTTGGCGCATGTTAAGGCGGGCCCACCTCGAAATGCGCGGCGCAGCGACCCGGCGGCTTTGGGATTCTGTGGCGATATGACCGGAAAAGCCCCCCGTGTTTCGTCAGGCGCGTTGCGGCGCTTAAAAGACGGAGATGATAAAAAAGCCTATGTGCGGTCTTTTGTTTTTCGGGTAGTTTTATCCAGAAGATCATCGGGCGGGCGGGCGCCATCGGGATCAATCAGCATATCCAGGCTTGTCGCTTCGCTGAACAGATCCTGCGCCTCCACCGAACGGGCCAAAAGACCTTCTGCGGATTTTCGTCGCGCCGCCGGCCATTTCGTTAAATTTCCCCCATAAACAGCCAGGTTGTTCTTAAATTCTTCCAATTTCATAGTTACAGATCTTCTTCTGGCAAATGATTGCTTCCCTTAGTGATTTTTTACCCCTTTTGAGCAACGACCGGACGCCAACTTCCGTGTTGTTGATTTTCCTGGCGATTTCGGCGACCGTCATCTCCTCAAAATAAAATAAATGAATGACCTTTTTTTGCCCTTGTGGCAAGGATAAAATAATTTTGCTGACGTCCTGCAGAGCTTCCTTTTTCAGTAAAATGTCAATCGGCAGGGGGAAATCAATGTCCAGCGGACTTTCTTCCTGAAGCAGATTGATTTTTTCCGCCGCCATGGGCAGTGGGGTTTTTCCCTGTTTTCTTTTGAAGTCTATCGCCTTGTTGATGCTCACCCGATACAACCATGTGCTGAATTGGGCGGTGCCGCTTTTCCATGAGGCGCTGTTTTTCCAGACCGATAAAAACACCTCCTGAACCACATCCTCCGCATCCTTGTCATCGGCCAGGATGTTAAAGGCCAGGCGCCAGACTTTATCAAGGTGGCGCGACATCAGACATCGAAAAGCCGCTTCATCTCCTCTCCCCGCCTGTTGGTATAATTCTTCATCCGGTGCATTTTCAGGGTTTTCATTGTTATCGATTCTATGCATCAAAATATCTTTTCATATTATTTATCTATGATTGTTATAGAAAATAATATGCAAGTTTGATGCCAGAAATCAGGCGACAATATTGGCCCGCGTGGGAAAATTCTGCCCGCTCTTTCGGGGCGAGGCCGCCTGCTCAAGTGTCCGGCAAAAATTCTCTAATGTTGACAGTATATGGTCGAATTCTGATAGTATATCGCTAGAACGTTGTATTAAAACAATTTTTTTAAATATAAAGTCATAATAACGCTGTAGAATTGCGCCGTTTTTGCCGGCTTCCAATGTGGCGAAATGACCCTTCAGCGCCTGAATAATCTGCAGGGATTTTTGGGTGTTGCGGCACATTTTGTCCAGTGAATCTTGTTCATAGGAAAATTTTGCCGCCTTCAGAAACCCGTAAATTCCCTTGTTCAGGGACAGGAGTATTTCTTCCCGCGAAGCGGCGCCATGGAGCTTTTTCCGGTAGGCTTTATGGCCCCCGGGCGCGGGGGTTGTATTATGTTCAGTCATTTTTCTCTTCTCCCAGAATTGCGTTGATCTGTTTTCTCAGCAGTTCGGCTTCCTGTAGTTCGGTTTCCATTTTGGCGTATTTGTCGACCTCTCTCTGCCGGTAGATTTCGGCGTCCTGACGTATTCTTGTCGCCTCTTCCTCTAGGGTGGAATTGTTTTTTGACAGACGGGTTATTTCGTTTTGCACCAACCCGTCCAGGTTGTTTGAGTATACATTGACATAATTGCCCAGACTGTCGGCAAAACCGGATTCAAGGTTTACGTCGATCGTCGTCGATTCCAGGGGGTCGAGGGTGATGGCGAAGCTCATGCCTTCATAGAGCGTGCCTTTTTTGCCGGTGATCAGATTATCCTGAGAATCGAACAGGCCGGATTGTCCGTCGACCAGAACATCGGTGATTTTACCCTGATTATCGGCGGTGAGCGCCAGGGAAAAATTCATGCCGGAATTCACCGTCTCGTTTTTGAGGATTCTTAGCCTGCTGTCGGTGCTCTGGTAGCTGGTTTCGAAGAAATTCTCCAGAGCGGAAAAATCCGATAACAGCAGGGTATCCAGTTTATTTTCATCGGCCAGATAAAGCCGGTTGCTCGAATCCATTTCAATACCCAGTTCACTCAGGGTGTTTATGTTTGTTGACGCGCCATATGAACTGCTGTTGAGAATATCATGGATTCCGGCGTCCATATTGCGCAGCAGAGTGTCGGCAAAGAGAATACTGTCCTCTGATACGGCGCCGTCGTCCGTGATGGCCTGCTGGTTTAAAATAAATTCCCGGAGCGCATTATAACTGTCGATAAATTCGGTCACGGAATTTTTGACGGCGTTATAGTCGTGATTGACGTCCATTTTTATGACGGAGCCGGGCTGCGCATTCAGCAGGGAGAAGTTGACTCCTGAAATGGCGTCGGAAATTTCGTTGCTGTCGCGAATGATTTCATTGCCGTCGATAATCATCTTGGCCGGTTGTGCCGCCTGGGTGACATTGGAGAAATTGCCAAAACCATCGACCAGGCCAAGCGAGGCGAATATGTCATCACCGCCTGTGGACGCATAGGAAATCTGGGCGGCCGTCTTGTCGGCGGACAGGATGAGCTGCGTCGTGTCGGCGTCAATGGTGATCAAAGTCGCATGGACGCCGGTTTCGGTTGAGGTGGCGTTGATCTTGTCGGCGATGTCCGAAACAGTCATGTCGGGCGTTACCGAAATCGGCCCGCCCATCACCCCGTCAAGGCCCAATGAAAAATCACCGGTCAGGCCCAAAGCGGCGTTGCCTTGCGGCGCGCTGGTGACTTTCATTTTCTGGGCGAGCTGGGTTACTTCGATATTATAACTGGCGGCGATTGCTTTGTCGTCAACGCTGACTGCGATATGGTCCCCGGGGCTGGTAAGGCTGCTGCTGCTAAAATAGGCCTGCTTACGATCGAAATCATTGCTGGCGCCAAGACTGCTGTAATTTTTGGATCTTAACTTTTCCAGCGACATTTCAAGATCCTGCGACAGGCTTTGCAGCTCCTTATATTCGTTGATTTTCAGTTCATTTTCTTCGACCTTGACATCAATGCGATCTGCGGGAGCGGTTTTTTGCGCCACCGCAGCTTCGACAAGGGCATTGGTGTCCAGGCCGGATGATATGGAGGAGATATATGTTTTGTTGTCATATTGGGTAACGGCGCCGGCGGTCGACATTTTTAATCCTTAAAATAAGTAAAGATCGCATTTAATTCCCGGAAATATTGGGGGGAAGTTCCGACCTTCCCCCGACCCGGTTAAGCAAAACAGGATATTCCGTTTAACAGGGGTTAGTTTAACAGCTGCAACAGCTTTTGCGGCATGGCGTTGGCCTTCGCCAGCGCCGAAATGGCGGCGTCGGTCAACGTCTGGGCATTGGTGAAATTGATTTGTTCGGCGGCAATATCCGCATCCATCAGGGTGGATTCCGCCGCCTTCAGATTTTCCAGGGAGGTATCAACCACATCGCCCCTGTAGCCAAAACGGGACAGGGTCGCGCCGACGTTGGCGCGCTCCGCCGAAACCGTGCCGATGGCGGTATCGACCGCCGTCATTGCGGCGGTGGCGTTCACTTGCGTGGTAACATCGGTAAGGTCCACGGCCAGTGCTGTTGAGCCAACGCCGGCAAGAGTAACCGTAATTTTATCAGTTGCATCCGTTCCGACCATGAAGTCGACACCCGCTGTATAAGCGCCGACACCGTCCAGCAATTTTTCGCCGTTGAAGGTGGTTTGTGCGGTAATGGCGTCGATTTCAGCAATAAGCTGCTGATATTCGGCATCCACGTAACCCCGTTCCGTGTCGCTGATGGCGCCGGACAGGGATTGCGCGGTCAGGGATTTCATTCTCTGCAGCACGTCGCTGATGCGGGACAGGCCGCCATCGGCGGTCTGCAGCACGGATTCGCCGTGCTGGGCGTTGATCGACGCCTGTTCGAGCACGGCGACATCGGCCGCGAGCGCCGTGCCGACCGCCAGTCCGGAGGCGTCATCGGACGCCACCTGAATCCGGGAACCACTGGACAGTTTGGCCAGTGAACTGCTTTGTTCATCCGAATTCTTATTTAAGTATCTCAAGGCTGTGTTGGCAGCCGTATTCGTTGAAATAACAGACATGTTTTACTCCATTCATCTGTAGATGATCCGGCATTCACTTATGTGGATTCCGGGGAACATTTTCATATTCGTTCCCTTCCTTACACGGGCGACAGCGCCGGTTTGGGGCGGGAATTTTTTATTTTTCTTTTTGCCGCCCCATTTTTCCAACCCTGAGCGTGGAACAGAGTGACCAGTCGATATTCCCCTGATCGACGAAATTATTGATGACCTGTTTCACAATGGAGGCCCTGATGTCTGAAATTCAATCCACGGCGTATAATCCGCAAATGGCGCAAAGTGCGGCGATGCAGGCCGGCGGTTCCGCGCCGGCCAAGGAATCGGAAACATCAAATGAAATGGTGGATTTTCTGTCCCTGTTGCTGGTGCAACTGGAAAATCAGGATCCGACGGACCCGATGGACACCAATGAAATGACCAACCAGATGGTCAGCTATTCCCAGCTTGAACAATCGACGGAGACCAATAGCCAGCTTGAAAATCTGAACCGGAATTTCCTCGCCAGCAGCAGCTTTCTCGCCGTCTCCTACCTGGGAACCGATATGGAGCTGAATTCAACCCAATCCCCGGTGCAGTCGGGCGCGGCAAGCTGGGCCTATGAAGTCGGCGGCGGGGTGAGCGAGACGCTCATTTCAGTGAGTGATGAAGCGGGCAACCTGGTCTACCAGGCCGCCGGTGAGACCGATCAGGGCAGATACCGGCTTGATCTTGATCTGGCGAATATGGCCGGTGTCACCGAAGACAGCGTTCTGACCTTGTCGGTCACCTCTCTGGATGCCGAAGGTGAGAAAGTTCCCGGCAACATCTCCTCCTTTGTCAATGTGGAAATGATCGATACGGCCAGCGGCGCCCCCCAGTATCAGGCGGGACAACTGAGCTTCACCGACAGCGACATTCTCAAATTCTACAGCAGTGATGCTGACGCCATCTGACTTTTTATTTTTTCAGGAGACATGATATGAGCCTTACAGCAGCTCTCAACATCGCCGTCGGCGGTCTTGCCGCCCAAAGCACGGCGCTTTCCGCCATATCGGAAAATATCGCCAATGAAAGCACCACGGCCTATAAAACCAAAGACGTGTCTTTTACGGCGATGGTGTCGGGCAACCTGGGCGCTGAGTCCGTCAGTGGCGTTCGGGCCAATACCGGTCAGGCCATAAGCAAGCCGGGGCTGATCGAAAGCACCGGCGTTTCGACCAACGTCGCGGTCAACGGCAGCGGTTTTTTTGTCGTCAGCGATGATGTCAACAACAAGCCGTCCGGCTACGCCTACAGCCGCAACGGCAGCTTCACGACGGACGCCAACGGCAATCTTCAAAACAGCGAGGGCTATTACCTGCTGGGCTACAAGACGGACGCCAATGGCGATGTGCTGGCCAGCAGCAGCAACAACCTGAACAGTCTGGAGCCGATCAGCGTCGATTCCATTAGCGGCGCGGCCCAGGCGACGTCGAAACTTTCCATGGCGGCGAACCTGCCGGCGGACGCCCAGGTGAACGATGTCTTCACCACATCGGTGGAAACCTTTGATTCCCTGGGAGTCAGTCACACCATTGAACAGGAATGGACAAAGACGGCCGCCAACCAATGGAGCCTGTCCCTGAAGGATCCCTATGTCACCGGGGAGCCGGGCGCGCCGAGCGGCACGATCAGCCCCGCCGCGATTACGGTTGATTTTGACGGTCAGGGGATTCTGTCAGGCACCAATCCTGATCCGCTGGATATTACAATCTCCAATTTCTCCACCGGAGCGGAGGATAATACCTTCCTGCTGGACCTCGGCACGGTCGGCCAGTCCGACGGGCTGACCCAGAAGGCGTCCAATTTCTCGACCCCGGATGTGGAGATTTTCAGCACCAGCCAGGATGGTGCGCGTTATGGCCAGCTCAACGATATTGGCATTGATGACGCCGGTCTGGTCACAGCCTACTTTGATAACGGCCTGTCGCAAACCATTTATCAGATCCCGATCGCCACCTTTCAGAACGCCAATGGACTCGCCCATGTGGAGGGCACGGTCTATGACGAAAGCTATCTGGCGGGCAACCTGAACCTGACTCTGCCGGGGCAGGGCAGTTCGGGAAAAATCAGGGCGAAATCCCTCGAAACCTCGAACACGGATACCGCGACGGAATTCAATAAAATGATCATCGCCCAGCAGGCCTATTCATCGGCGGCGAAAGTAATCACGGCGGCGGATGAAATGTATGACACCCTGTTGCAGGCGGTTCGGTAAGGTCATGGCTCATATTCAGAAAATTCTCAACCGGATCAGACGTTCCCAACAGGACGACTATAGCCTTCCCCTGGTGGACAGCACGGAAGACGCCGTCGCATTGTCGGCGGAAATCTGCCAAAACATTCGTGAGTTGAGCGGTGACCAGAAACTGCTGTTTTTAACGGACCTGGCCGAGATCCGCCGTGGATTTGAGGCGCGCGATGTCGTTTTGTCCAGGGCCATGCAGGACCAGCAGGACAAGATCAGCCGGATTGATGACAATCTGGGAGCCTGCGCCAAATACGCTTCATCGTCGGTCCTGGGTAAAACAGGGGAAGGCTGATGTCGTCGATAAACCAGATCATGTCCACGTCAACGTCGGCGCTGTTGTCGTCGCAGAACCAGATTTCGGTCGCGACGAACAATATCAGTAATGCGGGTACGGCGGGATATACGCGCAAGACCTATGAAGTTACGACGGTATCTTCCGAGGCCGGCGTGACCATTGGCAGTGGCGAGCAACAAAGAATATCCAATGACATATTGGCAAAATCTGTCAACAGCCAGGCGGCGGACCTGGGAAAAAACAAAGTCATCAATGACTATATGCTTTATTATGACAGCGTCATTGGCGCAACGGATGGTCCTAATCTCAGCAAGCTGACGTCCGATCTGCAGGCGGCCTTCAACGGCTTGGCCGCGCAGCCGGATTCGGATATGGACAAGGAGCAGGTTGTTCAGTCCGCGCAATCCTTGTCAGGATACATCAATGATCTTTCGCGGGCCATCCAGTCACAGCGCACCGAAGCGGATCAGCAGATCCCGCATGTTGTGGACAACATCAATGACAAACTGGATAATCTGGAAAGGTTAAATGACGATATTGCGCTGCTGTCGGCCTCCGGGTTGGATGTGACAAACCTGATGGATGATCAGGACCGCGAGCTTGAGGAATTATCCCAACTGATCGGCATTCAGTATTTCAGAAATGACCAGAACCGGGTGACGATATATGCCGAAGGGGGCGGGCTACTGCTGGGCAGCCAGGCCAACCATCTTGACTATACCGCCGCCGGCCGCTTGTCAGGGGCGGAAACTTATCCCACTGACATTCCCGGCATTACGCTGAACGGAACGGATATAACGAGAAAAATTCAGCAGGGTGAACTGGCCGGGCTGATTGATCTGAGGGATGAAATATTTGTTGGCGAGCAGGAGAAGCTCGACGAGTTCGCCGCGCGTCTGATTGATGAAACCAATAGAATCAGCAATCAGGGCAGCGCTTATCCCCCGCCGCAGACCCTAGCCAGTGATGCAGGTCATGCCGCAACGGACGCCTTTGCCGGGGTAGGGACGCTGGATGTCGCCGTCGTTTCGCAAAGCGGCCATACGCAGGAGGCCCAGGCGATTAATCTTGGCGGTTACGCCACCCTGGGAGCGCTTGTTGCCGACCTGAATACTATCAACGGCATGAGCGCCGGGATTTCCGCCGACGGCCGCCTGATTTTGTCGGCGGATAATGCGGATAATGGCGTTGTGCTGTCGGGTCCGGGAACCAATGTCAACAACACGGGCGCGGAATTTTCCGGCTATTTCGGCTTCAATGATATTTTTCACGGCAAGGATGCCGCGTCCATCGGGGTGACGGACCGAATTCTGGCGCAGCCTTCGACCCTGCCGACCAGTGAATTTCAGGCGGGTTCCGGCATGACGGCCGGCGGACGGGCTCTTTCGGCCTCCGACAGTTCCATGGTCGCGCAGATGGCGGGTATGTTTGATGCGGACGTTGCTTTCGGGGCGACCAGCGCCAGCGCGGCGCAGAAAAACAGCCTGAATGATTACGGCAGCGCCCTGGTGTCTGACGCGGCGACCCTCATTGCGGACGCCGTGACCGATTATGAGGTGTCCGACGGGGGGTATGATTACGTCAAAAACATGTTGTCCAACGAAACGGGGGTCAATATTGATGAAGAAACCGCCCTGTTGACCCAGTATCAGAATATGTATGAGGCCAACGCCCGGCTGATTTCCATGGCCCGGGAAATGTATGATGTTTTACTGGATATGGTGAATTAACCATGCGCATATCCTCATTCTCCCATATCAATTACCTTTATGATCAGTCGAGCAGAACCCATGTTGAGATGAACAAGGCCCAGCAGCAAACGGCCTCGGGCCTCAAGTCGGAAACCTTCAGCGGCATCGCCCCTGACAGCAATCGCCTGTTACGGTTTGAGAGTGAGAAGAATCTGCTGGAAAGTGAAATCACCAACACAGATTACACCCTGGACCATATGGAAAGCATGTATGGCGCACTGAACCAGATCAACGACCTGTCCAACAATATTCTGGGGGATATGACGGCGGCTCTGGGCGGGGCAGGAACGAGTTCCGCCAATCTGTCCATTCTCGCAACCCAGTGGCGGACCGACCTGGAAAGCATGTTGAATGCGGACTTTGCCGGACGGTATCTTTTTTCCGGTACGGCGACAGACGCGCCGCCGGTTGATATTGCTGGCAGCGGCTATGGCGGCCAGACAGCCCCGTCCGTCGCGGACACCTCCTATTATCAGGGGGATGACGGCGTGCTGACTTATAAGGCGGGCAACGCCTCCCGGATTGAATACGGTCTGTCGGCCAATGACGAGACCTTTGAGCAGATGTTTCGGGCCATTGACCTGATGATCACGGCGCCGGGTGATCAGGCCGCCCTTGCCGAGGCCTATGACCTGATGCGGCGGGCGACGGACAGCCTCGGTATCATGAAGCAAAATCTGTCTTATCAAACCTCGTCGATCCAGCAAACGCAGGAGCATAATCTGGCCCAGGCGGAGGCGCTGGATATTCTGGTGTCCGATCTGAAGGATGCCGATCTGGCCGAAGCGACAATCAAATTAAGCGAATTGCAAACCCAGCTGGAGGCGTCCTATTCCAGCCTGACCATCATGTTGAAAATCAGCCTGTTTGATTATTTATAACCGCGGCTCCTGTCGCCCTTGCGCGCCGGGTTTTTTTAATGCGGCTGCAGAGAGAGGCTTCCGGTTCCAAGAATTTGGAGATGAGTGACCTGTTCCAAAGAACGTCATGCTGAACCTGGTTCAGCATCCATCTGTCCGGCTGTGAGCGGGCGGCAGCATGGACCCTGAACTGAATTCAGGGTGACAGACTCGAACAAGGCGGCGTCGTTTCCCAAGGGAACGTGAAGCGGACGGAGGCGATCGGAATCCGTCTTTAGCCGGGGATATCTATTTACTCAGAATATTGTGCACTTTGGCCTTGAAGCGGCTGTGGCAGGACTGGCAGCCGTCAAGAAGCGCCGTAAATTCAGTGTTCACCCGCTCCATGTCTTTGGACTGGCCGGCTTCCCGGAGGGCGACAGCGCGGTCATGGACAAAATCATCAAGGGTTTTGAACGCAGATAAATCGCCGCCCATATTGCTCAGAAGCTTCATCTGCACCGCGAGCCCGGGGGTAGGGTGATCGGCGATCCGGTCGGCGGATTCCGCAATCAGCGTATAATCCTCCAACATCATGCCCTGCACCAGATATTGCGTATCCTGCAAAAGATTCTGCATGACGATCTGTAATTTATTTTGCTTTTTTTCTTCGGCATAGGAATAGCCGCCTACCGCCATGACCGACAGGGAAATGATTAAAAAAAGCCATTTGAATATTTTCATATTTTCACCAATAGTAGATTTTAAAGTAAGTAAACAGTTACTTTATTTAGACTGCCTGGCGCCGTCAATGGAAAAGTGAAAGGGCGGTGTGAAAAGGCGAGATGAAAGGGGTCGGCTATCGGGCGATTTTCTAGCAATAGCGTGGCGCCGCGGCCCTTGAACCAGACATGTCTGGTTCAAGCGCCGCGCGATTCAGGCGCGGGCAGGGCCCGTTATCTCCGCGGGCGCTTGATCAGGGCCCGGACGGCTCTTGTTCTTTTTTCTTCTGAGCCTCAGAGATATGCTTGAGCAGGTTTGTCGCGAAGGGGTCGTCGGCGTTTTCGCCAAACGCCTCGAAATTGACAAGGTCGCCAAGGGGCAATCGGGGCAGCCACCCGGCGGACTGGAGTTCCGGTTTATCGAAAAAACCGGACACGTGGCCCAGACAGAGATAGGCCACGGGGATTACATTTTTCGGCAGATTGAGCGCCTGTTTGAGCTGCATATTGTCAAGGATGCTGACCCAGCCAAGGCCCAGTCCCTCGGCCCGGGCCGCCAGCCAGAGATTTTGCACGGCGCATACCGTACTGTAAAGATCCATGGTTTTAATATGGGTGCGTCCGATGACCACCGGGCCGGCGCGGTCCCGGTCACAGGTGATGCAGATATTGATCGGCGATTCGAGAATGCCTTCCAGTTTCAGCTTTTTATAGGTCTCGCGGTTGTCGCCCTCGAACATGTCGGCCGCCTCGCCATGGGCTTTTTCGAACAGGCGGTGAATTTTTCGCTTGGTCGCCATATTGCGGATCAGAATGAAATTCCACGGCTGCATAAAGCCGACGGAGGGCGCATAATGCGCCGCCATCAGGATGCGGCTCAACACATCCTCCGCAATCGGATCATTGGTGAATTGCCCCCGCACGTCGCGGCGGGCGAATATTGTTTTATAAAGGGCCTCCCGCTCAAAATCGGTAAAGCCATGGTCTGGTGAATTCGTCTGGTCGGATATTTCCATTTCAGTCCCCTTCGTGGAAAACACAAGCGGCGCTTTCCGGGCGCAGCGGTAAAATCTTCAGGCCGGTCTTCTGACTCAGGATCATCTTGACCATACCCCTTCCCGGATGAGCGCCAGTGGGCCTATTGCATGGTCAATCCCCTTCACAGCGTTGGGCACGTGGCGGAATTGCGCCGCCTTCCCGATTCTTCCCGTCCGGATCATGATCGTTTCGGGACACCTGAAAAAATGATTGTGGCCGGTTTTTAGTCATTCGGCCGGGGGAAATCCTAACGAACTCAAAGGCGATAAGTCAAACGGTATTTTAGGGGAAAAATACTTTATATATTAACGGCGCCTTATATTGAGTGGCCGGGGTAAAAGTTAAATATATTAAATGGTTAGCATGGCTTGATATTTTTACTTTTTTTGCTGGAAGCCGCTAAAAATATATTGCGCGACGCGGATTGAAACCTATACTCTCAATAGAGTAAAAATATATTACATATATTAAAGATTGAGTTGATTGATTTCAAACATTGCCTTTACGGCAGGCGCGAAACGGATCGGGATAAATCGGGGGACCTGGCGCGGCGAAGCCGGCGGCAAATACTGACGGAAGCGTGACATCAAGGAACATGACGTAAAATGTCTCAAAAGCGGGTTGCCATAACCGGGGCGACAGGGTTTCTCGGGCGTCACGTTCTGTCTGCGCTGCGGACGGCGGGGCGCCGGCCTGTCGCCGTGGTCCGGGATGCCGGGGCCGCCCGCCGCATCCTGCCCGATGACATGGAAATCCGCCAGGTTGATATATGTGACGGCGCCGCCCTGACCACGGCTTTCGAGGGAATGGACGCGGCGATCCATCTGGCGGGCATGGTGTCGGTGAACAAGCGCGATGACCGGGAGACGTACCGGGTCAATGTCACCGGCGCGCGGAATTTCCTGCGGGCGGTGGAAGAGTCCGGCGTGGCGCGGGCGCTTTTCACCTCGACAACCTCGGCGGTCGGCGCCTTGAGCCGCCCGGAACCCGGGGCGGCCTGTGACGAGGCGACGGCCTTTAACCTGGCGGCCGAGCCGGTGATGTATATCCAGGCCAAAAGAACGGCCCATGAGATGGCGCTGGCCGCCGCGGAACAGAGCCGGGACAAGGGGACAAGACACGTCGTCCTCAGTCCGTCATTCGTCCTCGGCCCGGACGATATAAATTCCAACACCAGCGAGTTGATTGACGCCATCGCCCGGCGGGCCTTGCCCATATGTCCCGGGGGCGGGCTCAACCCGATTGATGTCCGCGACCTGGCCGCGGCTTATGTGAGCGCGCTCGATCATCCCGATCCGGCCGGCCATTATATTCTGGCCTCCGGTGAGAATCTGACCCTGAAGGAATTTATTGGCCGGGTGGCGCAATTGGCTCATGTCACGCCGCCGAGGCTGTCCCTTCCCAACGCCTTGGTGATCGCCCTTGCCCGGGGGGCGGAATTTATACATCCCGGCGGGCGTCTGACGGCGGCGGGCGCCCGACTTGGCCGCTATTACTGGTATTTTGACGCCGCCCTGGCGCGGCGGGACCTTTCCCTGAGGTGCCGTCCTCTTGACGATACGGTGAAAGACACACTGGCCTGGCTCCGCGATAAAGAGAGCCGGACCCCGAAACTGTGAACTGGAGTGAAGATGAAAGTATTATTGATTAATCCGCCCTGCGGCGAGCTTACCATTGGTCTGAAGAATCTGACAAAGATCGAGCCGCTGAATCTTGAGCTTCTGGGGGCGATGGTCAAGGATCGCCATGAGGTGCGCCTGGTGGATATGGAGGTGGCGCCAAAGGATCTGAGCCGGGTGCTGGCGGATTTCAAACCGGACATCGTCGGTGTGACGTCAGAGGTCGTGCATGTGGAAACGGCGAAGCGGGCGCTGTCCGTGGTTCGCCTGTCGGCGCCGGACTGCCTGACGGTGGTCGGCGGCCATCATCCGACGGTCTGGCCGCAGGATTTCCTGGATCCGGTGATTGACCTGATCGTGCAGGGCGAGGGGACGGAAACATTCGCCGAAATCTGTGATTCCCGGGCGGCAGGCGCCACATCCTTCAGCCATATCACCGGCCTGATGATCCGGGACGGCGACCAGTTGATCGCGACAAAGCCGCGGCCCCTGCCGCTCAATCTGGACCATCAGCCGATGCCGGACCGCAGCCTGACCAAACGCTATCGTTCAAGCTATTATTATCTGTGGGAGGAAAGAATCGCGGCGGTGCGCAGCTCGGTCGGCTGCAGTTTTCCCTGTGTCTTCTGTTCGCCGCGCATCTATTCAAAAGGGGGTTTTATCTCCCGCTCGCCTGAACTGCTGATTGAGGAAATTGCCGGGCTTGAGGAGGAATTCATCTACCTGTGTGACGATCACGCCTTCCATGATCCGGAACGGATGCACAAGCTGGCCGACATGCTGCTGTCCGCCGGTATAAAGAAACGCTATTTCACCTATGCCCGGGTCGATTCCATCGTCGCCAACAAGGAGTTGTTCGCCCTGTGGGCCCGGGCCGGATTGCAGCTTGTGATGTCCGGTCTGGAATCCCTTGATTATGAGGCCCTCAAACGGACCGGCAAGCGGGTGGATCAGGGCCAGGACATCGAGGCCCTGAACATCCTCGACGAACTGGGCATCGGCATGAGCGCCGGTTTTCTGGTGGAGGATAATTTCACGCCAAAGGATTTCGCCCTGATTGATGACTTCGTCAAGCAGCATCCGGCGATTATCCTGACCGAATATACCCCGCTGACCCCGTTGCCGGGAACGCCGCTGCATCGCAAGGTGGAGGAGGATATTGTCACCCGCGACCGGCAGTTTTATGACCTGCAGCATTTCCTTCTGCCGACAAGAACGCCGGCCAAAAAACTTTATGGCATGATGCGGGACGCCTATGGCAGGGTCGTTTTGCGCGCCGTCCTGCGGCTCGGGCTCTGGAAGCCGCGCAACTGGTCGTGGCATTATTTCAAGATGATCAAGGGTCTGGTGCGCAATTTCTTCGCCCTTGGCCGCGCTCATATTGAAATGGACCAGGTCGTCCGCATTGAACAGGAAACAGGGGGCCGGTAATGGGGCAGGCGAGAGGGAACCCGGGGCTCACGTCCCCGCACTGGAAGATCGATTATCTGGGGTGGTCCGGCTTTCATATTCATCACGCCGGCGCTGATCATATCTTTGTCGACCCGCCGAAGGGAACCGCCTTTCCCCGGGATGCCGAAGTCACCATATTCATCACCCATGGCCACCCGGAACATCTGGGCGGCATCCTTGACCTTATTCGGAAGGGAACGGCGGGGCCGGGGGTCCGGGTCATGGCGTCCCCCACCGTCTGCCGCTATCTGGCCCGGCAAAATCTGCGCACTGATGTGACGTTTCATGCGGTGAAACCGGGGGCTCAAAAAATCCTCGACCCGGCCATCGGGATTGAGGTGTTTGAATGGCGCCATATGCCGCTTCTGCCGCCGGGCGCCGGGGCGGCGGTTCGTCATGTCCTGCATATCCTGAGGCGATGGCCGGACGCCTGGCGGATTATA
>JBLWZH010000037.1:0-21944 GCA_048266545.1 Paremcibacter sp. | reverse complement strand
ACCGGCATCTTGGCCTTGCGGGCGGCGACCACTTCCGCATTGTCCGGCTTGATGGCCGAGGAGCAAACGATGCCCCAGGCGCCGTCAAGATTTTCTTCCCGCTGGCCGATCATCACCTTGATCCCGAGGGCGCGCAGTCGCGCAACATTGGCGTTTTCGCCAATATCGCTGCCCTGAACCCTGTAGCCGAAATTATGCATCACCTCGGCGATGCCGCTCATGCCAATGCCGCCGATGCCGACAAAATGCAATATGCCGATATTTATCGGATGGCCGATCTTCACCGGCTGGATGTTTTTATTCATGTGATCCTCCGGGGCATATCCGGCTGTTGTTCTGTCTGATCGTCATCGGGGGATTGGGGTCCTTCTCTGTCGGCGCCGGGCGGCGTTTCATTCGCTGTCTCATGGGGGATCGTGATTTCGGCCGGTTCCGGCTTGTGGGTCCTGATGCTCTTGCTGTCGCCCTTGACCAGGGCCAGGCGCTCGACCAGGTCGGCCAGATCCTTGGTGGCGTAGGGCTTGCCGATCTTGCGCGCATCTTCCGAGGCCCGCCAGACATCCCGCGGCCGCTTGGCCAGCCGTTGCAGCAGTTTCGCCAGCTCCGCCGCGTTGAATTCCTTTTGATTGAACAGCCAGGCCCCGCCGGCGATCACCATCCCGCGGGCATTTTCAATCTGATGATTGTCGGTGGCGTGGGGGTAAGGCACCAGAATGCCGGCCCGGCCGGCGGCGGTCAGTTCGGCAATGGTCGACGCCCCGGCCCGCCCGATCACCAGATGGGTCCATTCCAGGCATTCCGGCAGGTCGGCGATAAAGGTCGACAGTTCGACGGCAATCTTGGTTCTGGCGTAGATTTCCCGGACCTGTTCGATGTCCTCCGGCCGGCATTGCTGGGTGATCTGCAGACGGCGCTGCAGGGCGCGGGGCAGGGTCGAAATCGCCTGCGGCACCACTTCGCCGAAAATGCTCGCCCCCTGACTGCCGCCAATGACCAGGATTCGGAAAATGCGATCCTCGCCAATATCAGGATAAAATCTGTCGCCAAGGTCGACAATTTCCCGGCGCACCGGATTGCCGGTGATCACCACCTGTTCATACTGCCCGAGCCGCGCCTTCAGGGTATTTTCAAATGACAGGGCCACGGCGTCCACCGATTTGGCCAGATGGCGGTTTACCCGGCCGAGCACCGCATTCTGTTCATGAATGCAGGTGGGAATTCCCAAGGATAACGCCGCCTTGATTGCCGGGAAGGACGGATAACCGCCGAAACCGACCACCACGCCGGGCCGGCGCTTCATCTGCTTTAAAATGCGCCGGGCGTCGAGGATGCTGGCGATAACCCGGGGCAAGGCCAGAAGCCGGCCCACAACGCCCCGGTTGGTGAAGGTCGTGCTGTTGACCTTATATAATTTGACGCCGGGGAAATGATCGCGATATTGCGCCCCCCGCCGGTCGGTGATCAGCGACACCTCATGGCCGCGCCGGACCAGTTCATGCATCAGGGCGCTGGCCGGGATGACATGGCCGCCCGTGCCGCCGGCGGCCAGGACGATATGGCTGGTGCGGCGGCGCTTCATGCCTGTCTCCATGCGGAATTGAGATTTTCCAGATTATCCCGGGTGCCGCGCCGGGTCAGCGCCAGAACCATGCCCATGGAAATGGCGACCGACAACAGGGACGATCCGCCATAGCTGATAAAGGGCAGCGTCATGCCCTTGCTCGGCAGGACCGACAGATTGACCCCCAGATTGATAAAGGCCTGCAAGCCGAACTGGATCACCAGCCCCGATACGGCGAGAAATACAAACAGGTCGGTTTCCTTCAGAAGATTGATCAGACAGCGGATCACAACCACCGCAAACAGGGCGATCAGTAGCAGGCACATGATGATGCCGAATTCTTCCCCGGTGACGGCGAAGATAAAATCCGTATGGGCGTCCGGCAGGATATTCTTCACCGCCCCCTCGCCCGGCCCCCGCCCGAAGAGGCCGCCGCTGCGAAAGGCGTTCAGGGCGGTATCCGCCTGATAGGTGTCGCCCGTCTCGGGAAACAGGAAGCGGTCAATGCGGCTCGTCACATGGGGCAGGAACATATAGGCGACAAAGATGCCGGACATGCCGAGCCCGGCGAGTCCCAGAACCCAGACCATCGGCAGGCCGGCCATGAAAAACTGGGCCGCCCAGACCATGGAAATCAAAATGGTCTGGCCCAGGTCGGGCTGACCGATCAGGAAGGCGGCGATGACAAGATAGGTTGCCGTCGCAATCAGCCGGCCGCGGAAACCGGGTGTCCGATGGGCCTCGGAAAACATCCAGGCGGAAAAAATGATAAAGGCCGGCTTGACGAATTCGGAGGCCTGAAGGGTGAAACTGCCGATCCTGAGCCAGCGGCGCGCGCCCTTGGCCTCGGGGCCGACCGCCGCGGTCAGCGCCAGCAGCACAAGACACCCCAGCAGCATAATCACGCCAAGCCGCCGGATCCAGACGGTCGACAGGAGCGAAACCCCGACCATGGTGACAATGGCGAGAGTGAGAAAAACCATCTGTCGCTTGACGAAATGGAAGGAATCCAGACCGAGCTTTTCGGCGATCGCCGGACTGGCGCCGAAGGTCATAACAACACCCAGACCGATCAGGATCGCCAGCGTCATCAGCAGCTGACGGTCGACGGTCCACCACCAGTTGCTCAACAGGCTTGTATCGGTTCTGGAAAATACGGTCATGTTATATTCTCTCCCGTCCCCTATCTCAGTTTCAATGTGGCGAGCCCGATCAGCGCCAGCAGGACGGCGATGATCCAGAAACGGATAACGATGGTCGGCTCGGCCCAGCCTTTTTTCTCGTAATGATGATGGATCGGCGCCATGCGGAACACCCGCCGGCCGGTCAGCTTGAAGGAAATCACCTGAACGATGACCGACACGGTCTCCAGGACAAATAATCCGCCGACGATGCCGAGGACGATTTCATGCTTTGTGATCACGCTGGTCACGCCCAGGGCGCCGCCAAGGGCCAGGCTGCCGGTATCGCCCATAAAAACCATGGCCGGCGGCGCGTTGAACCATAAAAAACCGAGACCCGCGCCAATGATCGCCGTACAAAAAATTGCAACCTCCCCCGCGCCCGGCACATAGGTCAGTTGCAGATAATTGGCGAAAACGCTGTTGCCGACCAGATAGGCGATCAGGGCGAAAGTGCCGGCGGCGATGATCACCGGCATGATCGCCAGCCCGTCAAGGCCGTCGGTCAGATTGACGCTGTTGGAGGAGCCCACCAGCATAAAGACGCCGAAGGGGATCATGAACCAGCCCAGATCAATCAGCATATTCTTGAACAGCGGCACCGCAAGCTGGCTGTTGATGCCCTCCCCGGCCTTATCCATGATCACCAGCATGGCGGCGACGGAAATCACGATTTCCATCACCAGCTTGACCTTGCCCGGCACCCCGTCCGAACTAGCCCGGGTAATTTTATAATAATCATCGAGAAAACCGATCAGGCCGAAGCCCGTGGTGACGATCAGACAGGCCCAGATATACTGATTGGTCAGGTCGGTCCAGAGCAGCGTTCCGAGCGACAGCCCCAAAAGCGTCAGAAAACCGCCCATGGTCGGCGTGCCCTGCTTGGTCAGCAGGTGGCCTTCCGGGCCGTCGTTCCGAATGGGCTGGCCTTTTTTCTGTTTGCGTTTCAGCATCCCGATCACCGACGGCCCCATCAGGAAACTGATCAGAAAGGCCGTCATCAGCGCCCCGCCGGCGCGGAAGGTCAGATATCTGAAAAGATTGAATATCCCGAAGTCATCGCTTAGGGGATATAATAAGTGATACAGCATTATGTCTCTTCCCAACTATCCCGCTCAAATCAGCGTCAGACGCGACTTTACACGGCCTTTTTAATCACCGGCGCTTCCATGTCCAGAATGGTGTCGACCAGACGGCTCATGCCGCTGGCGTTTGACCCCTTGACCATCACCACATCGCCCGCCCGGATATTGTCGAGCAGGGCGGCTTCCAGTTCGTCTTTATTTTTGAAATGCCCGCCGGTGCGGAATTTTTCCAACCGGTCGTTCAGATGCTTCATATGTGCGCCGACCGTATAAACCCGGTCGATCCCGTGATCTTTCAACACCTCCGCCAACTGGCCGTGCAATTCATCGCTCCGGCGGCCCAGCTCGCCCATATCGCCGAGGACGGCGATGCGCCGCGCCGGTTTCCGCACCGGCGTCTGGCCGAGCGTTTCGATCGCCGCCTTCATGGAGGCGGGATTAGCATTATAACTTTCATCAATCAACAGAATTGACGCCTCACCGGAAGACTCGAGAAACACCCGGTGCCGCCGCCCCCGGCCTTTCAGCGGTTTCATCTCCGCCAGACCAAGCCCGGCGAGGCCCAGGTCGCCGCCGACCGCCAACACCGCCGCCAAAATGGCGAGGCTGTTGATCACCCAGTGATGACCGAGCATGCCGACCTTGAAGGTCATGACTTGTCCCATGACATCAGCGATCACGCAGCTGCAGGTTTCATGGGATACCTGCCGGATCAAATGAACATGGGCGCTCTCGCCCGCCCCGAAGGAAATCACCCTTTCGACCCCGGCGGCCCGGGCCTTGTCACAAAGGCGGTCATAATGGCGGTTGTCCCGGTTGAGGATCGCCGTCCCGCCGGGCTCCAGCCCCTCGAATATTTCGGCCTTGGCGTCGGCAATCGCCGTGACGTCTCTGAAAAATTCGCTGTGGGCCAGTTCAACCGTCGTGATGATCGCCACATTCGGCCGGACCATTTTCGACAGCTCCCGCAATTCGCCGGCGTGATTCATGCCGAGCTCGAAAATACCGTAATCCGCATCCCGCGGCATCCGGGCCAGCGACAGCGGCACGCCAATATCATTATTATAGCTGAGCACGCTGGCGTGAACCTTCCTGTTGCGCGACAGGGCGGTCTTCAGTGCTTCCTTGGTGCCGGTCTTGCCGACACTGCCGGTCACGGCGACAATCGGCGCATTGACGCGGGCCCGGCCGGCGCGGCCGAGGGTCTCCAGAGCCTGTTTGACATCATCGACCATCACCAGAAATTTAGGATCCAGCCCCGACAGCGGTTTGCTGACGACGGCGGCGACAGCGCCCCGCGCGATGGCCATTTTAACATAATCATGACCGTCGGCATTGGGGCCGACCAGGGCGAAAAAAAGGTCGCCCGGCTCCACCGTCCGGCTGTCAATGGAAATGCCCCGGCACCGCCAGTCATCCCCGACATCCGTCGCCAGGATGCGGGCGATCTCTTCACTGGTCCAGAGGGGGGGCAAGCTCATGCGCCTTTCCTCCGCACAGAAGATTTCTGACAGGATTCGGCGGCGATCGCCGAACGAATTTCCGACAGGTCGTCAAACGGCCGCACCGTATCGCCGATAATCTGGCCCTGCTCATGACCCTTGCCGGCAACCAGCAGAATATCGCCTTTCGCCAGGTCGCCGACCGCCCGACGGATGGCCGACGCCCGGTCGCCGATTTCAATGGAGTCGGGACAGCCTTCCCTCACCTGGGTCCGGATCCGGGCCGCATCCTCGGTCCGCGGGTTGTCATCGGTGACATATATCTGATCCGCCTCGGCGGCGGCGACCTCGCCCATGATGCGGCGCTTGCCGCTGTCCCGGTCGCCGCCGCAGCCGAAAACAACGGACAGACGGCCTTTGACATGGGGCCGGATCGCCCTGAGCACCGTTTCCAGCGCATCGGGCGTATGGGCGTAATCAACATAAACCCGCGCGCCGGAAAAATGCCGCCCGGCCTGTTCCATGCGGCCTTCGACCGCCCTCAGGTGAGGCAGCGCCTTGAAGGCTTTCGTCGCATCGCCGCCACTGCCGATCACCAGCCCCACCGCCATCAGGGCGTTCATCGCCTGAAAAGCGCCGATCAGCGGCAAATGGAGATCAAAAATCTCTGATTTGTAATTGATCGTGATTTCCTGACCGACATCGGACGTCTGCTGGTGGAGCAGGCGAATATCGCCGGCATGGCGGCCGACGGTAATCACCTGATGGCCCCGCGCCCAGCAAATGTCGGCGACCTCCATCACCAGCGGGCAGTCCGCATTCAATACCGCCGTGCCGCCCGGCTGCATCACTTCACCGAACAGGCGGGCCTTGGCGTAAAAATAATTTTCCTCACTGCCGTGATAATCATAATGATCCCGGGTCAGATTGGTAAAGGCCGCCACCGAAACGGTGATCCCGTCGAGCCTGTATTGGGCGAGCCCGTGGCTCGAGGCTTCGAAAACCACATGATCGGCGCCGGCGTCGCACAGGTCGCTCATCGCCGACTGCAGGGAGAGCGCATCGGGCGTCGTCATGCCGGTTTGGCGGTCAATGCCCGGCCCCTTGACGCCCAGCGTGCCGACAGAACCCGCCTTGTATCCCATATATTGCCAGATCTGCCGGGTGAAGGAGGCGATGGACGTCTTGCCGTTGGTCCCCGTAACCGCGGCAATGGTTTCCGGCTGGCGGTTGAAATAACGGGCGACAATATGGGCGAACAGGCGGGCGGGAATGTCCTCACTGATCCAGACCACCCGGTCATCATCGCCCACCGCATCGGGACGGCACAGAATAGCCGACGCCCCCGCCGCGATGGCGTCGCCAATGAATTTCGCGCCATCGACCTGGGTTCCGGGCAACGCGGCGAACAAAAAGCCTTTTTTCACGACGCGGCTGTCGGCCGTGATGCCCGCGATCTCCACATCACGGTCCGGCACATTCTCATCCATCAGCGCAGAAAGTTTCATTATTCTCCATTCTCTACCAAAATCAGATTCTGATATTCCGTCGCCACATCATCCACCGGCATGACCCCGAGCAGGGGACCGATCCGGCGGATAATCTCGCCGACGACCGGGGCCGCAATCCAGCCGCCCGTTTCCCGGTAAAAAGTTTCTTCCGTGCCCCGCGGCTCATCCAGCATGGCGAAAATTACATATTGTGGATTATCCATGGGGAAAACACCGACAAAGGACGTAATTTTATCTTTCCGGCTATAGGCGCCATTCTTCACTTTTTCGGCCGTGCCCGTCTTGCCGCCGACCCGGTATCCGCCGACCCGGGCATTGCCGCCGCTGCCATATTCCACGGCAAGCCGCATCAGGTGACGCATCTTGCGGCTGGTTTCCGGTGAAATGACCTGCTGATAACTGTCGTCACGGGAAAACGCCGGATAATCATCGGACTGGTAATCATCAGATCGGGCCGCGCCATCCCGATCTTTACTTTTACGAATCAAGGTGGCAGGAATAAGGCGTCCGCCGTTGACAATGGCGGAAATTCCCGTCACCAGTTGCAGGGGCGTCACGGCGATGCCGTGACCATAAGACACCGTCATCGACTGGATCTCGCCCCAGCGTTCGGGCAGGATCGGTTGCGCGAGCCCGGTCAGTTCAATGGCCGGCTTGTCGAACATGCCGAACCGCTGCAGATAGTCGCGCTGATGTTCGACCCCCACTTCCCGGATGATCAGCGACGATCCGATATTCGACGAGAAGGTGAATATCTCCGGCACGTTGAGAATTCGCTTCTTCGGGTGATCATCATGAATCGTCCGGCGGCCGACTTTCAGCGGCGCCGTCGCGTCAAAGCCGTCACTCAGTTTAACCGCCCCGGAATCAAGGGCCATGGCGATGGTGAACGTCTTGAGGCCCGAGCCCATTTCATAGGGCTCAAGAATATTGCGATTCTTCATTTCCGGCGCCCCGGGATCAAGCGATCCGTTGCCGTCAAAATCCGGCAGGGAAGTCATCGCAAGGATTTCCCCGCTTCTGACATCCATGACAATGCCCGCCGCGCCAAGGGCGGAAAATTTATCCATGGCGAATTTAAGTTCCTGGCGCACGATATGCTGAACCCGGGTATCAAGCGACAGATAGAGCGGTTCGTTCGAGCGTTCCGGATTGGCCAGATGGTCATTGAAAAATTTCTCGACTCCGGCCTGGGGATTGTTATCGACATCGACATAGCCCAGGACATGGGACGCCAGATGCCCCTGGGGATAAATCCTTTTTTCCGCTTCCTCGAGAATCAGGCCCGGCTCGCCGAGGGCGTTGATCTTCCAGACCTGGGCCGGGGACAGATTGCGCTTGATATAAAGGAAATGCTTCGATGATTTCAACTGGTTGAGCACCCGGGTCCGGTTCAACTCCGGCAGGACCGCGACAATCTTGTCCGCCGTTTCCGCCGGGTTGCCGATCAGCCGGGGCCGCGCCGCCAGGCTCGGCGCCGACAGGTTCGTCGCCATGACAACCCCGTTGCGGTCGAGAATATCGCCTCTTTCGCGGACAATTTCCGTGCTGGCGGAGTGGGCGAAATAGCTTTTGTCGGACATATCCTCGAACATGCCAATGGAAATCAGGCGAATGACCAGCGCGCCGAAACCCAGGACAAACAAAAACGTCGGCACCATCACCCGGTTGCGCGCCACCTCGATCGCCCCGGATTTCGCCCCCTCGATATGAAGGTCGGCAGCGCTCATTCATTCTCCCCCCAGCTTGGTGGAAATACGCTCGTAAAAACTGGCTTTTTTGACTTTTGTCTCTGCCTTTTCCGCTTTCGCGATTTTTTCCGCTTTCACGACCGGCGCCGCCGGCGCGGCGGCCAGATGCATTTTCCGGTCAAATCGTCTTTTCTGAAAAACCGGTTTTTCCTGGGGCAGCAAAAGCGGGAACGCATCCACTGGCAACGACACCAGCCGCACCTCGTCGCGGCCGGCGACGCTGTTGACCGACGCCACCATCTGATCGGAGTGGGAGGGAACAAGCGCCAGGAAACGATCGCTGAGCTTCTGCAACCTGTCCGGCTGGGACAGATAGGCCATTTCCGCCCTCAGCACCTTGATCGCGTTGCGATCCTTCAGAATTTTGGCGGCAAGCTCCAGCTTGCGGGCTTCCAGCCGTTTGGTGGTTTCCTTGAGGCTGTAGACGGTGGCGGCGGAAATCATCACCATCAGCACGAAGAAACCAGCGACTACCTTGATCATTTTTCGTCTCCCTGCCGTCGCGCGGCCGTTGTTCTGCAGGCGCCGCGGAGCTTTGCCGACCGCGAGCGGATATTGCGGGCAATTTCCTCTTTCGACGGCTTCACCGCGCCGCGGGCGATCATGGTGAAGGGCGCTGCGTCCTGATCCGCCTGGCCCGCGAGGGCTTCGGGCGAATGACGGGAGCCGCGCGCGACCCCGCCGCTTCTCTCCTTGAGGAAATTCTTGATGATCCGGTCTTCCAGAGAATGAAAGGACACCACGCACAGCCGCCCGCCCGGCGCCAGAATCCGTTCCGCCGCCGCCAGTCCCCGGGACAGTTCGCCCAGTTCGTCATTGACATGGATGCGCAGGGCCTGAAAGGTCCGGGTTGCCGGATGGGTCTGTTTTTTGCCCTTGATATAGCGTTGATAACCGACGGCTTTTTCAATGATATGGGCAAGCTGCCGGGTGCGGCTGATCCGTTCCTGAGACCGGGCGGCGCAAATGGCCCGGGCGATCCGGCGCGACTTTTTTTCCTCGCCAAACTGATAGATGATGTCGGCCAGCTCCTTTTCCGCATAGTCATTGACCACATCCTCGGCGCTCAGGCCCTGATCGCTCATTCGCATGCTCAAGGGGCCGTCATGCTGGAAGGAAAAGCCGCGCCCCGCATCGTCAAACTGCATGGAGGAAACGCCGATATCAAGGAGTACGCCGTCGACGGCCCGGACCCCCCGGGCCGCAACAAGCTCGTCCATGCAGGAAAAACAGCCAGGCAGCAGATGGAAACGGCCGGGAAATTCCGCCGCCAACCCGTCCGCTGTCTCTTGCACGGTCGGGTCGCGGTCAACGGCGTATACGGTGCAGGCCGCCGTCTCGAGCAGGGCCCGGCTATAGCCGCCGGCGCCGAACGTGCCGTCGATAAAAATTTCGCCGTCCTTTGGGGCGGCCATGCGGATCACCTCGTCGCGCATCACCGGATAATGGCGGGGATCAAAACGGCTCTCGGTCATCATGATCAGCCCTCCCCGTCTTCGGCCATGGCGGCGGTATATTCCTCCGGCCCCCAGATCTGGAAGGTCCGTCCCAGACCGACAAAGACCGCCCGGTCCGCGATCCCGGCATGTTTCATAAATTCCCGGGGCAGGACCATGCGCCCGTCATTGTCAATGGACAGGGTGATGCTGCGGGACAGAATCTTGGCCGCCGGATCCTGTTTCTGGCGCGGGGACACCAGCATGTCGAAATTATTCAAACGGTCGCTGATATGCTCAAGATAGCCATAGTCGAAACCCTCAATCGCGCGGCTGATCAGCGAGGGAAAGGCCGCCACGGACTGGTCGCCGTCCGGTAACGTCGCCCGAAAAGGCGCCGGTACGGAAACCCGGCCCTTCTTGTCCACCCTGTTGGTGTATGTCGACGTGAATAACGGCATTGATTGCCCCGAATGTATATTATTTGTTGATCAAATCAGAAGGGACCCTCTTTTTCTCCCCTTGTCTACCCTTATGGGATAACATGGGAATATATGGGTCGTCAATGGGATTAGATGGTATAGGCTGTTTATTAACAAGCTGTTAATCCTGCTCTGCAGGCAGGTTTATATCTTTAGAATCAAGATGCTAGATCAGGACATAACGCCAATTGCGTCGAAAAGTCAAATCGGCAAAAGAGGTAAAAAGCTGAAATTTGTCATGAGAAAATATAGGAAAAATATGGATTCCGGCGCTTATGCGGCAAAAACGCCAAAAGGAATCGGAACTTTCGCCTTTCGTCCAAACCAAGCCCCGCCCCTTCGCCCTCATTCCCGACCCCGATCGGGAATCCAGAATTCAGTTTTCCGCCAACCCCTCGCCTGTCCGGCGGAATCGCTCGAAATGTCATGATGGATCCCCGGGTCAAGCCCGAGGATGAGGAAGGGGGGATGAGGATGAGGAAATCAGGTGCGGGGCAGTTTGCCGCCGATACTGCCGAGGATTTTCGCCACCTGATCGGGGGCAGGCCTGAATTCGAGGCCGATATAGCCATCATCGGCCCAGACAACCCGGGCGGGAAGCGGCGGATTTTCCCGAACCATGACATGAACCTCACAGTCCGTCGCCAGCGGCAGATCAAGCTTCAGCATCATGCCGGTCAGGCTCAGGTCATAGGCGATGCAGTCAAATTCATAACTGCCCGTTGTCAACTGCGCTTTTAACAAAACAGGCTGGCGGGAAAATTTTCGTAATGCGGCGAGCTTGATGCTGCTACTTGTCCTACCCATACTGTCAATCCTATTATACCTGAAAAGCAATAAAAACCCGCAGATTCATAGCATATTTCATATAATAAGCGCAATTGCAATTATTTGCTTCAAAACCAATGAGTTAACAAAAAAGGCGGCCCAACTCGCGCGGACCGCCTTTTAAATATCATCCCTCATTCGGCAGGATCAGCCGGAAATCAGTTCAGGCCATTGGCAAGATTGCCGAGACCGACTTTCACCGTTTCCGGCTCCTCCAGGAAGCTTAACCCCATAAAGCCGTCCGCCGACCAGATCACCTGGGCCGCCCGTTTAAGCTTGTTCTTCAACTGGACATAGACATTGGTCCCCTGCTCAATCGGCAGATCAACCTTCAGCCGGATGCCGCCGAGGGAAATATCATAAGCCGTGCAGTCCACATTATAGCTGCCAACGTCCAATGTCGCCGGCAATATTACAGTCCGCCTGTTATGTTTCCGCATGGAACTCAAAACGGACCTTACGACTTTATCTGGCATAATTTCACCTCTTGGCCATATTGAAATTTGATAATTTTTACTTAATATTCGCTAAAAGTTTACCGGCTTATCCTTAATAAATGATTTATGCTCACCCGCCGCCGGTCACAGATGTTCATCGAAATAGCGCTTGATCAGATGCAGGAAATGACGCTTGCGCATTTTATCGCTGCCGATCCGGTGGGTCTGTCCGGGATAGGCCATAAAATCAAACTGAACGGCGTTCTTCTGCAATTCATCAAGCAGCATGCTGCTGTTATTGAAGATGACATTATCATCCGCCATGCCATGCGCCAGCAACAGCTTGCCCTTCAGATTCCCGACATAGGGAAAGACGCTGCTCTTGTCATAGCCCTGTTTGTTCTCCTCCGGATCGCCGAGATAGCGTTCGGTATAGGCCGTATCATAAAGCCGCCATTCGGTCACCGGCGCGCTGGCGACGCCGACCTTGAACAGGTCCGGCGCCTTGAACATGGCCATCAGCGTCATATAGCCGCCGTAGCTGTGGCCCTGAACCCCGATGCGATCCGGGTCGACAAAATCAAACTGCTTCAGAAAGGCCGCCCCCGCGACCTGGTCCTCGACCTCGACCGCGCCCATATGCCGGTTGAGCGCCCCTTCAAACTCCACCCCCCGGTAATTGCTGCCCCGGTTATCCAGGGTAAAGACGATATAGCCGCTCTGGGCCAGCACCTGATGAAACGGGTCGCCCCACTGGCGCCGCGCCAGTTGCGCATGCGGCCCGCCATAGAGGGCGAATATCACAGGATATTTGCGGCCCTTTTCCATCTGCGCCGGCTTATACATCCGGTAATAGAGATCGTCCCCGCTCAGGCCGGCGAACTTGCCGAATTCCGGCATGACGTGACGGTCGAGATAGGGGAAATAGGGATGCCCTTCGATCAACTCATTCTGGTCGATCCAGCTTAACAGATCACCGTCCGCCTGTCGAATCGATACCTGGGTCGGAGTTGCCGGATCGGAATAATAATCGATATAATCCGCGCCTTCCTCCGGGAAGGTAAAGTTATGCCAGCCGCCGGTCCGGGTCAGACGGGCGGGCTTTTTGACCTTACGCTCAGACAGATTGACCCGATAGAGATGATGTTCCAGCGGCGTATCCGCATGGCCGCCGAAATAGACGTTGCCCGTCTTTTCATCCACCTGCTCGAGATCGGTCACCACCCAGTCGCCGTCGGTCAGCTGGCCGATCAGGGTGCCGTCGGCCCGGTAATGATAAAGATGGCTGTAGCCGCTCTTCTCCGAGGTCCAGAGGAATTCGGCCCCGCCGCGGATGAATTTCAGGTTATGATGCAGGTTGATCCAGTATTTCGCCGTTTCCGTCAGCACCGGCCGGGTCTTGCCCGACTTCGCGTCGGCGAAGATCAGGTCCAGTTTTTTCTGTTCCCGGTCAAGCCGCTGAAAAAACACGCCGCTGTTGTCGGGTAGCCATTTGACCCGCGCCAGATAAATATCCGCCTCATCGCCCAGGTCAACCCATTTCACCCGGCCTGTCCGGACGGTCATGATGCCGAGTCTGACGGTGACGTTATCGGTGCCGGCGCGGGGATAGCGCTCCTCCAGTAGCTTGAAACTGTCCCGGTTGATCTCATAACGCCGGGCGATTTCCACCGGCGCCTCGTCAAAGCGGACAAAGGCGATATATTTTTCATCCGCCGACCACCAGTAGCCGGTGTCCCGGTCCAGTTCCTCCATGGCGATGAATTCGGCGCTGCCGTTCTTGACGGTGTCGCGCTTTCTGCGGGTCAGGGCGCGGTCCTTGCCCGTCTTCACATCAACCACATGGATATTATGGTCGAGGATATAGGAAACATAATGGCCCTTGGGCGAGAAGCGGCTGTCGGTCTCATAGGCTTCGGACCGGGTCAGCCGGTTGACGGAGCCGTCTTCCAGTCGATACTGATAGAGATCTCCACCCAGGGGAAACAGCAGTTTTTTGCCATCCTGCGACCAGTTATAGCTCACAATGCCCTTGTCGGTAATCCGCATCCGTTCGCGGCGGGCCCGCTCAACCTGGGACAGTTTTTCTTCGCCGCCGGTGATCGAGGCCGCCGCCACCAGCAGCCGCGCCTCCCTGTCCGCAAGGTTATATTCCCACAGGTCCAGCACCTTGTAATCCGCCTCACTGGGCCGCAGGAAGGTGACCCGGGCGCCATCGGGCGAGAATTTCACCCCCTGCGGCGAACTGCCGGCCAGCGCCGGGCTGGAGGTGATTCGTTCAATGGTCAGTTTCTCTGATGTATTCTTCATAGGCTCAGACGTTTCCGGCGCCGCAAAGGCTGCGGAAACCATAAGACAAGCTCCCGCGATAACGGCGAATGTGACTTTCAAAAATGACATGTTTATCCCGTTTTATTATGAAGGTGGTTTTATTTTGGCCGCAGGATACAGGATAGAACGCCCTGTGTCATCAGGACAAAGTTATAAGGGCGTATCAGGCTGGCCTTCTGTTGCCCATAGCATCATATGAAATTGATCCGGCGCGAGGCGTCTGAATGGAATGCAACCGATTTTGCGGGAACTGCGGCGGTGTTTTTGATATTATCGGGGGTGTCGAAGAGGGGGACCTTCGGTTTTAGCCGGGAGACCGCTATGGAACTGGTTACGGTATCTATCCACATGTGGCTGACCTTTGCGGTCATCATTTGCGCCATTCTCCTCTACGCCAGTGAGCGGTTGCCGATGGAGATAATTTCTCTGGGGGTGCTGGTTTCCCTGTTGCTGTTGTTTTACCTGATCCCCGCCAAGGGGCCTGAAGGCAGGCCACTGGTCTCCAGCAGCCAGATTCTGGCGGGATTCGCCCATCCCGCCCTGATCACCATTCTCGCCCTCATGGTGATTGGACGGGGCATGAGCCAAACGGCGGCCCTTGAAGGACCGACAACATTGTTGCTGCGTTATGGCCGTCATCACCCCAAAATATTGATTTTTACCTGTCTGCTTTTCGTGCTGGTTATCAGTGCTTTTCTTAATGACACCCCGGTTGTCGTCATGTTTCTGCCGATCATGATTGTATTGGCGGACAAGTTGGGAGAAGAGCCCGGTCAGGTGTTAATGCCGCTTAGTTTCGCCGCAATACTCGGCGGCATGACAACTTTGATCGGCACGAGCACCAATCTTCTGGTTGCGGGAAGTTATCATTCCCTGACCGGTGAAAGCATCGGCTTTTTTGAATTTACGGTACCTGGTATTACGCTGGCCCTCACCGGATTGATTTTTATCTGGTTTGCGACGCCCCGCCTGCTTCGCGCCACCGGCAAAAGCCGCGAGACCCGCCAGGGTCACCATGGCAGGCAGTTTATCGTTCAAATTGAAATCATGGAGCAAAGCCCCCATCTGGGCGCCTGTATCCTGGCCGGCATGCTGCCTTGTTTTTCCCATATGACCGTGCGGCTGATTAAACGGGGCGATCAGATTCTGCTCCCGCCGTTTGAGGATACTTGTCTTGAATCCGGCGACATTGTCATCGGAGCCGCCACCCGGGAAAAACTGCATGACATGGCCGCCGAAGACCCTGACTTGTTTTTGCACAACCACGGCCCTGCTCCAGTACGCGACATGACCGCCGGCGAAAAAGAGGATGCGACACACCTGTATGAAGTTCTGGTGCCGCCGGCCTCCCTGCTCGAAGGGCATACGCTGGCAGAGATTGGCCCCTGTCTTGAGGGTGGCAGCTATGTCGTCGCGCTGCAGCGGAAGACCCGCATGGGACGCACCGGTCTTCATGAAATCCGCCTGGAGGCCGGCGATATCCTGCTGGTGTGCGGAACGGCCCTGCAAATGCGCAAACTCAGAAGCTGCCGCGATGTCGTCCTGATGGAATGGTCGGGCCATGCGGTGCTTGACAAACGCAAGAAAGGCAAGGCCACCTTGATTTTTCTGGCGACGATCTTTTGCGCCGCCAGCGGCCTTTTACCCATTGTCATCGCCACTGTTTCAGGAGCCTTCCTCATGGTGATCAGCGGCTGCCTGACAATACAGCAGGCGGGCCGCGCTCTTGATCGCAGGGTCCTGATGCTTGTCGCCACCGCCCTCGCCATGGGGACGGCATTGAGCGCGACGGGCGGCGCCGCTTTTTTTGCCCATGGCATCGTGGAGCTGTTGCGGGGGGCGACGGCCTCAGTCATGCTTTCCGCCCTGTTTTTGCTGGTCGCGGTTGTCTCCAACCTCCTCAGCAACAATACCACGGCCATACTGTTTACCCCGATCGCCGTCGATATGGCTGTCGAACTGGGACTGCCTGCGACGCCCTTTGTGGTGACGGTGATTTTCGCCGCCAACTGCTCCTTCGCGACCCCGGTCAGCTATCAGACCAATCTGTTGGTGATGGGGCCGGGAAATTATCGCTTTTCGGACTATATGAAGCTCGGCATTCCTCTGGCGCTGCTGTTGTGGCTGACCTTTTCCCTGGTTGTTCCCCGCTATTATGGTCTTTAGTTAAATCCAGTCATGCGTTAAATCCAGTCGTGGCTGACTTTGGTTCGCGGGTCATCGACACCGCCTGTATGCTCGGCGCTGGCGTTTTCCACCACCAGGACGCAGCATTCATCCGCGGAGAAGGGTTTATGCTCCACACCTTTGGGAACAATAATCATTTCCCCCTGTTCCACCCAAAGCTGTTGATCGCGAAAGTCCATCCTGAAGCGGCCCTCGACAACCAGAAACATTTCATCCTGATCCGCGTGACTATGCCAGATAAAATCGCCCTTCAGTTTTGAAAGATAAATGTGGTTATGATCCAGCATGGCGATTATCTTTGGCGACCACTGTTCGGTAAATAATGACATTTTCTCTTTTAGATTAATTACTTTCATGCATCGTCTCCAATTTGGACGCACAGACAGGGCATCCATCAGATATGCCCCCCTGATCATCCGTTTTTCAGCCCCCGCCAGATCACATCTGCAACGGTATCCGCCACGCTGTCTGGAATTTCCCCGCCCCGATTTTCCAGATATTGCCGAACCAGTTCCTGACACGGTCCCATGATCAGCGGTGCGTATAAATAGCGGGGAAGCTTTCGGATACCCCCATGATCCGCATATTTTCTCAACAAATCAAATGAATGTTCCAGATATTTTTTGTTCAGGGCGGCAATTCCAGCCTCCAATTCAGCCGAGCGGTTGCCGCGCCGGACCAGCAACAGATATCGCGCCCATTTGGCATTATTGCGCACCCAGCTTAAATGATGGGAAACGATGATCTTAAAAAACGCCTGAGCGGACGGCTCGCCCCTTAATTTCCGCTCCAGGGGATATAAATACCGATATAAGGCCGCCAGATATAGCGCCTCCGCCAAGGATTTTTTGTCGCCAAAATGATGATAGATACTGCCAACGCTGGTTTTGGCCCGGGCGCAGATATCCTCGACCCTGGCGTCTTCCATATCTTGCGCCAGAAAAACATCCAGCGCAGCCAGCATAATCTGTTCACGCCGCTGAGCGGTTTTTAATGATCGATTGCCGGAGGTTTTCATATAAAAAATTTCTCGTTGCTTGACTCTTGTAAACCAAATATTATTCTAGAATTATATTCTATTATGGCATTAATGAAAAATAAAGCAGAAATATCATGACCCGCACCCCACTTGACGATTTAAAATTTCATATTCAGGACATCATGCGCCACCAGCCCTTTTCGGCCCTGCTTAACGTGCAACTTACCCGCCTTGAGAAGGGATACGCCCAACTGGAAATTCCCTACACAAAAGAGCTGACCCAGCAACATGGCTTTATTCATGGCGGCGTGGTGGGGTATCTGGCTGACAATGTTTGCGGCATTGCCGCGGCGACCGAAGTCGGTGAAGTGGTGACCCAGGAATATAAGATCAATTTTCTGGCCCCCGCCATCGGCAAACATTTCATTGGCAGGGGGCAGGTCATCCGCGCCGGCAAACGTCAAGTCATTTGCCGCTCCGATGTCTATGCCGTCACAGAAGATGATCAGGAAAAGCATGTGGCCACCGCGCTTGCCACCATCCTGCCGGTGACATATGACGTAAAAACCGGCAAGAAATAATTTATCCAGTTGGTCTGTAAGCCGGGTTCTGTCCCCCGACCCGCCACAGGGGCAGGCCAGATGGATGACCATTCATCTAGGCGGACTGTCGCCAGCCCGCTCGTGCAATCTACCCGAACGACACTCCGGAAGAAGAGCTGCGCCATCTCTGACGCCGACGTTCCTATTCGATCTTGCACCCGGTGGGGTTTACCCTGCCTCCCCTGTCGCCAGCGGAGCGGTGCGCTCTTACCGCACCCTTTCACCCTTACCCGCATGGACCGAGGCCCGCGCAGGCGGTTTGCTTTCTGTGGCACTTTCCCTGAAGTCGCCTTCGCCGGCCATTAACCGGCACCGTTCTTCCGTGGTGCCCGGACTTTCCTCTCCTGTATTGCTACAGCAGCGGCCATCCGACCAACTGGACGATTTCTTTTTAGGGTATTTTTGAGAAAAAGACAGCAAAAAAACAAGGATCGGCATCGCCTGACCGGAAACGCCCGACCGGAAGCTATTCCAGGCCGACGGCGAGATCGCCAAGAGCCTTGCGCACCTCATCGACCGAATCGCGGAATTGCAGGCCGAGGAACTCCCCCGCCTGCCAGACAACCGAGGCCCGGAGCGTCACCTTATGCTTGATTTTGACGTCGACCTCGGTGCCGCCCGACAGCGGCAAGGGCATTTTCAACCGGATGCCGCCGAGGGAAATATCATAGACCGTCGAGCGGAACTCATAATCCGCCACATATAGAATTGCCGGCCAGACAACCGTCCGCCGCTTGGTGGACCGCATGCATTGCAATCCCTCGCGTATACTCTCCAAATTACTGGCATTCCTGGCCAGATTACTGGCCTTCGTGGTCGAAACCGAGCTTGACATAAAAAGCTCCTCAACGAATTTGGGTATAAATCAATGATTATGCTAGCGGGAAAAGATTGACAAACTTCTAACGAAGCCGATTATTTTTGCTAATTTCGTCCTTCGCCTTGCCTTCGCGGCGAAACTCAGGCAAATTGCCCAAATATATTATTCAGGCGAAAACCATGTTATACAAGAGCTTACCGGGAAACAAAATATGATCAGAAACAGACCAACAATATTGCTTCTTACCGGATTGATCACGGCCTTTGTCGCCGGATGTTCCGGCGATGATGAATATCTGTTTGAACATGGTCCGGCCGGCCCCAACACGGAAAAAACCCTCGAAAACCTGCCCGAGGGCCTGCGTCCCGACAAGGTGAACGCCCGTCACACCGCTGAAACGCTGGAACCCGAAATCGACGGAACGCCATAGCCGCCTTCTCAGACGCTGGCCTTGCGCGCCAGCAGGTTACGCAATATAGCCTGCGTTTCCGGATCGGGCTCTCCGCTGAAATCCGCCGGCCTGAAATGCCGCTGGAAGGCGGACAGGGCCTGCCGGGTCTGCTGATCCGCCCATCCCGTCCGCGCCAGCGGATAGCCATAGCGCGCCAGCATTTCCTGCACTTCCGCCACGCTCACCGCCCCGGATGGAGCGATTTTCCTGTCCGGACTGACATTATGCCAGGCGCCGATACCCTGGGCGGCCAGTCGCCGCCAGTCGAACAATTCCCCGGGGTCGATCTTGCGCGCCGGCGCCACGTCCGAATGGCCCAGCACATACCACGGCCTGATCGCGTGACGCGCCAGAATACCCCGGCACAATTTGATCAGAGCCGCCATCTGCGGCTCGGGAAAGGGCCGGTAGTCGCCCTGATACCCCGGCGCGTCATGGCCCGGGTTGACCAGTTCAACGCCGATCGACAGGCCGTTAATATCCCGGTCCGCTTCCCAGGCGGCGACCCCGGCATGCCAGGCGCGCTTGTCTTCCACCACCAGCGAATAGACCCGGCCGTCCTCCTCAATCAGGTAATGGGCGCTGACCTTCGCCGTCGGATCACAGAGCCGTTTGAGCGCCGCCCCGCCCGTCGCCATGCCGGTATAATGCAGGATCAGATATTTGACCCGCGCCCCGGCCGGCCGATCATTATAATTGGGCGACGGATGCAGGATCATGGCAACAGCTCCGTCACCAGTTGACGTTTCTTCCAGTAATCCCGCACATGGATCACCGCCAGACCGCTCAGGGTCAGGCCGGCGCCGAACAGAAACCGCGGCGTCAGCACCTCATCGAACACAATCACCGCCGCCAGGGTGGCGAACAGGGGCACGCTGAGAAAAATCGGCGCAATCAGGGTCACGGAATGACGTTTCAGCAGAAAATTCATCCCGCCATACCCCACCAAAGACGATAAAACCGCCGTATAGAATATCGCGCCCCAGCCCCAGATATTCATATTCAGGATCTGGTCGACCTGACCGCTTTCCGCATAAAGGCTGAGGCTGAGGACCACCGGAACCCCCAACAGGCCGGTCCACGCCTGGGTGTTCAGGACGCCGACATTCTGCAGCCGGCGCATCAGAACCGTCCCGGTGGCGTAAAGCAGCGTCGCGCCGAAAATCACCAGAATGGCGATCCGCTCATGGACGATCGCCGGATCAAAACTGATGATCAGAACCCCGAGAAAGGCCACCATGATACCGCCGCCCCGCCAATAGCTTAACTTTTCCCGGAGGAAAACATGCGCCAGAATCAGACTCAACGGCACATGCAATTGCACGATGATCACGATCGAGGTGATCTTTTCCGCCAGTTGCAGGCTCATGATGGCGAAGGCGAAATGCAAGCCCCCCAGACAGAGGGCGACCCAGAAAAGCTGCCACATATGGCCCCGGACCACCCGCAGCCAGGGGAACAGGATCGCCACCACAATGGCGAAACGCATCGTGATGAACAGGAAGGGCGACAGATGCGCCAGCCCGCTTTTCATCACCACGAAATTCACCCCCCAGACAAGGGAGACGACAAAGGCGAACAGGATGTGGGACGCCGGCATGATTATTTCATACCCCGTTCTTTTTCGATCCGGTCATAGGCGACATTGATCGCCGACAGTTTTTCATTGGCGACGTCGATGAATTCTTCCGGCAGTCCCTGTGACGCCAGCAGATCCGGGTGATGTTCCTTGATCAGTTTGCGATAGGCCGCCTTGATCTCCTTGTCGCTATGCTCCCGGGTAACGCCGAGGATGGTATAGGGGTCGCCCTTGTCCGCCCCCAGGTTTTCCGCCCTGATCCGCTCGAATTCCCCATCGCTGAATCCGAAAATATCCGAAACCTGTTTCAAAAATTCCAGTTCCGCCGGATGAATGACAGTATCGGCCATCGCGATAAACATCAGAATGCTCAGCAGTTCCTCGAGCATCACCGGCTTGTCCTGAAACAGTTTCGCCAACTGCCGGGCATAGGGCTCAAAGCCGGTCGCTTCCTGTTTCGCCAGATTAAAGACCCGCGCCACATTCTGCATTTCGCCTTCCGGCACCCGGAACGCCCGCTTGAAGGCGGTGATTTCTTCCCGGCTGACATGGCCGTCGGCCTTGGCCATCTTGGCGCTGAGGACGATGACGCCGATGGTGAAGGTGATCTGTTCCGTGGCTTCTCCTGCGCCCTCGCTGATTTTCTTGCCGATATAATGTCCGGCGACGGCGCCGATGATCGCCCCGATCGGACCGCCCAATATCGCCCCCCCGGCGGCGCCGCCAATAATCGAAGTCCAAATCGACATAAATCAAATTCCTTTACCTGTTTCGCAACACTCTATATCACTTATAGAAGAGAAAGATAGAGGTAAAATTATGACCAAATGGCAGTTCTGGATTGATCGGGGCGGGACATTCACCGATGTCGTGGCGGAGACGCCGGACGGGAATCTGCGGAGTCGCAAGCTGCTGTCCGAAAATCCGGAACAATATGAAGACGCGGCGCTGCAGGGCATTCGGGATTTCCTCAGAATTCCCGGCGACGCCCCGATTCCGGCCGATAAAATCGCCGCCGTCAAGATGGGAACCACGGTCGCGACCAACGCCCTGCTCGAACGCAAGGGCGACCGGACCCTGCTGGTGATCACCAAAGGCTTTCGCGACGCGCTGCGGATCGGTTATCAGAACCGGCCGGAGCTGTTCGCCCTTGACGTCCGGCTGCCGGAGCTGCTGTACGAGCGGGTGATCGAGGTTGATGAACGCTGCGACGCCCGGGGCCACGTCCTGAAGGCCCCCGACCTTGACGCCCTCGAAAGCGACATGCGGGACGTCTTCGAC
>JBLWZH010000036.1:0-22253 GCA_048266545.1 Paremcibacter sp. | reverse complement strand
GCTTCTATCTTGAATCACATTATGACCTCTTTGGGAATCCCTAAAATGAATCTATTTGATGTGACCTTGCTCTAGACGTAAATCGCCTGGATGGTGGTATATTCCTTCAGTCCTTCCTCGCCGAATTCGACGCCGATGCCGGAGCCCTTGACGCCGCCGAAGGGCACGTTGGGCTGGATCATCCCGTGCTTGTTGATCCAGGCGCTGCCGCATTCCAGCCGCGCCGCCAGCGCCTTGGCCTGTTCGATATCCGTCGTCCAGATTGATCCGCCGAGGCCGTTTTCGGAGGCGTTGGCCCGGGCGATCGCATCGTCAATATCGCTGTATTTGATGATCGGCAGGGCCGGGCCGAACTGTTCCTCGTCGACGATCGCCATGCCGTCGCTGACATCGGCCAGCAGGGTCGTCGGATAGAAATAGCCGGGCCCGCCTTCCTCAGGATTGGCGCCGAGCAGCACCCGGGCGCCGCCCGCCACCGCGTCATCGACCAGGCGCCTGACCTTGTCATACTGCATCCTGTTCTGCACCGGCCCGAGGATCATATTCTCGTCGAGGCCGTTGCCGACCGGGATATTGCCGGCGAATTCGGCGAGCGCCGCGCAGACCTCCTCATAGACATCCTCGTGGACATAAAGCCGCTTCAGCGCGGCGCAGGTCTGGCCGCCATTGATGAAAGCGCCCCAGAACAGCCCCTCGGCGATGGCCTTGGCGTCGACATCGGGCAGGACGATGCCCGCGTCATTGCCACCAAGCTCCAGGGTCAGCCGTTTGAGGGTCGGCGCGGCGCTGGCCATGATCTTTTCGCCCGTGGCGCAGGAGCCGGTAAAGACGATCTTCTGGATATCCGGATGCTCGCTCATCATCTGACCCAGCTCGTCGGCGCCGCTGACCGCATTCAGCACCCCTTTGGGCAGGACGCTGTTGATCAGCTCCACCATGCGCAGGGTGCTGAGCGGGGTGTAGGGCGACGGCTTGATGACCACCGTATTGCCGCTGCGGATCGCCGGGATCACATGCCAGATGGCGATCATCAGCGGCCAGTTCCACGGCGTGATCGAACCGACGACGCCGACCGGCTTGCGGTGCAGTTCAACCCGGCCCTCTTCATTATCCTGAATCACTTCGACCGGCAGGTCGAGATCGGCGGTGTAATGGGTCCAGCCCTGACAGCCGCCAAGCTCGAAGCGCGAGCCCAGGCCATTGAGCGGCTTGCCCTGTTCCTCGGTCAGCAGCCGGGCCAGTTCTTCGGCATGGTCCGCCAGAATCTGGCCGATGGCGTGACAGGCCGCCTTGCGGTCGGCGTCGCTGACCCGGCTCCAGCTCTTGAAGGCTTCCGTCGCCGCACCGACCGCCGCGTCCAGCTGTTCGCCGGTCGCCATCGGGCATCGGCCGAGAAGCGCGCCGGTCGCCGGATTGAAGATCTCCATATGCTTTTCGGTCGCTACGGATTCGCCGTCGATAAATAAGGTATAGTCCATAATCGTCTCCAAGTTTTACATCTGTGGCGGGCAAGGGTCGGGGTTCCCTTACCGGAAGAGGGTTATTTGTGGATCATCCGGATCACCGTCGCCCCCATGTCCGGGCAGCCCGGCAGGATGACCTCGCCGAGACGGGACAGGTCCTTCGACGCATAAATCGCGATGTCGCAGGTGGTGCCGCCGACATAAACCTCCGCGCCATCGGCCGAAATATCGGTCTGGTAATAGGTATGGTCAAGGTCAATGCGCTTTTCGGTCCGGGGGTTTTCCAGATCAATCTTCAGCAGGGTGTTATAGGCGGCGTAGGCGGTCTTGCGGTCCGGATGAAACACCGAACTGAACAGGACTTCCGGCGCGCTCTGGAAATCAATCAGGTCGAATTTCTCCGTTTCCAGGTCAAGCGCCAGCAGGCCGGTGCGATACCGCTCCATGTTGTTTTCCGCCATATCGGTCCGGGCGTAGGTGATCGGGGTCGAAAAGACGCCGTTATTGTCCCAGCTCGGCCAGAAGGCCAGCGCGTCGGGCTGCGACAGATTTTCATGGGTCCAGTTGCGCAGCGGATAGGCGACCTCATATTTCCCGGTTTGAACGTCGATTTTATAGAAATCCCAGCCCATGGCGTAGAGCGCGCCGCTTTTGGCCGTCATCAGCATATGGATGCGCCGCGGCAGGGGGAATTCGCGCACCGGTCTGGCGTCAAGGCCATCGCCGGTCCGAAAGACGCTGAGCCGCGGTTCGAGGGATTCATAACGGTCGAGATGAATGCGGGTCGGAATGTCATAGGAATAAAGCTCGCGGCCGTCGGGGCTGATGTCAATGCCGTAATTCCAGGTTCTTTCGTCATCCTTGTAATTCAGGTTGGCCCGGAAGACCACCTTGCCCTCCGCCAGCTCAATGCCGACGATGGACCGCATGTGATTGGTCAGCACATAGGCGATATCGCCGCCCGGCGAGGTCACAATGACCTGGGGCGCCGTGCTGTCGGGAATGGTGAAGGCCTTTTCCACCTTGCGGTCTTTGATGTCGATGACGAACAGTTTGTCCGGCCGGGCCCCGACCACCATATATTCCCTGGCGCTGACCGGGGAGGACGCCAAAAAGGAGATCGTCATCATCCCCAGCACCATCATAAAATTATTGATTTTCTTCACACCAAATTCCTCGCGTTTCCATAGATATTCCTGCGTTGTAACGGACTTAATCCTCCGGGAACACCGCCTGCAGTTTGCGCCAGTTCTTGCGGGTGTCCTCCAGATTCGACCAGTCCGGATAGGTGTTGACCGTATCGGGCACCGCCGCCGGCCACCAGCAGGGGTCGGAACAGCCGTAAAGATCCGCCTCCATCGGCTGACAGAGCGAGGCGACGCCGCCGAAGGGGTCCACCTCCCAGCCCGGGTCGGTGGAGGTGGTGCAGCCGGCCACCGTCTGCATGGCGAAGACTTCTTCCCGGGCGCCGTCATCATCGGATTGCGTCAGCTGATGGGCCTTTTTGTTCAGGGGTTTTAAATGTTTCATGATCTGATCCTGATGATATTTCGTCTTACATGATCGGCGGATTGTTCCACCGCTGGACGGTCGCAATCAGATGCGCCTCCGCGGTCAGGACATCATCGCCGTCCCGATAGGTCGCGATGACCTTCAAATCCCCGGCGTTGTTGGTGCTGTATTTCCGCGCCGGATTCGGCCCGGCCGCCGCCGGAATGAAGGTCCCCTGTTCGGTGATATGGCCGGCGTATTTCGCATCCTGCATTTCCGCCGCGGCTTCGTTGAAATTATCCACCGCCCATTCGACCGGCAGCCGGCCGAGGCGCACATCATCCGCCGTGCCCTGCTTGCCGTCGGGGCCGAAAGTATAGCCCACCGCCTCAAACTGCGCCATCACTTTCGGGATTGATCCCCCGCCGCCGCCAAGCCGGGAAATGCCGTATTCCGGCGTGACCTGCAGATAATCGACCTGGTCATAAAGGGCGAACGGCTGCGCCGCGACATCCTCGCCCACCGACAATTGCACGGCGCCGGTCCGGCCGCCATCGGCCGTCGCCAGAATGACGATCCGGTCGGCGCTCATTTCCTGGACCGTGACCCTGGCCCCGGGCAGGGAAACATCGCCCGACAGATTGACGCCGCTGATGACGATTTCCGTCTCCACGCCCGCTTTCAGCGCCGAAGGCACGACCGACATGATGCCTTTCATATCCGCCGCCTTGCGCCAGGCGGTGATCTCCATGCCGTCTTCAAAATGATCCCTTTTGAAAAAGCGGCCGCGCAACCGGTCGCCGTCGGTGGACGCCGCCCAGATCTGGCGGTATTTTTCATCGCCGAGCGTCGCCGAACCGCGCCATTCATAGCCCGAATGGACAATGGATTCGCCCGCGCCCTCGACCGTGCGCCCGTCCGAAAACGTCAGGCGGTATGCGGTCTGATATTGATCGCCGCCGCGCGCCGTCACCGTCATCACGCCGTCCATGTCGCCGATCCCCGGCAGATGACCGACGGTGCGCCATTCGCCCGCCATATCCTTCCATTCCGTCGCCTGCCAGTCGGTCCAGGCCGGCGTTTTCAGGGGATAGAGCTTGGCCAGCTGTTCCGATACCGGCCCCAGCGCGTCGGCCCGCCAGTCCCGCTCCCGGGACAGCATCTGATATTCGATCGACGCCCATTGCCCCAGATGCATATGCACCAGATTCCGCCATTCCTCGCGGTCGCGCCGTTGCAGCGCCACCCGGGCATAGGTATGACAGCGGGCGCACATGGCGGCGAGATCCGGATCCACCCCCTGCTCAATGACGTTATGCTTGCGTTCCAGCACATCCCGGTGGGCCGCCGTTTCCGACGGCGCCAGTCCCTGGCTGTCGGAAAGATACTTCACCAGCGCCCGCCGGTCCTCCGGCGTAATCTCCAGACCGTGAAAGATCATCATCCGGGCGATATTCATATCCCAGCCTTCGGGGGTTTTTCGGATCTGGCTGATCCGGCTGAAACCGCCGTCGCCGGCCGCCTGATGACAGCCGGAACAATTGTCGGAAATCAGTTGATTTCCCGCCTGTCTTTCGGCCGCGGATACATTCGTGCCCGCGGCGCCGCTCTGCGGTTTTTCGGAACATGCGGCGAGCGCGCCCGCAATCAAAAGGCTGAGGACAACAAAAACCGGCCGGTGGAGATCCCGGCATATATGCCTGTATATTTTCATTTTTTTCCCAATCAAAGACGACCCTGTACTGCGCGAGCCCTTATTCAAGGGTTGACAGGTTCATGGTCGGCGGCATGGCGGGCCATGAACCTGAAAGGGCTTGTTATTTAGAGATGCTGAATCTTACGCCAAACCAGCGCGGCGGACCATAGAATTGCTGGTTAAAGCCAAAATCACCGGTGAAGTCAAAGGTGTAAACCTTATAGTTTGACTTGGTGAAATTCTTGGCGAACACGGACAATTCCATGTTTTCGTTGGGCAATTGATAGGCGAGACGCGCATTCCACACCCAATAGCCGTCTTCCCTGGACACAAACTGGTTCTTGATGTCGAAGAAATGTTCGCTCTGGTAGTTGAAATCCACCTGGGCGGACAATTCACCGCCATTGGCGATCTCAAAGCCGTAACGAACCAGGCCGTTGAAAGAGAATTCCGGCGCCAGAACCAGCTTGCGGTCCTTGAGGATTTCAACCCCGCCGTTGCCATCCGGCACGCCGATGCCGTCGGCGTTGGTATCAAGCAGGCTCATGCCGAAGTTGATGTCAAGGCCATCGAACGGATTGCCCTGCAATTCCACTTCAAGCCCCTTGATCGACGCATCGGAGGCGTTGGTGATAAAGGATGACGTTCCCTTGAAGGTCAGCGCCTGGAGATCCTCGTAATCATAATAGAAGGCCGTGGCGTTAAATCTCAGGCGATTTTCAAGCATCGCCGCCTTGAGGCCGATTTCATAGGAGGTCAGCGTCTCCTCGTCATATTTGATCTCATCGGGTCCGGCGCTGGAAAATCCGGAATTGAAGCCGCCGCTTTTGAAGCCGCGCGAGACGCTGGCGAAGACCAGCACATCCTCGGTCGGCGTCCAGTTGAGGCCCGCCTTGCCGGAGAACACCCCGGTATCAATCTTGGTCAGGTCGCCGAAATTGGCTTCGGAGAAATCAAGCAGCACCGTGCCGGGCGGCGTCATCGCCACCCCGCCCAGGCGATCGACCTGAACATAGGAATAATCCTTTTTATCCTTGGTATAGCGCCCGCCCAGGATCAGGGTTACCTGATCACTGACATCATATTCCGTCTGGGCGAATATGCCGTAGCTCTGCGTGTCCTGATCAATTTCCGTATCGAGGAAGAATGTCGGAATCAAATCATCGCCGAAAAGGAGATCCTGCTGGGCGTCGACACTCTGATCAAAATAGAAGCCGCCGACAATCCATTTCATCGCCTCCGTCCCGCCGGATACCCTGACTTCCTGGGTAAACTGCTTGGTCCGGGTTCTGAAAATCGGCTTGACCAGGTCAAGCGGGCTCATATCGGTGTCTTCCCGATGATCCTTTTCAACCTTGCCGAAGGCTGAAATAGAGACAAGTTCGACGCCTTCGGCGATTTCCGCCTTCAGATTCAGCGAGCCGCCATAGGTTTGCAGTTTCAAAAAACCGTCCTGGTCGTAGGCGCCGGCGAAATTATCGCCGTCATTGTCCGCGTAACCGAAGAAATCGGTCGCGCAGGTGGCCAGCCCCGATTCCGTCGTCGGATCACAAGGGACGCCGCCGCTGTCGAGACCGGTCGCCTGATGTTGATAGGCCGGTGAAATGACATCGCTTTTCGCCCAGTTGAAACTGAGCAGGGCGGAAACTTTTTCTGTCATATCGACATTCAACTGCGCCCGGAGCGCATAATTTTCCGCCTCGTTATGATCGTTGCCCGCTCTGTTTTCCACATAGCCGTCATAATGGTTGGTCGCGAAGGACAGCCGCCCCTGGACCTTGTCGGTCAATGCGCCGCTGACGGCGCCTTCAAACTTGATCTGGTTGTTGCTGCCGTATGTCAGGTCGCCGTAAGCTTCCGTCTCGACCGTCGGCCTTGCGGTAATGAAATGAACCAGGCCGCCGGTGGCGTTCCGCCCGTAAAGAGTGCCCTGCGGGCCGCGCAGGACTTCGACCCGCTGCATGTCAAACAACTGGAAGGTCTGTCCGGCCAGGGCGCCCTGATAGACCTCGTCGACATAGACCGCGACCGGCGCTTCGTTGTTGTCATTAAAGTCATTGAGGCCGACGCCGCGCAGGGTGATGGAGGCATTGTTGCCCTCGCCGACCGGCGTGCCGATATTCAGGCCCGGCGTCTGGCCGGCAATATCAACGCTATTGACCAGATTCAGGGCCTTCATGGCGCCGCCGGAGAAGGCGGTGACCGAAACCGGAACATCCTGCAGATTTTGATCCCTTTTCTGGGCGGATACGACAATTTCCTCAAAAACCGTCTCCGCCGCCAATCCCGAAACGCTTGACGTCAGGCATAACACCGCCGACAATCCCGTGGTGACGCATAATTTACTTAAAATATGACCGTCTCTTTTTTCCCGCATGGTCCTCTCCTAAATTTTGGGGTAAGCACAATATTGTATTTATTATTGCGGTCATCATAGCATGTGTTGAACAGCATTCTCTTGTCTGAGCGCGCCGGAAAAAATGTTGCAGAGGGACAATAATACCGTTTGATCCCCCGCTTCCATGACGGAAATCCGCTCATTCAGGCCGTTACAGGCGCCGTTGGGACAACCTGTATTGTCGCGGGGACAGGCCGAATTCATCCTTGAAGGCCCGGCTGAAATGGGCGGCGTCGTTAAAGCCCCAGTGAAAGGCGATCCGGATGATGCTCTGCTCGGAAAATCTTTTGTCCGCCAGTTGCCGGCGGGCTTCCGACAGGCGACGCCGCCGCACCCATTCGCCGAAGGACACGCCCTCCGCCCTGAACAACCGGTGCAGATGGCGAGCCGACAGGCCGCATATGCCGGCGACCATGGTCGGCGACAGGTCGGGATCGGTCAGATTCTGTTCGATCACCTTGCGGATCTGCGCCACCTGCCGGACCTTGATATCCAGCGACCGTACCGGATCGTGGCCGCGCAGGGTCGCGCCCAGCAGATTGAGCAGCACTTCGCGCACGGTGCTGAAATCATGTTCATTGATATGGTAGGCTTCATTATAGGTCGAGCCGAGAAAGCCCTTGATCACGGCGCCCATGCCGTTGGCGCCGGAAATCGTCCGCGCCTCCTTGATCCGCCGGTCCGGGGTGCAGGACTCCAGCGTCTGTCGCGGGATATGCAGCGAAATCTGCCGCATGAAGCCGTCATAGGAAAATTCCGACGGATAGCCGGAATCGATCAGCGCCATATCGCCCGGCTCGAGAAAGGCTTCGCTGTTGCGCTGGGACAGCACCGCCCGGCCCTGCATCTGCATGATCAGGAAGCAATATTGGTCATCGCTTTCGGCGATATGGCGGCGCGAGCGGATCACCTTGTCCGCATTCATCGCGATGCCCGCCACATCAAAGCCGCCAATGTTGCGGACTTCGATATGACCTTTAAAGGCCGACCAGTCGCGGGAAATGGTTTTAAAATTTCCGCAGACATTTTTCAGGGATTCGGCCCAGTGATCCGCGCGATCCGTCGGGGCGATATTTTCTATGGGGTAAACCGTTTCCATGCACACCCTAAACCATATATTTTGAATGGCGCCTCTATTCTGAAAACGCCATATTTCACGGTCCCTTGTCAGGACTCATCTTTAATCGCGCAAATGGTATCAAATGAATCTGGGGCCGTCAAATACGACCTGCTCCACCACGGTCAGGCCGAATGAGGGCGATGCGGCCTAGTCGCGGGCCAGGGTCATCGCCTCGGAAAGAATTTCCGCATCGCCGATATGATTGGCCAGCAGCAAAATCAGCTTGGCGTTCATCAGTTGAACCGCGTCTTCGTCAAGACCGCGCTGCATGTCGATCAGCTCCTGATAGAAGTCATCGGGACGGGCAATATTTTTTTTCAAGTTAAGCGCCATGAGAATTCTCCTGATTGTCAACTGTTCTGGCCGGCGGCCCGGGTCATCGCCGCCCTGATTTCGGCTTCGTCAAAGCTGCGCCAGCGCGCCGCCACATGATGATCCGGCCGGATCAGGTAAACCGCGCCCTTTTCCCCGTCATAGCGTTCGCCGAGAAGCCCCTGCCGGTCCTCGATTTCCTGGCCGATGGGGATCACCCGGGCGCTGATCTCACCGCAGCGGATTTCCGCCGTCGCCGGCGCCGGGCCGAAGACCACGACGCTGAAACCGTCGCCGAGGGCGTTGAGGAACCAGCCTTCCCGGCCGTCGATCATCACCGGCGCATCGGCGCAATTGGTGCCCGGAACCATGGCGCCGGCAAAGTCATCGCGGTCCGGCGTATTGAGCGAGGAATGAACATAGGGCGTCGGCATCGACAGTCGGCCGCTGTTGACCAGGGGCCGGGCGAATTCATATTTTTTCGACAGTTCGAGCACCGCATCGCGGAAATAGCGGCTGCCCTTGCTTTTCGGCGTGATAAAGTCGGTCGAGCGGGTCGAATTGAGCAGATTGTCATCGGCGGCGAAGGCCCGTTCCTCGTTATAGCTGTCGAGCAGCGACTGCGGCGCCTTGCCCTCCATCACCAGCTTCAGCTTCCAGATCAGATTGTCAATATCCTGGATGCCGGTATTGGCCCCGCGGGCGCCAAAGGGCGACACCTGATGGGCGGCGTCGCCGGCGAACAGCACCCGGCCATAGCGAAAATTGTCGATCCGGCGGCAGGCAAACTGATAGATCGACACCCATTCCAGATCAAATTCCGTGTTATCGCCCAGCATCGCCTGGATCAGCGGAATGACGTTTTCCGGCTTGGTCGCTTCTTTCGGGTCGGCGTCCCAGCCCATCTGGAAATCGAGCCGCCAGACGTCGTCGGACTGTTTATGGAGCAGGGCCGACTGGTTTTTATGGAACAAAGGATCGAACCAGAACCAGCGCTCGGTCGGGAAGTCCGCCTTCATCACCACATCGGCGATCAGAAAGCGATCCTGAAAAAACTGGCCGGTAAATTCGGCCCCGACCATGTCGCGGGCATTGCTGTTGGCGCCGTCACAGGCGATCAGCCAGTCGCATTCCATGGTAAAGACCCCGTCCGGCGTCTCCACTTTCAGGCTGGTATGATCCTCATGCTGTTTCAGGCTGATCAGCTTGTGTTTCCAGCGCAGGTCGATCAGGTCGCCATATTCCGCCACCTTGTCGACGAGGAATTCCTCGCAGTAATATTGCTGGAGATTGATCATGGCCGGCATTTTATGGCCCGCTTCCGGCAGCAGGTCGAACTCATAGGCCAGATCCTCCTTGAAAAACACCTTGCCCACTTTCCAGCTGATGCCTTTTTCGACCATCTTGTCGGCGACGCCGAGCCGGTCCCAGATCTCCAGCGGACGTTTGGCGTAGCACACGGCCCGCGAGCCGACGCTCACGGTGTTGTTATCGTCCAGAATAACCACCGGGATGCCCTGGCGGGCGCAATCAAGGGCCGCGGTCAGGCCGACCAGGCCGGCGCCGATCACGACGACGGGATGGCGCTTCACGACGCCGGTTTTCTGTTCTTCCGACTGAACATAATCATATTCAGGCCATGTGTATGTTTTCAACATTACGCTGTTCCTACATCTCAAGAGGTTTCATTCAAGGCCCGTCTCAGCCTTCCAGGTCCTGCCACATTTTCATATCCCGTTCGGCGGTCCAGATGCGCGGGTCGCGAATGCCCTGACATTCATCATAGGCCCGGGTCACGTCAAAGGGCAGGCAATGGTCAAAGATCACCCAATGGCCGAATTTCGGCCTTAAGGCCTCCATCGTCGCCTTGTAGGTGCTGTTGAGGTCCATGCCCTTTGCCTGGCATGCCTTGACCGAACCGTACATTTCACTGAGGAATTCCCGGGTTTCGGTGATGCCCCGCATGGATTCCTCCGCCGTCATCAGCGCGTCGCCGCGGCCCGGCACCAGTTTTTCCGGCTTCAGCGCCGCCAGATTGTCGAGGGTCGCCGGCCAGTCTTCCAGATAGGCGTCGCCGGTATAGGGCGTCGCGCCGAATTCCACCAGATCGCCGCTGAACAGGACCTTGTCCTCGGGCAGCCAGGCGATGATGTCGCCCTTGGTATGGCCGCGGCCGAGCTGCTTGAGCTGCACTTCGACACTGCCGAGCCAGATGGTCATTTCGCCGGTGAAGGTCTGGGTCGGCCAGGTCAGGCCGGGCACGCTTTCGATCGCATCAAACAGGCGCGGGAAACGCTCATATTCCGATTTATAATCCTGCTCGCCGCGCTCGACGATCAGATCGCGGGTGTCGTTGCTGGCGATAATATGTTCCGGATTATAACCGCTGGCCCCCAGCACCCGCACCGCGTGATAATGGGTCAGCACGACATATTTAATAGGTTTATCAGTTACCGTGCGGATTTTTTCAATCACCAGCTGCGCCATCACCGGCGTCGCCTGGGTGTCGAGCACCATCACGCAGTCATCGCCGATAATCACCCCGGTGTTCGGATCGCCTTCCGCCGTGAAGGCGTAGGCGTTTTCGGACAGTTTGGCGAAGGTGATCTTCTTTTCTTCCAGATCGGCCTGGGAGGCGAATTTTTTTTCAGTCATGGTCTAATTTCCCTGAATAAAAGGCTGTTATGGTTCTTTAATGTAATTAGATAATGTTATAGATGTTAAATAAATTTCTGTCTGTCCTCATAAATGGGGACAGGGGGAGTATAGCAGATTTCATGCCTTGAACAGACCTAAATCTGGCGCGGGGCAAGGATAATCCCAGGCGCAACTCAGGTCGATTTCAGGTCAACCTCAGGCCAGGGGGACAAATTCAAGATAGAGGCTGAACAGTTCATTCTGCGACGAAATGCCCAGCTTGGCGTAGGCCCGCTTGCGGTAGGTGTGGATGGTCGAAATCGCCACCCCCAGATCAAGGGAGATCGCCTCCGAGGTGAAGCCCTGCAGAATCCGCAGGCAGACCTCGCGCTCCCGATCGGTGAGGCGGGCGAAAGCGCCGTTGCGGCTGTCGAGCAGAGTCGCCGAGGCGGCCGCCGAGCGGCCGAGCGGCACCTGGGTGATCAGCGGGTCGGCCCGCCCCTCCTGCTCCTTAAGGCCGGCGAGGCGGGAATGCTTGAAGATCAGGTTGGTCAGAAGCGGCAGAATCCGCGACAATTGATCAAATTCGGCCTGCCGGAAACGGCCGCTGTCCTTCAGACGGTAGAAACTGCAATATATGGTGTATCGCCGGCTCCGCAACAGGCTTGACACCTTGTCAATCAGGCCGGTCTCGGTGAAAAAACGCGCCCGGTAGGCGGCGTCATATTCGGCCGGCGGCGTATGGGGCAGCAGGGTGACCTCGCTGCCCCGGGGGTCCGGCGAATTCCGGGGATCCCCGGTCAACGGCGCCAGTTTCGGGTCCCGGGCGTAAAATCCCGCCGTATAGGCGCTGGCCAGACTCTTGCAGGTCGCCTCGTCGAGCTTGCTTTTGGTGAAGAGATGGGCCGCCGTCCCGTCATTGTTGGTGATAAAGACCGCGCAGTGATCGACCCGCACCGCGCCGTTGACCAGGTCAAACAGGCTGTCCTCGAATTCCGCCTGGCCGAGGGTGCAGATGGCCCGGTTCAGTTTGAACAGCCAGTCTTCCGATCCCGCGATTGGGATATTGCGCTCCGCCATCTGACCCTATCCTATTTCGTCCGCCGCTCACTATGGCGATATTTCGCCTGCGACACAAGCCATTGCCTGACATGGGTCTTATCGCCGCCGCGGTCGAGATGGGCGGCGACCTGCCCGGCGACATGGGCGCAGCCCATGCTGGCGCCGCCGATGCGCGGCGACCGGTTCGGCCCGCCGTCCGACGCCTCCTCCCGCGCCTCTTCCAATGCCTCTTCCAATATCCGGGGACAGCCGCCGAAATCGGCCTGGGCGCTGTCGAGGAAGGAAATTTCCCCCACCGCGCAACGGGCGTCGCCGGTCGCGCGGATCACCCCGGGATAGCTCGCAGGATAGACCGCCCGCCCCTGGGCCGGCGCGGCGGCGACCAGCACCACCCCTTCGGCGACGGCCCGGGCGCAGGCCGCGCGCAACACGGCCCGGTCATTCTGCAGGCCGAGGCTCAGGCTGATCACATCCACCCCGTGGCCCCGCAGCCAGTCGATCGCCGCGGCGACGGTCGCCGCCGTCGTCACCCCGCGGGCGTCAAAAACCTGGGCGTTGCACAGCCGGACCCCCGGCGCATGATGCAGGATAATATCCGCCACCGCGCCGCCATGGCCCATCAGGTCGGGGGTGACGGACGCATGATGCAAGCCGCCGTCATCATCGGCGACGAAGCGGCGACCGGCCCGGACAGCGTCCCGGTGGCGATCCGAAAGGCCGCTGTCGACCAGCCCGAGACGCACGCCCCCCGTCATGCGGTGACCTCGGTCAGGCGGCCGTCCTGCAGATAAAAAGCCCGGTTCAGATGGCGGATCGCCCCCACATGATGGCTGATGATAATCCGGGTCCGGTCTTCAAAATACTGATCCAGCATGTCATGGATTTCCGTTTCGGTGACTTCGTCGACCGCCGATGTCGCCTCATCAAGGATCAGGACCCTGGGCTCCATCAGCAGGGCGCGGGCGAGGGAGAGGCGCTGCTTCTGTCCGCCGCTCAGCCGGGCCCCCCGTTCGCCGATCACCGTGTCATAGCCGTCGGGCAGGCTCTGGATAAAATCGTCAATCCGCGCCGCCCGGGCGGCGACCGCCACCCGTTCCAGGGTGGCGTCCTTCAGGCCATAGGTGATATTGTCCCGGATCGAGCCGTGAAACAGGACCGTCGACTGATCGACGACGGCGATAATCCGCCGCAGTTCCCGCAGCGACATGTCGATATAGCGCACGCCGTCAAGATAGATCCCGCCGTATTTCGGGTCATAATGACGATGCAGCAGGTCGATCAGGGTTGATTTCCCGGCCCCCGACGGACCGGTGATCAGGATCTTCTCCCCCGGGCGCACCGTCAGGGAAATATCCCGCACCCCGTGCTGTTCGTTGTCATCATGGAAGAAGCCGACCTTGTCGAGGGTGATTTCGCCGCGCAGCCGGTCGCCGATCTTGACCGGGTCGATCGGGTCATTGACGACGATTCGCTGTTTGCGCAATTCCCGGACCCGGATCAGGCTGACCATCGCCCGCTGATAGGCGACATAAAGGCCGAGAAAGGTCTGCACCGGGCCGGTCGCCCGCGCCATATAGGCGGAAAAGGCGATCAGGGTGCCAATCGTCGCCTCGCCCTCGGTGACGAAATAGCCGCCGACGATAAAGACCGTCGCCGTGGCGAGGCTGGTCAGCAGGCCCGGCACGCCGCCGGTGATGTGATTGATCACCTGCAGCTTCAGCAATTCGTCCAGATAGCCGCGATTGAGGCCCTGCAGGCGCCGTTCCTCGTCCGCGGCCCCCGACATCGACTGAATGAATTTCACCGACGCCAGGGTTTCAATGAAGAAACTGCTGACGTCGGCCGATTTTTCCCGAAGCGCCCGGCTGCCCTGTTCGACCCGGGGCCGCATGCGGCGCAGGAATATGATCTGCAGCGGCAACAGGGCGAAGGTGATCAGGGTCAGGCGCCAGTCGAGCAGAAACATGATCGCCAGGCTGCCGGTCAGGGCGAGCGAGCCATTGACCACCGCCAGCAGGCTGTCGGTGGAAAAGCGCTGGACCTCCGCCACATCGCCGTCAAGCCGCGAGACAATATCGCCGCTGCGCCAGCGGCCGTAAAAATCCGGCGACAGTTTCAGCAGCCGCCGGTAGACATCTTCGCGCAGGCGGAACAATATCCGCCCCGACAGCCTGACATAGAGCCAGCGGTTGAGGCCGCCGACCACGAAGACGACGATCGCCATGATGATGATCAGGACGGCGAAACGGATCACGACATCCATCTGATAAGCCATCAGGCCGTCATCAATCAGCAGCTTGGTCAGATAGGGCTGGGCGAGGCCAAAGCCGGTCATTATCGCCGCCAGCAGCATCACCAGCAGCAATGATCCGACCTCCGGCCGGATGAATTTACCGACCCATTGGCGGGCGTAACGTCTTTTCAGCCGGTTTTTTTCTGTCTGGTCCAATTTGGTTAATGTCCTCCCGCTATCCCTTGATGCCCCATTTATGTTTGCCGTTGTCCTTCCGCTGGCTTTCAGGCTGATTTCGGCATTATATCGGTCAATTTGCGCGCTTCCAGCCATTTTCGCGCCCGGGCCGCCGCGGCCGTCCCGACCCCGAGCCGCCGGGCGCATTCCCGGTCATCATAGGCCCCGGCCGCCATCAACTCAAGCAAAGCGATCAGCGGCACGCCGTCGAGCCGCCAGACCCCGCGCGGATGATCGGCGGTGACAATGACCTTTCGCCGTTCAATATAGCCGTCGCGGACCACCGGCATTTCACGGACCGCCGCCGGTTGCGACAACGGGTCCGGATGGGACGCCGCCGCCCCCGGCGGCCAATGACGGCGCAGCGACCAGAAGCGGCTCTCCGGCCAGCGGCTTTCCGCGGCGTAAAATTCCCGCCCCATGGCGCAACCGCCCTGGAAGGCGACGTCAATCCGCTGCTGGTGGAAGCGCAGGGCCGCTTCCCTGTCTTGCGGCTTGTTGAGCAGGGTGTTGATCACCGGCGCCGCGGCGAGGCCGCTGCCGATGGCGTAAAAAATACCGTTGCCCGACAGGGGGTCAAGCGCCATCGCCCCGTCGCCGACCACCAGATAATCATCGCCGCCCGCCGGGCCGGCGAGGCGGGCCGCCGCGGCGCGGACCGATACCCGCCCGTCCCGCGGCCGGGCGCCGTCAAGCCAGCCGACGGCCTCGGGGATTTCACCGGCCAGTTCGGTGAAAAAGTCGTTCAGCTTCGCTTTCGGCGGCAGTTCGCCCCTCTCGCTGCTGATGAAAATCTGCAGGATCGCCGCGCCCCGGCCATCCCGCACATGCCAGACCCAGCCGCCGGCAAAGGACGCCACCGCGGTCAGCGCCGGCCGGTCCCGCGGCATGTCATAGGATTTCAACAGGGCCGATGTCGCCGGGGCGGTGATCAAATTTCCCGCTCCCCCGGCCCGTTTGCGGCCGAGCGCCGATTCCCGGCCGCGGGCCTCGACCAGGAAGGCCGCCGTGACCTGGCCCTTTCCCCGATCGGTGACATAGGATATTTCCCAACCCGGATCAAGGGGGCTGACCCCTGTCACCCGGCCTTCGATCACCCGGACGCCTTTGCGGCGGGCGTCCCGGAGCAGGCCCCGATCAAAAAGCCGCCGGTCGAGAATATATTCCCGGTTCTGCAGTTGCACCACGCCGTTCCAGTGCGCCTCCCGGGTCACCAGCGGGCCGATGCCGGCCAGGGTTTCGGTAAAATCAAAATGCTGCAGGCTGCGCCGCGGTCGTTCGGACAGCCCTTCCCAGGCGCAATAGGGCCGGGGGCGGCTGAGGATGAGCACATCATGGCCCAGCTCGCTCAACCCGGCGGCGGTAAAGACCCCGGCCGGACCGCCGCCGATGACGACAATGGGCCAATTCATCCTGGCTGGCTTCATCTTTTCCGCCTGTTCTGCATATTATAGGGGCATATCGGGCCATATCCTGTCAACGGTAGTCCAGACACCCAAAATCAGAAATAACAAAAATGACGGTGAAAAACAATTTTTTCAGCCCCGCCGAGTGAAAGACCGGCGGGAATAGCTCCGGATCAGGCATAACAAGGGCGATTGTCTGGCGGCGCCTGCAGGAGGCGCGAAAACGCCCTTATTTCAGGGTTGACCGGTTGCGGCCCTCGTTCTTTGACTGATAGAGCGCTTCATCCGCCTGCTTGACAAATTTTTCCAGGCTATCCTGACCGGCGGGGATAGCGGAATAGACCCCGACGCTGACCGTCGAGCCGCTGAATTGACCGCCGGCGACCTGCGCCGCCTGGTCCGAAATCCATTGACACAGACCCTCGCCCCGAAGCGCGGCGTTATCCCGCGTCTCGCCGGTCGACATGACAATGAATTCATCGCCGCCGTATCTTACAATGGCGTCACTTGCCCGGTTGAAAAATTGCCGCAGCATGACCGAGACCAGCTGCAGGTAGTGATCGCCCGCCTTGTGCCCCTGTTGATCATTGATCCGCTTGAAATGGTCCAGATCGACAAGATACAGCGACAGATTGAGGGATTCCCGTTTCGCCGTCTCGAAAATCAATTTGCCCGCCGTATCGAGAAACCGGCGGTTAAAGACCCGGGTCAATTGATCGGTTTCCGCTTCAAGCTCCAGTTTTCTATTCAGTTTCTGATAGCGCGCATTCAGCTCTTCCAGCTCCCGGCGCAACAGTTCCCGTTCGGTGACGTCCCTGACCACGCCGATGAAATGGGTCAGATTATCCTGCCCGTCATGCATCGGCGACAGGGTCAGGTCATTCCAGAACAGACCGCCGTCCTTGCGGTAATTTCGCAGCCGGGTGACGCAGGATTTATTTTCGCGGATCGCCTGACGCAGGACCTGCAGGCCCTCTTGGTCGCGATCCGCGCCATAGAGGAAACGGGCGTCCCGGTTGAGGACGTCCGCCGCGCCATATCCGGTAATTTTCTCAAAGGCCGGATTAATATAGTCGATGGCTGTATGGACGGCGAGCGCTCCGAATTCGCCGTCTTCAGCGCCGGTCGGACCGGCGGCTTCGGCACGGGCGATCACCACCCCGTCCGACAAAGAATTCAAAGCCCGCCAGGCAACGCGGTTCTCTTTCACGATTCTGCCCCTCGCGTCAGATAATGCAGCCATAGATTAAGGCGCACGTCCGTTTTTACATTAAAATTCAGGGTACCTTTTCTTAAATTTTCGGCGAACCCTTTATCAGATACCTATATCCTTAATCTGACAGTTTTTGACAGCATATCAACCGGATTAGGCCAAAAACGCCGGGCCACCGCCCGGATATAGGCCATAGAGACTAGGCGGGGCTGGGAGGGGGGAGCCGCTGGATATGGCTTTGATTGATCGAGGCGGAATTCTATTGACCAGGGAACAATTGTCCCAATAATATAAACAATCGTCAGGATAAATCGGATTTTGTCCGGAAATCGCCCCTAACCCGAGAAGGCGCCCCATGCAGATACAGGAAAAAGAACAGCAGCTTCTTGATCTCCTCAAGATCAACAGCCGGACCAGCGCCGCCGAACTGGGCCGGAGGTTGGGCCTCGCCCGCTCGACCATTCATATGATGCTCGCCCGGCTCGAAAAAAAGATCATCGACAGCTATACGGTCAAGCTGAAGGATTTCGCCGGGGAAAACCAGTGCCGCTGTTATGTCCTGATCACAAGGGATCCGAAAAAAGCGGCGGAAATAGAAGAGAAAATGCGCGAAATGGCCGAGATCGATTCCCTGGTCACCGTCGCCGGCCTCTATGATTTCATCGCCGTGGTCAGAACCAGCGGCAACCAGCATATGGACCGCATATTGACCGAAATCGCCATGATGGACGGCATCATCAAAACCGAAAGCCATATTATCCTGTCGGAAAAATTTGATCGCCGGTTATAATCCCCTGATTCCCTTTCACCCCGCCCCGTGAGTTTTTCAATCGCCATGATCCCTTTTCAGCAAAAAATTCCTGGCCTCCTTGCTTCAGACCTGCAGCCGGCGGGACGCTTTTTATCTGTCGCCATTCTCCTGATTCCGTTTCTTCAGGTGCTGTTATATCCTGATGTGACAACCGGCGCGGGCTATGTTTTTTATAATATTCTCATCAGCCTTGTCGAAATTATTTTTGTCGTCCTTATCCTGAGCACCAGCCGGGTTAGGGGTTATCCCCTCAATCATACGCCTTTTATCCTTTGGCTCGGCTTTTTTCTCTGGTCAATGGCCGTCCTTGCCACAATAGCCGACATGCGGCTGCAGGCGGGCGGCATCATTGCCAGCCTGCGCTTTTTGATTCATTTTTTGTTCTTTGTCGCCTTGAGCAGTTATCTGATCCGCCAGCCGGCCGCCGGGCACCGCCTGATCACCGCCATTTTGCTCTCCCTCGCGCTTTTCCTGCCCGCCTTCTGGATCAAATTATACCTGATCCATGATCAGCCGGGGTTTCATTGGACCTGGTCGCTGCCCGGATTTACCAATGTCCGTCATCTGGATTATTTTCTGGCCTGCCTTATCACCTTGCTGGCCTTATGGCCGCTGATCCGGGACGGCGAGAGATCAACGGGCCTGCGGCGCCTCGGTCACGGCCTGCCGCTGTTCCTCTGCTGGGGGATGATTTTCTGGAGCGGCGGCCGCGGCTCCGCCATCGCCGCCCTTGGCGCCATTACGGTTATCCTGGCTTTTTTCCGTCCCCGGGGCTGGCGGGCCCTCGGGCTCTCTAATCTGGTGGTGATGCTGTCGGCCGCCGGGCTGTCCCTGCTGCTGCCGGCCCCCAACGAATCCTATGGCCTGATCCGCTTTCTGACCAAAATCACCGAGGTCGACAGCCTCAACGCCTTCAGCGCCGGGCGGCTCAAAATCTGGGCTGAGGCCTTTGACCTCTGGCGGCAGAATCCGTGGTTCGGCGTCGGCGCCGGCCAGACCAAGGCCCTTATTGCCGCGTCCTCCGAAACATTCGCCCAGCCCCATAATGTCATTCTCCAGGCGCTGATGGCCTGGGGCCTGGTCGGCGGCCTGCCCTTTCTCGGCGCCATCGCCGGATTTTTCTGGCGCCGGGGTCGGGCCTTATATTATACTGCGACCGCCCCGAATCCCCGCAATCTGGTCGCCTACGGCCTCGCCCTGACCCTGGCGATCAACGCCCTGGTCGACGGCACGCTTTATTACCCCCTGCCGCTGTTTCTCTTTGTCATCGGCGTCGCCTGCAGTGGAATAACAGCTAAACCGTCCAGTAATTGATTAGTTTTGTTCAATTTATATTGACATATGTTCTTAAATTAGCGAATAAACGATGATACGATCAAATAATATGAGTGAAACGGGCAAAATGACAAAACAGGAAACCGCCGCCCAGTGTCTGGTGCGTCTGCTGGCCGAAAATGGGGTTGAAAAGGCCTTTTGCGTGCCGGGAGAAAGCTATCTCGCGGTGCTCGACGCCCTCTATGACGCCCGGGACCGGATCGAGCTCGTCACCTGCCGTCAGGAAGGCGGCGCCAGCAATATGGCTGACGCCTACGGCAAACTGACCGGCAAGCCGGGCATCTGTTTCGTCACCCGCGGCCCCGGCGCCACCAACGCCAGCATCGGCGTCCACACCGCCTTTCAGGATTCGACGCCGATGATCCTCTTTATCGGCCAGGTCGCCCGCGACCAGTTCGACCGGGAAGCCTTTCAGGAGGTGGATTACCGACAGATGTTCGCCCCGCTCTGCAAATGGGTGGCGCAGATCGAAAGCGGCGAGCGGATGGCGGAATATGTCACCCGCGCCTTTCATGTCGCCCGGAGCGGCCGGCCGGGTCCCGTGGTCCTCGCCCTGCCGGAAGACATGTTGCTGGATGAAATTCCCCGACGCGAGATTGTCGCCGCCCGCCCGGCCCATGCGGCGCCTTCGGCCGAAGATATGGCGGAACTGCGCGCCGCCCTCAAACAGGCCAGACAACCGCTAGTGCTGCTCGGCAGGTCCGGCTGGGACGAAGCCGCCGTCGAGCAGACGCGGAAGTTTATTGAGCGCAACGACCTGCCGGCGGCGGCGGCCTTCCGCTGTCAGGACCTGTTCGACAACCGGCTGGATAATTACATCGGCGATGTCGGCATCGGCATCAACCCCGAACTGGCCGAACGGATCAAATCTTCGGATCTGATTCTGTCTCTCGGCCCGCGGCTCGGCGAAATGACCACCAGCGGCTATCAATTGTTCGATATTCCCTTTCCCAAGCAGAAGATCATCATGGTTCACAGCGGGGCCGAGGAACTGGGCCATGTCTATCGCCCCTATAAAGCCATCAACAGCAGCATGCAGAATATCGCCGGCGCGCTGGCGGAACTGCCCGCGGTCGAAAAGCCGGCCTGGGCCGCCTGGCGGATCGCGGCGCGGGCCGATTACCTCGCCTGGAGCCGGCCGCCGGCCACCGTCGGCGATGTCGATCTGGGAGCGGTTTACGCCTATCTGCAGGATCATATGCCGACCGACGCCATCCTGACCAACGGCGCCGGCAATTACGCCATCTGGCTGCATCGCTTCATGCGCTACGGCGCATACCGCAGCCAGCTCGCGCCGACCAGCGGCGCCATGGGCTACGGTCTGCCGGCGGCGGTGGCGGCCAAGATCACCCGCCCCGAACGGCCGGTGGTCTGTTTCGCCGGTGACGGCTGCTTTATGATGAACGGCCAGGAGCTGGCGACCGCCATGCGTCACCAGGCCCATATCGTCATTTTGCTGTTCAACAATTCCATGTATGGTACAATACGCATGCATCAGGAAAAAAACTATGCGGCGCGGGTGATCGCCACCGATCTGACAAATCCCGATTTCGCCGCCTATGCCCGGGCCTTCGGCGCCCACGGCGTCCGGGTTGAAAAAACCGCCGAATTCGCCCCGGCCTTTGAACAGGCGCTCCGGGCCGACAAAACGACATTGATCGAGGTCATGGTCGACCCGCAGGCGCTGACGCCGGCGGCGACCCTTGACCAGATCAGGAACACGCACGCTGAATAGACACACACGCTTAATAGAGATGACACAGGAAAACTCATGAATACTCAGGAAATTTTCACCCAATTGAACCTTACCGACAATGATATTAACGGCGGCGCGCTGAAGGTCTTCAGCCCCGGCGACGGCGCTCTGATCGGCGCCGTCCATATGGACAGTCCGGCCGCCGCGGCGGATAAAATCGCCGCCGCCGGCAAGGCGTTCAAGGACTGGCGCCATGTTCCGGGTCCGCGCCGCGGTGAACTGGTGCGCCTCCTCGGCGAGATACTGCGCGAGAAAAAGGAAGCGCTCGGCGCGCTGGTCAGCCTCGAATGCGGCAAGATCTATCAGGAAGGCCTCGGCGAAGTGCAGGAAATGATCGACATCTGCGATTTCGCCGTCGGCCTCAGCCGTCAGTTATATGGCCTGACCATCGCCTCCGAACGGCCGGGCCACAAGATGCGCGAATACTGGCAGCCCATCGGGCCGGTCGGCATCATTTCCGCCTTTAACTTCCCGGTCGCGGTCTGGGCGTGGAATGCGGCGCTGGCGCTGGTCTGCGGCGACAGCATCATCTGGAAGCCGTCGGAAAAAACGCCGCTGACCGCCCTCGCCTGCCAGAAACTGTTTGAAGAGGCCTGCGCCCGGTTCGGCGATGACGCGCCCGATGGCCTGAGCCAGCTTTTGATCGGCGAGCGCGACATTGGCGAAATTCTGGTCGAAAGCCATAACGTTCCCGTGATCAGCGCCACCGGCTCCTGCGCCATGGGCCGGATCGTCGGACCCAAGGTTGCGGCGCGCTTTGGCCGCAGCATTCTGGAGCTCGGCGGCAACAACGCGATCATCGTCGCCCCCAGCGCCGATCTCGACCTCGCCTTTCAGGGCATCCTGTTCGGCGCCGTCGGCACCTGCGGCCAGCGCTGCACCTCGACCCGGCGCGTTTTCGTTCATGACAGCGTTTATGACCAACTCGTCCCCCGCCTGAAAAGAGCCTATGAAGGCCTCAGCATCGGCGATCCGCTTGATGCCAAGACCCTGGTCGGCCCGCTGATCGACGAACAGGCCTATCACAATATGGAGGCGGCCCTGAAGCTCGCCGCCGAGCATGGCGGCGAGATTGTCGGCGGC
>JBLWZH010000035.1:0-23503 GCA_048266545.1 Paremcibacter sp. | reverse complement strand
GACAAAGGTCAGAAAATATGCAAACTGGAAGCAGGAATACTCTCCGAGCGGATGACCACATATTGGGGGCAGGTCAATGTTAACCTCCGAATGCAAACCCTCTCCGCACGGGCTGTCGAAGAGCGGCTGAAACGTGAACAGGAACTTGCTCAAAAGCAAGAGATAGACAGAATACGAAAACTTGAGGTGGAACAGTTGAGTGCAAGAGTCCGTGCAGCGCAGAGGGCCAAGATGCAGGCCAGCCTCGAAGCCATGGGAGAGCTTAGGGCGAAGTATATGAAGGGCCAGCTGTAGCACCTTGATGAGGCTCGTATCATGCCCGTCTGTTTTTACAAAATTATCTGAATACCCATATCGATACTAACCGGAGAGGCATTTCCCCCCTATGGGGGCTTCCGGTTGGGCTGAGGGGGGGGCAGGGGGATGTACCTGTTGCTGCTGCTTCAGGACCAACAAGCCGAGTTCACAGTTCACCAGCATATATATAGCCATGAACCATGAACTGTCCCGGCTCCCCTGCTTGCCAGCGCCCACCGCTTTAGTTCCCTGTAGCCAGCCTCAGCATAACGACATTGACATACCATCTTTTGTTTTGTACAAATATGCCTAACGTTCATTACGCATAACTGTACGGCATAGGAAACCTCATGAAAATTATCGCATACCATCGTGTCTCCACAGTCCAGCAAGGCCACTCAGGTCTGGGACTTGAAGCGCAGGAGCAGACCATACAGGGCTTTGCACGTTCTAAAGACGCGGCTGTCATTGCCAGTTACACTGAGGTGGAGAGCGGGAAACACAATGACCGCCCTGAACTGGCCAAGGCACTCCGCCGCGCAGAGGTCACAGGGGCAACACTGGTCATTGCAAAGCTGGACCGTCTATCTCGTAACGCCGCCTTCCTGTACACCCTGAGAGATTCCGGGGTGGATTTCATAGCGGTTGACATGCCTGAGGTGAATACTCTGACCTTGGGCGTGACGATTGCCATGGCACAGCATGAGCGGGAGGTCATCAGTGAGCGGACCACTAAGGCTCTGGCTATTGCAAAGGCGCGGGGCGTGAAGCTGGGCAATCCGAATGGTGCGGCTGCCCTACGTAAAGCAGGGAAGGGGAACACGGACGCCATTAAAGCCAATCAGGCAAAGGCTGACAAGTTGGCTACCAATGTCCTGCCTATCATCAGAGAGATAATGTCTAGCGACAAGACAAGTCTAAGGGCGGTGGCTGATGAGTTGAACAGACAGCACATAAGGACGGCACGGGGCGGCACATGGTATGCTAGCTCAGTGAAGAATCTTCTTGCTCGTGCTGAACGGTTATCAAGCTGAACCTGTCCCTTGTTTTGTCTGTCTCCGTCCCTATCTGTTTTTTTTGCTTGCGTTATGTTCCCGTAAACTGGTACACAATGAGTAATCCAACTGGAAGACAGTTGTTTATTTTCAATGACTTAGCTGGTAATTTATCAATTCTCCCCAGCGGCACCATTTCAGACCCGTCAAACATGAAATCTCTTGCCCTTGGGCCCCATTTCTTCCTAGACTGAGGCCGGATCAAAAAATAAGGGGATGGTCTTGTCGGGAAATCTGTTTCATCTGCTCCGGGTCCGGCGGTTCGCGCCGCTTTTCGTCACCCAGTTCATGGGGGCCTTTAACGACAATGTGTTCAAAAACGCTCTGGTTTTTCTGATTACCTATAAAATCGCCGTTGATCAGGGCTGGGACCATGTCGAGGTCTTCGTGCCGCTGGCCGGCGGCGTCTTCATTGCGCCGTTTTTCCTGTTCTCGGCGCTGGCCGGCCAACTGTCCGACAAGCTGGAGAAATCCCGCCTGATCCGGACGATCAAATTTGTCGAAATTCTGCTGATGGGGCTCGCTGCTTACGGCTTTTTCACCGCAAATGTCACGGTGCTGATGATAACCCTGTTCCTGATGGGCAGCCAGTCGACTTTTTTCGGGCCGCTGAAATACAGCATCCTGCCCGAGCATCTGAAACATGATGAACTGATCGGCGGCAACGCCCTGATCGAGATGGGCACCTTCCTGTCGATCATTCTGGGCCTGATCGTCGGCGGCGTGCTGATCCTGACCGACAGCGGCCCGCTGGTGATTTCCGGCGCGGTGATCGCGGTGGCGGTGACAGGCTTTCTGGCGAGCCTCGGCATTCCGAAAACCATTCCGGCCGACCGGACGCTTAAAATCAATTTCAATATCCTTCAGGAAAGCCTGCATATCATCCGGGAATCGCGGCAGGACCGGCGGATTTTTCTGTCGATTCTCGGGATTTCCTGGTTCTGGTTTTTCGGCCTGACGTTCCTCGCCCAGTTTCCGACCTTCAGCCGGGAGGTGATCGGCGGCGACGAGGGAGTCGGCACCCTGTTCAATTGCGCCTTTTCGGTCGGCATCGGCGTCGGCTCCTTTGTCTGCGACCGGTTATTAAAGGGTCAGATCCGCGCGACCTATGTGCCGCTGGCGGCGATTCTGATGACCCTGTTCAGCGTCGATATTTATTATGCGACCCAGGGGGTGATCCCGGGCGATGGGGCCGACCTGGTGACGGTCGGCGAATTTATCCGCCACGGGGTCAATCTGCGGATTCTGCTGGACCTGGTGATGATTGCGGTCGCCGGCGGGGTCTATATCGTGCCGCTCTACGCCATTATCCAGGACCGGGCGGCGCCGGCGATGCGGTCGCGGATGATCGCCAGCACCAACATTATCAATTCGCTGTTCATGACGGTGTCGGCCGGCGGCAGCGCCTTTCTGATCAGCCTCGGCTTCACCATCCCGGAAGTTTTTCTGACGACGGCGATCCTCAACGGCTTTGTCGCGATCTATATCTGCCGCCTGCTGCCGGAGGAACTGATCCGTTCGATCGCCCGCAGCCTGTTCCGGCTTTTGTATCGGGTCGAGGTCCGCGGGCTGGAGAATTATCAGGCGGCGGGCAAAAAGGCGGTGATTATCGCCAATCACACCTCTTATCTCGACGGGGCGCTGCTCGGCGCCTTCCTGCCGGGCCGGATGACCTTCGCCATCAACAGCCATATCGCCGGGCGCTGGTGGGTGCGGCCGGCCTTCGCCTTCATCAAGCTGCTGCCGCTCGACCCGACCAATCCAGTGGCGGCGAAAAGCATGATCAATGAGGTGAAAAAAGGCCGCCGGCTGGTGATCTTTCCCGAAGGCCGGCTGACGGTCACCGGCGCGCTGATGAAGATTTATGAGGGGCCGGGAACCATCGCCCATCTCGCCGGGGCGCCGCTGGCGCCGATCCGTATCGAGGGGGCGCAATTTTCCCATTTCTCGCGCCTGAGGGGCAAGCTGCGTCTCAGGCTGTTTCCGAAAATCACCATTTCGATTCAGCAGCCGGTGAACCTGTCGCTGCCCGAGGGCCTGGCGGGCGCGGCGCGGCGCCGTCTGCTGGGTGAAAAGCTCTATACCGTCATGTCGGATTTGATGTTTCAGACCAGCGACCGCCACAAGACGCTGTGCCAGTCCCTGATCGACGGCCGGCAAACCCACGGCGGCGGCCATGTCGTCCTTGAGGATGTGGAACGCAACCCGATCAGCTATAACCGGCTGATCACAGGCGGTTTTGTCCTGGGTCGCCACATCGCGCGCTTCACCGCCGAGGGGGAAAATGTCGGCATCCTGCTGCCCAACAGCGTCGGCTGCGTCGTCAGCTTTTTCGCGCTGCAATTCTATGGCCGGACGCCGGCCATGCTCAATTATTCCGCCGGGGTCGCCAATCTCCGCGCCGCCTGCAAGGCCGCCGCCATAACAAAGGTGCTGACCAGCCGCCGCTTTATCGACAAGGGCGGCCTGGCGGAGGTGATTGACGGCCTCACCGGCCAGGTGGAATTTACCTATCTTGAGGATATAAAGGCGGCGGTCGGGCTGACCTCAAAACTGTTCGGCCTGATCGCCGGGCGTTTTCCGGCCGCCTTCTATCGCCGGGCGACAAATCGGCGCGATCCGGATGATGTGGCGATGGTGCTGTTTACCTCGGGCTCGGAAGGGGCGCCCAAGGGGGTGGCGCTCAGTCACCTGAATGTTCAGTCAAACCGCTATCAACTGGCGGCGCGGGTCGATTTCAATCCGTCGGATGTGGTGTTCAACGCCCTGCCGATCTTCCATTGCTTCGGCATGACCGGCGGCCTGCTGCTGCCGCTGCTCGCCGGGATCAGGACTTTTCTCTATCCCTCGCCGCTTCATTACAAGATCGTGCCGGAACTGGTCTATGACACGAATGCGACGATCATGTTCGGCACCGACACCTTTCTCAATGGCTATGGCCGTTTCGCCCATGCCTATGATTTCTACAGCATGCGCTATATTTTCGCCGGGGCCGAACGGCTGAAGCCGGAAACCCGGCTCGCCTGGGCGGAGAAATTCGGCGTCAGGATTTTTGAAGGCTACGGCGTGACGGAAACCGCGCCGGTGCTTGCCTGCAATACGCCGATGCACCACAAGGCGGGCACCGTCGGCCAGATGCTGCCGGGCATCGAGGCGCGGCTGGTAAAAGTGCCGGGGATTGATGCGGGCGGCAGGCTGCTGGTTCGCGGCCCCAATGTGATGAAGGGCTATTTTCTGGCCGGGCGGCCGGGCGAACTGACGCCGCCGAAAGACGGCTGGCATGACACCGGCGATATTGTCGAGATCGACGATGAAGGCTATGTCACGATCAGGGGCCGGGCCAAACGCTTCGCCAAGATCGCCGGCGAGATGGTCTCGTTGACGGCGGTCGAGGGTCTGGCGGCGGCGTTGTGGCCCGACAATCTGCATGCGGCGGTCGCCCTGCCCGATGACCGGAAGGGCGAGCAGATCATACTGTTGACCGATTACGCCGATGCGGACCGCGACGCGCTCATGACAAAGATCCGGGCCGATGGCCATGCGGACCTGATGCTGCCGCGACGGATCCTGAATGTCGCGCAACTGCCGCTGCTCGGCACGGGCAAGATTGATTATCCCGCTGTTACGGATCTGGCCCGGCGCCATTTGACCGGAACCTTATTGTGAGAAATGCGGCGCAGGATCAAGGGTGAGGGAAGGGGTCCTTACTTCAGCTTGTCGCCGAGGCGGAGCGCGTGATGCATGACGTGGAAGATGTAATTCTGTTCGACCACGCCGTGGAACAGATAGGCGGCCGGGCCATCGGCATAGATGGCGACATCCTCGCCGCCGTGTTTTTCGGAGAGTAGGGGGACCAGCGCCTGCTGTTTGTAATTTTTCGCTTCGGTATCGACATGGGAGAGATCGCCGCGGCCCGGTGTCCTTTCGGCGCCCGGCCCGTTATAATAGCCGAGCGTGGTATAGGGGCCGCCGTCGAGCGCCAGGGCCGGATGATTTTTCGCCCGGCCGCCGTCTTTGCGATTTTCGACCATCTTGCCCAGAATCGGATTGCCGCGGGTGGCGTATCCGGTCATGACAAAGCCGTGGGAATGGTCGGCGGTGACGATGATCAGCGTGTCGTCGCGATTGGTTATTTCTTTGGCGGCCTGTACCGCTTTCGCCAGGGCGACCCCGTCGTGGAGCGCCCGATAGGCGTTGCCCCGGTGATGGCCGTGATCAATGCGGCCCGCCTCGACCAGCAGGAAATAACCGCCGCCTTTTTTCTCAAGCAGCCGGATGGCCTTTTGGGTCATTTCGGGCAGGGACGGTTCATGCAGGGTTGCATCGACCCTGTCGGCTTCATAGTTCATATGGTCGCTGTTGAACAGGCCGAACACCGGCCCCTTGCGGTCCATATCCAGCGTGTTGAACCCGGCCTGATCCCAGACATACTGGCCGTCGCCATGTTTTTCCCGCCATTCCCGGATCAGGTGACGGCCGTCTTGCCGCTTGCCTTTCAGGCCCTGATCATCCCGGTCATCGGCCGGCAGGAAATTGGCCCGTCCGCCGCCAAAGGCGACATCTATGCCGTCGCCGGTTGAAAAATCAATGAATTGTCGGGCAATATCCCCGCAGCCGTATTTTTTCTGCGATGCGGGGATTTCGCTGTCATTTTCCCAGTCTCTTTCCGGCGCATGGGCATAGGCGGACGCCGGGGTCGCATGGGTGATTCGGGTTGTGGTGACAATGCCGGTGGCGAGTCCGGCTTTTTCCGACAATTCCAGGATCGTATCCAGATGGTTGTTTTTTGTCGCCTTGCAATCGCCGCGCGGCACGGATTGATTGACGCCGATCACGCCGGCCTTGGTCTTGGCGCCGGATAAAACAGCCGTGGCGGTGCCGGCCGAATCCGCGATCTGCTGATTGCTGTTATAGGTCTTTGACAGGGCGGTATAGGGAAAATTCTCCCACGAGAGGATGTTTTCCTCGCCCGGCTGGCCCTTCAGCTGGCCGTCGAGGATCCGGGTGGCGGTCACGGTGCTGACGCCCATGCCGTCGCCGATAAACAGGATGACATTGCGCGCCGGACCGGTGTTCGGCGTCTGTGTCAGTTTTTGGGCCAATGTTTGGCGGGCATCGGTAAAGTAGCCGTCCTTAGCCTGTTTTATGGTGGTGTCCGGCCCGGCGGCGAAAAGCGTTTCCGGCTGGAATGAAAGCATAAGACCATATCCGGCAAGGATAAGTTTCTGTGCGGAACCAATTTTCATGACGAACTCCGTAAAATGTCCGGATGCTGCTGACCCGTTATTCAATACCACTGCCCGAAATACCCTATATCATTTTATGATTCAGTTGGGCACCCCAAAATTATACCAAACGGTAAAATACCTCAATTCGGATGCTATTTATAAAACGGCAGGATGACGGTTTGGTGACGGTTCTTATTTTACGGTGATGCGGCCGGTCATTTCCGGATGGGGCCCGCAACGGTAGGGGAAGTCGCCGGCCTGGTCAAAGGTTCGGCGCATGCTGTCGCCGGGAAAGAGATAATCCGGTTCCGGTTCGCCCAGTTGTTCGAACCAGACGCTGTGATACTGGCGCTTTTCCTTATTGATCCAGAGGACGGTGTCGCCCTTGTCGAGGGTGAGTTCGGCGGGGATGAATTTGAATTTGTAAATTTCAACCGTGACGATTTTGGCGAAGGCGTTGGGGGACGTCAAACAGACGCCCCCGGCCAGGATAACGACAGTGAACAGAGCAGAAAATAATTTTTTCATATGATCTTCCTGTTGACGATTGCGCCTTGTTATTGTTTTGGGGCGTTCACGTCCGCCGCCTCATTGTCAAAGCCGAGCTTATAGCCGAGGGAGACATGATGGAAGCGGGAATTGCTGTAATCGTCATGGATGGCGAACCCGAAATTATAGAGCTGATCGAGGGCGAGGGAAATATCGCCCGGCTGATCGGACTTCAGTTTCCGTTTCAGGACCACCGACCAGGCGCCGGCTTTCAGACGGGCGTCGAATTCGGCGCCCTCGCCGCCAGACATATGGCGCTCGTCGAAAATATATCCATCCTCGACAATGCCCTCGCCGGATTTATAGCGGATCAGGTCGATATATTTGCCGGCCGCCATTTCGGCTTTCAGGTCTTCGGCGTCTTTCAGTTCATCCCAGCCGCCGCGTTTCTTGCCGCGCCGTCCTTTGACTTCAAGCTTGGTCCGGCTTTCCTTCAGGTATTTGGTGACCCCCTGGCTGAGATCAAGCCGGGCGGCAAAGGGGCTGGTTTTCAGGCTGTCGCCGTCCGGCGTATCGGGCATGTTGCGGGCGTCATGGTGGCAGGAGCTCCAGCAGCCGGCGCGGTCGGCATATTCCACGTCGTCGGTGGTCAGCATGATCGCCAGCTTCATCGGATTGTCCGGATCCATTTTACCGCCCTCGACGAACGGCGCGGGGGCATGGTCGCCGTCGGCCCAGCTAAAGCGCATATAGAGGTAATCGTCATCATGGGTGGCCTCGACGGTCACCGGAATGCTGCCGCGTTTGCCGGGAATCGGGCTGCTTTCCGCCTTCTCGCCGGTGACCATTTTCTGTCCCATGCTGGCGGTTTCCTTGTCATGGCAGGTGACGCAGCGGTCGCCGCCCTTGTCAAAGGGGCGCGCGCCGCCGTGATCGCGGCCGTTGAGCACCCATTCGATGGAAGTCTCCCCGGGATAAAACAGGGTGATTTCCCGGCTGGCGGCTTTCGACCAGTCGACCTTGATTGCGCTGGTCTGCGCGGCGGCGGATTCTTTTGCGCCGTTGGTGGAGGCGCCGGCATATTGGGCGAGAGCCTCTTCAACGGCGGCGGCGATTTTCTTTTGTTCGGCGTCCTGGGCGGCGATCTGGGCCTGTTTGGCGGCTTCCAGTTCGGCCTGTTCCTTCAGGGCGACCTTTTCCAGCCCGGCGGCATACATTTCGGGAATCTCCCGGATGAAGGCGGGGTTGGGTTTTTCCAGTTCCTCCAGTTCCTCGTCGCTCAGCATATGGCGGACATTGTTATGGGCGATGCCTTTATGGCAATCGATGCAGGTCTGCCCGGTTTTAAAGGCGTTCAGATGCTGTTTCTGGGCGCGGGGGCGCTGAAATTCGGGATTCATCGATTCGAAGTTGTGACAGTTCCGGCATTCGCGGGAATCGGTTTTCTTCATGGTCTTCCACACCCTCTTCGCCATGGTCAGGCGATGGGCGTCGAATTTTTCCGGGGTGTCGACGGTGCCGAGCACCTTATGGAGCAGTTCATTGCTGGCCTGCACCTTGCGGACCATTTTATGAATCCACGGATCAGGCACATGACAATCCGGACAGCCGGCCCGGACCCCGGTGCGGTTGGCGTAATGGATGGTCGGTTTATATTCCTGATAAACATTATTTTCCATTTCGTGGCAACTGATGCAGAATTCCAGCGTATTGGTCGCCTCCATGGCGGTATTGAAGCCCCCCCAGAAAATAATGCCCGTGACAAAAAAGGCCAGGGCGCCGGCAATTGTCGTGCCGAGGACCAGCTTTCGTGAAAAGAAACTTTTTTTATTTAGCGGGGTCTTGCTCATTTATCTATGCTCCCGGCGCAGATATCGTCTTGACGGATAAATTAAACTATTATCGAAAAAAATGAAAATAAGCGGGTACAGAGCGTTTGGGTCCATACCCGCTTATGATCAATAGGTTATCCTCAGGTCACATGGTTGATCCGGTTATGGACGTTAAACTTGCCGGTCGGGGTTGTCAGGCCTTTGATGCGCTTGATCTCTTTCAGAGTCTTGGCGTCATAGACCACGATTTCACCGGTCGGGTTGCTGGCGTCCTTGCGGTTCCAGACCGAAACCCAGACTTCCGTGCCGTCGTCATTGAACTCCATGTGAAGGGCGGCTTTGCCTTCTTCTTCGGTTACCCGGATGGTTTTGACAATCTCCCGGGTTTCCTTGTCTATCACCTGCACGGATTGCTGGACTTCAGGTTCCGGGTGCTTCAGCTGGTCCGCCCAGACATACTTGCTTTTCGGGTGAGTCCGGATGAAGACGCCGGCGCCGTCTGTTTCCACTTTATAGCAGATTTTCCACGCCTGGTCCGGGTAATCGGCCGGGTCGTTGCCCCAGACGGAGACCATGCCTTCGCCAAGATGGGTTGTGCCGCCCACAGGGCCGCATTTGGGATCAACCCAGTTGGCGCCAGGACCGGGATGCGGTTTGGACGGCGTATCAATGATCTTTTCCAGCTTGCGGGTCTTGGTATCGACCACGACCATCTTGTTGGAGGCGTTGGCGGCGATCTGGAAATAACGGCCGGTTTTATCGAAGAAGCCGTCATGGAGGAATTTGGCGGAATTGATCACGTCAATCCGCAGATTGTCGAGGTCGGTATAATCCACCTGCCACATCTGGCCCAGTTCCTTGACCGCGACCAGGAAAGTCGGCTCATTGGGGGTGGTGTAGATGGCCGCAACACGGGCTTCATTGACATAATCGCCGTCCACATTGATGCCACGGGTGGAGACCACTTTCAGCGGCTCCATGGTTTCGGCGTCAAGAATGACGAAATGGGGGGGCCAATAGCCGCCGCCGATGACATATTTGCCGTCGCCGGAGACGGCGACATCGCGGGCGTCATAGGCCATCTGGGTTTCGGCGACCAGCATCTTGTCGGGGGTTTGCCACAGGTCGATCTTGGTCATTTTGCCGTCGCGGCCCTGGGTGTACCAGAAGCGGCCAACCGCATCTTTGGGATGCTGGGTGTTATGATGTTCTGTCCCCTTGATCACATGCACCGCGTAGCCGGTATCAATGTGGGTGACAATCTCATGGGTATCGCCGTCGATGATGGCGACCTTGCCGGCATCCCGTTCAATGACGATGAAGAAATTGTCCCAGTTGCGGTCATGCATCGGCTTTGTCGGATAATCTTTCGGCTCCACATAGACCTTATGGCGTTCTTTCATCAACGCCAGGGACATTTCCGGCGGAACGGGCGGCTCCATCTGGATATAGGTGGCCAGTTGGGAAATTTCCTCTTTGCTGAAAATATCATCAAAGTTGTTCATGCCGCCTTCTGTCCCGAAGGTCAGAATTTTCTCAAGTCGCGCCTGACCGAGTTTTTGCGTATCTTTAGGCAGCAGGCTTTTGCCTGTCGCCCCCTTGCGCAGAACCCCATGACAGCCGGCGCAACGCTGGAAGTACATGGATTTCGCTTTTTCGAAGTCTGCTTCTGAAAGGCTCGGCTCGGCGGCAGCAGTATTAAAACTGATACCTGCTGTAAACAGTCCGGCCGCTACCCCTAAAGCAGAGAGGCTGAATTTGGTCATTTTCATCTTTCGTTTCCCCTCTATGGCGTTTGGAAAAAATTAACGGGTCAATCTGGAGTTAATGATGTACCCGAGATGAATGTTATGTCACCGGGGAACAGAATTTCTTTGATGCACGTCAAGAAACATGGTTATCGCAAGGGGCCGGAACGTTAAGCAGGTTTAATTATTATGGATCCAGGGTGGAGAAGATTAATGTTTGACGGGGGTCAAGGAAGCGCAGGGTATTCAATCATAGGAGTGAACCATATCAGCAAATGCTGAAACAGGGCGAGTCCGAAGTTAAGACGCCCGCCGGATATATTTATAAAGACATTATAAGTGAAAGTTTGGTTATGACAGCGCGCAGCAATGACATTTTTGGGGATACAACAAGATTACCTCATGCAGGGGCGGGAGAAAGAACGACGGGCGTCCTGCTGAAAAGAGCGCTGGTCGGCGGCCTGTGCGGTTCTTTGCTGCTGCCGATGGCGGATGCCGTGGCCGATGCGGGCATGGTGTTTTCCGACGCCGACGCGCTGATGGATGAAATTGTCGTTTTCGCCCGCAAACGCCGCGAAAAGATACAGGATATTCCGGTGACGGTGGATATTCTGCCATCAAACGTGATTGAGGAAGCGGCGCTCAATGGATTAGAGGATGTGGCGGCCTTTACCGCGAATTTCTCCTATGACGAGGCCTTTGGCCGCAACAACCTGCAGCGGCCGGTGATCCGCGGCATGTCGAATGTGCTGGGGGCGGCCAATGCGGCTTTCTTTGTCGACGGGGTCTATATTTCCGGCGGCATGGCGTCGGTCCCGTTGTTTGATCTCGAGCGGGTCGAAGTGCTCAAAGGACCGGGCAGTGCGCTTTATGGCCGCTCGACGCTCGCCGGCGCGGTGAATTACATCACCAAACGGCCCGGCGACCGGACGGAACTGTCCCTGTCCGCCTCGGCGGCGAGCCATAGCGAATTTACTTTTTCCGGCCGCATTTCCGGACCGGTCATTGCCGATAAGCTGAGCGTTTCCCTGTCGGCCCGTCATTATGAATATGGCGGTGAATATGAAAACACCGGCCCCGGCGGCGGCAAGGTCGGTCAGGAGAAAAGCCAGAGCCTGTCCGGCGGCCTGCTGTTGACGCCGACGGAAAATTTCGGCGCTTACCTGCGGCTGAGCTATCAGAAGGATGACGACGGACATGCGGCCAACGCCCTGCAGCCGGCAGCGGACAATAACTGTTTCGCCGCGACGTCGGGTTATTTCTGCGGCGAAATAACGTCACCGGATTCCGTGGCGCTCAATCTGGATGTCTTTGACGACCCGGGGCTTGAGCGGGAGGCCTTTCGGACCAGCCTGATTCTCGACTGGGAAACGGACGGCGTGCGGCTGACCTCGATTTCCGGCTACAGCAACGACCAACTGAAAGACCAGCGCGACAATGATTTCCTGCCCATCGCGGCATTGGGCGGGGCGTTTCATGTGCTGTCGGATACGGAAATCGAAAGCTATTCCCAGGAGCTGCGACTCAATTCCAATAATGACGGGCCGTTTCGCTGGCTGGTCGGCGGCTATTATTATCATGAGCAAACCGACGATATGCTGTCGGCGCCTTTTTCCGCCCGGCCGTCCGTGACCATATCGCCGGTGGCCCGGGTCGACAATTACGCCATCTTCGCCTCCGCCGAATATGACCTGACGGCGCGGCTGGCGGCAACCCTCGAGATGCGCGGCAACTGGGACAAAGTCTCCATCGAGCCGGAAAGCGGGCGGCAGTCGGAAACCTTCGACAGCATCACCCCGCGATTCGCCCTGAATTATAAAGTGACCGATGACGCCCGGCTTTACCTGACGGTGGCCAAGGGCACCAAACCGGGCGGCTTCAACGGCGATCTTTACGCCAGCAGCGTGCCGGAGACGGAGCGGGCGCGGCTGGCCGAGTTTCTGACCTTTGCCGAAGAAAAGGCGTGGAATTATGAAATCGGCGCCAAAACGAGCTGGTTGGAGGACCGGCTGTTCGTCAATCTGGCCGGTTTTTTCATTGACTGGAGCGAACAGCAGCTCTCGACATCCTTTCCCGTCGTCGGCCACCGCCGGGCGCGGCCGCTGATCCATAACGCCGGCAAGACGGAAATCTGGGGTTTTGAGGCGGAAATACACGCCAGGCCCAATGACCAGTGGACGATTTCGGCGGCTTACGGCTTTAATGACGGCGAGTTCAAGGAATTTGAGGATGAAACCCAGGAAAGACTGACCGGCGACGCCTCTGTCGCCGGCAACCGGCCGCCGCGGGCACCGAAACATACGCTCAGCCTGTCGTCCCGCTTTACCTATCCGATCAGCGACGACATGGATCTGTTCCTGCGCGGCGACCTGACCTATAAATCAAGCCGCTTTGTTCAGGTCCATAACCTGGCGCTGATCGGCGCGACGACCAAAGTCAATCTCCATGCCGGGGTCGAATGGCGCGACCTGCGGCTGACGGTTTTCGCCAAAAATCTTTTTGATGATGACACGCCGGCCGATGTGACGCGCTTTTTTGACGCCTCGTCGCCTTTCATGCCCCGGGCTTTTCTGGTGAGCTTGCCCAAAAGCCGCCAGTTTGGCGCCAGCGTGAATTACGCTTTCTGAGGATCAGGCGGCCCGGTAGGGGGCGATGGTTATCGCCTTTCGGTTCTTGACATCCGCCAGATTAGCCGGAAAATAGCAATTAGACCTTTACATGCTTAAAGATGTATAATAAATATATCTTTAAGCATGTTTTATTGGATGCAAATAACAGCATGAGTATTCTCCGATGATCGACCGGGCTTTTAAAAACAGTGTTCTTTTTTCAGCCGGGTTTCGGGTGTTTTTCCCGCTGGCCGCCGCGTCAGCCGTGGTGGTGCTGGCTTACTGGGTTTTATTGGTTACAGGACTTGTAGAATTTCTACCGTCTCAATTTTCTCCGGTAAGCTGGCACCAGCATGAAATGATTTTCGGCACGGTGACGGCGGTCATTGTCGGTTTTCTGTTCACGGCGGTGCCCAACTGGACCGGGCGCCCGACGCCGACGGGGGCGGCGCTGGCCGGTCTTGGCGGCCTGTGGCTCCTCGGGCGACTGGCTGTATTTTTCAGTGCGGAACTGCCCCTTTGGCTGCCGGTTCTGGTCGACGGGATCTTTCTGCCGCTGGCGATTCTGGGGATTCTCAAGGCCCTTGTCGGGGCGGGCAACAAACGCAATTATTTCCTGCCGGTGGTGTTGATGCTGTTCGCCGTCCTCAATGTGATCAGCCATCTGGCCGCCGTCGGATGGATTGACATGGCGGAACGCCAGCTGTTCCTGCCGGCGACCCTGTTCATTGTCTTTCTGATGAATGTGATCGGCGGGCGGATCATTCCCAATTTCACCCTCAATAAATATCCCCAGATCCGAATGGCGACCCCGCCAGCGCTGCTGCCGTTGTCGGTGATCGCAATTTTCGCCCTGGCGGCGGCTTTCCTGCTGTCGGCGCCGGATCAGATTGTCGGCGGCCTCGCCGTCTTCGCCGGTCTGGTGACGCTCGCCCGCTCTCTGAGCTGGAAGGGGTGGAAAGTGGCCCGTGACCCGCTGCTGTTTATCCTTCATCTCGGCTATTTCTGGATTCCGGTCGGGTTCTTCCTGATCGCCTTCAGTGTTTTCAGCGGCAGCGTTCCGGTCAGTCACGCCCTGCACGCTTTCACCGTCGGCGCCATTGGCTCGCTGACCCTCGGCGTCATGTCGCGCGCCACCCTCGGCCATTCCGGGCAGCCGCTGAATAACGAAAAAATCCTGACCGTTATCTTCATCTGCATCACGGTTGCCGCCTTCAGCCGGGCGATATTGCCGATGATTGCCGCAGGGGGCTATATCGGCATCCTTCACGGGGCGGGCAGTCTGTGGATACTGGCCTACGGTCTGTTTCTGGCCCGCTTCTTTAAGACATTCCTGACCCCGCGCAAGCTGTTCTAACAGGCCGCTGAAAAAGGGTGTTTTTATCGTCATTCCGGAGTCATTCCGGGCGAGCGGTGATGAGCCGCGAGGGAACGGAATCCATGTTTCAATATGGCTAATATATTGAAATATATCATGGATTTCCGCCTGCGCGGGAATGAGGGGAGGGGACGCGGAATGAGGGCTTAGGTGTTTCAATGAGGGCTTAGGTGTTTCCAGGTTCTTCCGGCCCGGGAAAGCGCCTTTCAGCCGCCTGCCAGATCCCGCCCGGGCTCTATCTTTTAATCTGTCGCCGGGAAGCGGTAATCCCGGAATTGTTTGCGCAGTTCGAGCTTGAGAATTTTCCCGGTGGCGGTATGGGGCATTTCCGCGACGAAGACAATATCGTCGGGCATCCACCATGGGGCGACCCTGCCGTCGAGATACTCCCGGATCTCCAGTTTGCCGGGGCTGCGGCCGGCTTTTGGCAGGATGATCATCAGCGGCCGTTCCTGCCATTTCGGGTGGGCGACGCCGATCACGGCGGCCTCGGCGACATCGGGATGGCCGAGGACGGCGCTCTCCAGATCAATGGAGGAAATCCATTCGCCGCCGGATTTAATGACATCCTTTGACCGGTCGACAATGGTCATATAACCGTCCGCATCGAGGGTCGAGACATCGCCGGTGTCGAAATAGCCCTCCGAATCGAGAATATCTGATTCGGGATGCTTGAAATAGGCTTTGGCGACCCACGGTCCGCGCACCATCAGCCGGCCAAAGGCCTTGCCATCCCGCGGCAGTTCCCGACCGTCATCATCGACGATCTTCATCTCCACGCCGAAAATCGGCCGGCCCTGCTTGACCTTGATCGCCATCTTCTCCGCCTCCGTCAGGTCGGCATGTTTGGCCATCAGCCGGGTGACCGACCCCAGCGGGCTGGTTTCCGTCATCCCCCAGGCATGCAATACGGTGGCGTCGAAGGTTTCTTCCAGGCTCTGGATCAGGCTGGGGGCGGCGGCGGACCCGCCAATGACAAAATATTCGATCGGCAGACCGGCATAGTCCTGTTTCTCCAATGTCGCGACATACTGCAAAAGCGCCAGCCAGATGGTCGGGACGCCGAGGGCGATGGTGCAGCGCTCCTCCTTGATCAGGGTGAAAAAATTCTCGCCGGTCATCTCGGCGCCGGGAAAGACCAGCTTGCTGCCACACATGGTGGCGGCGTAAGGGATGCCCCAGGCGTTGACGTGAAACATCGGCACAATCGGCATGACCGAATCCGCCTTGCCCAGCGCCAGGCCGTCGCGGGCGCACAGGCTGAAGCAATGCAGGACGGTGCTGCGGTGGCTGTAGAGCACTCCTTTGGGATCGCCGGTGGTGCCGGAGGTATAGCACAGGCCGGCGGCCGTATTCTCATCAAGCTCCGGCCAGTCGAAATGATCGGCCTCGGGGGCGATAATATCCTCATAGCACAGGACGTTATCGAGGGAGGTTTGCGGCATATGAGCGCGGTCGGTCATGATGATGAATTTTTCCACCGTGGTGAAATGGGACTGCAGCTTCTCGACCAGCGGCAGGAAAGTGAGGTCGAGACATAATATCCGGGCCTCTGAATGATTGAGGATATAGCTGATCTGTTCGGGAAACAGGCGCGGGTTGACCGTGTTGAGGACCGCGCCCATGGCCGGCACCGCGAGATAAAGCTCCAGATGCCGGTGGCTGTTCCAGGCGAGGCTGCTGACGCAGTCGCCCTGGCCGACGCCGAGCCGGGTCAGGGCATGGGCCAGCCGCGCCGACCGCCGCGTCACCTCGCCGTAAGTTGTCCGGTGAATGCCGCCCTCAACGGCGCGGGTGACTATCTCGCCGTCATGATGATAAAGCGCCGCATGCTTCATGATGGTGGAAATCAGCAATGGTTGGTCCTGCATAAGTCCCTGCATGGTCAAGTCTCCCGATAATGTCCCAAGCTCTGTTTTTTTGGGAGTGTGCCACAGGCCGGCGGAAAAAGAAACTTAAAACGATCGTTTTAAGATGTCGTTTTGACCGGAATCAGCAGGCCGAACAGAAAGGCGCACAGCAGCATGATTCCGGAGCCGGTCAGGCAGGCTTCAAGGCCGCCCAACTGATAGATCAGGCCGGACAGCAGGGTGCCAATAGCCGGCCAAAAGCCGCCAAGGGCGCCCGGTAAGGGCGGTTCAGGCCATATCGTTCAGCAGCCGGCGGGCCGGGAAAACAACTTTCACTGTTGTGCCGACATCAAGTTCGCTGTCAATGGACATTCGCCCCTGGTGCAGTTCGACAAAGGCCTTGGAAATGGCGAGGCCGAGGCCGGTTCCCTGATGGTGACGGGTTTTGTGATCCTGGTCCTGAAGGTAGGGTTCGGTGATGATGTCGAGCTTTTCCGGCGATATGCCGATGCCGTTGTCCTCGACAAAAATCTTCAGGTCGCCCGATGGCGTCAGGCAACCGCCTATGGTGATCTTGCCGTTTTCCGGGGTAAATTTAAGGGCGTTGCTCAGCAGGTTCAGCAAAAGCTGCTTGATGACCTTTTCATCGCCGAAAAAGTCGCTTACATCGTGCGGCAGCCTTTCAACCAACGTAATATTCTTGGTCAGCGCCGCATTTTCGAAATAGACAAGGCATCTGTTGATCACCCGCTTCAGGTCCATTTCTGTTTCCCGAAGCTGATATTTTCCGGCCTCGATTTTTGACATGTCGAGAATTTCATTGATGATGGTTAGCAGATGGGCGCTGCTGGTCTGGATATGCTCGATATATTCATCCTGTCTTTCGTTCAAAGGCCCGCTTGCGCCGGATTTCAGAATATCGGAGAAGCCGACAATGGAATTGAGCGGGGTGCGCAATTCATGGCTCATGGTGGCGAGGAATTCCGATTTGATCTGATGACCCTTTTCGGCCTTGGTTTTCGCCTCTTTCATTTCCTGCAGCAGTTCGACAACCCGCCGGTAGGAGACATAGCCGCCGACGAGCAGCAGCAGGAACATGGCGATGCTGGTATATAAAGACAGGGCGAGCGGCTTGCTTTTCGCGTTCTTGAGCCGCCAGGTCAGGGAAATGATCGTCTCGCCGAGGCTGTTCTTCAGCGCCAGGTTTTCCGGCCTCTGGACTTTGGTCAGGCCAAGGTCGCTGAATCTGAGGCTTTGGCCGACCTGCCGGAGGAATTCGGGGCTGAGCAGGCGCCAGAAGATCATAAAGTCTCTTTGATCGGGATCATAGCCGGCCTGTTTTTCCGGTTCGAGCAGGGTGAGCGGCGACAGGGTCACCAGCGCCGGCGTTCCGTTAATAAGATGATAAAAGGAATAGGGGGAGGGTTTGTTCGCATCCTGTTTCAGAATTTCATTCCTGATATGGGAGAATTCCTTGTCAAGGCTGTGGGGCGGCAGTTTGAAGCCGGGGTTTTGGTCGCGGACAAACTGGACCACCAAATGGCCGGAATTTTTCATAAAGGCCATGCCGTGAACGGTTGTGTTGATGATGTCGGCGGCGCCAATATGATCGTGGAACCACGTCATATCTCCCTCAATCGTCATCTTTTCATAGGCTTCGGCCCATTCTGAATAATCGTGCAGCAGCAGTTCCTGAAAATCCTGCAGGTTTTGCAGATGGCGCGACAGGGAATGATGGGAGATTTCATGACCCGAATCTTCGATCGCCCGTTCTGTGATGTAAAGGCTCATGATGATACCGCTGAGCGCGAGCAGTATCGTGATGGCGATGGGGGTGAATGTGCGTGCAAAACTCAATTTTTTACGTTGTCCCGTGCCGCTGTTTTTATGATCGAATTCCCTTTGTGTTCAATACTATATGGAGAATATATTAAAAAGGATAGATGGAAAGTTAGCGAAATCGTCACCAGTCCCGAAAAATTAAAAGAATTTTCAGGCCGTCGCCAGCGCCCGGAAGCGCTCGCCGCGCTGCTGGAAATCCCGAAAGCCGTCATAGCTGGGCGCCGCCGGGCTGAGCAGGATGAGGCCGCCCCGGCAGGTAATCGCTTGTGCTTTTGCGACGGCGGCCTCAAGATCCCTGACCAGGGTCGCCTGCCGGTCGCCGAGCCCGCGGATCATTCGCGGCCCGGTTTCATAGGCGGCGATGACCTGTATTTCGGGGTGAGCCGTGATATAACGGCGGAGCGCGCCGTAATCCTGCTGCCGGTCCTGACCGCCGGCGATCAAGGTGATCGGCTGATCGGGAAAGCTTTTCAGCGCCGCCAGGGTCGCCTCGGGGGTGGTCGAGATGCTGTCATTGACATAGCCGATCCCCCGCCGTTCCCCCAGACGCTCCAGCCGATGGGGCAGGCCGCCGAAACGGAGCGCGTGCGCAAAACAGGCCTTGAGGTCAAGGCCGAGGGCGTGACACACCGTCAGCGCGGCGCAGAGATTTTGCCGGTTATGGGCTCCGGGCAGAAGCATCCGCCCCCCGTCGCCGATCAGCTTGTCCCCCTGATATATACCGGCCCCCCGGGCGTGAATCGCCGCCGGATCGTTGAACCGGACCGCGCCCGCGGGAACGTCGGCCAGCCTTTTCCGGGTCAGGGCGTCGTCATGATTGAGGATCACGACCCCGGCCCCCAAGGTCACGAGCCGGCATTTGTCCCTGTAATACTGCTCATGGCTCCGGTGCCATTGAATATGTTCCGGAAACAGATTGAGCAGGACGGCGATATCCGGGGCGAAGGCCAGATCCGCCGTCTGATAGCTGCTGAGTTCGATGACATAATAATCGGCGTCGTCCGGCAGGCTGAGCAGCGGCCGGCCGATATTGCCACCAAGTTCCGTCCGAAGCCCGCTCTCGTTCATGATATGGCTGAGCAGGGCGCAGGTGGTGCTTTTGCCGTTGCTGCCGGTGACGGCGATTGTCTTCGCCTGTCGCGGCCGGGCGAACCACAGGTTGGTCGCCGACGTTACCGTGATGTCATGCGCTTTAAGCGCCGCGACCAGCGGATGATAGAGGCTGACGCCCGGCGCCTTGATCACCAGGTCCATATCGTCCAGGTGCCGGTCAATATCGCTTTCGGGAAGGAATATAACGTGAGGGTCATCGGCCAGCGGATCAGGCAGGGACGCAAGCGGTTCCCTGTTGATCAGGATCAGCGGCTTGTCGGCGAAATGCCGCCGCAGGTAGCGATAGCTGGCGAGCCCTTCCGCCCCCAGCCCCCAGATGGCCAGCTTGCGCCCTTCAAGATCCGATATAGTCATCAAGCATTCTTTCAAATTCCGGCGGCAGGTTATGGTCGGGATATTTGGTCAGGGCGCGGGCCGTGAGGTTGGCGAGGTTCAATCCCGGCTCCGGAATGTCCCCGGCCAGTTGCGGGACAAGGGTGCTGGCCCGCCATTCGGGGATCAGCGCCAGGCTTTTCAGCAGCAGGCGGCATTCGCCGATCTCGCCGACGCATTCAAAGGGCTTGTGTCCCTTGAGGCCGAGCAGTTCGCGGAAGCCTGCCTCCTGGGCCGGGTCGCCCAGCAGGTCAGCCCCGAAAATACCGACCATCTGCGCCTTGCCGACAAAAGGCGCCAGCGCCAGATAAACAAAACGGCATTTCGGACAGTCGCAGCACCAGCCGTATTTTCTTTCGCCCTCGGCGATATGGAAATTGCGATTGCAGCTTTTGAAGGTCGGGAAATATTTCGCTTCCCGGGCGAACAGTGCCGCGATGCCGCTTTCCGACAACGGCCGCAACAGGGAAAAATAGCGAAAATCACGCAATATAAAGCCATTGACATAGGCGATGAAATCCTGCTCAAAGGCGAGGGATTTGCTGTATTGATGATTGACCTCAAGGCCGTCCCGCATCAGGTTGCCCTCATTGGCCGACTGTTCGTTGGACATCGCCACCGTGTCATAGTCGTATAGAATCGCGGCGAAAGCCATGATGAAGGACAGGATGCCGGTGATCGGCACATGGCCGTTATAGGCGCCCTGTTCATTGAGCTTGAAAAGGCCGGGATCAATTTTCCGGCTGATCAGGATCGGATCGGCGACGGCGGCGCTGTCAATCACCTCACGGATCGGCCGGCTGGCGTTGACGGCGATCGGGCGGAACGGCTGACCCGATGCGCGGATGATTTCCAGGCTGACCAGCGAATCCTTGCCGCCGCCCACCGGCACCACATTGGCCCGGGTTAGCGCCAGCGGGCTCGGCCGCGGGGTTTCCGTCGCCGCGACGGGAAATTTGATGGTCCGGCGCAGGTCCAGATCATTCTCCACGGCGAATTCACCCAGACCCATCAGATAGAATTTATCGAAGAAATCCGCTTCCGCCCGGCTCAGGCGCTGGTTTTCAAGGATAATCTCCGCCGGACAGAAGGCCTTGTAATAGCTGATGCCGGCGGCGAGATGCAGGGCGCGCATCGCTTTGTCAAGGGCATGCCGTTCCGCGGCTGAAAATTCCGTCCGGGCGCCGGAAAAATGGATCACTTCGGAAAACTTTTCCCCGGACCGGTAGCCATAGGCCAGGGTCAGGCGGCTTTCCCGGGCCTCAAACCGGCAGGACCGGAATATAAAGCTGTTTGCGTTGGTCATGCTTTTGTTTTCTGATGTTTTTGGGGCAAAAACAAGACCTTTATGATACTTCGGAAAATAAATCCCGCCAACGGCTTAAATTTCGATGACCCGTTCGCGGGGGAAAGTCAGCGTCACCGTCGTCCCCTTGCCGATCCGGCTTTCAAGATTAATGCGCCCCTCATGCATTTCGACCATTTTCTTGACCAGAGACAGGCCGAGGCCGGTGCCGGGCTGCTGGCGGGTCATATTGGATTCCGACTGGGTAAAGGGCTGCATGATGAGTGGAATTTCATGGGCGGCGATGCCAATGCCGTCGTCTGATACGGAAATCCGCATGTCCTGTTCTTCATTCCGGTCGACGGTGAGCCGGATATGGCCTTTGTCGGGGGTGAATTTCACCGCATTGGACAGCAGATTCAGTATCATCTGTTTCAGGCTGCGGCTGTCCACCCTGAGGTCCGGCAGGTCGTCAGGATAGATAATTTCCAGTTTCTGGGTGTTTTGCGTCACCTGATGACGCAGCAGGTTTTCGGCGCTGCGGATGATTTCCGGCACGTCGACGACCTCTTCATGAAGGGCGTATTTGCCGGCGTCAATCTTGCTCAGATCCAGGATGTCGTTGATCAGCGTCAGCAGATGATTGCCCGCTTCACTGATGTCGGTGGAATATTCCTGATACTGGTGAACGGTATGCGGGCCGAGGATTTCGTCCTTCAGGATGTCGGCAAAGCCGATGATGGCGTTCAGCGGCGTGCGCAGTTCATGGGACATCAGGGCGAGAAATTCGGACTTCGCCTTGTTGGCGTTCATGGCGTGCCGGGAGGATTCTCGCAAAGCTTCAGCTTCATCATGCATGCGCAGGGATTTTTCGTAATATAGCCTGTCCCGCAGGGAGGCGCTGGCCACATCGCCGATCTGCATCAGACAAAATATCGCCCCGTCAGGCCCTTTGACGGGGGAAATATGAATGACATGATTGAGCGGAGCTTTTTCCTTGTTCTTTTCAAACAGCGGCAGCGGGGTCAGGTTGATATCCGGCGTCAGGATGGATTTTATTTCATAGCGCAGCGCCGCCTCGATCGATTTCGCCAGTTGGCTTTTTTTCATCCCGGGGAACAGCTCCATGAAGTTTCTGCCGACGACGGGATCCAGGCGAATGCCGCTGTGATCAATCAGCCACTGGTTGATCGACAGAACGGTCAGGCGCGAATCAACGAGGATAACGCCGCATTCGAGGTTTTCGAGTATGGACGCCGTGGGGTCAAAGCCGCTGCCCGTAAGGGCGGGACGCCTGTGTGTCTGTGGATTTTTGTTCATCATTCCCTGTGGATTTATCCTTATGGGCGCCTAAGTCGCCTGTTTTCGGCGGAACATACGTCGATTTGGTTATTAAAGTCTGAATATTCGTGATTTTATTTTGATTGTTTTGACGGCGGCCCTCTTGCCCGGGGCAAAGCCGGGCTGAAGCCTGTGGCGCCTGACCCTTTATTCGTGGCCCTTTTTTTGTCGTCGATAGGAATTTTTTCGTATATAATTCACGACGGGGGTATGCGGCGCTGCCGAAGTCCCGGCGGGGCGAATCCAATTCAGACCGGCGCGTTTTATTTTTTAAATGATACAGGAGGTTGTATGTACGTCAGAAATATCCTTCAGCACAAGGGGCATGATATTATTTCCGTTTCGCCGCAGAATACCCTGCAGGAAGCGGCGAAAACCCTGCGCGAAAACAAGATTGGCGCCGTTCTGGTGATCGCAGACGACAAACGCATGTGCGGCGTCATCTCCGAACGCGACATCATTATCGCCATCGCCAAGCATGGCGCGAATGTGCTGGAAGGCAAAGTGTCTGACTATATGACGGAGGGGGTCTATACCTGTTCTCTCGATGACGAGATCAAAACGGTCATGGAGCAGATGACATGGCGTCGCGTGCGGCATCTGCCGGTGCTGGATGACGGCAATATCGTCGGCGTCGTCAGTATCGGGGATGTGGTCAAGCATCGCATCGCCGAAACGGAGGCCGAATCAGAGGCCCTGATCACATATATCACGACGGCGTAATTTTTCGCCGCGAAACGCCTTCGAGCGCCCGGCGCTTTGAGTCGCGGGCGCCTGATCCGGATTATCGGGTGGCGGAGAATTGGGCTGATATATTTATGTTCCTGTTAATGCTTTGATATTAAATATTTTCTTGGAATGGTGAGTGGGGGTGTGATTCTCTTTCGCTGTTCATCCGCCGTGTTTTATGGTATAGTCCGTGGCCGTGCATAAACAGGAAATGCGCGGTGATTTCCATCTTTTCTTGCTGTAAATGGCCTGAATGGAATGAATTGTGAAAAAAAAGCAAGAAAAGTAAAATTAGGTATTTACAAGGTTATTTTGTTTGCCTATAACCCGCTTCA
>JBLWZH010000034.1:0-25319 GCA_048266545.1 Paremcibacter sp. | reverse complement strand
TCAGGAGTTGTAACAGGCGGCCGTGAAGCGGACGCTGCGTAAGCAGTAGGACCCCGGCTTTAGCCGGGGGTATCTATGCGCGGGCCAAATAAACCAATTGAAAAATCATGCATATCCTTTCATACTTCCGGCAAATGAAGCCCGGACTTAAACAAGACCGGGATTAAGCGAAACGGGGGTCAGGATCGGGATAAGGGAGCAGGTCATGCGGTTATTGATATTGATTTTTGGTATTATGGGAGTTGTTATGTCGGGAGATTATGAGGCGAGCGCGGCGGAATTATGGGCCCAATCCCACCGCGGCGACCGCAATGTCGGCGCCCAGTTCGCCAGCCGGTCGCAGGTCATCGCCAAAAACGGCATTGCCGCCACCAGCATTCCGCTGGCGACCCAGGTGGCGCTGGATATTCTGAAACAGGGCGGCACCGCGGTTGACGCGGCGATTGCGGCCAATGCGGCGATCGGCCTGATGGAGCCGACGGGCAGCGGCATCGGCGGTGATCTTTTCGCCATCGTCTGGGACCCGAAAACAAAGAAACTGTATGGCCTGAACGGCTCGGGCCGGTCGCCAAAAGGCCTGAGTTACGCGGCGCTTGTTGCGGAGCTGGACAAGCGGGGCCTGGACAGCCTGCCGCCCTACGGCGCCTTGCCGGTTTCGGTGCCGGGCACGGTGGACGGCTGGTATGAACTGCATGGCCGGTTCGGCAAGCTGTCGATGAAGGAAAATCTGGCGCCGGCGATCGCCTATGCCCGGGACGGCTTCCCCCTGACCCAGTTGATCGCCCATTATATGGCGGTGGCCGGGGAGCGTTACCTGGACCCGGATTCCGGCATTGAGGAGACGGCGAATTTCCTTGCGACCTATTATCCGGACGGCAAGGCGCCGGTCGAGGGGCAATTGTTCCGCAATCCGGATCTCGCCCGCACCCTGAGCCTGATCGCCGACGGCGGTCGCGACGCCTTTTACACGGGGCCGATCGCCGATGTCATCGATGGCTATATGAAGCGGATCGGCGGTTATCTGCGCAAGGCGGATCTCGCCGCCCATCGCAGCACATGGGTCGAGCCGCAGTCGGTCAATTACCGGGGCTATGACGTTTTTGAACTGCCGCCCAACGGTCAGGGCGTCGCCGCCTTGCAGCAGTTGAATATCCTTGAAGGCTTTGACCTGAAGGCCATGGGACACAACAGCGCCGATTATCTGCATGTCCATGCGGAAGCCAAGAAGCTCGCCTTTGAGGACCGGGCGCGCTTTTACGCCGACCCGGATTTTTTTGAGGCGCCGCTGGAAAAATTATTGTCGAAGGAATATGCCGCCGAACGGCGCAAGCTGATCGATATGGAAAAGGCGTTGACGGAGATCGCATATCCCGACCCGGATGTGCTGCGGGAGGGCGACACGATCTATCTGACGGTGGCCGACAAGGACGGCATGATGGTCAGCCTGATCCAGAGCAATTACCGCGGCATGGGCTCCGGCCTGGTCGCCGACGGCCTGGGCTTCATGTTTCAGGACCGGGGCCAGCTCTTCACCCTGAAAAAGGGCCATCCCAATGTCTATGCGCCGGGCAAGCGCCCCTTCCACACGATCATTCCGGCCTTTGTCATGAAGGACGGCGCGCCGCTGATGAGCTTCGGCCTGATGGGCGGGGCCATGCAGCCCCAGGGCCACGCCCAGATCATCACCAATATTATCGATTTCGGCATGAATGTTCAGGAAGCCGGCGACGTGGCCCGCTATCGCCATGATGGCTCCAGCCAGCCGACGGGCGAGGTCATGCGGGACGGCGGCGTGCTGAATGTGGAATTCGGCGTTGAGCCCCGGGTGGTGGAGGAATTGCGCCGTCGGGGACATCGGGTGCGAATCGGCAAGGGCGGCTATGGCGGCTATCAGATGATTCTGCGGGATGCGGCGCTGGGGGTCTACAAGGCGGCGTCCGAAATGCGCAAAGACGGCCAGGCCGCCGGCTATTGATCTGAGCCCTGATTCCGGGCTGCAAAAAAAGGCTGCCATAGTTGGGCAGCCTTTTTGAATAAATATCTGGTTGAACGAATGTCTGGATGCCGCGAACGACTTATTGCAGACGCCAGCTCACCGGCAATATGAAGCTCAGTTGTTCGTCTGTCATGCTTTTTGGCGGTGTTGGCAGCGGATTGAGCCGCTCGACCAGTTTCGGGACTTCTTCGTCCAGAACGTCATGGCCGGTTTTTTCGACAATTTCAAAATTCTGAATTTCACCGGTGCGGTTGATGCTGATCTTGATCTTTGCCCGGCCTTCAATTTCCTGGCGCATGGCGGAGCGGGGATAAACCTGCTTCTTGGCGACAACTTTGCTTACCTTGCCCTGCCAGTCGGCTATCTCATTGGCGTGCGCAGCGGGAAAAGAGACGACTGGCAAAGCAAGAAGCGATGCGATTGCGGCCGTTTTAATCAGTGATTTAAAATTATACATATTATACCTATTTACTTGTTACATACATTATACAATGAGGTCCCGCCGCATGACAATTTCGGTGCATTTGGCCGTCGCTAACGTGGTGTGAACATCTCTGGGAAAACTATTAAATGGGATAGGTAAACGCCGGGTTAATAGATACAATTTTAGGCTTTATTTTACCGGGGGAATTGGGGCTGTTATAAAAATATATCAATGATATTAAAAGGTTATCTGACGCAAGAAAATAAGCCTAGCCCAAAAAAAATGCCGGGTTAAAAAACCCGGCAAGTATCAAAATATAGGGAGGCTTCATGTCTTGGGAGACTATGAAACAAGCCATAACCACCCGGGGAGGATGGGGGTTACAGCGGATTGGAAAATTTAGGGAAAATTTGCCAATCGAAGATGTATCGAACATCTGAAGCCAATATAGAGTTTTCAGTTATATATGACTACTGCCTAATTTAACAATGCAGCTATGCGTAAAACGCATAACTTGGGTGCTGAGGTCGAAGAATCCGGCGGGGCATGGAAGGAACCAGGCCATATTTGAAATCTATCCGTTTTTAAGCGTTGCCGGCATGTGTTGAGAGCATGGTTATGTCAACGCCGAGTTTCGCCATGGCGCGGGGCCATTTCAGGTCGAGGTCGGTATTGAAAAGCAATTCCTCATCCGCTTCGCTATTGAGCCAGCTGTTGCGGCTGACTTCGGCTTCGAGCTGGCCGGGTCCCCAGCCGGTATAGCCCAGGGCGACAATAAAATTGCGCGGGCCTTCGCCCTGGGCAATGGCGGCCAGGATGTCAATGGTGGCGGTCAACGCGACGGTTTCCGAAATGATCAGGGTCGATTCCTGGACATAATCGGCGGAATGTAAAATAAATCCCCGGCCGATCTCCACCGGGCCGCCCGAATGAAGTATGACGGCTTTCTTATTATCTTTGTTCGCGGCGAACTGCAGGGAATCATAGTCTACATCCAGTTGATCAAGCAGTTCCGGAAAATCAATATTTGCCGCCTGGGCGTTGATCACCAGACCCATGGCGCCTTCCGAACCGTGGCTGCAGATATAGATGACGCTGCGGTCAAAGCGGGGGTCCGTCATGCCCGGCATGGCAAGCAACAATTGTCCTTCGAAGAAAGTCGATCTGGTCATCTGCTCGGGTTTCCCATTTGCTTTCAACGGCCAAAAGCCCATGATTTGGCCTTGAACGGCCGCAATATTCACACAATATTGATTATGATGCGGCACTATAGATACTATAATTATATTCGTAGGGAACAAAGATACAAGGGCTATAGGATTTGAAAGACATAATTTATGATGGTTAAGGCGCTCACAAGAATATTTTCAGCCGCTTTCGGCGCAATGATCCTCGGCGCCGCCATGACGTCACCGGGGGCCGCCGGGCAGACGTCGTCGCCGTGGGTCATTGACCAATACACCAAGTCCCGGCTTTTCGTCGGCGATTATGACAAGGCGCGGAAAATACTGCATCTGGGCTGGCAGGTTACCCTCAAGGACGGCTGGAAAACTTACTGGCGTTCTCCGGGGGATGCGGGTTTGCCGCCGCGCTGGAGCTGGCAGGCGCAGAATAACATCCGCCGCATCACGGTAAACTGGCCGTTGCCGGAGAAACTGCGCATCTTCGATATGGATAGCTATATTTATTATGACGAGGTAGTGCTGCCGATTGAAGTGACCATCATTGATGACACGCAGCCCGTGTCGCTCTCCCTTGATCTGGAATATATGGTTTGCGCGGAAATCTGCGTCCCGCTCGAGGGCCGTTACGGGCTGAGTGTCCCTGCTCTTGAAAACATCAAAATTTCCCTGTTCCAGAAAGCTCTGCTCAACAGATATGCCGCCCAGGTGCCGGAAAAAGTTCCGGCTGAAAATGTGCGGGTCATCGCTGACCCGCAGCAGGAGAAGACCCTGAGGGTCGAGTTGCCGGCGCCTTATCATACTGTTGACCGGATGATCGTTGAGGGCCCGAAGGGCGTCCTGTTCCGCGAACCCCGGGTGGCGCCGGCGCCGGGCAGGAAAATATTCCGCGTCGGCTATGAGGCGAAAAAGCCGCTCATGGGCGAGACACTGACCCTGACCCTGGCGACCCCTTCGGGCAAGAGCTATGAGATGACGGTGACCGTCGCGCCGTGAGAACGACGGGACCGGAAAAGAAAAGGCGAGATTAAAAAAGGGAGGCGCTGACGCCTCCCTTTGTTCCTGGTGTGCTTTTACTTTTAAAAGTTGAAGACGGCCTCAACACCATAGGTCCGCGGCTCATTGGGGAAACGGGCGATGGTGCCGAAGAAGTCGCGCAGATCATCGATATATTGTTTCTGATCGGTGAGGTTGCGGCCCCAGAGGTAAATTTCCCAGCTGTTGTTGTTGGAAATCAATCCAATCCGGCCGTTGATCATGGTCAGTGGCTCGATATAATCGAAAGGAACCGTGCCGCCGGCCGCGAGTGGCGCAGTTCTGTCGTTATTGGCTGTGGTGTAATAATCGCTGCGATGGGTCAGATCAAAACGGACCAGCAGGGTTGACTTTAACGCCTCAATGTCCCGGTAATATTGGGCGCTGAAGGCGGCGTTAAAGGTGGTCGCATTGGGCAGGCGGTTGCCGGAGACATCGGCGCCGGCGGTGCCGCCGTCCGTGAACTCATCGAATGTTGCGTCGAGGATGCCCATGGAACCGGTAAAGGTCAGGTTATCGGTCGCATACCAGGTGGCCTCGGCCTCGACCCCCTTGGTATTGACTTTGGCGGCGTTGGTGATCCGGATCGAGGTCCGGCCGCCGCCAAGGTCGACAAACTGGTTGACCTGATAATCGTCATAAATGGCGATAAACCCGGCCATGTTCAGTTGGACGCGGTTGTCAAGGAAGCTCGCCTTATAGCCGATTTCAAAGCTGTCGACGGTTTCCTTGTCGAACTCCAGCCCCTGATTGGCCGCCAGTTCGTTGGCGTTGATATAATCGAGGTTAAACCCGCCGCTCTTGTAGCCGGACGAATATTTGGCGTAGACATTTGACTCGTCGTTGAGGGCGTAGGTCAGGCTTGCCGCCGGGGCGAAGAATTCATCCCGCCGGTCATTAACCAATGGTGTCGGGTTAAGCGGATCCGGTCCGGTTGATCCAATGAAGAAGATGCCTGAATTTCGGCCATCCAGCAGCCAGTTGACATCCTTGTCTTCGATGGAATAGCGCATGCCAATGCCCAGTTTCAGTTTTTCAGTGATATCATAAGCGCCATTGAAATAGGCGGCGTAGCTTCTGGTTTCAACCGTACCGCTGTTAAAGACTCTGGAGCCCGTGGGACCAAAGCCCAGCAGGTCAGACACAACATTTAACGGCAACGCCGGTGCTGGTGGGAAAGGTGGTGTCAAAGCGCCAGAATTATAGAGTCCTCCGACGAAAACATCGATGAAATCATCCCCCAAAATGACGTCGCGCCGGGTGTCGGCGTCCTGACTGTAATAATACAGGCCAACCATATAGGTGAAATCCTGATCATTTGGCGAGATGAATTGAACTTCTTCAGAGAACTGTTTGTATTTGTCGGCATATTCGATCGAAACGATATCCAGATGCGAATAATCCGTCGGATTGGTGTAAAAAGCATCTGTTTCACGGTATCCGGTGATCGATTTGATCGTGTAGCCGCCGTCGGTTTCATAGTTGATGTCCAGATGGCCGCCGTAAATATCCCTTTTGTCCCTTGGATCAAAGTTAAAGGCCACCACCCGTTCTTCCGGGGCGAGCGGAACAGGGCCGGTGGCCAGCATATCGGTCACCGGTTCACCAACGAGGGTGTTGCTTTCGCTGTTCAGGCCGTCGAAGGAAGCGTTGATCTCAAGCTGGTCGCTGATCTGGAAACGGATCTGGGCCCGGTAAGCCAGGGTGTCAATCTCCATCAGGTCATTGCCGGTGGTGATATTTTCCACATAGCCGTCACGGTCGGTCTTGGCGATGCTGAATTTGGTTGACACCTTGTCGGAAATCGGGATGTTGACCATGCCTTTGAATTCCCGGTAATTCAGGTTGCCGAAATCGGCGCTGACCTGACCTTCCAGTTCATCGCCCGGTTTCTTGGTCACCAGGTTGATCGCGCCGGCGACGGTGTTCTTGCCGAACAGGGTGCCCTGCGGCCCGCGCAGGACCTCGACCCGCTCCAGGTCAAGCAATTCCTGATTGAGGGACGGGGACTGGCCCATATAAACGCCGTCGACATAGACGCCGACCCGGGCGTCAAAACCAATGTTGCGGCTCTGGGCGCCGACGCCGCGGATGGTCACGGTGGAGCGGAAATCATTGGACTGGCTGATCTGAAGGTTCGGAATATATTCGGCGATTGATTTCAGGTCGCGGACGCCGGTCTGATCAAGCTGCTCGGCGGAAATGGCCGACATTGAGATCGGCACGTCTTTCATGCGTTCGGATCTTTTTGTCGCGGTGACGACAATGTCTTCAATAACAAGCTCCGCAGAGGTTGACGGCATGGTGCCGGTGACGGACATTGCGGTGGACAGAGCAATGACCGATGAAAGCGCAGATATTTTTTTCATGTTTATTCCCGAGGTTTGTATTTATTTTTATGTAAAGTTGACGATTTTTTATCGCGGTAAACTGTATTTCAAACTAACGTTTATATTAATCCGAAAAAATAATTTATTTCAAGATATTCATTTGAAAAAATGGATATAATTGTAAGGTGTTGATTTTTAAAGAAATTAAAATGATAATTGAGGCCGGTTGGGCAATTTTCCCCAGCGGTCCCGTCGGCAAAGGCCGCCGCTTAAAAAGACTAGTGCATTTTTACTGCTTCAGATAAGCTGATCCCGGGGCGGTTCAGCAGAGGGCAAAGCCCGGAACGAAGCGGCCGCCAAGAACAGAAAAAGGGCGGGCATGTCGAAAGAACTGACAGTATTGATTGTTCTGATAACCTATAAGGCGGTTTTGATTCTGATCGGTTTCTGGGCGCAGCGGCGAACCCACAGCAATGCGGATTTTTTTGTCGGCGGGCGGGCAATGGGGCCGCTGGTTGCCTCGATCAGCTATGCGGCGAGTTCGGCGTCGGCCTGGTCAATCCTCAGCCTCAGCGCGGCGGCCTTTACCTTTGGCATTTCGACGGTCTGGATGTTCGTCGGGCTGATGATCGGCCATGGCGCTTCCTGGCTATGGCTGGCGCCGCGCCTGCAACGGGCGGCCGCAGCGGAAAAGCTGGTCACGGTGACCGACTTTCTGGCTCTTGAGGGATCGGCAAGGACAAGGCGCAATATCCGTTATTTCGCCGCCGGGATTGTGACATTCTGTTTTACCTTTTATGTGGCGACCCAGTTTATGGGGGCGGGAAAGGCCTTTGCCGTCACCTTTGACATGTCACCGGCGGTGAGCATCATCCTCGGCGGCGCCATCGTCCTGATCTATACGCTGCTCGGCGGATTCTGGGCCGTCAGCCTGACCGACACCCTTCAGGGGCTGCTGATGCTGCTGGCGGCGATTATCCTGCCGGCGCTGGCGATGATTGAAGTCGGCGGCTTCAGCGGGTTCTGGTCCGGCCTGTGGGCCATATCGACGCCGGAACAGCTGTCGCTGACCGGGCCAAACGCCGGCTTGACGGCGCTCGGCTTTGTCATCGGCACGATGGCGATGGGGCTTGGCGCGTTGGGACAACCGCATCTGCTGACCCGTTTTATGGCGCTGCGGGACGCGCGGGCGGTCAGGACGGCGCAGAAACTGGCCATATTCTGGTTTGTCGTCGTGCTGGGCAATATGGTTATTCTCGGGTTGTGTGGTAAAATTCTCGTCGCCCGGCCGCTGGCCGATCCGGAGCAATTGTTCTTTGTCCTGACCGATCGCCTGCTGCCGACCGTGATCGGCGCCATCTTGCTCGCCGCGGTGCTGAGCGCCATCATGTCAACCGCAGACAGCCAGTTGCTGGTCAGCGCCTCGGCCATCGCCCATGACATCATGGGGGAACCCAATGAGGGCGAAAGCCGTCTCTGGGTGTCCCGGGTTGTGATCAGCCTGCTGTGCCTGCTGTCGGTACTGGTGGCGATTTTCCTGCCGTCGGACATCTTTTCGCGGGTGATGTTCGCCTGGGGCGCCCTGGGGGCGGCCTTCGGGCCGGTGGTGGTGCTGCGGCTGGCGGGGTTGCGGCTCAATCCGAAAATGATCACGCCGTCGATGGCCATCGGGCTGACGTTGACGGTTTTCTTTTATCTGAAGCCGAATTCCGTCGGCGATATACTTGAAAGACTGGTTCCGTTTCTTATTTGTTTTATATTACTTTACCTGACCAAACTTAACCCGATTCAAAAGGAAGACTCATGACCATAGCTGTTGGAGACAAACTGCCGGAAGCCACTCTGGTGGAAATGACCGCCGACGGGCCAAGCCCGCGGACGACGGAAGAAATCTTTGCCGGGCGCAAGGTGGCGCTCTTTTCAGTGCCGGGCGCTTTCACCCCGACCTGTTCGGCCAAGCATCTGCCGGGCTTTATTGCGCAGGCGGACGCCATAAAGGCCAAAGGCGTTGACGAGATCGTCTGTATCGCCGTCAATGACGCCTTTGTCATGGGCGCCTGGGGCAAGAGCCAGGATGCGGCGGGCAAGGTCAGCATGCTGGCTGACGGCAATGGTGATTTTTCAACGGCGCTTGGCCTTGAAATGGACGGCCGGGCCTATGGCATGGGTGTGCGCGGTCAGCGCTTCTCGATGATTGTCGAGGACGGCGTCGTCAGCGCCCTGAATGTGGAAGGCCCCGGCGAATTCAAAGTCTCCAGCGCCGATCACATGATGACCCAGCTGTAAAATCCGGCTTTTGAGGGAACAGAAGCGGCCCCCGACGGGGGCCGCTTTTTTTTTTTAGCGTTTTTCTTTTTTAAGGAAGAGGCCCGCCAGGCCGAGACATCCCCAGCCGGCCATAAAGGACAGTCCGCCCACGGGGATCAGCAGATGAAGGCTGAATCCGGGCGCGACGGCGACATAATAAATCAACCCGCTGAACAGAATAAGGCCGATGACAAAGCATATGGCGGCGGCCTTGAGCAGGTTCAGTGATCGGCGAGCTTGGTTGCTCACATGGGGCCATAAAAGGGCGCAGCCCAGCAGGGCCAGGCTGTGGACCAGATGATAGAGATTTGCCGTGCGGAACAGGTCGGGGCCGCCCTCCGCCATATAGGGGGAAAGGAAATGCGACCCCAACGCCCCCATGAGGACAGCGGAAAACCCGCTGATGGCGGCGATAATAATCAGGGATCGCATGATTAAGTTACCTTGATTTATCTGGTCTTGATTTATCCGGCCCTAATTGACCCGGATCAGTTCAACCTTGAAGATCAGGGTGGCGTTCGGCGGAATGGCGCCGGGCGAGCCCTGGGGGCCGTAAGCCAGGTCTGACGGGATGAAGAATTTGTATTTCGCCCCTTCCTTCATCAGTTGCAGGCCCTCGGTCCAGCCGCGAATGACCTGATTGAGGCCGAAGTCGATGGGTTCGCCCCGTTTGTAGGAACTGTCGAAAACGGTGCCGTCGATGAGCGAGCCTTCATAATGGACGGTGACCCGGTCGGTGGCCTTCGGGCTCTTGCCGGCGCCTTCGAGCAGCACTTTATACTGCAGGCCGCTGGCGGTTGTCTTGACGCCGTCCTTTGCGCCATTTTCCTTGAGGAATTGTTTGCCTTCGTCCACTTCGACCTTGAACAGCTCGACGGTAAAGATCAGGTCCGCATTCGGCGGGATAACACCGCCCGCGCCCTGTTCGCCGTAGGCGAGCTCCGACGGGATGGTGAATTTATATTTGGCGCCTTCCTTCATCAGTTGCAGGCCCTCGGTCCAGCCGGGGATGACCCGGTTCAACGGAAAGGTAATGGTTTCCCCCCGGTCATAGGAACTGTCGAATTTTGTGCCGTCCAACAGGGTGCCTTCATAATGGACGGTGACGTTATCTTCGGCGGTCGGGCTGGCGCCGGTGCCTTCGGTGAGGATTTCATATTTGAGTCCGCTTGCGGTGGTGTGACTGTTACTTTCGGATGACACGTTTTGTTCCTTCGTTTGTGTTTCTTCCGCCTGTTGCTCCTTATCGGAACAGGCCGTGATGAATAGAGCCAGCGAAGATGTCAAAACCACTGACAATATGGGTTTCGCGATTTGTTTGAGCAGGGCTCGCATGCCTAACCTCTCCGTTGTTTTTGATTATTGGCCCCATGCTATAACGTAAATTGCCGGTCGTTCCAAGGTAAATGTCACATATGAGGAAAGATGCGAATCTTTTGTGATGCGGACAGAAAATCGCCACATTTGCCGCGGATATTCGCCGCCGCGCGGCCTGTGACAGGGGGCCATGTAACAGTTAAATACTTGTTGTGTTACATTTTTATGATATATGTGGGTTGAATAATTTGAATGTTTTGAGACGGGGGCAGGGTTCCCCGCTTTTTCTGCGCGTATGCGCCGTATATAACGGTTACTTCGGGCGGGATGTTGAAGGTTAAATAAATTAAGGTTTAAGAAAAATGTCAAAAATCAAAATTGCGATTGCCGGTATCGGAAACTGTGCGAGTTCCCTGATTCAGGGCATCTATTATTATACGCCGGAACGGGTTGGCGACGCCAAGGTCGTTCCCGGCCTGATGCATTGGGATGTCGGGGGCTATCGTCCCTGTGATATTGAAGTGGTCGCAGCTTTTGATGTTGATAAGCGCAAAGTGGGCAAGGACGTGAACGAAGCCATTTTTGAAAAGCCCAACTGCACGACGGTTTTTCACGACAATCTGCCGAAAAGCGGCACCATTGTCAAAATGGGCAACATCCTTGACGGCGTTTCCGAGCATATGGCCAATTATGATGATAACCGCACGTTCCTGCTCGACGGCGCGCCTTCCGCAACCAAGGAGGATATTGTCCGCGAACTGAAGGAAAGCGGCGCGGAAATCCTGACCAACTATATGCCGGTCGGGTCCGAGGAAGCCGCCAAATTCTATGCGGAATGCGCCCTGGAAGCCGGGGTCGCCTTCATCAACAACATGCCGGTCTTTATCGCCTCCAACCCGGAATGGGCCGAACGGTTCAAGGCGAAAAATATTCCGATCGTCGGGGATGACATCAAGGCCCAGCTCGGCGCGACCATCACCCACCGGACCCTGACCGACCTGTTCGCCAAGCGCGGCGTGGTTCTGGAGCGGACTTATCAGTTGAATACCGGCGGCAACACCGACTTCCTCAACATGAAGAACCAGGATCGTCTGGCGTCGAAGAAGGAATCCAAGACCGAAGCGGTGCAGGCCGTCGCCGGTGCCCGTCTGGCCGATGAAAATATTCACGTGGGCCCAAGCGACTATATCCCGTGGCAGAATGACAACAAGGTCTGTTTCCTGCGCATGGAAGGCGACCTGTTCGGCGGCGTGCCGATGAATCTGGAACTGCGCCTCAGCGTCGAGGATTCGCCAAATTCCGCCGGGGTGGCCATTGACATGATCCGCTGCTGCAAGCTGGCGCTGCTCAACGGCGAAGGCGGCATCCTCGAAGGGGCTTCCGCTTATTTCTGCAAGCATCCGCCCGTGCAGTTCACCGATGACCAGGCCTATGACCTGACCGAAGAATTTATCGCCAGCCGGGTCAATGCGCTGAACGCCGCCGAATAAACAACATCTACTTTAAAGGTTTTACCTATGAAATGCCTGATTGCCGCCGCCGGTCAAGGAACCAGAATGCGCGAGAAGGGGGAAATCAAGCCTCTGATCGAGCTCAACGGGGTTCCGATTATTGAGCGGGTCATCCAAAACCTCCGCAAGGGGGGCGTCGATGAATTCTATGTCACCTCCGGTTATCGCGGCACCAGGGTGCGGGCGTTTCTGGACAATCTGGCGGAACGGGAAAATATCTCGATCACCCATATCGTCAATGAGGATTGGGAGCGTCCCAACGGCGTTTCCGTCCTGAAAGCGAAACAGGTGATTGACGGCCCCTTTATCCTGACCATGTGCGATCATCTGTTTGATCCCGGAATCATCAGATCGCTGATCGCCCATGACCATGAACCAGAGACGGTGACGCTATGCGTTGATCATAATATTGAAAATCCGGTGATTGACCTTGATGACGTGACCCGGGTCAACTGCACCCGTTCGCAAATTGAAAATATCGGCAAGGTGATCAGGGATTACAACGCCTTCGACACCGGGATATTCTTTTGCCATAATATCATGTTTGACGCCCTGGAGCAGAGCATCCGCGAAGGCGACGAAAGCATCAGCGGCGCGATGAATGTACTGGGCAGCTGGGGCAAGGCCCGGACCTTTGACATCGAAGGCCGCCTGTGGCTTGATGTGGATGATCCGACCGCTTTCGGCAAGGCGATCGTTTATGCCGATGCCGGCCGTTTCTAGGCCGACCATTATTACAACAGATTTTGAACCCGTGTTTTGAGGTGTGGCAGGAGGTCATCCGCGAACCACGGGTTTTTCCTGAGCCAGATATTGTTGCGCGGGCTGGGATGGGGCAGGACCATATGATCCGGCCAGTAATCGCGCCATGAGCGGACAGTTTCGGTCAGGGTTTTCTTGCGGCTTTCCCTCAAATGCCAGGCGATGGCGTATTGGCCGATGATCAGCGTCAGGCCGATATCGCCGAGCCGCGCCATCAATCTGTCGCGCCAGTGGGCGGCGCATTCGGGCCGGGGCGGCAGGTCGCCGGACTTGCCGCTGCCGGGAAAACAGAAGCCCATGGGGATGATGGCGACCTTCGCCGCGTCATAGAACGCTTCCCGGTCAATGCCCATCCATTGGCGCAGGCGATCGCCGCTCGGGTCATTGAAGGGAATCCCGCTTTCATGAACCCGCCGTCCGGGGGCCTGTCCGACAATCAGGATGCGGGCGCTGTCGCTGACCTGCAGCACGGGACGGGGGCCAAGGGGCAGATCGGCGGCGCAGATGGCGCAGGTGCGAATATCCCGCAATAGCGTTTCAAGAGACTCATTTGACATGGGGCGACTATAGCGCAAATGCGCGCGGTTTTATATTGTTAAAGGCCGCAGAATCTAAAGATCGCGGCGGGCGAGAAAATATGAAACATCATTTGAGCGGATATTGCTCTAGGGTCTGTGGACAATTAAGGTCAGGGTGTTGACAGCCGAAAAAGCCGGAACCAAAATGGCCCGGGCCGGCCCCAAACTCGAAAGACAACAATAATCAGAATTCAAAGAGTCATAATCTCTGTGCAGAGGTGCTACTGCCGAAGCGCCATAAAGAAAAGCCCCCGAATTTCGGGGGCCAGGTTGGGGGGATAATTTACCCGGGCGGGTTTAATAGCCCGGTTCCGGGATCGCCGGTCCCAGCTTCCAGGAGCCGTCCTGCTGCAGACAGGACTGGCCGTAGGCGGGAACGCTTTGGCCGCCGACGGTAATTGTGGTTTGATATTCCCGGACCTGAAGACAACTACTGTCCTGGGGCTGCGCCGGGCGGCTGCCGGTCCATTGCTGCTGGGGCTGGACATAGACCGGCTGCTGCTGGACATAGACCTTGCGGTCATAGCCCCGGTCATAATAATTATTGCGCTGGTTGGCGGTCAGGGCGTAGAAGATCAGGCCACCGGTCAGCAGGCCGAGGGCGACTTCGCCGCCGTGGCCGCCGTGGCGATGGCTGTTATAGCGATAATGGCCGCGCCATTTGCTGTGACGGTTATAATGGGGACGGTTGTAACCGTGGCGTTTATAATTGTGATGATTATAGTTATAGTTCTTAGCGTGGCCGATATAATGTTTTCTGTGTTTATTATTGTCCGCCAGCGCCTGTGACGCCGGGGCCAGGCCAAACGCCGCCAGTCCCAGCACAAAAACCGATGCTCTTATGAAATACCCGAATTTATTCATGCGCCGTTCCTTCAGTTATGCAGCCTCACCTACATTCTGAAATCACTATACACCCCCGAGCCTGAATAGTAGCTGAACAGGCTCTTCATGCGTTTGTTATTTATTACGGTCGACAATCGTCTGATAAATGATGCCGAGAAAAGCGTCCGGTTTTAAAAAGCCGCCGCCCCATTTCTCATTGAGGCTTTTCAGGGGATCGGCCTTGACCGCCTCTTCACGCGACAGGCCCCGCTTCGCCAGGGGGGTTACCGCCTCGACCACCTGAACCAGCATGTCGTGATAGTTCTGAAGATCCCCTTTGGTCGCGAGCGGGCCGTGGCCGGGGATGATCCTTGTCTTGTCATCGGCCCGGGTCAGAATGTCGGCCGCGGCGTCGATCACGCCATAAATGGAGCCGCCGGCGCCGGCGTCAATGAAGGGATAGAAGCCGTTAAAGAAAATATCGCCGGTATGAATGACATTCCGCTCCCTGAAAAAGAGGACGCTGTCGCCGTCCGTATGGGCATGGGGGAAATGCCGGGCCTGAATATGCTGGCCATTCAGGTGAAAGGTCGCCTTGTCATTAAAGGAAATGACCGGCAGGGCCTCTTTCGGCGCGGCGGGGACCGCCCGGTTAAAGGCTTTCATGAACTGGTCGGTGCTGAGCCGCTGATAGACATTGTCATGGGCGACGATCACCACGCCCTGCTTGCCCAGATTTTCATTGCCGCCGGTATGGTCAAAATGCCAATGGGTATTGATCAGGAATTTGACCGGTTTGTCGGAGACTTCGCCAATGGCGGCGAGAATTTTCGGGGTCAGCGGGCTGAACTGGTCATCGATCATAAAGACGCCGTCGGCGCCGGTCGAGACGCCGATATTGCCGCCGGCGCCCTGAAGCATATGGATGCCCTCGGCGACTTGAGTGGTCTTTATCTGAACGTCATCATATTCCCCCGCCGCCAGCGCCGGAAGCGTCAACCCCAGTAAAGTGACTATGCTCAATGAAATAAATCGGATCATGATCGTCCCCTTTGTTGCATTTTGACGTGAGCGTATCATAGTGGGAATTCGAGGTCTTGTCACGATTTTGTCAGTCGGGCATAATCATGTCAGGCAATCGTCAATCTTACGAAAAACATCGGCGAACATTTCGGCGGTCAGTCGCCCGGTATTGATGTTATAGCGCGAACAGTGGTAGCTGTCGATCAGGGTGATGTGCCGGCCAAATTCATCGCCCAGCGCATGGCGGGCGCCATGGGCGAATTTAAAGGCGGCGCGTTTCTGGCCAAAGGCGCTCAAGATGGCGTTATGGGCCACCAGACCGAGGGCGAAGATGATTTTCAGTCGCGGCGAATGGCTGATCCGGTTGATCAGGAAGGGGCGGCAGTTTTTTTCTTCCGCCGCGGTGGTTTTATTCTGCGGCGGCACGCAGCGCACGGCATTGGTGATCATGACATTCTTCAGGGGCATGTCGACGGGGGGCGTGTCGTTGCCGCCGTCCCTTTCGCAATAGCCGAACTTCGCCAGCGTGGCGTACAGAAGGTCGCCGGACGAATCGCCGGTGAACGGGCGGGCGGTCCGGTTGGCGCCTTTCAGCCCCGGGGCCAGCCCGACGATCAGCAGTTGCGCCTCCGGGTCGCCGGCGGACGGCACCGGCCCATTGTAAAAATCGGGGTAATTTTTACGGTTTTCCCGGCGAAAGCCGACGAGCCGGGGACAGAGGCGACAGTCTTCCGGCGCGTCGCCCGGCATGAAGACGGCTGTGACGGAGCGTGAATTCATTTATATGTTTCCTGAGCTTCAGCCCTTGACCGGTTCGTGGGAATGATGGCCGTCATGTTCGTGATTGTTCCCGTTAGAAGCCTGGGCCGGCCGGCCGAACTCCTCATGCATGCTGGAAAGTTCGATGAAATTGTCGGCCTGACGGCGCAGTTCATCGGCAATCATCGGGGGCATGGTTTTGGTGCTGCTGACGACGGTGACCCGGACGCCTTTGCGCTGCACGGCCTCGACCAGGCGGCGGAAATCCCCGTCGCCGGAAAACAGCACCATATGATCGACATGTTCCGCCAGGCCCATCATGTCAATGGCGAGCTCCATATCCATGTTGCCCTTGATTTTCTTCTCGCCCTTGTGATCGGTGAATTCCTTGGTCGGTTTGGTGATCAGGGTGTAGCCGTTATAATCCAGCCAGTCGACCAGCGGGCGCAGCGGCGAATATTCCTGATCCTCCAGCAGGGCGGTGTAATAATTGGCCCGGAGCAGGATGCCTTTGCCGGCGAAAAAGCTGCGTAATCTCTTGTAATCAATATCGAAGTTGAGGGATTTTGCGGTGGCGAACAGATTTGAGCCGTCAATGAACAGCGCCAGTTTTTCGTTGGGATGGAAATCCATTATAAATATCCTGAAAAATAAATTAAATATATGAGCAATATAGCATATTCAAGGGGCGGATAAAATAATAATTCACAGATTTCTGCTGTACTGCCGCGCATCGGGTGCTATGAAGGGCCTGTAAATGGTGCTGGGAAATGGTGGTGGAAGGCGACATGATTCTAATCGGTTTGGGCAGTAATTTAACGGGCCGGCATTTTGACAGTCCCCGCGCCGTGCTTGAGGCGGCGGTGGCGGAAATGGCTGAACACGGCATTGAAGTGCTGCATATATCGCGCTTTTATCAGTCGGAGCCGGTGCCGAAATCCGATCAGCCCTGGTTCGTCAATGCGGTGGCGTCGGTAAAAACCGCGCTTGCGCCCGCGGCGTTGCTCGACCGGCTGCATGAGATAGAGGCGAACCTCGGGCGCGAGCGCCGGATCAGGTGGGAGGCCCGGATCATTGACCTGGATCTGTTGGCCTATGAGGATCGGGCCTTGCCGTCAAAGGCCCGCTGGCGGGACCTGTCGGCCGATGGCGGTGAACAGGCCGGCGGTGAGATTATCATTCCCCATCCCCGGCTCCATGAAAGACTGTTTGTTTTGCTGCCCCTGATGGATATTGATCCGGGCTGGCGACATCCAGTGCTGGGCGAGAGGGCGGCGGAATTGGCGAATAAGGTGAAAAAGACCGCCAAACAGGGTATAATCCGGCCAATGGCCTGAAACGAAGAATTGATTTTTTAGCGGCTTTAGGCCCTTTGAAGCCTTTACAGGCGGGCGTCAGGGTTGTATAAGCCGCTTTTGGAATAATGTCTGCGGCGGCGGACCCTATCATATTGGAGAGTGAACGGCATGGCACGTGTTACCGTTGAAGATTGCGTTGATAAAGTCCCAAACCGGTTTGAACTGGTACTGTTGGCGGCCCAGCGGGCGCGGCAGATTTCTTCGGGCGCCCCGATTTTGGTGGAAGAAGATAATGACAAGAATCCGGTGATTGCGCTGCGGGAACTGGCCGATGAGGAACTGACGGCGGATACCCTGCGGGATTCGCTGATCCACAGCCTTCAGAAGCATGTCGAAGTGGATGAACCGGAAGAGGATGATATTTCCCTGCTGCTGGCCGGCAAGAAGCTGGAAGAAACCCAGCAGGAAGTGACGGCGGAAAGCCTGGCGAAAGTCTCTGCGGAGATGAAGGCGGAAGCCATGTTCGCCAAAAAGGATGACGCGCAGGATGCGGACGAGGAAACAAAAGAGTAAGTTTACGACCTAATAGGGAACAGAGACCTGCATTGAAAGTTCAGTGTAGGTCTTTTTTTTAGGTTAAATCTGTTTATATATGGTGAGAGACAAAGAAATTCTAAAGCAGGCGCAATCAGTTGATCAGGCAATATGAATTAGTCGAACGGGTCAGGGATTATGACCCCGACACCGATGAAAACCTGTTGAACCGGGCTTATGTGTTTTCCATGAAAATGCATGGCAAGCAGTTGCGCGCCAGCGGCGACCCCTATTTTTCCCATCCGCTTGAGGTCGCCGGCATTCTGACCAATATGAAAATGGATTGTGACACGATTGTCACCGCCCTGCTGCATGACACCATCGAGGACACCATCGCCACCCCCGAACAGATCGAGGAGTTGTTCGGCCCGGATATTGCGAAAATGGTCGACGGGGTGACCAAGCTGTCCAAGCTGACCTATTCCTCGGAAAGCGCGAAACAGGCGGAAAATTTCCGCAAATTCCTCCTCGCCATGTCCCATGACATCCGGGTTCTTCTGGTCAAGCTGGCGGACCGTCTGCACAACATGCGCACCCTGCACCATATTTCCAGGCCGGAAAAGCGGGCGCGCATCTCGCGGGAAACGCTGGATATTTATGCGCCGCTTGCCGAGCGTATCGGCATGCAGGAAATCAAGGAGGAGCTTGAATCCCTGGCTTTCCCCCATGTCTATCCCGAGGCCTATGAATCCATTCAGAAACGGATGACCCAGCTTCACGCCGACACCCATAACATCAAGGATATTGTGATCCATGAACTGGAGCGGCTGCTGGAGGAGGCGGGGATTGAGGCCGAGGTGATCGGCCGGGAAAAGCAGCTTTTTTCCATCTGGCGTAAAATGACCTATCGCCATGTCAGCCTGGATGATCAGGCGGACATTGTCGCCTTCAGGATTATTGTCGATGATACGGAGACCTGTTACAAGGCGCTGGGCGTCGTGCACGCCAAATGGCAGTCGATCCCCGGGCTGATCAAGGATTATATCTCGATGCCGAAGCCCAACGGCTATCAATCGATTCATACGGCGGTCCTCGGGCCGCAGCGCAAACGGATCGAAATTCAGATCAGATCTTCCGAGATGGACGCCATTGCCGAACGAGGCGTTGCGGCGCACTGGCGCTATAAGCAGCATCCCAGCGACAAGGACGGGGCGCAGTATAAATGGCTGAACGATCTGCTGGAGATCATGGAGCATGCCGACAGCCCCGATGAATTCCTCGAGCACACCAAGCTCGCGATGTATCAGAATCAGGTCTTTTGCTTCACCCCGAAAGGCAAGCTGGTCAGCCTGCCCCAGGGCTCGACGGTTGTCGATTTCGCCTATGCGGTTCATACGGATATTGGCGATTCCTGCGTTGGCGGCAAGGTCAACGGCAACCCGGTCCAGCTCCGCACCCGCCTGATTAACGGCGACCAGGTTGAAATCCTGCGCTCCAAGGCCCAACAGCCGTCGCCCAACTGGCTGGGCTTTGTCATCACCGGCAAGGCCAAGGCGGCGATCCGCCGTTTTATCAGTCACAAGAAAAAGGCGGAATATCAGGCGTTGGGCAAAAAACTGCTCGAACGATCCTTCAAGCTGGAAGAGCGGGAATTCAACCGCAAGGCGATTCTGCATTGCAGTGAAAAACTGCAACTGCATTCCGCTGATGAGGTCTATGAACTGGTGGGCAGGGGGGAATTGTCGGATCGCAAGGTGCTGGAAACCATCTATCCCGGCATCAAACTGAACAGCAGACATCCTGTGACAGCGCCGAAAATGATTGATACCGATAAAGAGATCAAGGCGGGGGATCACTCGATCCCGATCAAGGGGCTGACCCCCGGTCTGACGGTCCATATGCCCGACTGTTGTCACCCGATCCCCGGCGACCGGATTGTTGGCATTGTCACGACGGGCAAGGGGATTATGGTCCATACCATTGATTGTGAAGCCCTCGACGCCTATAGCGATAGCCCCGAAGCCTGGCTTGATCTGTCCTGGACCGGGCAGGATGACGAAAACAGCATTTTCGTCAGCCGGATCGAGGTGCTGCTGGAGCATCTTCCGGGCGCCTTGTCCGCCGTGCTGCTGGTGGTCGCGCAGGAACAGGGCAATATCAGCAATATCAAATTTATCGAGCGGACGCCGGAATTGTTCCGGATTAGCCTTGATATTGAGGTCAGAGATGTTAAACATCTGACCAGCATCATTGCGGCCCTGAGGGTCAATGATCGGGTCAGTTCGGTGGAGCGGGCCTTCCGCTGACAAAATATAATTTGTAAGGTGAATTGAATGGATCGTGAAGAGGTTCTGCAGTATTTCAGGAATGCCGATGCATTGTTGGAGGGGCATTTCATCCTGTCGTCGGGGCTTCATGCCGCCCGCTATCTGCAATGTGCGCGGGTGATGGCCGATCCGGTGGTCGGCGCCAGGCTGTGCAAAAGCCTGGCCGACAAAATATTGACAACATTGGATGTGACAATCGACCTTGTGGTGTCGCCGGCAATGGGCGGCGTCGTGGTTGGTTATGAGATGGGTCGGCAACTGGGGGTCAACGCCATATTTACCGAACGGGTTGAGGGGGAACTGACCCTCAGGCGGGGTTTTGAAATTCCGCAGGGGGCGAATGTCCTGATGGCCGAAGACATTGTGACGACCGGACTGTCCTCCCGGGAATGCATCAGGGTGATCAGCGAATATGGCGGCAATGTTGTCGCCGCAAGCTGCCTGATTGACCGCAGCAACGGCGGCGCCGATGTCGGGGTGCCGCTGGTCTCGCTGGCCGGACTGGAAATTCCGGCCTACGAGGCAGATAAGCTGCCGCCGGAGCTGGCCGCCATCCCGGCCGTGAAACCGGGCAGCCGGGGGTTGAAGTAAGGCCCTGGGAAGAGGGGCCGATGAAGGAATGGTAGACTGTTTAAACGTCGTAAAAAGAAACATGTCCTGGCGACAACCCGGGAATATATCTGGCCTTCCGCCGGCTGGCGGCGGGCGTTAAGCTATTTGCGGCACAGACTGGCCCGCATCCCCGGCACGTCATACGCCATTGCCGCCGGCTTCGCCAGTGGGGCGGCGGTTTCCTTTACCCCCTTTATCGGGCTGCATTTCCTGATGGCGGCCCTGCTCGCCTGGATCATCGGCGGCAATATTCTGACCTCGGCCATGGGCACGGCGGTGGGAAATCCCTGGACCTTTCCCTTTATCTGGATTGCGATTTATCATGTCGGCTGCTGGCTGCTCGGCATGCCGGCCACCGATGATCTTCTGGGCCTGATATATGCGACGCTGGACCAGCACAGCATGCTGGATATGTTGCAGTCGCCGCTGATCACGCTCGGGCCGTTGCTTCAATCAACCCTGCTGCCGATGTTTGTCGGCGGGTTGCTTCTGGGCTCTATTGTCTGGATTTCCTTTTTCTGGCCGATTGAGAAACTGGTTCGGGAATATAAGCATAAAAGGTATCTTAAACGCATGGCGGCCTCGAAAAGAAGGCAGGCAATCAAAGAAGGGAGCCCCCGGGATGTGTAATGAGAAAATCCGTCTTGGCGTTAATATTGATCATGTTGCGACCATTCGCAATGCCCGGGGCGGGGTCCATCCCGATCCGGTCAAGGCGGCCCTGCTGGCGGTGGAGGCCGGCGCGGACGGCATCACCGCCCACCTGCGGGAAGACCGGCGTCATATATCCGACCGGGATATTGATATGCTGATGGCCCGGCTCAGTGTGCCGCTGAATCTGGAAATGGCGGCGACGGCGGAAATGGTCGCCATCGCGCTTGATCATCGGCCGGCCTCGGCCTGTATCGTGCCGGAGAAACGCCAGGAACTGACGACCGAGGGCGGTCTGGATGTTGTCGGCGGCCATGATCATCTGGCGCCCTATGTAGAGAAGCTGCGGCAGGCGGGAATCAGCGTCAGCCTGTTCATTGATCCCGATGAGGCCCAGATCAGGGCGTCGAAGGCAATCGGCGCCGATAAGGTGGAGCTCCATACCGGAACCTATGTCGAGAAAACCGGGGCGGCGCGGGCGGCCGAACTGGAGCGATTGCGGCGCGGCGCGGCGCTTTGCGAAAGCCTTGACCTTGAGGTTCATGCCGGTCATGGTCTGAATTACGACACGGTGGAGGATATTGCCGCCATCTGTCAGTTTACCGAATTCAACATCGGTCATTTCCTGGTTGGCGAGGCGATTTTCGTTGGCCTCGCCGAAAGCCTTCAGCAGATGAAAAGGCTGATGGACCGGGGCCGGGTCCGCTGTGAGGACAAGAAGACGGGCGGGGCGGGCTGATGCGGGTTATCGGTCTGGGCAATGATCTGGTGAATATTGAGCGGATTGATCAGTCGATCAGTCGATACGGCCAACGGTTTATCAGGCGTATTTTCAGCGAAGGCGAACAGGATTATTGCGAGGGCCGGGCGTCGCGTATTTCCAATTACGCCAAGCGGTTCGCCGCGAAAGAGGCCTGCGCCAAGGCGCTGGGCACCGGATTCGCCAAAGGGGTATTCTGGCGCGATGTCTGTGTCATCAGAAATGCCCATGGCCGACCGGCGATTCAGTTGACCGGCGGGGCGCTGCTGCGACTGGAGGAGATCACGCCCGACGGGATGACGGCGCAGCTTGACCTCACCCTGACCGATGACCATCCCTGGGCCCAGGCGATTGTATTGATAACCGCCGTGCCGCGATTATGAGGAATGCCGGGGCGTCGAATCGGCGCATTAAAACAGTCTCTCGCTTGATAACGCCTGAAAATTACCCTATTTATGGGTCAATAACAGGGGTAATTATGGATTCTTTGGAAAAGTACGGAATATATGTCTGACATCAAAAGCGAACAAGTGGCTCAGGGCGCGAGCGAAACGGAAAAGAAGGAAGAGAGCTGGATCAGCGTGCTGTTATGGGCGCTGCTCATCGCGCTGGTTTTCAGGACCTTTTTTTATCAGCCCTTCAAGATCCCGTCAAAATCCATGATGGACAACCTGCTGGTCGGGGATTACCTGCTGGTGTCGAAAATGTCCTATGGCTACAGCCACCATTCCTTCCCCTTCAGCCCGGATTTCTTCTCGGGACGGTTTTTCGCCAGCCCGGTGGAGCGCGGTGACGTGGTGGTTTTCCGCCTGCCGCGTGACCCCAGCATCTATTATATCAAGCGGATTGTCGGCCTGCCGGGGGATACGATCCAGATGAAAAAAAGCCGCCTGTATCTGAACGGCAAGCTTGTCAAACGGCAACGGGTCGGCGATTTCAAGATCATAAATGAGTTCGGCCAGGAAGAAATTTTCGCCAAATACCGGGAAACCCTGCCGAGCGGCAAATCCTACAGCACCCTTGATATTGCCTGGAATCCCGGCGGTCAGGCGGATGACACCGACATCTTTCGGGTGCCGGAAGGCCATTATTTCGCCATGGGCGACAACCGGGATAACTCCAAGGACAGCCGCTGGAAGAAAAGCGTCGGAGTCGGCTATGTGCCCTATGAAAATATTGTCGGCCGGGCCGAAGTGATATGGATTTCCCTTGATGATAACGCCAAGCTGTGGGAATTCTGGAAATGGCTGCCGAAACAGCGTCGTGAACGCATCTTCACGCGCATTGAGTAGGGTGCGCGCCATGTCGAAATCCATGGGCCAATATGGCGACCTGTATCAAACGCTTGGCTATGTCTTCAAGGATGAGGCCAAGCTTCGGGAGGCTTTGACCCATCCGAGCCTTGAAGGCGGCCGGAATTACCAGCGGCTTGAATTCGTCGGCGACCGCATTCTGGGTCTGGTGATCGCCGAATGGCTGTTTGATCATTACCCGGATGTGGAGGAAGGCGGGCTGGCCAGCCGGCATACCAATATGGTGCGCAAGGAAACCCTGGCCGAAGTGGCGGAAAAAATGACCCTGCCCGGCTATATCCATATGGCGAAAAGCGCGGAAGACAATGGGGGACGCAAAAAAATCACGATTCTGGCCGATGTCTGCGAAGCCGTGATCGGCGCGGTCAACCAGGACGGCGGCTATGACGCGGCGCGGAAACTGGTCCGCAAGTTCTGGAAAGGCTATATTTCGCAGAAATCCATTGCCGAACGGGACGCCAAGACCCGGCTGCAGGAATGGGTCCAGGCGCGGCAGATCAAAACGCCGAAATATGTTGTCGCCGACAGGACGGGGCCGGCCCATGAACCCTTCTTCCGGATCGAGGTTCAGGTTGACGGCATGACGCCGGAACAGGGCAGCGGACGGTCCAAGCGCGAAGCGGAGCAGAATGCCGCCGCCAAACTTCTGAACCACCTCAAAAAATAACTGAAATACGGAATGATGCCGAAAGAGATGAAAAACAACAAAAGCCATTGCGGTTTTGTCGCCCTGCTCGGGGCGCCGAATGCGGGAAAGTCGACCCTGCTGAATTCACTGGTCGGCAGCAAGATTTCCATCGTCACCCACAAGGTGCAGACCACCCGGACCCGTTTTGTCGGTATCGCGATCCATCAGCACAGCCAGATGATATTCGTCGATACGCCGGGAATTTTCCAGCCCAAAAAAAGGCTGGAAAGGGCGATGGTTTCCGCCGCCTGGGCCGGGGCGAGTGACGCCGACGTCATTGTCCTGCTGGTCGATGCCGCCCGGCGCATTGATGACAACAGCCGGCGCATCATCGAAGGCCTGAAGGAAGCCGGTCGAAAGGCGATCCTCGCCATCAACAAGATTGACGTCATTCGACGGGACAGCCTGCTCAGCCTGGCGCAGGAATTGAATGAACTTGGCGATTTCAGCGACACCCTGATGATTTCGGCCCAGGAAGGCGACGGCCTGGCGGACCTGAAAGACGCCATCGTCCGCCATCTGCCCCAGGGGCCCTGGCTCTATCCGCAAGACCAGATGACCGATATTACCGAACGGATGCTGGCGGCGGAAGTCACGCGGGAAAAATTTTTCCTGCGTCTGCATGAGGAACTGCCCTACGCCGCAACCATCGAAACCGAAAGCTGGGAAGAAAAAAAGGACGGCAGCGTGCGCATCGAACAGGTCATCTATGTCGAACGCGACACGCAGAAGGCGATCGTCATCGGCAAGGGCGGCCGCAGCCTGAAGGAAATCGGCCGCATGGCCCGCGAGGAACTGGAGGAACTGCTGGGCCGCCGGGTGCATCTGTTTATTTTTGTCAAGGTCAGGAAAAACTGGTCCGACGACAAGGAACGCTATGAAAATATGGGGCTGGACTGGGTTGAATAACCACAGGAGCTGCGCGTGACCCTATTGCACGCCACTGTCACATATCCGGACTGCGATGTGGATCGGGATCAAAAAGGTGGCGGCTGAAAAGCCACCTTTGGTCTAGAGCAAGGTCACATCAAATAGATTCATTTTAGGGATTCCCAAAGAGGTCATAATGTGATTCAAGATAGAAGCTG
>JBLWZH010000033.1:0-25608 GCA_048266545.1 Paremcibacter sp. | reverse complement strand
CTCGATGTCGTGGCGGTCGCCGATGCGCCGGCGCTGGAAATTAAAACCTCTTCTATCGAAATTGATAATCAAAATATTATTGAGGGTAATTATCGGCATGAAACGCTGTATGGCACCTCTGGAGAGGATGTTATTTATGGCAATGGCGGCAATGATACGATTTATGGGGACGGAAATGGTCAAGATCAGGAATCTTTCACCCGGCCGATTGACATAACCGCATCGGTAACGGATCTGGACGGGTCGGAAACCGCCCATGTCGTCTTGTCCAATATACCCGAAGGCGTTACCTTCTCGGCCGGAACGGAACTGGCGAATGGCGAATGGCAATTTTCCGGGGATGAACTTTCCGGATTGACCATTACTGTGCCGTCAGGAACGCCGGATTTTGACATCGCTGTAAAGGGAGTTTCAACAGAAAGCTCGAACGGGGATCAGGCGGAAGTCAGCGGCAGCATCAATATATCCTTTTCCGGCGACAGTTCTGACGACGTGATCATTGGCGGCCGGGGCAATGACAATCTGTTCGGCGGGGCGGGCGACGATACGTTCCGGGTCGGGACGGGCGACGGCTACGACCGGTTTGACGGCGGCGACGGCGCGGACCGGATTGTCGCTGACGGGGACGGGGTGACGATCGGCTTTGATCGCAACTTTGACGCCGGCAACAGCGTCGAGGTGATCAGCGGCGACGGCCATGCGGATGTGACCATCGCCGGCGATTACGGCCATAACCAGCTCGACTTCTCGGGCACGACGCTCGAGGATATTGCGGCCATTGACGGCGGCGGTGGCAACGACACCATTACCGGCTCGGCCGGCGACGACGTGATTATCGGCGGCCGGGGCAATGACACCGGACATTTCACGGTGGGAAGTGGCGAGGATATCTATCAGGGTGGCACGGGTAAGGATACGCTTGTCATTCATGTCAATAATGCCGATTTGGAGGATCCAGATATTGTGCAGGATTTGGTCGACCTTCAGGCATTCATTGAAAATAATGCGGATTCATCGTCTGATTCCGGCGCCAGTGAAACATTTTCCCATTTGGGAATAACCGTACAGGACTGGGAAAAAATAAAAATAATTGATGAAGCTGGAAACGCCGTTGCGCCGGAAACCATTGAGTTTAACAGGGCGCCGACAACTTCCGGTACGGTCGATCTGGGGGCGACCCTGGAGGATACGGCGCTCAGCTTCACGGCGGCGGACCTTCTGGCCAACGCCTCCGATATTGACGGCGATGATCTGAGCATCACCGCGGTCACTGTCGATCCGGCCTACGGGTCGGTGACCGATCATGGCGACGGCAGCTACAGCTTCACGCCGGCGGAAAATTATGCCGGCGCCGATGTGGCGCTTTCCTTCACCGTCTCCGACGGCGCGGCGACGGCCCAGGCGACGGCGAGCCTCGAGGTGACGGCGGTTGCCGATGCGCCAGATCTTCAAATGTCAACGGAGCTTCCGGCGGATCATGGTTTATATGATATTTCCGCTGGGGGAGAGGTCACCATTGATGTCAGCTATCTGGCGGTGAATGCGGGCTATAACAGCTCACACGGCTATTATATAGCAGACAGTGACGGCAATCCCATCGGCGGCGCCATTATTCAGGATAATGTCAAGGATTATGATTCCCATTCCGTGACCATCAATACGGCTGATTATCCGGGCGGCGTTACCCTGGGGTTCTTCATTATTCCCAACGGCGACAATGCAAACGCGAATTTGGTCGATGGCGATCCGGTAACATTCGAGCAGATCAACGGCGTCTGGACGGCGGTGCATGAGGGCGCGCCATTATCCGGACAGGGGGCGCCGGCCTATTACAGCAATCAGGCCCTCAATCCTGACGGCTATGATCATTTCACCGATTCAGCCGGGGCCGGTAACCAGAACTGGGAAGATCTGTACGGCGGCGGCGACAAGGACCATACGGACGTCAATACGCAGGCTACGGTGTCCATAAGCGGTGATCCTCAAATCGAGGGCGCGGCCGGGGAGGCCGTAATACTGCCCGACATCAGTGCAGCGCTTGCGGATCAGGACGGGTCGGAGACAATTGCCCTGGAAATTTCCGCAATACCGGAAGGCGCGCTGTTGCGTGACGGCGATGGTCACAGCTTTACCGCGACCTCAGGCAACAGTGCGGTTGATGTGTCGGACTGGGATTTGACGAGCATGACCATCACGCCGGCCGAAGGAACCGCCGACTTTAATTTGCAGGTTGCGGCGACCGCAACCGAACAGAGCAACGGCGATTCGGCAATGACAACGGCGAGCATCGCTGTCGATATGGCTGAAAGCGCGGCGGCGGTCGCCTATGACACGGAATATATTGGTGATGACGGCTGGGATAAGGTGAAAACCGGAAACCAGAATGATTACATTGATGTCCGGGACGGTGATAGCAAGATCAGGGCCGGGGGCGGGGATAATAAAATTATCGCCGGGGACGGTTATGACAACGTCAGCGCCAAAGGCGGCGATGATATTATCAATGTCGGTGACGGCGGCAGCAAGATCAAGGCCGGGGGCGGCGACAACCGGATTACCGCCGGGGACGGTTATGACAACGTCAGCGCCAAAGGCGGCGATGATATTATCAATGTCGGTGATGGCGGCAGCAAGATCAAGGCCGGTGACGGTGATAATCAGATTATGGCCACCGGTAGTGGCGAAAATGATGTCACGACCGGAAAAGGCGGTGACCACATTACCCTGGGTTCCGGTTGGGACAAGGTTTCATCCGGTGACGGCGATGATATTATCAATGTCGGCGATGGCGGCAGCAAGATCAGGACCGGGGATGGCGACAATCAGATTACCGCCGGGGACGGCTATGACGACATCAGAACCAAAGACGGCGATGATGTGATCAATGCCGGTGATGGCGGCAGCAAGATCAAGGCCGGAAAAGGCGATGACCGGATAACGGTTGGCGCCGGCGCGGATGATCTGGATGGTGAAGATGGCAGCGATACCTTTATCATGGGGGTTGATCAGGACTGGAATGAAGTCGACGGCGGCGACGGCAACAGCTGGACTGACACCATTCAACTGGAGGGCTTTGATAACGCCGACGCCCAGCAGGGCTGGACATTGACCTTAGATGATGGTTCAACGGTCACGTCAACCGATGACGGGGCCCAGGAAATGCTGCTGTCCCAGGATTCATCGGGCACCATCACCTTTGATGATGGCGGAACCATTGAATTTGAGAATATCGAAAGAATTGTCTGGTAAGACCGCTTCAGGATAGAGTGAGAAAAGGCGCTTCCCGGGAGGCGTCTTTTTCCGTTTTGGCGCCGCCTTCGACAGGGCCTGGCTTTGCCGCGAAATGCCGCGAAATGAAAGGACTGTATTTATTATGGACATTAATGTTTTCTGTGTTAACATTGCGCTCCTTTGTCGATAACGGGAAGCAGAAACTTGTCAGAGAAATCAACAGATAACCCGGTTGTAGCTTACGGTGAATTTGTTACGCGTCGGCCGTGGCTGGTGCTGGTGGCCTCTCTTCTGGTGGTTTTGCTGGCGGGGTATGGGGCGAAAAATATTTATTTCTCAACAGATTACCGGATATTTTTCGGACCGGACAACCCGCAACTGGCGGCCCAGGATGAACTGGAGCGGACCTACACCAAGGTTGACACGGTCTCCTTTATCATCAGGCCTGACGAAGGGGATGTCTTTAACAAAAAAATGCTGGGCCTGATCAAGGATTTGACCGAGAAATCCTGGCAGGTCCCCTATACGGTTCGCGTCGATTCACTGTCCAATTATCAACATACCCGGGCCGAAGACGATGAGATGATTGTCGAGGATCTGGTGGAGGATGTCGCGGGGCTGGACCCGTCGCGCCTGGCGATGATCCGCGAAGTAGCCCGGACGGAACCGTCGCTTATCAACCGGCTGATTTCGGCGGACGGCCGGACCACGCAGATTGTCATCACCGTGGAAATGAATAATGCGGATGAAACCACGATTAAAAAAGTCGTGGCGCCCGTCCGGGCGATGGCCGAGGAAATGCGGGCCAAGTACCCCGATGTTCATATTGCGCTGGGCGGCATTGTCATGTTGTCCAATGCCTTTTCCGAGGCGGCCCAGCATGATATGGCGACCCTGTTTCCCTTGATGTATGCTCTGCTGGCGCTGACGATCCTGCTGTTTCTGCGTTCTGTCGCCGGGATGATCAGCACCATGAGCGTTGTCTTTCTGTCGGTGATTGCGGCGATTGGCGTTGCGGGACATATTGGCTGGGGACTGAATGGCGCGTCGGTGAATTCCTTTGTGATTATCCTGACCATATCCGTCGCCGACAGCATTCATCTGTTGATTACCTATTTCGGCGAATTGCGCAAGGGCGCCGACCGGCGGACGGCGACGGTGGAAAGCCTGCGGATCAATATGCAGCCGGTGTTCCTGACCTCGCTGACGACCGTTATCGGCTTTCTGAGCCTGAATTTCAATGACAGCCCGCCGTTCCGGGAATTCGGCAATATTTCGGCCCTTGGCGTCTGTGCGGCCTGGTTTCTGTCGATCACATTATTGCCGTCCCTGATGACGATCATTCCGATGAAGCCACAGGGGCACCGGCACTATAAAGACAGCTTCCTGTCGGCCTATGTGGAATGGGTCATGATCAAGCGGCGCTATATTATTGTCGGCGCCCTGATTGTGCTTGTCGGCTCCGCCGCCGCCCTGCCGGGGCTGGTTTACAATGACAAATTTGTCGAGTTTTTCAGTAAAAATGTCCAGTTCCGAAAGGATGCCGACTTTCTGATGGAAAATCTCACCGGCGCCTATACCGTTGAATTGTCGGTCCCCTCGGGCGAAGAGGGCGGCATTTCCGATCCCCGTTATCAGGAGACGCTGGAGGAATTCGCCCAGTGGTTCCGGGGCCAGCCGGAAGTGCGCCACGTCCTGTCCTTCACGGATATCATGAAGCGGCTGAATAAAAACATGCACGGCGACGATCCGACCTATTACCGGATACCCGACAGCCGCGACCTGGCGGCGCAATATCTGTTGCTTTATGAAATGTCGCTGCCCAATGGCCTTGACCTGAATAATCAGATCGATGTCGGGAAAACGGCGACAAGGCTGACGGCGATTATCAGCAATATCAACAGCGGCGAGATGAAGGACCTGAAATATCGGGCGGAGGAATGGCTTCGGGTCAATGCGCCGGCCGAGATGCAGCCGAGCGGCGCGACCAGCGTCAACCTGATCTTCGCCTTTCTGACCAAGCGGACCTTTGACAGCATGTTCTGGGGCACAGGCGTCGCCTTCCTGTTGATTTCCGCCTGTCTTGTGGTGGCCCTGCGCAGTATGAAGCTGGGCCTTGTCAGTCTGGTGCCCAATATTATTCCCGCGGTTGTCGCCTTTGCCATCTGGGCGGTGATCAACGGCGAACTGGGCATGTTCGCCGCCGGGGTGACGGCGACGGCGCTGGGCCTGATTGTTGATTGCACGGTTCATTTCCTGAGCAAATATCTGCGGGGCAAGCGGGAAAAGGGCCTTCATGCCGAAGATGCGATCCGATACGCCTTCTCCATGGTGGGCAAAGCCTTATGGGTGTCGTCGCTGGTGCTGATTGTCGGCTTCAGTTCCCTGATGCTGTCCGATTTTTACATGAATTCGAAAATGGGTATGCTGACGGCGATGATCATCGCTGTCGCTCTGGTGACGGATTTTCTGTTATTGCCTGTTTTATTGCTCTATCTTGACAAGCAAAAGGAGATCGCAATTGCGAAAACCAGTATTTAAAGTATTTTTGTCCCTGATGATCGCCGGCATTCTGAGCCCGGACGCCCTGATCGCCCAGACTGTGGGAGACCAGACTGCGGAGGAAAAGGGGCTGGCCATCGCCGTGGAGGCTGACAGGAGAGACGAGGGCTTTCAGGATACGGTCGCCATTCTGGACATGATCCTGAAAAACCGGCAGGGGCGGGAAAGCCTGCGCAAGCTCAAGATCAAGACCTTTGAGATGACCGACCCGGAAGTCGGGGACAAGTCGCTGGTGATTTTTGACAGCCCGCGGGACGTCAAGGGAACGGCGTTCCTGACCCATTCCAAAATCCTTGATCCGGATGATCAGTGGATTTATCTGCCGGCGCTCGGGCGGATCAAGCGGATTTCCTCAAGCAATAAATCGGGCCCTTTCATGGGCAGTGAATTCGCCTATGAGGATATGGCCTCGCGCGAGGTGGGGAAATACAGCTATAAATGGCTGCGCGACGAGCCCTGCGGCAGCCTGACCTGCTTTGTCGTGGAAGCCTATCCCCAGTATGAAAAATCGGGCTATACCAGGCTGGTGTCCTGGATCGATACCAGCGAATACCGAACCTGGAAAACAGAATTCTATAACCGCCGCGGGGATTTGCTGAAAGTGCTCAGCCTGTCGGATTACAAGCTTTATCTGGATAAATACTGGCGGGCGAGCAATCTGTTTATGGAGAATGTCATTACCGGCAAGACGACTCGGCTGTTGTGGAGTCGCTATGACTTTCAAACCGGCTTGCAGGAAATCGACTTTTCTAGAAGCAGGCTGGAAACGGCGAAATAACGCCGACAACCCCAGTGTTTCTGCTGTTTTTAAAGGTCCGGCCGCATTGGCCGGGCTTTTTTCTTTATTTCTGTTCTTTTGGATTTTATGGTTAACAAAAGGGTAACGCCGGACAGAACGTCCTGATATTGCTTAGAATTTTAGAAAAAAATGATTAAAGAGATCGTTAAATTGGCGCGATTTCTTAGGCCCTTCTACATGTTTGTTTGCGAAAAAAATGGATGACTGAAAACAAAATGTTCAAGAGGGCGATTGTGTCAGCGGGAGATGATGCGAAAAAGACGACGGGTGATCGGGCACTGAACCGGAAAAGCCGGGGAGGGATCAAAGCGCTTGCCGGCGCGGCTGTTCAGAGCGGATTCCTGGCGGTGGCTTTACTGGGGTTTATGACGCTGTCCGCAGGGGCGGAGGTCAATATCCTTGACGTCCGAACCGGCCGCCATCCGGACAAAACCCGGGTCGTGCTTGAAGTCAGCCAGACCGCAGACTACCAGATCAGCTATCGGGACAATCCGAAAGAAATTCTCGTTGACCTCAGGCAAACGGCGGGCGGCGAAGCGGTGGCCGCCCTGGCGAGGCGGGCCGAAGCCATCGGCCTGGTGGAAAAATTGCGGATCGTGGATCATCAGGGGGCCCTGCGGCTTCATCTTGGGCTGCGCCAGTCGGTTATTGTTGACAATATCCTCAACCTTAGGCCGGATCACGGCAAACAATATCGTCTGGTTCTTGACCTGAAGGCGGCCTCCGCCGCCCAATGGCGCGATTTGGTCGGTGATTCCACCCCGGAGTCGGTAAAGCCCGCCCCGGAAGGGGAAAATATGGCGGCGGAAACGACGCCCGTTGCGCCGGCGGCGCCGGTCGCCCCGACGACAGCGCCGACCGCAGCGCCGGAATATCATGCTGCGGGATACCAGCCGGCGGAAGACTATGACGAGGGCGTCACAGAGGACGGCAATTTTACCCTGTCGGGCTATATTGAAGCCGAAGGCCGGATATTCACCCAGTCAAGCCCTCATCCGGAGCCCGATGACTGGACCATGTCCTTTGCGCTCGAACCTCTGCTGGAATATGTGTCCGATACCAGCAGCAGCCAGGTGACCTTCCGCCCCTTTGGCCGGGTCGATGTCCAGGACGGGGACCGCAGCCATTTCGATATTCGCGAGTTGAAATGGACTGCTTCGGCGGGGCGCTGGCTGTTCAGCGCCGGAATCGATACGGTTTTCTGGGGGGTGACGGAATCCAATCATCTGGTGGATATATTGAACCAGGATGACAATCTGGAGGATATTGACCAGGAAGACAAACTGGGGCAACCAATGGTGAGCGTATCCTACAACAGCGGTTTTGGGGTATTTTCCGCCTATCTGATGACTTATTTTCGCGAACGGCGTTTCCCGGGTCGGGACGGGCGGTTGCGGATGCCGCTGCCGATTGATTATGCGCGGACCCAGTATCAGGCCGGATCCGACAAATGGCATGCCGACTGGGCGCTGCGCTGGTCCCATGTCATCGAAAATATTGATGTCGGACTATATCATTTCCGGGGGACAAGCCGCGATCCGGTCTTTGTGGCCGGCGTCGATGCGGCGGGCGATCCGGTATTGATCCCGCGCTATAACCTGATTGACCAGAGCGGCCTTGACCTTCAGGCGACTTTCGAGGACCTGCTGATTAAATTCGAGGCCATATCATGGGCCGGGCCGGGGCCGAATTACTGGGCCATGACCGGCGGCTTTGAATATACCTTTTACGATATGTTCGGCGACAATTCCGATATCAGCCTGCTGTCGGAATATCTTTATGATGACCGGGGCAGCCGGGCGACGACGCCGTTTGAGGATGATTTGTTCCTGGGGTTGCGCTATGCGGCCAACGACATCGACAGTTCGGAAGTGCTGGTCGGCGCTATTTTTGATCTCAATTCATCGGCCAAATTTCTCAATATCGAAGGCAGCTGCCGGATCGGCGAAAGCTGGACGGTGTCATTGGACGCCCGCTTCTTTCTGGGTATTCCGATGACGGATCCGATCTTCCCGCAATCCCGGGATGACTTTTTCCAAATCCGGCTCGCCCGCTATTTTTAGGCTGCGCGTGATAGGCTCAGGGGCGCCGGATCGTCTAAATCAAAAATTTGTGAATGTCCTTAATTAAATTGAAATAATGTATCATTTAGGGTATAAAGGCAACCAGTGGTCTTATTATTGTCATAATCGCGACATATTCTGGCTGCCATAGGGAATTAAAAAACTATTTTCATCAGCAATACCGGATTTTTTTCTTTGCGAGGCCAGCAAATGGAACAGGGAAGTCGTAAAAATTTAGCATTTAAGCTGTCGGGAGCCGCCTTCGGGCTTGTCGCCATGCTGTCAATTTCAACCGCATTGGGGCCGCTTGTTCTGTCCGAAAAGACATCTGATAAATCTGCTGAACCAAGGTCTGCGGCGCGGCCTGTTGTCAAATCCCTGCCGGCGCCGGAAGATCTGGGGTTCGCCTTTGTTCAGGAAGAAGAACTGAGGCGTATTGCTGAAACAAGTAGGCAAGTCGCTGATGTGGCGTTGAGGGAAGCTCTGGTTGAACTGGACGATTTTCGGGCTGAAAAGCTGGAGAATCTGATTGAGGTTCACGCCATCAAAATTGAAAGCCTGAATGAAGCCATTGCGGAAATTGTCGCGCAGCAGGCGATTCCGGAAGCGATTAAAATAAATGTTGTCACTGACCTTGAAGGAGAGCTGGAAAAAGCGCGCAGCAAATTAAGCGAACTGGAAAACCGCGCGGTCACTTTTTCCTATAAAATAAGCGAGGCGGCCCTTCATTCCACCCCGAAATATCAATGCGATGAAACCATCGTTGTCGATGAGTGTGACGGGACCTGCGAGAAAGAAGCCGAAACGAACGGAAATTCAAAAGGATCCGTCGAAGCCTTCTACTGGATTTAATCCGCCCTGTTGCCTGAAAATTTACCGGAGGCGCCGCTCTCCGTGGATAATTCTTCCGCTCTATTTACCCGCCCCTGTATATTTCCTCGAAATTCCGGCCTTTTTTCTGAGCCGCTTTGCTGGTAAGTTGTATTTAATCAACATATTTCCAGTCAATGAGGTATTGGGGGATGGTTGCGCATATTGGGACAGTTGCTTTCGTGGGGATAGAGGCGCGTTCGGTTGACGTACAGGTTCAGGTCGCGGCCGGTCTTCCTTCCTTTACCATTGTCGGACTGCCGGACAAGGCGGTGGCGGAATCCCGCGAACGGGTGCGGGCGGCCCTGGGGGCGATTGGCCTGGCCCTGCCGCCGAAAAGAATAACCGTTAATCTCGCGCCGGCCGACCTGCCCAAGGAAGGCAGTCATTATGACCTGGCGATTGCGCTCGGGGTGCTGGTGGCGATGGGGGCGGTGACGAGCGACACGGCGGAGGGTTATATTGTGCTCGGCGAACTTGGCCTGGACGGCGCCATACAGGCGGTGCCGGGCGTGTTGCCGGCGGCCTTGGCGGCGCTGGAACTGGATTGCGGATTGATCTGCGCCGCCGCCTGCGGCGGCGAGGCGGCCTGGGCCGGGGAGGTGGAAATCATTGCCGCGGATAATCTGTTGTCGCTGATCAATCACTTGAAAGGCAGTCAGTTGCTCAGCCCGCCGACGGCTATTCTGTCGGACGAGGGGCCGGATCATCTTGACCTGAGGGACATCAAAGGCCAGGAAACCGCCAAACGGGCGCTGGAGATTGTCGCGGCGGGCGGCCATAATATGGCCATGACCGGTCCGCCGGGGTCGGGCAAGTCGATGCTGGCGGCGCGCCTGCCGGGGATATTGCCGCCGATGACGCCGGAGGAGGTGCTGGAGGTCAGCATGATCGCTTCGGTCGCGGGTCTGCTGACCCAGGGCCGGATCACCCGCCACCGTCCCTATCGCAATCCCCATCATTCAGCGTCGATGGCGGCGCTGACCGGCGGCGGCCTGAAAGCGCGCCCGGGGGAGATTTCCCTCGCCCACCGGGGAGTGCTGTTCCTTGATGAACTGCCGGAATTCAACCGCCCGGCGCTCGACAGCCTGCGCCAGCCCATCGAAACCGGCGAGGCGGTGGTGGCGCGGGCCAATCTCCATGTCACCTATCCGGCGCGCTTTCAACTGGTGGCGGCGATGAATCCCTGCCGTTGCGGCTATCTCGACGATCCGGCCCAGGCCTGCAGCCGGGCGCCCAGATGCGCCGTCGATTATCAGTCGAAAATCTCCGGGCCGATGATGGACCGTTTTGATATTCATATCGAGGTGCCGGCGGTCAGCGCCCAGGACCTGACCCTGCCGACACCAAGCGAAGGCAGCGCCGATGTGGCGGCGCGGGTCAGGGCGGCGCGGGATATTCAGATCCGGCGCTATCAAGAGATGGGCCTTCACGACCGGGTGCGCTGCAACGCCGATGTTGATGGCGAGGCGCTGGAGCAGGTGGCGACCCTCGACGAGGCGGGCCGGGACATCCTGGCCCAGGCGGTCGAGGTGATGCGGCTCACCGCCCGCGGCTATCACCGGATATTAAGGGTGGCGCGGACGCTGGCCGATCTTGAAGCCTGTGACGCCATCGCCAAACGCCATGTCGCTGAAGCCCTCAGTTATCGTCAGAAAAAACATCTGCGGTGATGTCTGGGCGTCGCCACATAAATTCAGCGCCCTGTGGCCGTTGTCACAGGTCATGACCGGCCCAAGGCTGCCGAAGCTGAACGGCATGGTCCTGGGAGAGCGGCCATTCCTGCGGCTATTCGGTAATCTTGGGAATTCGGGTTTGTAGGGACGACAAGCGCGGGTCACGAATAAGTGACCTTTTGTGTGTCGCGCCGGCCGGGGATTTTCCGTTACGATATGCCAGAGAACAAACAACGGCTGCTGTGGCCCGTCGGCTACGGGAGAATGTCATGGCGTCGCTGGGCTATTTTCAAATAGCGGATCATATGCTGTTGACGGATGGTCTGGCGGGTAAGGAGCATCGGATGCGCAGAATATTCAACCAATCCCTTTTCGTTCCCTTGGTTCTGTTTGTGACCTGTGCGGTCGCATTCGGCCAGCAGCAGCGGGTGGAAAACTGGAAGACCGAATGGCCGCGGACGGATTTCAGCAAAAGCAGCATCGCCTTTTATGAAATCATAGAGGGCGGGCCGGCCAAGGACGGCATCCCCGCCATTACGGCGCCGCTTTTCAAGTCGGCTGACGAGATTCGCGATATCGGACCAAAGGAACCGGTGATCAGTCTGGAGATCAACGGCGACGCCCGGACCTATCCGGTTCGCATTCTCATGTTCCATGAAATTGTCAATGATACGGTTGGCGGTATTCCGGTGGCGATTACCTATTGCCCCTTATGCAATGCGGCGCTGGTGTTTGAGCGCCGGCTGGAGGGGCGTTTATTGGAGTTTGGCACCACGGGAAAGCTGCGCAAGTCTGACATGGTGATGTATGACCGCCAGTCGGAAAGCTGGTGGCAGCAGTTTACCGGCGAAGGGATTGTGGGAAAATATACCGGGAAAACCTTGCGGACCATTCCCTCGCGGATCGAATCCTTCGCCTTGTTCCGCGAACGCCATCCGCAGGGCAGGGTTCTGGTGCCGAAAAATCCGAACATACGCCGCTATGGCCTGAACCCCTATGTGAGGTATGATTCGGAAGGCTGGCCCTTTCTCTTTCGCGGCGATTATGATGGCGTAGTGCCGCCGCTCGCCCGCGTCGTGGCGGTGGGCGAGGAAGCATGGCCCCTTTCGCTGGTCCAGAAGCATAAAATGCTCACCCACAACGGCCTGTTGTTGAGATGGCGGGCCGGGCAGAATTCGGCGCTGGATTCAGAGATTATTAAAAAGGCGAAGGATATCGGCACGGTGACGGTGACCAGGAACGGCGAAAATGTTGTCTATCACCTGCCGTTTGCCTTTGCCTTCAAAGCCTTTTATCCTGACGGGATAATCCATACAGAAGCAATGCGCGAGAACTGATTTTCGGGAATGCAAACAGGATGAATGTAAGCGATATGATGTCCCGTGCTGATTTTGAGGACATATTGCGCCGGTTAAGGCGGATGAACCATGACGATAGAGGGCTTGTCTGCAGGCCGCGGGCCGTCTGATGTCGGATCTGCTTGACGATAAAGGCTATATTGTCGCCGGCGCGTTTGCGCTGCTCTTTCTGCTCGAACATATCCGGCCCGCGGCGCAGTCCCCTATTCCGCCGTTCCGGCGCATTGTGAAAAATCTGTCTTTCTGGCCGATCAATATCGGGCTTTCCCTGACCGTGATCCTACCGGTCAGTTATTTTGCCGCGCAGAATCCGCTCTGGTCCCGGCCGGAATGGTTTTCGGGTCTGCCGGCTTTGCTGGTCGATGTGGTCCTGCTCGACCTTTTCATATTCTGGTGGCACCGCGCCACCCATGAAATCCCTTTGCTGTGGCGATTTCACGAAGTGCATCACCTTGACCAGCACCTGGACAGCACAACCGCCATTCGCTTTCATTTTGGCGAGATATTTTTTTCGGTTTTCGCCCGTTCCGGGGTGGTGATTTTGTTGGCCGTCCCCTTTGAATCCGTCATTATTTTCGAGATTTTGCTGCTGGTCTTTTCGTTGTTTCATCATTCCAACATCGCCCTTCCCCATCGACTGGAGGCCAGGCTTTCACGGCTGATTATCACGCCGAAAATCCACTGGGTGCATCATCACGCCCTGCAGCGGGACACGGATTCCAATTACGGAACCCTGTTCAGCTTCTGGGACCGGATTTTTGGGACCCAAAGCCCGACGGCGCGGACGCCGACGATGAAGATTGGCGTTGCGGGGCGGCAGGACAAAGGCTTTGTAGCGCTTTTGCTCGCGCCGTTTCTGCGGCGCTGATATTATATCTTATCGTCGCCAGGTAAATTTCACATCAAGATCGCGCAACAGATAGAGCGCGACGCAGGCGGCGAGCATCGGCCAGGCGGCAAAGAACAACAGGTTGATGTCGATGGTGTACTGCTTCCAGGAGGCGAAGGTCGAGGCGCCGTGCAGCAGCAGAACAATGCCGTAGGTATATCTTTTCCATAGCCCCGCCAGAAAAGCGAGAATAATCAGCAGTTCAAGGCCGCCGAGAATCAAGATTATTTCCCGACCCAAGCCGCCGATAAGGTAGAAGTTTGCGAACACTCCGGCGGCGTGGGCGGGGTTGAGAATTTTATCAACCGTCCAGACAAACATAACGATAAACACGCCGACGCGCAGCAGGAAAAGGGCCCATTCAATGCGGTTTTGTTGATTCATAAAAAGTCTCCTTAAACTGAAATTACAGATGAAAATTATATGTCATCAATTTTTCGGGATTTATGGCGTCATTTTGCTCTTGATCGCGTAAAGACTGCTGTCCAGGAGTTCGTTTAGCGCCGTTTTCGAGGGTTGTATTTCGCCATAGGCGCGCAGGCCAATGATTTGAACCTGAATAAAACGAGCCAGAGTTGGTATATCCGCAGTTGGAGAGACCTCGCCTGTTGTCTGAGCCCTTCGCAGTTCCCTTATAAAGGCTTTCTCAAACTCAAGGAGCATACGGAAGGCTTTTTCCTTCAGAGCCGCCGTGGTGGGATTCAGGTCGGAAACCGTTTTAACCAACATGCAGTTTCTGGCCCCATCGGCAGGGAATAAAATCTGCTCGATAAAACCGCGCAGACCTGTCAAAAAATTCTCTGCTTGCGCCATATGCTGATCAAGGCTTTCGAGTGAGGTTGCCGCATAATGATCCAGCGTCGCCTCATAAAGGCCTTCCTTGCTGCCGAAACTGGCGTAAATGCTTCCCGGTCTCATATCAAGGCGAGATTCGAGATCCCGCATTGAGGTGCCGGAAAATCCGCGGGACCGGAATAAATGCATGGCCTTCTCTATGGTTTCTGCCCGATTATACTGTTGCTGTCTGCCCATATCCGATCTTTCCCTGATGATGTTGTTGAATATACTTGAACGATCGCTCAAAATAAAGTACTAATTTATTTGAACGATCGTTCAGAGTGCAAATTCAACCCTGATACCACCAACTCAGAAAAGAGAGGATATTATTTATGTCGCATTTTACCCTGCATAATCAGGAAACCGCACCGGAGGCCGCGCAGCCTCTTTTCGCCAAGTCGCTCAATGACTTTGGCAAAATCCCTAATCTTCACGGGATTATGGCGGAATCGCCGGAACTGCTTGCGGCCTACCAGTCGCTGCACGGCTTGTTTTTGGCGACGTCCTTTACCGCCGAAGAAAAAACTGTTGTCTGGCAGGCGATAAATGTTGAGCATGCTTGCCTTTATTGCGTGCCCGCCCATACGGCTATTGCGAATATGATGGGGGTGGATCAGGAAATTTCTGACGCCTTGCGCAGTAAAAAACCGTTGCCCGAAAAACTGGAGGCGCTCCGGAAATTCACCCTGCTCATGGTGCGCAAGAGAGGGGAGGCGAGCCGCGCCGACATAGACGCTTTCCTGGCGGCCGGATATACGCGGCGGAATGTTCTGGAAGTTATCCTGGGAATTTCGCAAAAGGTCATGAGCAATTATGTCAATCATATTGCCGAAACGCCGCTGGACAAGCCGTTTCAAACCTTTGAGTGGTCGCCTGATGACGCCTGATCCGGTTCCACTGGATTAAAATCGGGCTGTGCGGAGTTCCTCCGGACAGCCTGATGTTACTTTTGCGCCGGCAGAAAATCAGAAAAATAAAAAAATCTGTAACGTTGTGGGCAATGGCGCGTCATTGCTCACGACACTGAAGTGAATTTTTTGATAACTGTGATGAGAAGAGCGAAATGATGCATGAAACTGTTCAGGATTATTATGGCCGTCACTTGCAGGGCAGCAAGGATCTGAAAACCGACGCTTGTTGTGATGTGAGCCATGTTCCGGACTGGTTAAAAATCCTGCTGAAGAATATTCACCCCGACGTGCTGGCCCGCTATTACGGCTGTGGCCTGGTCTGCCCGCCGCTGCTGGAAGGCTGCCGGGTGCTGGATCTGGGCAGTGGTTCCGGCCGCGATGTTTACGCCCTGGCGCAGCTGGTCGGCCCGACAGGGGAAGTTGTCGGCGTGGATATGACCGATGAGCAACTGGCGGTGGCGGAAGAACACCGGACTTTCCATGCGGAGACCTTCGGTTATGATAATGTCCGCTTCCTGAAGGGCTATATTGAAAAGCTGGATGAACTGGATCTGGCGCCGGCGAGCTTCGACGTGATCGTGTCGAATTGTGTGATCAATCTGTCGCCGGACAAGAAGGCGGTGCTGGACGGCGTGCGGCGCCTGTTGAAGCCCGGTGGTGAATTTTATTTCTCCGATGTCTATGCCGACCGGCGGGTGCCGGAGGCGGTGCGCCATGACCCGGTTCTCTACGGCGAGTGTCTCGGCGGGGCGCTCTACTGGAATGATTTCATAACCCTGAGCAAGGAATGCGGTTTTGCCGATCCGCGCCTGGTGGAAGACCGGCCTTTGGAGATTACGGATCCTGAGTTGTCCGACCGTATTGGCGCGATCCGCTTTTATTCCGCGACTTACCGTTTGTTTAATCTGGAGAATCTGGACGCCGCTTGTGAGGATTACGGTCAGGCCGTGGTCTATAAAGGCACGATCCCCGACCATCCAGATCATTTTATCCTCGACAAGCATCATGACATTGAAACCGGGCGGGTCTTTCCCCTGTGCGGCAACAGCTGGGCGATGCTGCAGGACAGCCGCTTTCAGGCTCATTTCCAGTTTATCGGCGATTTTTCCCGCCATTTCGGCATTTTTCCCGGCTGTGGCGACGGATTGCCGTTTGATCAGGGCGAGGCCGATGCGGGAGAAACCTCATGCTGTTAGAGCGCGTCACCTCGGAACCGGTCCCGGGCAGGCCGGAAAAATTCAGCATTCTGCTGCTCTGCACCGGAAATTCTGTCCACGGCGTTCTGACGCGTATAGGGGAGCGCGGCCATGAGTCCTGAATTTATGATCATCATTGCGGCGGGGATCGCGATCGCCTGGGCCAACGGCTCGAACGATGTTTCGAAAGGCATTGCAACCCTGGTCGGCGCCGGGGTGACCAGTTACCGGACCGCCCTGCACTGGGGAACATTCTTTACCGCGGCGGGCGCCATGACAGGGGCGCTTTTCGCGAGCGCGATGGTCGACACCTTTGGCGGCAAGCTGCTGACGGCTGCGGCGACGCCGGATCTGTCGGCGGCCTTGGCGACCATCGGCGGCGCGGCGGGCTGGGTCTTGCTCGCCACCCGAACCGGACTGCCGGTTTCCACCACCCACGCCATTGTCGGCGCCCTGTTGGGGGTCGCCCTGATGGCCTTCGGCGCGGCAGGCGTCGCCTGGACCATATTAATCTGGAAAGTCGCCTTGCCCCTGCTGCTGAGTCCCGTGGTCGCCCTGGCGGCGACGTTGGGCCTCCGGCGGGGGTGGGACAAATGGCGGTCATCGCGGGCGCGGGCGGCGGACTGTATCTGTCTTACGGCGACGCCCCGCGTAGTCTTTGCGCAACCGTCAGGCCGGGGAATAAGCGAATTTTCGCCGGATGTCACGTTTGGAACCTGTGAGGCGGAAAGCCTGCCAGAAAATCTGTCAGAAAACCTGTCGGGAAGCCGGGTGCGCGCCCTGGTGACAGTTGACATGCTGCACTGGCTGAGCGCCGGGCTGACCAGCTTCGCCCGCGGCATGAATGATGCGCCCAAACTGGCGGGGCTGATGCTTGCGGCGATGCTGCTTTCCGGTGACGGCGGACTGGCGGACCGGACGGCCTTCCTGGTGGTCGCCGCCGCCATGACCCTCGGCGGGTTGATGGCCGGACTCCGGGTGACAAAAGTGCTGGCCGAGAAGATCACCGTGATGAACCATCATGAAGGATTCACGGCGAATATCGTCACCAGCATGCTGGTCAGTACGGGGGCCGTATTCGGCCTGCCCATGTCCACCACCCATGTTTCCACATCGGCGCTGATTGGCGTCGGGGCGTCCGGGCGGTCCGGCGACCTGCGGATGGATGTGGTCAGGAAATTGCTGGCGGCCTGGGTTATCACCCTGCCGGGCGCCGCCGTCATCGGTATGATTCTTTATGGGCTCGCAAAGCTTATCGCGTGATGGAAAAAGTAAAAATCATGAAAACTCTGCTTAAAATTATTCTGCTTGTCGCCGCGCTGGTGTCCGTGAGCCTGTTGTGGCCGGTGCATGAATGGATGCAGGCGTTGATCGGCTGGGTGCAGGACAGCGGGGCCCGGGGCGTGCTGGTTTACGCCGTGGTCTATATTGTCGCGATTCTGCTGCTGATCCCCGGTTCGCTGCTCACCCTGGGGGCGGGATTTGTTTACGGCCCCCTCTGGGGCACGCTTCTGGTCTCTCCGGTCAGCGTGACCGGGGCCTATATCGCCTTTTGCCTGGCGCGGGGGCGGTTGAGGCCGTGGGTCGCGGCGAAAGTCCGTGATAACCCGCGTTTCCAGGCGGTTGATCAGGCGGTTGGCGCCCAGGGATTTAAAATCGTCACCCTGTTGCGGCTGTCGCCGGTCTTTCCCTTTACCCTGCTCAATTACGCCCTGGGGCTGACCGGGGTGACGGCGGGAAAATATGTCCTGGCCTCCTTCATCGGCATGTTGCCGGCAACCTTTCTCTATACCTATCTCGGCTCCCTCGTGCCGCAGTTGAGCGAATTGGCCGCCGCGCCGGATAAAGGGGCCGCCGACGCCCAGAATATCTTTATGTGGGGCGGCTTCGGGGTGACCGTCATCGTCACGCTATATGTCACCCGTCTCGCCCGCCGGGCGCTTGCGGCGGAAGTCGAAAAAAAGGAGAAGGCATGAATATTACAGTTTTACCCGATGATCGCCATAATCAGGCGCTCGTGCGGAAACTGCATCCGGCAGACTGGAAAAATCCCGAACCGGCGGGCCGCTATAATCTGGTCGTGATCGGCGCCGGCCCGGCGGGGCTTGTGGCGGCGGCGGGGGCCGCGGGGCTCGGCGCGAGGGTCGCCCTGGTGGAACGCCACCTGATGGGCGGTGATTGCCTGAATTATGGCTGTGTTCCCTCCAAGGCCCTCCTGAAGGCGGCCCACAGGGCGCATCAGGCCGGGACGGCGCCTGATTTCGCCGAAATCATGGAAGGATTGCGCCAGAAACGCAATGACCTGGCTGGCCATGACAGCGCGGCGCGTTTTGCCGAACTGGGGGTTGATGTTTTCCTCGGACAGGGCCGTTTCAGCGGGCCGGATACGGTCGAGGTGGACGGCCGGCGGCTGCGTTTTCACCGCGCCGTTATCGCCACCGGCGCCCGGGCCGCCCTGCCGCCGGTTGCCGGCCTGAAAGAGGCGGCGCCCCTGACCAACGAAACGCTGTTTTCCCTCGAAAAGCTGCCGGCGCATCTGGTCATTATCGGCGCCGGCCCCATCGGCTGCGAGATGGCGCAGGCCTTCCGCCGTCTGGGCGCGCAGGTGACCCTGGTTGAAATGGCGGATCGTCCGCTGCCCAATGAGGACCCGGACGCGAGCGCGGTGATAACAGAGCAATTGCGCCGGGAAGGCGTTGACCTGATCCTGGAAGCCCGGATCGAAAAGGCCGGCCAAGGTAACGGCGACAAAAAGATCATCCTGCGGGCGGACGGCGCGGAACGCACCCTCACGGCGGATGAGATTCTGGTGGCGGCCGGGCGGAGCCCCAATCTTGAAGGGCTTGACCTTGAAACCGCCGGCGTCGCCTATCATGCCAAGGGAATCGAGGTCAATGACCGCTTGCAGACCTCCAACGCGAAAATTTACGCCGCCGGTGATATTTGTTCGGTCTGGCAATTCACCCACAGCGCCGACGCCATGGCGAAAATCGTGCTGCGAAACGCCTTGTTTTTTGGCCGCAGTAAAGCCTCTGCGCTTGTGATGCCCTGGGTGACCTATACGTCGCCGGAAGTGGCCCATGTCGGCATGACGGCATCCGAAGCGGCGGCACAGGGCGATAAAGTGGCCACATTCACGGCCCGGATGACCGAGGTTGACCGGGCGGTTCTGGAGGAGGAGACGGCCGGCTTCGCCCGGGTTCATGCGGATCGGCGGACGGGACGGATTCGAGGGGCGACCCTGGTGTCGGCCCATGCCGGCGAATCCATCGGCCAAATGTCCCTGGCGATCACCGCGGGCCTGAAAATGTCGGATATTGAGGCGACAATTCATCCCTATCCGACCCAGGCGGAAATCTGGAAAAGACTGGCCGGCCTTCACCTGAGAACCAGACTCACGCCCTTAACCGCCCGGATATTCAAATATTTTTTTCGACTGTTTTCCCGAAGATAAGGAGGGCGCCAAAATCTACACATTATTGTTACAGGGAAGTTATCGGACATCTGTTCGCAACCCCGTTATGATCCTTTCCGGTTCTTGCGGGAGAAAAATATCATGTGGCGCCATCGGCGACATCGCGAACATTCAGATACGGACGAAACGCTGTTGGCGGCGCTTAAAGCCGGCGACGCGATGGCGTGGCGGACGCTTCTGGCCGCTCATGGACCGCAGCTGCTCGCCTATGCCGGACGCATGTTGGGCGATCGGGACGCGGCCGAAGAAATTCTTCAGGACAGTCTGATGAATATTTATCGCGCCATAGATCGCTTTGACGGCCGTTGCAGTATAAAGAGCTGGCTTTACCGCTCCGTTCATAACCGGGCGATTGATGAAATTCGCCGCCGGAAGAAATATGTCGATATTGGCGAAGATCCTGAGGCGGATTTCTTCGATGCCGCCGGCCGCTGGCGGGATGATTTCCCGGGGTTCGATGGCTTTGCCGCCAAGGCCCTGGATGATAAACGCCTGCTTCAGCTTGTCCGGGAAAAGCTGGATGATCTGCCTCACGTCCATCGGGAGGTCCTGCTGTTGAAAGAAGTCGACGACCTGGCAACCTCTGAGATATGCGACGCCCTGGAGATCAGCGCCGGCAATCTGCGCATTCGTCTTCACCGGGCGCGAACGGCCCTGAGGGCGGCTGTTTTTGAAACGGCGCAAGGGGTTTAACCATGTTGCACAGATGCAAAGATGTGACGGCGAAAGTTTCCGACATCCTCGACCGTGAGGCGTCCCTGTCGGTTCGACTGGGTTTTTACGGCCATGTGATGATCTGTGCAAAATGCCGTCGTTATTTTGCCCAGTTCAAAAGGGTGAAGGAAGCGGCGGGTGAGATTGCTGCGGACGATGCGCCTGTTGATTTTGAACCAGTGATGAATACTGTCATGAAGGAAGTTGAAGAACAGGATAAACGTAAAAATGCATAATGTGAAAAGCGCAAAATTGTCAAACCCGCCCTGTCTGGTGCTTTTTTGCAAGCGTCCCGGCCTGTTTCACGGCAAGCAGCGCCTGGCGAAAACGATCGGCGCGCCGCAAAGCCTGATTTTCGCCCGGGCCTTCCTGGAATGTGCGCTGGAGGATGCAAAAGCCTGGCCGGGACCCGTGGTTCTGTCGCCGTCCTCTGAAAAGGATGCGGTCTGGGCGGCAGGATTGCTGGCGCGCGAACATCGGGTGCTGCCGCAAACGGGCGGAAATCTGGGGCAAAGAATTAACGCCATCGACCGGCAATTGCGCGAGGATGGAAACGACAGAATCATTTTCATCGGCAGCGACGCCCCGGCCTTGCAGGCGCGCCATTACGCGGCGGCCTTTCGCGCCATAAACCGCGCCGCGGTCACTCTCAGCCGGGCGACGGACGGCGGGGTGGTGCTGATGGGGTCTGCGGCGCCGTGGCCGGATCTGTCCGCCCTGCCGTGGAGTTCAAAAGAACTGGAGCGGGCGCTGTCCGCCCTTTGTCGCCGGCATGAATATGACGTGGAATATATCGCGCCCGGATATGATGTCGATGTCGAAGCGGACCTTGCGCGGCTAAGGCGCGATCTGATCCGTGACCCGCGGCCGGCGCGGCGGCGGCTTTTCCGGCATTTGGATGAGTTTTTATCGCAGGAGGTGAAGAAATATGCTTGATCGTCCCGGAAGAATCGCGGAAGAGCGGACGGCCGTCCCGTGCAGAGGGGAGGACTGGTACAGAACGCCGGATGGCGCCGCCCGCGGCTATATTGACAGCCATGAACTAAAGGAGCTTTGGTTTCATACGGGGACGGCCTGTAATCTGGCCTGTGATTTTTGCCTTGAAGGATCGAAACCCGGCGACAGGCGTCTGGAGCTGGTTAAGCTGGCGGATGTCCGGCCTTTTATCGAAGAGGCTTTGGCCCTGGGCGTCGCGCAATTCTCCTTCACCGGCGGCGAGCCGTTCCTCGCCCGGGATATGGTGAAGATATTGCATCTGGCGTCTTCTTACCGGCCGTGCCTTGTGCTGACCAATGCGACCGAGCCGTTGCAGCGGCGCATCGGGGAAGTTGACGGATTGCGGGATAGCCGCCGGCCGATCGCCTTCCGGGTCAGCCTCGACCATTATGAAGCGGCGGTGCATGACCTGGGGCGGGGGCAGGGCAATTTCGTCAAGGCGTTGACCGGGTTGAAAATGTTGCATGAGCGGGGTTTCGCGGTCTCCGTCGCCCGTCGGATCTGGCCCGATGAGGATAGGGCGGCGACCGATGCGGCCTTTGCCGATATTTTGCGGCAACACGGCTTGCCGGCGGATCTGCATATTGTCGCTTTTCCGGATTTTGCCGTTCCGGGATCCTTGCCGCATGTGCCCGCGGTCACCACAGACTGCATGACCCGCTATCAGACAGCGGAAAGCCGCCAGGAATTTATGTGCGCCTTTTCCCGCATGGTTGTCAAGCAGGCGGGGCGGATGCGGGTCTATGCCTGTACGCTGGTGGATGACGATCCGGATTATGATCTGGGGGGCGCCTTGCGGGAAACGATGCGGACCCGGATCAGCATGAAACATCATCGCTGCTATAGCTGTTTCGCTTACGGCGCATCCTGCAGCGAGATATAAAAAATGACATCTCGAAGCGTGCTGTATCACAGTCTGCGGACGGGGTCGGAAAAGACCCTGAAAAACCCGATGACCTATATCGGGGCGGCGCTGGTCGGCACAATATCCTTTATCACCCGCGACTACGGCTGGGGCCTGCTTGTCCCCTTTGCCGCGCCATTGCTTGTTCAGGGGCTGGCCCGCATTCTTACGGAATATGAATATCAGGATAAATTACTTACCGACATTACGCCGGCAATCTCTGAAACGCCCGATATTGTACCCATCTCTGATTTACCGTCCTACGTTGGACTTTTGGCCTCTTTGTATAAAAAGAACCATGACTGTATTCTGGTGAAAATTCATATCAATCATGCAGGGGAAGTTGCGCGCCTGAATGAATCGGATGGCTTGGCGGCGGAAATACGAATGACCCGAATGCTGGAAACCATCCTTCAACGCAATTTTGAAGATGGCGTTATTGTCAGAACGGCCTTCAATAAATATCTGGCCGCGCTGTCCGGTTCCTATCGGGATCTGAAAGCGCGACTGCAGAAGTTCATTGACGAACAGTCATCCCTCAGAATAGACGCGAACGGCAATCTCTATTACCCGAAGCTGATTTGTGGCATTACGCCACTGAATGATGATTTCGGCGGAACTGTCTCGCGCCTTGAACTCGCCGTTCGAATAGCGACCAGAACGTCGGGGCGGCTATACTGGTTTCTGGATCAGGATAGCGGTACCTTCAAAACCTTCAGAGAAAAGCGAACCGGTTTACGCCTTGTGCGTCAAGGTATGGATAATCAGGAACTGGGGCTTTTCGCCCAGCCGATCGTCGGCTTGAACGGCTCGCCCGCCGGACAGAAATACGAGATTCTTCTGCGCCATTATCGGAATAAAGGGGATATATCCTCTCCCGTGAAGATCCTGCAATATGCCGAATTCAATAAAATATCACAGGATCTGGATTTATATGTCATTGAACTGCTTTGCCGGAATTTTCATCGACTTTATCCCGCGAGTAGGGGATCTGCCTCCTGCCTGTCGATCAATTTGAGCAGCGCATCCTTTACAAATCTTCGCTTTCCCGGCCAGATGGCGGAAATTATAGAAAAACATGCGGTTCCCAAAGACAGGATCATTCTGGAGGTCACAGAGAATATCGCCAACCGGGATAGTAAACAGGCGGTTCACACCATGGAAATCTTGCGCACAGCGGGGTATAAAATAGCCCTTGACGACATTGGCATCGGATCAAGCAACTTTCGCAACCTGAACCGGTTTCCCGTTGATTATTTTAAAATTGACCGCTCTTATTGCGAAGAGATTCGACAGTCTGCGGAAACGCGCCGGTTTGTGCAACTAGTGATTGATATTGGAAAATCAGCGGGACGGGAAATTATCGCGGAAGGCGTCCCCGACCAGGAAACACTGCACTTGTTGACTCAAATGGGCGTGGATTATTCGCAGAGTTTCATCACCGGAAAACCGGAAGAATCCATCCCCGCGCCCCGGTTTGGAAGATCATCAACGAAGGAAGAATAACATGTTAGCTATTATGGGCGGTTCGGGCGTATATGACCTTCCGGGACTGGCGGTTGAGGAAGAACGACGGGTTGAGACGCCGTTCGGCCAGCCCTCCGCGCCGCTTCTGCGGGGGTGTTATCGTGGCGGGCGGGATATTGTTTTTCTGGCCCGGCATGGTAAGGCGCACGAGTTATTGCCCCATGAGGTCAATTATCGCGCCAATATATGGGCGTTGAAAAGCCTCGGCGTGACCCGCATGATCGGCATTTCCGCCGTCGGCAGCCTGCGCCATGAGATAAAGCCCGGCGATCTTTGCCTGCCGGATCAATATTTCGATTTTGTCAAAGGCCCGCGGGAGAAAAGCTTTTTCGGCGAAGGGCTGGTCGCCCATGTCTCAACGGCCAACCCCACATGCCCGCAATTGGCCGGCGAACTCGATGCGGCGGCGGCTGTGGCGGAAATCGTCCTCCATAACGGGGTGACCTATGGCTGTGTTGACGGGCCGCGCCTCGGCACGCGGGCGGAAAGCTTTTTCCTCCGGAACGCCGCCGGCTGCGATCTGGTCGGCATGACCAATGTGCCGGAAGCCTTTCTGGCGCGGGAAGCCCGGATCTGCTATGCGACGATCGCCGTGGTGACGGATTATGATTGCTGGCTCGATGATCCGGCGCAACATGTCAGTGTCGAGCAGGTGATTTCCCGTTACGGCGCCAGCCTTGAAAAGGCCAAACGTCTTCTGGGCCATTTCCTTGAACGGCAGGCCGGTCCAGCGACCCATGACCGGAATGTCGAGGGGTGCGGCTGCCGTCAGAGTCTGCAATCCGCCGTCCTTTCGCCGGTTGCGGCCCTGACGGAGGAAAAACGCGCATTGCTGGACATGCTCCGCCGATGACCTTAGGCAATCTTTCGATCATCATTCCCCTCGGGCCTGAAGAAGATCAATTGGCGCCACTGCTCGACGACCTGCGCCTTCTGCCGTCGCGGGATGTGGAGATTATTCTCGCTCCCTGCGCGGACGGTTTTCAGGCATTGGCAAAGGATGGGATCAGGGTTGTCACCGCCGAACAGGGCAGGGCCCGACAGCAGAATGCCGGCGCCCGGGCGGCGAAATACGACAATCTCTGGTTCTTGCATGCTGATTCACGGATCGACCCGGCGGTGCTTGACGCCCTGGAGAAGGCGCTCGGAGACGCGCCCGGGGCGCTGCATTATTTCCATCTGAAATTTGATCGGGACGGCCCCCGGGGAATGTGGCTGAACGAATGGGGCGGACGGTTCCGCTCGCAAATCCTCGGCCTGCCGTTTGGCGATCAGGGGTTCTGTCTGCGCAGGGACATCTTTGAACGGTTGGGCGGATTTCCCGAGCAAGCGCCTTATGGCGAGGATCATTTACTGGTCTGGCATGCCCGCCGGGCGGGTGTCGCCATAAGATGCGCGGGCGCCGCCCTGACCACCAGCGCCCGCAAGTATCAAACATACGGCTGGCGGCGGGTCACCATGACGTATCAATTCCTCTGGATCAGACAGGCCTGGCCCGAATTCTGGAAATTCATCCGCGGCGGCTAGAGCAAGGTCACATCAAATAGATTCATTTTAGGGATTCCCAAAGAGGTCATAATGTGATTCAAGATAGAAGCTG
>JBLWZH010000032.1:0-26816 GCA_048266545.1 Paremcibacter sp. | reverse complement strand
TGCACAAACACATCGTTGCCGCCGTCGTCCGGCTGAATGAACCCAAATCCTTTGGTGGCGTTAAACCATTTAACTGTGCCGTTAGACATTGTATTTTATCCTCTTACGCATCGTGAATATAGAGCCGGAGAAGTAGCGTAAGAAAGGTCTCGTCAGGCGTCATAGCGTCAGGGTTTATCCCCTGACATATCCTCTCTACACCCAGTTTTCAGACAAGTAAAGAACAAGTTTTCTCTGAGGCCCGAAAGAGCGCATAAAAAGAGTTTTTTCGGAAATTTATCAGGGAATGCGTTGTAGGGGGAAGAGTGTCAAGGGAAAAATCAGGAGATGCGGCAAGCACCTCCTGAAATTCATCGGATAAGGGATCAGAAGTTGGCCCGAACCGTCAGCCCGAAGGTCCGGGGCTGGTTGGTCCGGAAACCAAGCCGCGCCCGTCCGCCGCGTTCACGGTCAAAGGACAGGTTGGCGTTCTCGTCCGTCACATTATTGACATAGGCGACAACTTCCCAATTGTCCACCACCACGCCGGCGCTCAGGTTCAACGTCTGATAACTGTCCAGTTCCAGATCAAGCACCGTGGCGTCGGTCCCGGTCGCGCCGCCGAACGGCAGGCCGGAAATGAAAGTGCCCGCCCCCGGCTCCTGGTCGGACGGCTGGGTAAAGACACTGCTGCGATGCTGGAAGGTGGCGGAAACAAAGCCTTCGGCCCCGTCATTGACGATTTCCAGCGGGAAGCTGTAAGTGGTGGTCATGGCGATGTTGAACTTGGGCGTTGACGGCAAACGGTTGCCTTCGCGAACGCCGCCCAGCACGTCACCATTACTGTCGATTACCGTCGAATCAAATTCGGATTCAATCAGGCTGCTGGCGATGGAGATATCAAGTCCCTCGACCGGATGGGCCTTGAATTCAACTTCAAGCCCCTGGGAATGGGCCTCCGGCACGTTAAAGGAAATCCGTGACGAACAGGACCCGGCGTCCAATGTCACCTGAAGATTGGAAATCTTGGTGTAAAAGGCCGCCGCATTCAGGGTCATATTGCCGGTGTTGATCTTGACTCCGGCTTCATAGTTCCACAAGGTTTCATCATCATAGTCCTGAAACCCGCCGAAGATGGCCAGATCGCTTGCATTACACAGCGCCGTATTCAACGGATCATTGACCCCGCCGAGGCGGAAACCCTTGGAAATCTGGGCATTGATCGTCACCTCGTCGCTGACATCATAGCTGGCCAGGAAGCGCGGCGTGAAGCCATCGGAGGAGGTTTTATCAATCTGGTCGACAACGCCGTTGCCGAACAAGCCGACCTGGGTCACGCTGCGTTCTTCGCTATAGTCATAATAGCGTCCACCGGCGGTGACCTGAAGGCGATCGGAAACATCATAGGAAGCTTCGCCAAAGATCGCCACCTGCTCCAAAGTATAGGGCAGCAAGGAAAAGAACGGCGAATCGGGTGGCGCAACACCCATACCTGCCCCCGCCGCAGTTCCTGCTCCCAAGGTGGCGTCGGTAGCGGCATCATAGCCCGGTGTCGGCAGGAACTGTTTGTAGAAACGATCGGTATTTGAATAAAATCCGCCGACGAGCCATTGCAGGGCGCTGTCGTTATTGGAGCTTAAACGCACTTCCTGGGTGAATTGTTCAACTTTGGTGGTATCACGTAAATTTGAAGGCAGCAGAACCGCGGCATCCGGGAACCCCAGATCAACGGAGACGCTGCCGGTCAGCGCGCTGGCGTCGCGGCTGACCAGAATATCACGGTCGGTATAGCTGGTGACAGATGTCAGGTCGGCCCCGTCAAAGCCAACCTCAATGGTCGCGTCGGCAATCAGGGTCTCATCTTTAAAGCTTTCACGCAGCAACAGGAATTGCTGGCGTTCTTCAAAGGTCACCGGCGTCCGCGTTGTGGTGAAGGGGTTGGCGTACAGGTTATAGACTTCCTGACGGTTGTTGCCGTCGGTGCTGATTTCCTGATAGATCACCCGCGGGGTGATGGTCACCATTTCGGACGGCTCGAATCTCAGCGTAATGCGTCCGCCGGAGCGGGAGCCGCTGTTGACATTTTCATCAATACTGCCGCCTTCGCGCAGAGCGTCGATAAAGCCGCCATATTCCGTATGATAGCCGACGACACGCACCGCCGCCTTGTCTTCAACAATCGGGACATTGATCATCCCCTTGATATGACCGCCGGTGCCGCCGCCGTCGATGGTGTTGAGATCGCCCTCGACACTGCCCGCAAAACCATCCAGGCTCGGCTGGTTGGTGATATAGCGGATGGTACCGCCGACGGAGCCGGAACCAAAGAGGGTGCCCTGCGGCCCGCGCAGAACCTCGACCCGGCTCAGGTCATAAAGATCAAGATCAGGGGTAAAGAGCGACAGTGAGATCACTGATTCATCAAGATAGACCCCGACCTGTTCCTTGACCCCGGGCTGGTCGCGGACGATCTGACCCGCGGACACGCCGCGAATGGCGACCTGGCTTTGGCCCGGGCCCAGATTCTGAATCATCAGGCCGGCCACATTACGGGCGACATCCTCAAGATTGTTGGACCCCGTGCGTTGAATATCCGCCTGGCTGAGGGCGTTGATCGAAAAGGGGACATCCTGAATGGTCGAGGAGCGCTTTGTCGCCGTCACGAGGATTTCCTCAAAAACGAATTCCTTGTCCTGCGGGGCTTGTTCCTGGGCGACGGCGGCGCCGATCATGACCAGGCTGCCGCCAATGGCCGTTCCGGTAAGCGCGCGTAATTTTCTGGTTAATTTACGAGACATGTTTCCTCCATATTTTGTCATCTGAAACTTTTACAGTTCCGGGATTGGGTCTGCACATGGCGCAACAGCTGGAAAGCCCTCAGGGGCCCGTCCAATTGTCGCCATGTATTGAGTTAGAGGCCGGCGCCATCAAAAATCCCCCACCCGCCACGTCACTTTTTTTTGAAAAACGCCGAAACAGGCAGATTACTTGACTGATTGCCCTGTCCCGTGCTAGGAAAATCTACAGGGAGTGAAATTACATCATAATCAACAAAGCCTTAAAATGACGGCAAATGAAAACAAGCAATCCGTTTTTTTAGCCTATCAGGAAACCAAAGGGTTTCTGCGGCAATATCTGCGCCGTTTTTACAGCAACCATCAGGATATTGAAGACGCCCTGCAGGAAGGCTTTCTGAAAACTTTTGAAATCGAGCAAAAACAGCAGATAACCTCGCCCTCAGCCTATCTTTTCATGACGGTAAAAAATTTTGCCTGTCGCGATCTGAAAAAAAAATCACGTTTAAATGTGACGGGAATAGAGGATATTGATCTCAATGGCCTCACTATTGATAGGAAAGCGATTGAAGAAAGCCTTGAATCGCGGCAGAACCTGTCAATATTCTGTCAAGCGGTCGATACGCTGCCCGAACAATGCCGCAAGGCGTTCCTGCTGCGAAAAGTCTACGGTTTCTCTCAAAAGGAGATTGCGGAACTGATGAATATTTCGATCAGCACGGTGGAAAAGCACTTGGCGAAGGGACTGTTGAGGTCTATGGAATATATGAATAATCACGGCGACAGCAATTCCGTGGCATGGGGACCTCCCGCGAAAAAGGCAGAGCGTAAGGATAAATAAATTTTTATATGGGTAAAGTCGTCAACATCAATAATCCAAAAAATTTGGATTCAGAGGCCATTGCGTGGGTTGTAAGACTTGATGGACAAAGATTGTCCGCGGCGGAATTTGACCGGTTCAGGAACTGGCATGACAAATCCGCCGCTCACGCCGCCGCCTTTCAGAACGCCGCCACCACCTGGGGCAATCTTGATATTCTCTCGGAGCTGCGCCTGCTCCGCCCGGCCAATCAGAACAATCCCTGGTGGCGCGCTGTCCCGCGCCTTCTTATGCAGAATATGCTGCGTCCGCAGTATGCCGCCGCCCTCGCCCTGCTGGTCCTGGTGATTGCGGGCTTCGGTTATTTCACCCATCCGTCGCGGGACTTGGACCCTGTCCTCTACAGCACCGCCATCGGCAGCCACAAGACGGTTACGCTGGCCGATGGCTCCCGCATCACATTGAATACCGGCAGCCGGGTCGAAGTCCTGTTTTCCGACGACCGGCGAACCGTGAAGCTCCTCAATGGCGAAGCGCATTTTGATGTCGCCGCCGACCGTTCGCGCCCCTTCGAGGTCCATACCGGCCATAATATTGTCCGCGCCGTCGGAACCGCCTTCACGGTCGAATTGAAAGCGGACCTGGTGGAAGTCAACGTCACCGAGGGCAAGGTCCAACTCGCGGCGCTGCGCCGGGAAAGCGACCCCAATGGCCCTCCGGCGGAAACCCCGCTCGCCCTGGTCCGGTCCGGTCAAAGCGCCCATTTCTCCGATGAAATTGAAACAATCGTCTCCATCGACGGCGAAGAAATGGACCGGCGCCTTGCCTGGCGGACCGGGGCCCTGGTTTTCAAGGGCGAAGCGCTGGAAGACGTCATCCGGGAAGTCAGCCGATATACAACAACAAAAATCATTATTTCGGACCCTGAAATACGCCGGTTGAAAATCGGCGGTTATTACAAGACAAACGAAACAGACGCCATGCTACAGGCGCTGGAAACCAGTTTCGGGATTTCAGTGAAGCATATTAACCAGGAACTGGTATTCTTATCCCGCGCTTCTGGAAAATAACGTCCCACAGTGCTTGACGAAACAGGGGGGCTGAATTTTATTACGTAAAGAACAGGCCGGTGAAGCGGCTGGATATGTTTGCGGCATGGGAGCCTGATCAGGTGAGAGGATTTTTTTTCCGCAGAGTATTATTTATTCTGATATTGGTTATTCTGGCTGCTTTTGGGGCATTCCCGGCAACACCGACAGCAACCGCCGCGGCCGACGGCAGGCTCTATCAGATCAATATTGCCGCAGGCCCGGCCCATGAGACCATGACCCGGCTGGCGGAAATCACCAATACCCAGCTTTTGTTCCCCTATGACCAGGTCAAGGACATCCGGACCAATGCGGTGCGCGGGCGCTATAATTTCAGGCAGGCGCTGGAACTGATGCTGCAGGATACGCCGCTGGATATGACCGTGGCGCAAAATGGCGCCGTCCACATCAATCTCGCCACCGCCGGAACCGGAGTCCGCGCCCGACCCGCAGCGGATAATCAATTTACCGGACAAAAACAACAGGACCCCGCCAGGAACGGCTCCGCTTCCGACAGCAATTATTTTATCGAGGAAATATCCGTCACCGCCCGCAAACGGCTGGAATCAATTCGCGAAGTGCCTTTTTCGGTCGCGGCCAAGACGTCCTCGACCATTTTTCTGTCCGGCGCCCAGGATTTTTCCGAACTGGCGCGCAGCGTCAGCGGCCTGTTTTTTGCCGACCTCGGGCCCGGCCAGAGCCAGATCGCCATTCGGGGCATTTCCGCCGGCCAAGTGGTCCGCGACCAGCCGGGAGTCAAGGAACAGGTCGGGGTTTACCTTGATGAATCGGTGATTTCAATGGCGCTCTTTACCCCGGATCTGGATCTTTTCGACCTGAACCGGGTCGAGGTTCTGCGCGGCCCCCAGGGCACCCTCTATGGCTCCGGATCGCTTTCGGGCACGGTGCGATATATTTCAAACGCCCCCGACCTTTCAGGAGTCCGCCTGATCTCGGAAGCGACGCTGAAAGCCGCCGAAAGCGGCGACTGGGCGACGAACCTTAAAATGGCGGTCAATCTTCCCCTGATTGAGAATAAGGCCGCCGCGCGCCTCGTGGGCTATTACAATGACCTGATCGGATATGTCGATGCGCGCCAGCCCGACGGGGCGATCCTGAAGAATGTCAATGACGGTGATAAATATGGCGGGCGGCTCGCCCTTGCCCTCCGGCCCAATGAACAGCTGTCGATCACGCCGCGGCTGGTGATTCAGAGGATAAACACCAATGGTTTTCCCCGGGTCGACATTTATAATGTTCTGGCCAATCCCTTTACCGAAAGCCGGCCCAAGGTAACCCTGGGACCGAACGAACAGTTCACGCAGCTCAGGGAAGGTCTGGCCGATGACTTCCTGCTGGCGGATCTTCAGGTTGAGTATGACTTTACGGCGGCCAAACTGACCGCCATCACCTCCTATATCGACCGGGAGATTACCGTGGTCCGGGATTCCGGCCAGCTGACCACCAGCATCCTCACCCAGCCTTCCGGCTTCAATCTGTCGGGCGTGGTTCTCGACCAGGCCGCGCCGCTGATCGACCAGACCGACCTGCATAAATTCAGCCAGGAAATTCGCCTCAATTCGACGGACGAAGCCCCCTTGCAATATGTTGTCGGCGCCTTTTACACCACATCCGACCGGAAATACGGCCAGAATTTACAGGTAGATGGCTTTGAAAGCCTGACCGGACTGCAAACCACCCGTTTCCTCACCCAACCGGATATACTCTATTTTTCCAGCTATGATTATGATTTCAGGCAATGGGCTCTGTTCGGCGAGGCCACCTATGCGCTGACCCGTCGCCTGAAAGTCACCGGCGGCCTGCGCTGGTTTGAATTCCGCGAAAGCCGTCATATGATTCTGGACGGCCTGTTTCCGGTCTCGACCAAACCGGAAGGGCTGTCGGCCAAAACCGTAAGCCGTGGCCTGACGCCCCGGATCATTCTGGCCTATACGGCCGCCGACAACATCCAGATCAATGCGCAGATCGCCAAAGGCTTTCGCCTCGGCGGCATCAATGATCCTCTGAACAAACCGCTCTGTACGCCCGAAGACTTTGAAACCTTCAGCAACCGGCAGATCTATGACAATGAGGAATTATGGAACTATGAAATCGGCTTCAAGTCGAGCTTTAATGACGGCAAGGCGACCTTTGACGCCTCACTGTTTTATGCCGACATCCATGACCTCCAGGCCACGGTCGACGCCGGCAGCTGTTCGTCGCGGATTATTTTCAATCTGCCCCGCGCCCGCAGCATCGGCATCGAGACGGAACTGCATCTGAAGCCCCATCCGGACCTGGATATTACCTTCTCGGCCTCGGTTCAGGACGCCACCATCCGTTCGACCATTGATGACCTCGGCAGTTCGGCGCAGGATATATTAAGCGGCATAAAACGCGGCAACCGCCTGCCGTCCTCGCCCGCCTTTCAGGCCGCGACCCAAATCATCTATTACTGGGATATGAGAAATTCCTGGGGCGGTTTCGCCTCCCTCAACCTGTATTATATCGGCTCCTCTTATACCCAGATCAAGGATCAGGTGCCCGACTTCGGCGCCATTGACCTGACCATCACCCAATATGGCGATCCCAACACTGACAGCTTCACGTTCGATCCCAGGCTGCCCGCCTATAAAACCGGCAACATCCGGGTCGGCATCCGCCAGGAAAATCTGGAACTGTCCCTGTTTGTCAGCAATATCTGGAACGAACGAATCCGCACCTCCCTCGACCGGGAACGGGGCGGGCTCGCCCGGGTCGGCCATATGGTCAGCCCGCCACGGACCTTCGGCCTGACCCTGCGCAGCCAGTTTTAGAGCCGCGGATAAAAGGCCCTAAAATTCCTCACGAACAACCTGAATTTGCTTTCGATTATTTTTCCTTATGCATCGATCAAAAAAGAATAGCCCGCTGTGCAGCGGGCTATTGCGAATCAGATCATAGAAAATAATGGCCGTAATATTTTCACCTTTATTTTATTTCCGTCGTCATATAGAGGCTGGAGGTTTCGCAGGTCGCCATTTTCCGAAACCGGGCGCGGATATCCGCATTGGCTTTACTCCCCTCCCAGAAATCATTGAGAGCGCCGATCCGCGCGGCGTTGGGCGCTTTGCCGGACCAGTAAAACGAACCGCGGGAAATATCCTGTGAAAACAGCGGCCACAGAAATTCCATGGAATAATCCTTGAAACCTTCGGCGCGGGCGATCTTCATGAAATCATTGGCGAGCTCTTCCAGGGCCGCCCCCTCGGTGCCGTCGGTCAGCTTGCATTTGAAATATTCCCGGGCGTCGGCCCGGGCGAGTGATGTAAAAGACAGGCTAAGCAGGGCAACCAGCAGGGTAACACCAAGATGATTAAGCTTGCGTCTCATGTTCTTTCCTCTCATCGGATTAGGTCAGGCCGCTGAACTGCGGCAATAGCCGGAATTTACCATATTCTATTAATATATTCTAATGTTTTGATACTCTACCGTCGGAGGTGGCCATGACAAAAAAACGCCATGGTCAAAAATCAGCCGCCTTTTCAGGATATTGATCCCGGGACCCGGGCCAACAGCGACCATTTCATCCGCTGGGTCAGCCGTGAAATGTCCGGGGATCGCTGACCGCCGCCGCTGTCGGATCAAAAACCGTCGAACACAATAAGTTTACCGCCGCCGCCGTTCCGGATCATGTATCCTTGCCGGACCATCCGTCATGTCAACGCGCCAGGCCACGGAACGGCCGGCCTGACGGGCCGGGCAAGCGCCCAGGAAAGGAGCGGCGGGATGTCATTCAAAATTCGTTATCTCGCCGACGTGCCGCAAGCCGTCCCCAGACTGGCGGACTATTTCCGTGCGGAATGGCGTCCCTATTACGGTCCGTCCGGCCCGGGCGATGCAGCGGCGGACATCAAGGCCTGCTGCCAGACGGATCGCCTGCCGCTGGCGCTCGTCGCCATCGGCCACAGGGGGGAAATATACGGCACGGGGGCGCTCAAGACGACCTCCGTTGGCGCCAAGCCCGGTCAGGGGCCGTGGATCGCGGCGCTGATGGTCGAAAAGAACAACCGGCGAAAGGGTATCGGCGCGGCGCTGATTTCAGCCCTTGAAGGGGAGGCCCGGCGGCGCGGCTTTGACGCGCTCTACACCTCCACCGACACGGCCGGCGGCATCCTGCTGCGCCGGCAATGGCGGGCCATGGATCAGGTGGCGTCGCTGCGCGGTCCGATAACCGTTTACCGGTTGTCCCTGCGCCCCGGCGATCTGACAGGCGGGAAATAACCCACTAGGAACAAAAAGGTAAAATATGCTATGATGAGGGTTGCACGCGGGCTGTATTGATCGGAGCGCCGTTGTTCCGGTCGCTTTTGGGGTGTCAAAAGATCGGGCGCTGATGAAAAAGATCGTCTTGAGTCTCATATTGTCTCTTCTGCCCTTCGCCCTCCTCCAGGGGGCGAAGGCGGCGCCCGTTGTCCAGATCAGCATTGACGGCCCGATCGGCCCCGGGGTCGCCTCTTTCGTCACCGGCGCCATTGAGGACGCCCAGGGCCGGGACGTCGGCGCCATTCTGCTGCGCCTCGACACGCCCGGCGGCCTCGACAGCTCCATGCGCGAGATCATCCAGCAGATCCTCGATTCGAGCAAACCGGTCGTCTGTTTCGTTTCGCCCAGCGGCGCCCGCGCCGCCAGCGCCGGCACCTATATCCTGATGGCCTGCCATGTCGCCGCCATGGCGGAGGGCACCACCATCGGCGCGGCGACCCCGGTGGCGATCGGCGGCGGCAGCCCGCCCCAGGATGACCAGAAGGACCCGGCGAAGGGCAAACCGGGCATGAGCGAAAAGATTCTCAATGATTCCGCCGCCTATATGCGCGGCCTTGCGGAAATGCGCGGCCGGCCCGTCGACTGGGCCGAACGATTCGTCCGCGAGGCGGTCAGCGTCTCCGATGCTGAGGCCCTGAAGCATGGCGTCATCGATTATCAGGCGGCCTCGGTCCGCGCCCTGCTGACGGCGATCGACGGCCGCGAGGTGAAAGTGAAGGAACGCCTGCTCACCCTGAACACGGCGCAGTCCGAGGTCATCCGCGCCGAGCCCAGCTGGCGCGATGATTTCCTCGCCGCCATATCCGACCCCAACATCGCCTATATCCTGTTGCTGATCGGCATTTACGGCCTGGTGTTTGAATTTTCCAACCCCGGCTTTATCCTGCCCGGCATCGTCGGCGCGACGTCTCTCATTCTCGCCATGTACGCCCTGCAGCTTCTGCCGGTCAATTACGCCGGGCTGGCCCTGTTGCTGCTCGGTCTCGGGCTGATCACCGCCGAGGCCTTCCTGCCGTCCTTCGGCATTCTCGGCATCGGCGGCATCGTCACCTTTGTCTTTGGCTCGATCATGCTGTTCGACACGGATATTCCCGGGTTTCAGGTCTCGCGCAACCTGATCGGCGGCCTGGCGGCCTTCAGCAGCATGCTGGCGCTTTTTTTCATCACCTTCGCCGTCCGGGCGTGGCGCCGGCCGGCGATCAGCGGCGGCGAAGGCATGATCGGCGCGCCGGGCGTCGTCCTCGACTGGCGGGGGTCGGCGGGGCGCATTCGCACCCACGGCGAGGTCTGGACCGCAACCAGCCGGGGCAAACTGCACAAGGGCGCGGAAGTGCGGGTCACCGCCCGCGACGGATTGACATTGGAGGTCGAACCCCAACCTTCGGAGGGAGAACAAAATGAGTGAAATTGAAATCGGCCAAAGCTTTGGCTTTTATCTGCCCCTTTTGTTTCTGATTGGCCTGATTTTATACGCCTTCAGGGTCCTCAGGGAATATGAACGCGGGGTTATTTTCCTGCTCGGGCGGTTCTGGAAGGTCAAGGGCCCCGGCCTGATCATCGTCATTCCGGTGATTCAGAAAATGGTCCGGGTCGACCTGCGCACCACGGTGATGGACGTGCCGGAACAGGATGTCATCTCCCGCGATAACGTCTCGGTTCAGGTTAACGCCGTCGTCTATTACCGGGTCGTCGACGCCCAGCGCGCCATCATCGAGGTCGAGGATTTCAAATTCGCCACCAGCCAGCTGGCGCAAACCACCCTGCGATCGGTCCTCGGCCAGCACCAGCTCGACGAAATGCTGGCGAAGCGGGATATGCTCAACCGGGACATTCAGCAGCTTCTCGACGCCCAGACCGACGCCTGGGGCATCAAGGTCTCCAATGTGGAGCTGAAGCATGTCGATCTCGACAAAAGCATGATCCGCGCCATCGCCAAGGAAGCCGAGGCTGAACGGCTGCGGCGGGCCAAGGTGATCTCGGCCCAGGGGGAACAGCAGGCGGCGGGCAAATTGCTCGAGGCGGCGGAAATCCTCCATCAACGCCATGAGGCCATGCAGATCCGCTATTTAAGCGCCCTGCAGGAACTCGCCAGCGAGCGCACCTCGACCATCGTCTTTCCCTTCCCGATCAATCTGATCAGGGAATGGCTCGATCCGGATCAGGGAGGCAGGACGACATCACCGCCGAAATCAAAACCCGGCAAAGCAAAATAGCCGGCAAGGACGCCGCCCCGGATCATCGACATCGCGCCATGACCACGCCCTGACGTTATTCCTTCGCCCATTTTCGATATTCCCGACCCCGCGCCCTTCACCCTCATTCCCGACCCCGATCGGGAATCCAGAATTCTTTTCATAATTATCAGAATATCATCAACAATCTCCTGGATCCCCGGGTCAAGCCCGAGGATGAGGAGAGAGGCGAGAAAGAGGGCGGCGGGAATATCGGAAATGAGAAAGGCGGCCCGAAGACCGCCTTTTGTTGTTCCGTTGCGCCGGGCATCTGGGCGCCGGTCATCTGGGCCCCGGCCCGATTATCTGGCGAGGGATTTGCCGGCGGAGCCGAGGTCGGCGAAGGCCTCGTCAAGGCGGGCGATAAAGCCCTGCTCGCCGGCGCGCAGCCATTTGCGCGGATCATACTGCTTTTTATAGGGCGCGCCGTCTGCCGGATCGATCTGATACTTGAACGCCTTGGCGTTGTCGTCAACATACTGGCCGACGGCTTCGGCGAAAGCAAACTGGGTATCGGTGTCGATATTCATCTTGAAAACGCCGTAGGTCAGCGCCTCGGCGATCTTGGCCTTTTCGGAACCGGAGCCGCCGTGGAACACCAGGTTCAGCGGATTATGGCCGGCGCCGTGGGTTTCGCTGACCAGCGCCTGGCTGTTGCGCAGGATTTCCGGCCGCAACTGAACATTGCCCGGCTTGTAGACCCCGTGGACATTGCCGAAGGAGGCCGCGACCGAGAAATGACCGATCGGCGACAACAGTTCATAGGCTTTCAGCACATCTTCCGGCTGGGTATAGAGCCGTGAATTGTCGGCATTTGCATCGACTTCATGACCGACGCCGTCTTCCTCGCCGCCGGTGATGCCGAGCTCGATCTCCAGGCTCATGTTGAGCTTGGCCATCCGCTCGAGAACCCGGGCGCATTCAGTGAGGTTGTCGTCAATATCCTCTTCCGACAAGTCCAGCATGTGGGAGCTATACAGCGGCCGGCCGGTCGCCTGGAAATAGGCTTCGGACTGATCGATCAGCGCATCGACCCAGGGCACCAGCTTGCGGTTGGCGTGATCGGTATGCAGCACGGCGCAGACGCCGTAATGTTCCGCCAGCAGATGGACATGCTGGGCCGCCGACACCGCGCCGAGGACCTTGGCCTTGAAGCCGTCCTCCATGCCCTGCCCGGCGTAGAATTGCGCCCCGCCGTTCGAGAACTGAATGATGACGTCGCTGTTGTTCTTCGCCGCGGCCTCCATCACCGCATTGACGGAATTCGTGCCGACACAATTCACCGCCGCCAGGGCGTAACCGCCTTCCTTGCAGGCATTGACAAGTTCAATATAATCTTCGCCGCTCACGACGCCGGGTTTGAGAGCCATCGGTTTAGTCCTTAATTTTATGGTTGTGATGAATTGGTCTGATTATATAAGCTGCGGCCAGCTTCGCAAGCCAAAAGCGCCGCTTTCCGCCCATAAAAAAAGCAGCCCCCCGATACGGACAAGGGAGCTGCTCCTGCAGGATTTTTTTAAACCTTGGCCCTTAAGCGGCTTCGGTTTCATCCGTTTCAACGGCAAGGTCAGGCCCGCTGGTCTGGCCCTTGGCGTCGACATCGCGATCCACCAGTTCAATGACGGCGACCGGCGCCGCATCCCCATGCCGGTAACCGGCTTTCAGGACGCGGGTGTAACCGCCGCTGCGGTCCTTGTAGCGTTCGGCCAGAACATCGAACAATTTCGCCAGGACATCGGTTTCCTTGCCATCCCGGATCGTGTCCCGGGCGATCGCCGGCAGCTTGGCGGCCGCTTGACGCCGCGCATGAAGCGAGCCGCGCTTGCCCAGGGTGATCAGACGCTCGACAATCGGGCGCAGTTCCTTGGCTTTGGGCAGGGTTGTTACAATCTGCTCGTGTTTCAAAAGGGCATGAGCCATATTGGCAAACATCGCCTTGCGATGTGAGCTTGTTTTATTCAGCTTACGCCCAGCTTTACGATGGCGCATATCTCTTACTCCTTGAGGGGGTATCCGGTGATCAGGACCCTACCCAATTAATTATCCAAAATTAGAATTCTTGTTCCATTTTCTTGACGAGTTCGTCAATATTTTCCGGCGGCCAGCCCGGGTTGTCAATCCCCAGACGCAGCCCCATGGCGGACAGAACCTCTTTGATCTCATTCAAAGACTTACGGCCAAAATTCGGGGTCCGCAGCATTTCAGCCTCGGTCTTGCGCACCAGATCGCCGATATAAACGATATTATCATTTTTCAGGCAGTTGGCGGAACGCACGGACAATTCCAGCTCATCCACGCGACGCAGAAGATTCCGGTTGAAATCAAGCTCGTCGGATTCTTTTTCGGACGCCACATCTTCGGGCTCGTCAAAATTGATAAAGGTCTGAAGCTGATCCTGCAGAATACGCGCGGCGAAAGCCAGGGCGTCTTCCGTAGTCACGGTGCCGTCGGTTTCGATGGTCATGATCAGCTTGTCATAATCGAGAACCTGGCCTTCACGGGTGTTCTCGACCCGATAGCTGACCTTGCGCACCGGGCTGAACAGGCTGTCCACCGGGATCAGGCCGATCGGCGCATCTTCCGGGCGGTTGTTGACCGCGGCGACATAGCCCTTGCCGGTTTCCACCGTAAGCTCCATGCGCAGTTCCGCGCCGTCATCGAGCGTACAGATCACCAGGTCGGGATTGTGAATCGTCACATCCGCGACCTCGCTGATCTGAGCGGCGGTGACTTCACCGGGGCCGGTCGCCTGAAGCGTCAGACGCTTTTTGTCTTCGCCGGCCATTTCAACGGCCAGATTTTTCACATTCAGAACAATGTCGGTCACATCTTCCCGCACCCCCGGGATAGAGGAGAATTCATGCAGAACATTTTCGATATGAATGGACGTGACAGCAGCCCCCTGCAGGGAAGACAGTAAAACCCGGCGCAATGAATTGCCCAAGGTCATGCCATAGCCGCGTTCCAGCGGTTCTGCGACGATAGTTGCCTTCCTGCGCTCGTCACCTTCCTGTTTGATGTCAAGCTTGTTTGGCTTTATTAGTTCCTGCCAATTCTTCTGGATCACTGTTAAATCCTCGTAAGTTCCTGGTCCCGATTTGTCTCTTCAAACAAACGTAATAACACCCTGTTATCATCTGGATAATAACAGGGCAAATTCAGTATATTATACTCTGCGGCGTTTCGGCGGCCGACATCCGTTATGCGGGATCGGCGTCACATCGCGAATCGTTGTAATGGTGAAACCGATCGCCTGAAGCGCGCGCAGGGCCGATTCACGTCCTGAACCGGGGCCCTTGACTTCAACCTCAAGGGTTTTCATGCCATGTTCCTGGGCCTTTTTACCGGCATCTTCCGCCGCCATCTGCGCCGCGTAAGGCGTCGATTTACGGGATCCCTTAAACCCCATGGCGCCGGCTGTTGACCAGGAAATGGCGTTCCCCTGGGCATCGGTGATGGTGATAATGGTATTGTTGAATGTCGAATTCACGTGGGCAACGCCATTGGTGATATTCTTGCGCTCTCTGCGCCGGACTCTTTTTTCTTCAGCCATTTTTCAATACCTTATTTCTTCTTACCGGCGATAGCGACCGCCTTGCCCTTGCGGGTGCGGGCGTTTGTGCTTGTCCGCTGACCACGTACAGGCAATTTCTTGCGATGCCGCAGACCGCGATAGGAACCGAGGTCCAGAAGACGCTTGATGTTCATCGCCGTATCCCGACGAAGATCGCCTTCCACCATGAAATCCTGATCGATTGTCTCACGGATTTTGATCACCTCGGCATCACTCAGTTGGTTGACCCGGGTTTCGGGACTGATGCCAACTTTCTCACAAATTTCTTTTGAAACTGCAGGACCAATCCCATGGATATAAGTCAATGCAATCTCCACCCGCTTTGCGGTGGGTATATTCACGCCAGCTATACGTGCCACGATCGCTTCTCCCGATCTAAAAAATCATAAAACTGCAACCATTCCCGGGATACCCGTGAAGTTGCGCGATTATATGTATTAAACCCCCACAGTCAACCACAGAGATGAAACTTATATAAGTTTTTTCCCAAAAGGTCTACAGCCGGGTTAATACATCATTTATCTGGCTGGTGACATTATCAATGTCCACCATGCCGTCAATTGTTCTCAAAACGCCTTTTTCTGCGTAATAGGGCAGCAAAGGCGCGGTTTGTGCGTGATAGGTTTCCAGTCGGGAAACAACCGTTTCACGGTTATCGTCCGCCCGGCGGGTGAAATTCGTAGAACCACAGCTGTCACACACGCCAGCCACTTGTGGTTTGAGGTTCGTATCATGATAACCGCGATTACATTCCGCACATGTATAGCGGCCCGTGATCCGGTCAACAAGAGATTCGTCATCAACCTTCATTTCGACAACCGCGTCGACCTTCAGGTTTTTATCGCTCAGCAGCCGGTCCAGGGCTTCCGCCTGGGCCACGGTGCGCGGAAAACCGTCGAGAAGAAAACCGTCCTTGCAGTCTTCTTCCTCGATTCTCTCCGCAATAATGCCGATCACGATTTCATCGGTGACCAGCTTACCGGCATTCATAAATTCCCTGGCTTTTTTACCAATCTCGGTTTCGGCCGCAACCGCCGCCCGCAGCATATCGCCCGTTGACAGTTGAACCAGGCCGTGCGTTTCCATGATCCGCGCCGCCTGGGTGCCCTTGCCGGCGCCGGGAGGTCCCAATAATATGACAATCATCTGCGTCTCCCCTTGCCCCGGATTTTGGATTTTTTCAACAGGCCTTCATACTGGTGCGCCATCAGGTGGCTGTGGATCTGGGCCACCGTATCCATGGTCACGCTGACCACGATCAACAGCGACGTCCCGCCGAAATAAAACGGTATGCTGTATTTCGCCCGCAGCACTTCCGGCAGAAGACAGACCAGCGTCAGGTAAAGTGAACCGACAACCGTCAGCCGCGTCAGGACATAATCCAGATAGTTGGCGGTATTCTTGCCCGGACGGATGCCCGGAATAAAGCCGCCGTATTTCTTCAGGTTGTCCGCCGTATCGACAGGGTTAAACTGGATTGCGGTATAGAAGAAACAGAAGAAGATAATTCCCGCCGCATAGAGCGCCATATAGAGCGGCTGTCCCGGGCCGAGCAGGGTCGTGACCGTGGTCATCCATTCCGGGCCGCCATCGGCGGCGAAACCGGCGATGGTCATCGGCATCAGCAACAGGGACGAAGCGAAGATCGGCGGGATAACCCCGGCGGTATTCAGCTTCATCGGCATATGGGACTGTTCGCCCTTGGCCGCGCCGGTGGCGGTCTGCCGCTTGGGATACTGAATCAGCAGGCGGCGCTGCGCCCGCTCCATAAAGACGATAAAGGCGATAACCACCGTCACCATGACAATCAGGCCGACAATGACCAGCGGCCCGCCGAGCTGTCCCTTGGCGCTTTGCTCCAGGGTGCCGACGATCGCAGACGGCAACTGGGCGACAATGCCGGCGAAGATGATCAGGGAAATGCCGTTGCCGACGCCGCGGGCGGTAATCTGCTCGCCGAGCCACATCAGGAACAGGGTGCCGCCGACCAGGGTGATGACCGTGGTGATGACAAAGAACACCCCGCCGCCATCAAGGGCGATGCCGCTGGACTGCAGGCTGGTCGCGATGGCGTAGCCCTGAACAACCGTCAGCAGCACCGTGCCGTAACGGGTATATTGATTGATCTTTTGCCGGCCGGCCTCGCCCTCTTTCTTCAATTCACCGATGGTCGGTGAGATCGAGGTCATCAACTGCATGATGATCGAGGCCGAAATATACGGCATAATGCCCAGCGCCAGCACGCTCATCCGCTGAATGGCGCCGCCGTTGAACAGGTCGATCATGCCCAGAATGCCCTGCTGATTCTGCTCGAACATCCTGGCCAGTTCAACCGGATTAATTCCCGGCAGGGGCACATAGGTCCCCAACCGGTAGGCAATCAGGGCAAACAGGGTAAACCAGATACGCTTCTTCAGTTCGGTCGCCTTCGAGAAAGCGCTGAAATTCAGATTTGCCGCCAGTTGTTCAGCTGCTGATGCCATCTATATGATCCCTGTTGCCTGTTTTATATTATTCTGTCGCTTCGGCAGGCGCGGCCTTGGCGATCACCGTCACCTTGCCGCCCGCTTTTTCAACCGCGGCGAGCGCAGCGGCGGAAGCGCCGGAAACTTCGATATTCACTTTTGACTTCAGTTCCCCGGTCGCCAGCAGGCGAACGCCGTGCTTAACGCCATTCACCAGGCCAGCTTCTTTCAGCACGTCAATGGTGATGGCCTTTTTGGCGTCAACTTTCTTGGCGTCGATCGCCTCCTGCAGCTTGCCAAGATTAAGCGCAACAAATGTTTTGCGGTTAATGTTGTTAAAGCCGCGTTTCGGCAGGCGTTGATAGAGCGGCATCTGACCGCCTTCAAAGCCCTTGATCGCAACACCTGAACGGGATTTCTGGCCTTTTACGCCGCGCCCGCCGGTCTTGCCGGTGCCGGACCCGATACCGCGGCCAATGCGCTTGCGGTCCTTGGTTGAGCCTGGCTTGTTGGCAATTTCATTCAGTTTCATGGTTCTTACCTTGTCACCTTTTCCCTATGACACTGTCATATAGGGAGGGATTAAACTTCTTCAACCTTCACCATGTGGCTGACCTTGCGGATCATGCCACGCACAGCCGGCGTATCTTCCAGCTCACGGGTACGGTTCATTTTATTCAGACCAAGGCCGACCAATGTGGCGCGCTGGTCCTGAGGGCGGCGGATCGGGCTGCCGATCTGCGTGACCTTCAATGTTTTCTTCTTCGTCGCCATGAGATTACTCCGTAGCTTCCTGGACAGCAGCTTCCTGATCGCCGCGACGGCTCACAATGTCACTGACTTTTTTGCCCCGTTTTGCGGCAATCATCCGTGGTGAGAACTGTTGGCTCAACGCATCGAACGTACCGCGAACCATGTTATAGGGATTTGAGGACCCCAATGATTTGGTCACGACATCCTGAACGCCCAGGGCCTCGAACACCGCGCGCATCGGACCACCGGCAATGATGCCGGTACCCGGTTTCGCGGAACGGATAACCACTTTACCCGCGCCGTGACGGCCTTCGATGTCGTGATGCAACGTCCGGCCTTCGCGCAGAGGAATGCGAACCATGTTTTTCTTCGCTTCTTCTGTCGCCTTGCGAATCGCTTCCGGAACTTCGCGGGCCTTGCCCTTGCCGAAACCGACCTTGCCTTTGCCGTCGCCAACAACGACCAACGCGGCAAAACCGAAACGACGACCACCCTTGACCACTTTGGCCACACGGTTAATGTGAACCAATTTTTCAATCAGATCACTTTCCGGCTGACGGTTTTCTCTTTCAGACCGTGCCATATTGTCTTCCTTTCATAACCCTTTAGAAATTCAAACCAGCTTCACGCGCAGCATCGGCCAGGGCTTTTACGCGACCATGGAACAGGAAACCGCCCCGGTCAAAAACCACTGTATCGACACCGGCGCTCTTGGCGCGGTCTGCAATCATTTTTCCGACTTCTGCGGCGGCCTGAATGTTGCTGCCAACCTTCAGGTTCTTGCGCAGATCCGCATCCAGTGTGGATGCCGTTGCAACGGTCTCACCCTTTGCATCATCGATCACCTGGGCATAGATATGCTGGTTGGTGCGATGAACCGAAAGGCGCGGCCGTCCTGCCGCCACCTTGCGGATGTTCGTCCGCACCCGCTGGCGGCGACGATTGAATAACTTTTTACCACTAAGCATAACGACCACCTATTATTTCTTCTTACCTTCTTTACGGAAGATATATTCATCAGCGTATTTGACACCCTTGCCTTTATAAGGCTCCGGTTTACGCCATTCACGAATTTCCGCTGCGACCTGTCCGACCATCTGCTTGTTGATTCCGGAGATCACAATCGTTGTCTGATCCGGACATTTCACGTCAATGCCTTCAGGGATCGGGTAGATAACATCATGGCTATAGCCAAGCTGCAGCTGAATGTTTTTACCCTGAACCGCAGCGCGATAGCCGACGCCGACCAGTTGCAGCGTCTTGCTGAAACCTTCGGTGACGCCTTCGACCAGGTTGCTGGCCAGCGTGCGCTGCATGCCCCACATGGCGCGGGCCCGCTTCGTTTCGCCGACCGGCAGCACGGAAATAGTGCCGTCTTCGCACGTCACATCAACATCGTCAACGAAGGTCATGGACAATTCGCCCTTTGGCCCCTTGACGACAAGATCCTTGCCGTCGAGCTTTGCCTCAACACCTTGTGGCACAGCAACGGCTTTTTTACCAATTCTAGACATAATAACCTATCCTTAGAATACTGTGCAGATGATCTCGCCGCCAACGTTATTCGCGCGGGCTTCTGAATCGGAGAGAACACCTTTAGGGGTTGATACAATTGAAATACCCAGGCCATTCCGGATCCGCGGCAGGTTCGCCACAGAGGAATAAACCCGAAGACCGGGCTTGGAAACGCGCTTGATTTCGCGGATCACCGGGCTGCCCTCGTTATATTTCAGTTCAATGTTAATCTGGGGTTTGCCATTCGCATCTTCGACGCGATTGTATCCCCGGATAAAGCCTTCACGCTCCAGTACATCAAGAACACGCTGACGCATGTTGGACGCAGGCGAACTAACAGTTTCTTTATTAACACGTTGGCCGTTCCGGATACGTGTCAGCATATCTGCTAGAGGATCACTCATAGACATTTGCCTGTCCTCCTTACCAGCTCGATTTCACAACACCGGGAAGATAGCCTGTGGAGGCCAGATCACGGAGTGAAATACGGGACATTTTAAATTTACGGTAATAGCTGCGGGGGCGGCCGGTTACCTGACAACGGTTACGCAAACGTGTTGCGGCGCCGTTTCTTGGCAACTTGGCGAGCTTCAAACGCGCCATGAACTGTTCCTCAGGAGACAATTCCGGATCAACCGCGGCTTTCTTCAAAGCGGCGCGTTTCACGGCGTATTTCGCCACCAAACGTTCCCGCCTTTTATTCTTTTCTACAGCACTTACTTTAGCCATATCAAATTCTCTCCTGCCTTATACTGATTTCTGGAACGGCATCTGAAAACCATCGAGAAGCGACTTGGCTTCCGCATCGGTTTTCGCAGTTGTACAAATAATGATGTCCATTCCCCGGGTATCATCCACGTCATCGTAGGAGATCTCGGGAAACACCAACTGTTCCTTCAGACCCAGGGCATAATTGCCGCGACCGTCGAAACTGGTTGCCTTGACACCGCGAAAGTCGCGAACGCGCGGCAATGCGACCTGAATCAGACGATCCAGAAATTCATACATCTGGTTGCCGCGCAGGGTGACCTTGCAGCCGATCGGCATGCCGTCACGCAGCTTGAAACCCGCGATGGATTTCTTCGCCTTGTTGACCACAGGCTTCTGACCGGAAATCTTGGCCATTTCCTCAACAGCCTTCTTGATCTTCTTGCTGTCGCCAACGGCTTCGCCAACACCCATGTTGATGACGATTTTTTCAAGGCGCGGAATTTCCATCACGTTTGAAAATTTAAATTCTTCTTGCAGCTTGCCGCGAACTTCTTTTTCATAGACTTCGCTCAAGCGAGGACGATAAGCAGCCATTAGATTGCCTCCCCTGATGCTTTTGCAATGCGAACCTTGGTTCCGTCTTTTTCCATCTTGAAACCAGCTTTCGTCGCCTTACCGGATTTCGGGTCGATCAAGGCCAGGTTGGAAACATGGATTGACGCTTCCTTGGTCTTGATGCCGCCTTCTTCGGTCTGTGTCTGGCGCGTATGGCGCTTGACCAGGTTGATGCCCTGAACAACGGCGCGTCCTTCGGATGGAATCATGCGAATGATTTCACCGGTCTTGCCTTTGTCCTTGCCTGTCAGGACGATAACTTCATCACCCTTTTTGATTTTGAACTTCGCCGTAGCCATTATAATACCTCCGGAGCGAGAGAGATAATTTTCATGTGGTTAGCTGCACGCAACTCACGTACCACAGGGCCGAAGATACGGGTGCCGATAGGTTCATTCTGCTTGTTGATCAAAACAGCAGCATTGCCATCAAAACGGATGGCGGTCCCATCAGACCGTTTAATATCTTTGGCTGTGCGAACGATAACGGCACGATGCACCTGACCTTTTTTCACTTTGCCGCGTGGAATTGCTTCCTTTACGCTGACAACAATGACATCGCCGACTCCAGCCACTTTACGCTTGGAGCCACCGAGTACCTTGATGCACTGAACACGGCGAGCGCCTGAGTTATCGGCAACGTCAAGGTTGGTTTGCATTTGAATCATTAGTTCATTCCAAATTATTTACGTTAACAACGAAAACACCTTTTAAGCGTTTTCAACTATTTTCCAAGTCTTATTTTTGGAAATCGGACGACATTCCTCGATACGAACAACGTCACCCACTTTACTTGCATTGTTTTCATCATGGGCGTGGTACTTTTTGGTACGACGAACCACCTTGTGAAGCAATGGGTGCTTAAAGCGACGCTCAACAAGAACGACAACAGTCTTGTCATTTTTGTCGCTGACGACTTCCCCTTGCAAAATACGTTTAGGCATTTGCTTCCACCTTCTCTGATTGATTGAGCAGCGTACGGACCCGGGCGATATCCCGACGGACCAGACGCACGCGAGCGGTATTTTCCAACTGGGCGGTCGCCTTCTGAAAACGCAGGTTGAACTGCTCTTTTTTCAGATCGTTCAGCAACCCCTTCAGTTCGTCTACCGACTTACCATTTAGTTCTGAAGCTTTCATCTCGAATACTCCTAATTATTCACCAAGACGCGTCACGAAACGGGTCGCGACAGGCAGCTTGGCGGCGGCGCGTTCAAAGGCTTCCCGAGCCAGATCAAGCGGAACGCCATCCATTTCAAACATGATACGCCCAGGTTTCACCTTACAGGCCCAGAATTCAACAGAACCCTTGCCTTTACCCATACGGACTTCGGCAGGTTTCTTTGACACGGGCACATCGGGGAAGATGCGAATCCATACTTTACCCTGACGCTTGATATGACGCGTCATGGCGCGACGCGCGGCTTCAATCTGGCGGGCGGTGATTCTTTCCGGCTCAAGCGCCTTCAGGCCACAGGAGCCAAAAGTGAGCGATGTGCCGCCTTTCGCCGCGCCCTTGATCCGGCCTTTATGCGCTTTGCGGAATTTTGTTTTTTTCGGCTGAAGCATAACTAATTACCCCGCATTCCGAGGAGGTCTGGCTGGCCGGCCTCTGCCGCCGCCGCCAGAACTCTTCTGCTGTTCATTGATACGGTTATCACGAGCCATTGGATCATGTTCCAAAATCTCGCCCTTGAAGATCCAGACCTTGACGCCGATGATGCCGTAAGGCGTTTTCGCCTTGCTCTCGGCATAATCAATGTCAGACCGGAGCGTGTGCAGCGGCACACGGCCTTCACGATACCATTCCGTACGCGCGATCTCCGCCCCGCCGAGACGGCCGGCGCTGTTGATCCGGATGCCGAGCGCGCCAAGACGCATGGCGCTCTGCATCACCCGTTTCATGGCGCGGCGGAAAGCCACACGACGCTCCAACTGCTGGGCGACGCTGTCGGCGACCAGCTGGGCGTCGATTTCCGGCTTGCGGACTTCAACGATATTCAGGCTGACGTCCAGGGCCACCGTCATGTCGGCGACGGCCTTGCGCAATTTTTCAATATCGGCGCCTTTTTTGCCGATGATCACGCCCGGACGGCCGGCATAGATTGTCACCCGGGCCTTCTTGGCCGGACGCTCAATCACAACCCGGCTGACGGCCGCCTGCTTGAGGTTTTCCATCAGATAATCGCGGATCGCCAGATCTTCATGAAGCAGATTGGCATATTCCTCGCCATCCGCATACCAGCGGCTGTCCCAGGTGCGGTTGATGCCAAGGCGAAGGCCGATTGGATTAACTTTTTGACCCATTATGCTTGCTCCTCAACCTCGCGGACCATGATCCGGATCCGACTGAATGGTTTTAAAATTTTACCGGTGCGTCCACGGGCCCGCGGACGAAAACGCTTCATGACCAGAGCCTTGCCGACGCTCGCCTCGGCGACAACCAGGCTGTCTACATCGAGACCATGGTTGTTTTCCGCGTTGGCGATGGCGGACTCAAGTACTTTTTTCACGTCATTGGCAATGCGACGTTTTGAGAAAGTGAGGTTTGCAAGTGCTGTTTCAACTTTCTTGCCACGGATGAGACCGGCCACCAGATTGAGTTTCTGGGGGCTGATACGAACCATATTGCACACGGCAATGGCTTCGTTGTCTGCGACGCGGCGTGGTGCTGTTTTCTTACCCACGGTTCCTACCTCTTCCTCGCTTTTTTGTCGGCGCCGTGACCATAATAGGTCCGGGTCGGCGCAAATTCACCAAGCTTGTGGCCCACCATATCTTCCGTCACATAGACGGGGATAAATTTGTGACCATTATGAACATTAAAAGTCTGTCCGACGAACTGCGGCAGAATTGTCGACCGACGAGACCAGGTCTTGATCGGTGAATTCTTGCCGGAATCTGTCATTGCTTCTGATTTCTTAAGCAAATGTAGATCGACGAACGGACCCTTCCATACTGAACGTGCCATTAGTCTCTCCTAGCTCTTCTTACGTTCGTGACGCGACCGTACAATAAAGCGGTCTGTCGACTTGTTACTACGTGTCCGTTTACCCTTGGTCGGCTTGCCCCATGGGGTCACGGGATGACGACCGCCGGATGTCCGGCCTTCACCGCCACCATGGGGGTGATCCACCGGGTTCATGGCGACGCCACGAACACTTGGACGTTTTCCGAGCCAGCGATTGCGACCGGCTTTCGCCAGTTTGATGTTCTTGTGGTCCGGGTTGGATACCGCACCGATCGTCGCCATGCAGGCGGACGGAACATACCGCTGTTCACCGGAAGCCAAACGAATAAGAACCTGAGAGCGGTCACGACCGGTCACCTGTACATAGCCGCCGGCGGAACGGGCGATCTGCCCGCCCTTCTTCGGCTTCATTTCGACATTATGCACGATGGAGCCCACCGGAACACTATACAGCGGCATGGCGTTGCCGGGCTTCACATCAACCTTCTCGCCGGCGATAATCTTGTCGCCAACGCTCAGGCGCTGCGGCGCCAGAATATAGGCCTGCTCGCCATCGGTATATTCGATCAGCGCAATGAAAGATGTCCGGTTCGGATCATATTCCAGATGCAGGACGGTTGCTTCCATGTCCCATTTCTGACGCTTGAAGTCGATCAGGCGGTAAGTCCGCTTGTGACCGCCGCCACGACGACGGGCGGTAATGCGGCCGTTGTTGTTGCGACCACCGGTTTTTGTCAAACCCTCTGTCAGTGACTTGACAGGCTTGCCCTTCCACAGATCGGAACGATCAACCTGCACCAGACCACGCTGGCCGGGAGAGGTAGGATTATATGTTTTTAACGCCATTTTCCTATACTCCCGTCGTCACGTCAATGGACTGACCTTCGGCCAGTTTAACCATTGCTTTTTTGTAATCGCTTCTGCGGCCCTTGACGCCGCGGAACCGTTTTGTCTTACCTTTGACACGGATCGTGTTGACATTTTCAACCTTGACGTCAAACAGGCCTTCGACAGCGGCCTTGATTTCCGGCTTGGTTGCTGTCAAGGGCACCCGAAAGACCACCTGGTTATATTCGGAAACCAGGGTTGATTTTTCCGTGATCACAGGGCCAAGGATGGTATCGTAATGTTTGATATCCGTCATTTGAGCCTCTCCGTCAGGCTTTCTACGGCCGCCTTGGTCAGCACCAGCTTCTCAGCCCGCAGAATGTCATAGACATTCGCGCCCTGGGTTGGCAGCACATCAACATGCGGGATGTTGCCCGCGGCAAGCAGAAAGTTCTTGTTTACTTCCGCGCCGTCAATGAACAGCGCATTCTCCAGGCCGAGCTTCGCCAGCTTGGCTTTCAGGTCTTTTGTCTTGGCGATCTTCAGATCCATATTTTCAAGGACAACAAGATTTCCATTGGCCAGCTTTGACGACAAAGCGGTTTTCAGACCCAGGGTTCTGATTTTCTTTGGCAGGCTGTGCGCGTGTGAGCGCACCACGGGACCAAATGCGCGGCCACCACTGCGGAACTGGCTGACCTTGCCGGAACCGTGACGGGCGGTGCCGCCGCCTTTTTGACGACCGATCCGCTTGGTTGATCCGGTGATTTCACCGCGGGTCAGAACCTTGTGGGTTCCGGCGCGACGCTTCGCCAGTTGCCATACGACAACGCGCTGAAGAATATCGGCGCGCTCCGGCAGGGCATAGATGCCGTCTTCCAGCTCGACATCGCCGGCCTTCTTGGCGTCAAGTGTGATTACTTCGGCTTTCATTGATTATTCCTTACTCTCTTCAGCTGCGTCTTCCGCCGGAGCCTCCGCCGGAGCAGCCTCTTCCGCAGCCGCCGCGCGAACCGCGCCCGGATAAGGCGCTTCCGTATTCGCCGGCTTCTTAACCGCATCATTAATCAAAACCCAGCCACCTTTCGAACCCGGGATCGCGCCTTTTACAAGGATCAGCCCTTCGTCCAGATCAGTGCCCACAACTTCGAGATTAAGAATAGTCTTTCGCTCGTCACCATAATGACCGGCCATCTTCTTGCCCTTGAACACGCGGCCCGGGTCCTGACACTGACCCGTTGAACCGTGTGAACGGTGAGAGATGGACACGCCATGGGTCGCCCGAAGACCGCCAAAATTATGACGCTTCATGGCCCCGGCGAAACCTTTACCCTTGGAGGTTCCGGTAACATCCACCATCTGACCGGCAATAAAATGCTCAACCGTCATTTCGGAACCGACCTCGATAAAGGCGTCGTCCGCAACGCGGAATTCGGCGAGCTTGGCTTTCGGCTCAACCTTGGCTTTGGCGAAATGGCCGCGCATCGGCTGCGTGGTCCGTTTTACCTTGGCCTGGCCAACACCGAGCTGAAGCGCGTTATAGCCGTCCTTTTCATTGGTTTTATGTGAAACAACCTGACAATTGTCAACATGCAGCAGAGTGACCGGAATATGCTTCCCGCCCTCGGCGAAAACACGCGACATGCCAACTTTCTTAGCAATAAGTCCTGCACGCATTTTTCTTAACCCTGCAATTTGATTTCAACGTCAACACCGGCAGCCAGGTCGAGCTTCATCAGCGCGTCCACCGTCTGCGGGGTTGGTTCAACAATATCCAAAAGACGCTTGAAAGTGCGCATTTCGAACTGCTCACGGGATTTCTTATTCACGTGCGGCGACCGCAGGACGGTGAATTTTTCAATCCGCGTCGGCATCGGAATAGGGCCGCGAACGCTGGCGCCTGTTCTTTTCGCCGTATTGGCGATCTCGCCGGCGGCCTGATCAAGAATACGATGATCAAATGCCTTCAGGCGGATGCGAATATTTTGTGATTCCAACATATAAATTTACGCGGACCTTACGATCCGCGCTCCTAAACCTTGATTATTCAACGATGCTTGCGACGACGCCGGCGCCGACGGTGCGGCCGCCTTCGCGGATCGCGAAGCGCAGACCTTCATCCATGGCGATCGGGTTGATCAGCTCCACATTGACCGTCACATTGTCG
>JBLWZH010000031.1:0-36320 GCA_048266545.1 Paremcibacter sp. | reverse complement strand
GCTGACCAAACTGGGGCTGCCGACAGGAACCTATGACAACAAACAGACCCATGATATCGAGACCCAGACCTCGGCCCGGGCCGGCGATTATTTCTATGTCGCCATCAACGGCGGCCGGGCGCAAAAGGTTATGATCAAGGCCGATGATGATTTCACGACGCTGGCGAAGCGTATTCAGCGACTGTCTTTCCGTTATGTCAAGGCGGTGCAGACCCTCGGCGACAATGGCCCGGGACTCAAGATTGAATCCCTGAACGGTTCGACTCTGGACGTGATCGCCGGCGACGGGGCGCGGGATGCGCTGGTCAAGCTCGGCATGCAGCCGTCGAAGATTCTGCCGGCGGAAAAGGTTTACGCCCTGGGCGAAGACGTTATCGGCACCGATCCGGATAACCTGGGCGGCGTCTTCGGACTTGATTTGCTGTCCGGCTTTTCCCTGCGCTCGAAAAAAGAAGCCGAATATGTCAGTAGCCAGCTCGACGCGGCGATGGAAACCGTCAAGCGCGCCTTCCGCTCATTGACCTATGATCCGGTCAAGGCGGATATCCTCAAGCAATCCGAGCTGAAAAAAGGCGTCGTGCCGCCCTATCTTCAAAAACAGCTGGCCAATTATGAGGATGGCTTGCAGCGGTTGTCTTTTCTCGGCGGCGGCGGGTTGATTATTTAAGGAAGGGCCAAAAGAGACGGCCGATAAGCTACAGGGCCGCCTAGCTCCGTTTCATAAAATGAAACTTCGCTCCGGCAGACGTCGGGTCAATCCGCTGGGGGAGCGGAAATAACCGTCACTCTGCCACTGCTCCAGAGGCATTTATATATTAGCATTTGCCGGGCCAATTACAATAATTATAAAAATTTCTGTTATGAAGGGCTTATGGCGAAGGCCGGGCCGGCGGCATCTGGCAACCGGTTTTACGCCAAATGGAAACAGGCGTTAACGAAAAAAAGATAATCTGCCGTTACCCTTTGAACACAGAAACAGAACCAATATAGCAGGCTGAACAGCCCATGGAGTGAAATCTAATGAAAATAAGTCGTGGTTTGGGCGGGATTTTAATGCTGCTGGTAATGGGGAGTGCGCCCATCGGCCCCCTGGCGGCGGCGGACAGGGCGGAAGAGGCCGAACTGACCAATGAGGCCTATATTGATATTCAACCGTTTTCGGTGACCATGTATCATCGGGGCAGCCCGAAGGGCAATGTTACGATCACCGCCAAACTGAAGGTCACTGACAAGGACCAGCGCGCCATGGCGCAGAAATATCTGCCGCGGCTCAATAACGCTTATGTGATGGCGGCCAACCGCCTGTCCCATGATTATTTCGATATTAGGCGCCCGGTCAATGTGGCGATGCTCGGCGATGCGTTTCAGCGCAGCACTGATAAAATTCTCGGCCATGATGACGCGAAGGTGCTGATTGCCGATATTGTGGTTTATCAACGATAATTGGTGTCCCCGCCGCGGACGAGAGAAGGCGTGGCGCGATAACCGGGTTGGTTGAATAATCAGCCGAACGTTCGGTTGAAGAATTCCAGGGAGTGAAGCTTCATTCCCGGAATCTGTCAGGGCAGTTTTTAAAAGGGGGCGATTTTCTTCATTGGGCTAAACAAACGACCGTATATCTTGCTATTTTGATTTTTCCTTAGTATAGTTCCACACGGATAGTTTATGAACTAAACTCAATACACCCTTTTATGCTGATGCAATATAAAAAAAGACTCAGGGTTGAGCGTAATGGACCAATAAGGCGGTTGCGTCAGTAGAATCGTAATCTAAGATTTATAACATCCTTGGGAGAGATTATGTCTATTCTTCAAAAGCTGAAAACCAGCACGGCAATTTTTACTTTATCCATGGCGGGATCAACGGCGGGCCTTGCGGCCTCACCGGCATATGCGCAACAGGCGCAAACCGATGAGGGCGGCAATTTCGTTATCGAGGAAATCGTCATCACCGGGTCATACATCAAACGGAAATCACAGGCGGATTCACCGTCGCCGCTCAATACCCTGGGGCGGGACGATCTGTCGGCCCAGGGGCTGAACACGGTGGGCGACATCGCCCGCAATATGACATTCGCCTCCGGGTCCGAGATTAATACCGACGCCTTTACCCAGAACTTCAGCAGCGGCACGGCCAACGTCAACCTGCGCGGCCTGGGCCTGAGTTCGACGCTGGTTCTGCTCAATGGCCGGCGTCAGACCCTGTCCGGGGCCTTCGCCGATGACGGCAGCACCTTTGTCGACACCAATTCACTGGTGCCGATGATCATGGTTGACCGGGTGGAGACCATGAAGGACGGCGGCTCGGCGACTTATGGGACGGACGCCGTGGCCGGGGTGGTCAATTATATCACCCGCAAGGATTTTGTCGGGGTTGAAATTGACGGCCGCTTCCAGACCACGACCGAGGATTCCCAGCGCGATTACGATCTGAGCGCCATCTGGGGCGCCGAACTAGGCGAACGCGGCAATTTTGTGATCGCCGCCGCCTACAAGAACCGCGATCCGCTGAGCGCCGGCGACCGGCCGGAGATTACAGACGGCTCCGGCATCTCCGGAGCCGGCCAGCCCGGCTCCATCTTTATTCCCCAGCTTACCGGGAGCGCGGTGCCGCTGATTGATCCGGGCTGCTCCAACGGGGTCAACAGTTCGCCGAACGTAATCGTGCCGGGGGCTGCGGTGGGTCTGCCGGTGGATATCGGCACCTGTAATTTCCAGTTCGATTCCTATTACGATCTGGTGTCGGCGGAAGAGAATTTTCAGGTTTTCGGTTCCTACAACCAGGATTTCGGCGACAGCATGAATTTCTACATGGAAATGGGGTACGCCAAGAACAAGGCGGACCGCAGCAATGCGCCGGCCTTCCCCATTGCCGAGGTCGTGCCGGTGCGGCTGGTGGGCAATACCGGCGCCGCCCTGGCCAACGTGCCGGCGGCGCTGGCGGCGGTGATCAATGGCTTTAACGCCGCCAATCCCACCGCGCCGATCACCGGCGGTGCTTTTCTCGGACGGCCGATCGGCGATGGCGATCCGCTGATCACCGACCATGACAATGACACCTTCCGCGTCGCCGCCGAATTTTCCGGCAGTTTCAATAATTCCTGGGGCTGGAACGTTTCCGGGACCTACAGCGAGAATGAGTTCTTCCTCACGGTGCGGGACGTGCTGCGGGATGAATATACGGCGTCTCTGCTGACCCTCAATGCGGACGGCAGTTCGACGGTCTTCAATCCGTTCAGCACCAACCTGTCCACCTCGCCCAACAGTCCGGACGTGGTCGACAGCCTGTTTGCCGATCTGAGCGTGACGGCGGAAACCAGCCTCTACACCATTGACGGCGTCGTGACGGGCGAATTGTTTGACATGGGCGAAAATGTGGTCAGCGCCGCCTTCGGGGCGCAATATCGCTCATCCGACATGACCTATGACTGGTCCGATGACTATAACGGCCCCAATGGCGACGGCACCAATGCGGCCGGCACCGGGGGCAACCTGATGTTCCTGTTCGGTGGCGGGGATTTTGCCGGTGAACAGGATCTCTATGCCCTGTTCGCGGAATTCCTCGTGCCGCTGGGCGATACGCTGGAAGTGACGCTGGCCGCCCGCTATGAGGATTACGGCGACGGGCTCAACAGTTTCGATCCGAAGATCTCCGCCCTGTGGCGGCCGATGGACAATCTGTCCTTCCGCGGCTCCTTCAGCACCGCCTTCCGGGCGCCGAGCCTGTTCAACTCGGTGGGTCTGCAGACCTCTTTGGTCGAGATTGATCTGGGCGGCACCTCGGCCTTCCGCCCCGTGACCTCGACCGGTAATCCCGACCTGCAGCCGGAAGAGGCCGATATTTACAATTTTGGCTTCACCTGGGAAATCGTCGAAGGGCTGTCCTTCAGCACCGATTACTGGCGTTATGAATTCAGCAACCTGATCACTCAGGAGAATGCCCAGTCGGTGATCAATCGGGCCCTGGCCGGGGATACGGCCGCCCTCGCCAAACTGGACTTCGGTACGCCGGGTGATTTCAACACCCTGTTCCGCATCAACACGGAGATCATCAACGCGCCGACGGTGACCACGGACGGGCTGGATCTCAGCCTCAATTACACCCATGACCTGGACAATGGCGGGGTCGTGAATTTGGGGGGCGAGGCGACCTATATCTTCCAGTATGACGCTGTCGATCAGGCCGGCAACAGCTTTGACGGGGCGGGCAGCCGCAACTTCAACAACTTTGCCCGGTCGATGCCGGAATGGCGCGCCAACTTCAACCTGGGCTATAGCAGCGAACATCATGCGGCGGCTGTTTTCGTCCGCTATATTGATGGGTATCTCGATGACCAGAATGACGTGATGGTGCCAAGCTACACCACCGTTGACCTGCAGTATAGTTACCTGCTGGGCGACCCGGAGGCCATGAACACCCGGCTTTCGGTGGGCGTGATCAATGTCTTTGACAAGGATATTCCGAAGCTCGACACCAATGCCGGCTTCGACGTCAAGGTCCATGACCCGCGGCAACGAATGGTTTACATGAATGTGACCCAGAAGTTCTAGGTCTGCTATCTGAATCTACAAAAAAAAGGGCGGTTTCCGTAAGGGCCGCCCTTTTATGGTCTGATCCCTTTTTATCGTAGTCTGGTCAATGGGCCTGGTCCCAGTTGTCGCCGACGCCGCAATCGACGGTCAGCGGCACGCTGATTTCAAGGGCGGGCAGGGCGGCGTTTTCCATGACCTCTTTGACGACGGGGATCGTCCGCTCAAGCTGATCTTCCGGCGCCTCGAACACCAGTTCATCATGGACCTGAAGCAGCATCCGGGCGTCGAGCCCGGCGCTCGTCAGCGCGCCGGGCATATGGATCATCGCCCGGCGGATCACGTCGGCCGCCGCCCCCTGGATCGGCGCGTTGATCGCCGCCCGTTCGCCAAAGGCCCGGCGCATGCCGTTTTTGTCGTTGATGCTGGCGATATGGCAGCGGCGGCCGAAAATGGTCTCGACATAGCCGTGACGGCGGCAGAAGGCCTTGGTGTTCTCCATATAGTCGCGGATGCCGGGGAACCGCTCGAAATAGGTGTCGATGAATTGCCTGGCTTCCGCCTTGCCGATGCCGAGCTGGCGGGCGAGGCCGAAGGCGCTGATGCCGTAAATGATGCCGAAATTGATCGCCTTGGCTTGACGGCGGACAATCGGGTCCATGCCTTCGATCGGCACGCCGAAAACCTGGCTCGCGGTCATGGCGTGAATATCTACGCCGTCGCGGAACGCCTGCTTCAGGCTGTCAATCCCGGCGATATGGGCCAAGAGCCGCAGTTCGATCTGGCTATAGTCGGCGGCGAGCAGTTTGTGGCCGGGCCGGGCGATAAAGGCCTGGCGGATTTTGCGGCCTTCCTCGGTGCGGATAGGGATATTCTGCAGATTGGGATCATTGGAGCTCAAGCGCCCCGTAGTGGTCGAGGCCAGCGAATAGGAGGTGTGAATCCGCCCGCTGTCGGCGTTGATTTCATTCTGCAGCGCATCGGTATAGGTGCTTTTGAGCTTGGCGAGCTGCCGCCAGTCCAGAACCTTTTGCGGCAGGGCGTGACCCTCCGCCGCCAGCCCTTCCAGGACATCGACATTGGTGCCATAGCTGCCGCTTTTGTTTTTCTTGCCCCCGGGCAGGCCCATTTCGTCAAACAGGATTTCGCCCAGCTGTTTCGGCGAGGCGATGTTGAATTCCCGGCCGGCAAGCTGGTGAATTTCCCCTTCCAGCACCGACAGCCGTTCGGCAAATTCGTTGGACAGGCGGGCGAGGATCTGGCGATCGACCAGAATGCCGGCCTTTTCCATCAGACTCAGGACCGGCGCCAGCGGACGGTCGAGGGTTTCATAGACCGTGGTCATGCCCTCGGGGCTGAGGCGGGGCTTCAAAATCCGATGCAGGCGGCCGGTGATGTCGGCGTCTTCGGCGGCGTAATCCGTCGCCTTGTCGAGCGGCACCTGGTCAAAGCTGATCTGTTTCTTGCCGCTGCCGCAGACTTCCTTGAACGGAATGCAGTCGTGATCAAGATGCAATTTCGCCAGTTCGTCCATGCCGTGATTATGGCGGCCGGCGTCGAGGGCGTAGGAAATCAGCATGGTGTCATCAAGCGGCGCAATGTGAACGCCATGTTTGGCGAGAATCAGATAATCATATTTGATATTCTGGCCGATCTTGAGAATCGCCGGGTCTTCGAGGATCGGCTTCAGGGCCTGAAGCGCATCGTCGAGCGGGATCTGTTCGGGGGCCGCCCGGTCGCCGAAATCAAGTTCGCCGGACGGGGCGCTGCGATGGCCGAGCGGGATATAACAGGCCCGGCCGCTGCTGATCGACAGGGAAATGCCGACCAGTTTGGCCCGCATGGCGTTGAGCGAGGTGGTTTCCGTGTCGACCGCCACCTGCCAGGCTTTTTTGATGTCGGCGATCCAGCGGTTCAGCTGATCCATCGTCGTCACCGTTTCATAGGATATGTCATCGGGGTTGAACTCGGCGGCCATCTGCTGATCGGCCGGGACGGCGTCCGGTCCCATATGGGACAGCACCTTGACCTGCAGGCTGCGAAAGCCCTGTTCCTCGAGAAACGGCAGAATATTTTCCGCATCTATATCCTGTACTTCGAGACTGTCGAGTTCCGGCAGGCCGCTGACATCGGTGCTGAGGGTCACCAGTTCGCGGCTGATCCGCGCCATATCGGCATTTTCGAGCAGTTTTTCCCGCCGTTTCGGCTGTTTGATTTCCCCGGCCCGCTCAAGCAGGCTGTCGAGGTCGCCATATTCGGTGATCAGCTGCGCCGCCGTCTTGACGCCGATGCCGGGCACGCCGGGGACATTGTCGGCGCTGTCGCCGGCCAGCGCCTGTATCTCGATCACCTTGTCCGGGCCGACGCCGAATTTCTCCCGCACCTCATCGGGGCCGATATGTTTGTTTTTCATGCTGTCAAACATATGGATATTGTCATCGACCAGTTGCATCAGATCCTTGTCCGATGAGACGATGGTCACCCGATAGCCGATCGTCTCGGCCCGGCGGGCGTAGGTGGCGATGATGTCATCGGCCTCATAGCCGTCGGAATCAATCGCCGGCACGTTGAAGGCGCTGACCGCCGCGCGAATGATCGGGAACTGGGGCACCAGATCTTCGGGCGCCGGCGGCCGATGGGCCTTGTAATCGGGGTAAATATCATTGCGGAATGTCTTGCGCGCCGCATCAAAAATACAGGCCAGGTGGGTCGGCCGTTCGTTATCCTCCAGATCCTTCAGCAGCTTGAACAGCATATTGGAAAAGCCCATCACCGCGTTGATCGGCGTGCCGTCGGGGCGGGTGAGCGGCGGCAGGGCGTGATAGGCGCGGAAGATAAAGCCGGACCCGTCGATCAGATAAAGATGTTTGCTTGTCGCGCCAGTGGTGGAGTCTGTCATGAGTTCACGACCTTATTTCCTGTTTTTTTCAATAGTCATTGACCAAATAATATTCGGATGTTACCGATGTTCCCTGCCCGCAATCCGGGGGACAAGCCAGGCTTGGGAATCTAATGCTCTCCGGCCCGATAGACAAGGTATTTTTATGACGGATCAGCAGTTGGCCCTGGAAATCCGGGGGTTGGAGAAAATATATGCCGGCGGCAAGGGGGCAGCGCCCAAACGCGCCCTGAAAGGGATTGATCTTTCCGTCCGGCGCGGCAGCATCTTCGGCCTGCTCGGCCCCAACGGCGCCGGCAAATCAACGACGATCAATATTCTGGCCGGCCTGGTCCGCAAAAGCGCGGGAACGGCGCGGGTCTGGGGGTTTGATATTGATGAGCAGCCGCGCAACGCCAAGGCCAGCATCGGCATCGTGCCCCAGGAAGTCTATTTCGACGCCTTTTTCTCGCCGCGGGAAGTGCTGGAGCTGCAGGCCGGTTTTTACGGCATCGCGCCGGAAGACCGCCGCACCGATGAAATTTTGCGCGCGGTCAGTCTTGAAGACAAGGCCGACAGCTATACCCGGCATCTGTCGGGCGGCATGAAGCGGCGCTTGCTGGTGGCCAAGGCGATGGTCCATAATCCGCCGATCCTGGTGCTGGACGAACCGACCGCCGGCGTTGACGTGGAACTGCGGCAGAATCTGTGGAATTACGTCCGCGAGCTGAACGCGCGCGGCGTGACCATCGTGCTGACCACCCATTATCTGGAGGAGGCCGAGGAGCTCTGCGACGAAATCGCCATCATCAATCACGGCGCGGTCGTCACCTGCGACAGCACGGTCAATCTGCTCAATCACCTGGATGAGAAGATGTTGACCATCCGGCCGGCGACGCCGCTTGATAGGGTGCCGGATGTGCTGGCGAAGGTCGGCGCGACATTGAACAAGGCCGGCGATCTGGTGATTCACTTCAGTCCCAGTGATATATCGATCGGCAATATCTTGCAGAAAGCGCAGGAAGCGGCTATTGAAATAGCAGACCTGTCAACTCAGGAAAGTGATCTGGAAGATATTTTCCTTCAGCTCACGTCCCAGAATAAGGCTTAAAGACTCCCGGTCCGGGGGATAGAGGTGCGTTATGTCGGAGTTTCATGATTTTGATGTTTTGGTGATCGGCAGCGGGGCGGCGGGCCTGTCCCTCGGCCTGCAGGTGGCGGATCAGTCAAAAGTGGCGATCCTGTCGAAAAACAGCATTTCCGACGGCAGCACCACCTGGGCCCAGGGCGGCATCGCCGCGGTGCTCGACAATCGGGACACCACCGAGTCCCATATTGAGGACACCATGATCGCCGGCGCCGGGCTGTGCCATCGGGATACGGTATCCTTCGTCGTGGAAAACGGCCGGGAAGCCATCGACTGGCTGGTCAGGCAGGGGGTCAGCTTCACCAAGGAGACGGAACGGAAAAAGGACGCCTTTGTCGAGGGGGAATATCACCTGACCAAGGAAGGCGGTCATTCCTTCCGCCGGGTGGTCCATGCGACCGACGCCACGGGCCGGGAAGTGCAGCAATCCCTGGAAAGCCGGGCGCGCCAGCATCCGAACATCACCCTGTTTGAAAATCACATGACCGTTGACCTGATCAGCGACAAGAATGAGGATCCGAAAAAGCGCCGCTGTATCGGGGCCTATGTCTTTGATGCGAAAAACAACCGCATGGATGTCTTTCGGGCCAAGGCGACGGTGCTGGCGACCGGCGGCGCGAGCCGGGTCTATCTCTATACCTCCAATCCGGACGGCTCGACCGGCGACGGCATCGCCATGGCCTGGCGCTTCGGCTGTCGGGTGGCCAATATGGAATTCAACCAGTTTCATCCGACCTGTCTCTATCATCCGGAAACCAGGACGTTCCTGCTGACCGAGGCCCTGCGCGGTGAAGGCGCCTATCTGCGCCTGCCGGACGGCGAGCGGTTTATGAGCCGCTTTGATGACCGGCTGGAGCTGGCGCCCCGCGACATTGTCGCCCGCGCCATAGACCATGAGATGAAGCGGCTGGGCATTGACTGCGTCTATCTCGATATTTCCCACAAGGACGATGAATTCATCAGGGAACATTTCCCGACCATTTATAAACGCTGCATGAATCTGGGCTATGACCTGACGAAACAGCCGATCCCGGTGGTGCCGGCGGCCCATTACACCTGCGGCGGGGTGATGACCGACAAAAGGGGCCGGACCGATGTGGCGAACCTCTACGCCATTGGCGAAGTGGCTCATACCGGCCTGCATGGCGCCAACCGGATGGCCAGCAATTCCCTGCTGGAATGCCTGGTCTACGCCCACACGGCGGCCAAGGATATTCGTAAAATCGTCCAGGAGGACGGCGTCACGGAGGCGATCCGGCCGTGGGATGAAAGCCGGGTCATGGACAGCGACGAAGATGTGGTCGTCTCCCATAACTGGAGCGAACTGCGCCATTTCATGTGGGATTATGTCGGCATCGTGCGGACGACGCGGCGGTTGGAGCGGGCGGCGCGCCGGGTCGATATGCTGGCCGGGGAAATCCGCGAATATTACAGCCATTTCCGGGTGACGCCGGATCTTCTGGAACTGCGCAACCTGGTGGAGGTGGCGGAGCTGATTATCCGCTCGGCCCTGGCGCGGACGGAAAGCCGCGGCCTGCATTTCATGCTTGATTATCCCGAAACCGATCCGATGCTGGACGAACGGGATACGGTGTTGAAACCGCCCCGGCGGCCGTTGGTCAGATAATCGCGCCGGATTTAACAAAAAAGGCCCCGCCGAGACGGCAGGACCCTTCGCTGCAGGATTAAATGATCCTAGAAGCGGTACAGGAGGCCGGCATTGATCTGAATATCATTGACGTCGCCTTCATAATCGGCATAGGCGCCGGTGAGACGCAGGGAAATATTCTTGTTCAGCGCATATTCACCGCCGGCGCCAAACCGGACGCCGTCGCCATTAACGGATTCGGAGACATCCGCCAGGGTGCCGGTGACTTTGGCGTTTGTATAACCGACGAAGGCGAAGGCCAACATGTCTTTTTGCTGACCGAAGGCGTAGCCGATGCTGGCGTCAACGCCAAGCTGGCGGCCCGCTTTGACTTCAACGTCAGCGGCGAGGTCAGCGGTGGCGGAACTGTCGCCAAAACGGCCTTCGAGACCGACGACCAGGTCATTGTCCATCTGCAGACGATAACCGGCAAATCCGCCGTAATAGACCGCGTCTTCTTTCAGGCCGTCGGTAAATTCAAAGCTGTTATAACCCACTTCCATGCCGGCATAGGCGCCGTCGAAGTTCTTGTCTGCCGCCTGGGCTGTGGAAGTCATCGCCAGCGCCGCGATACCGGCCAGAATAACGGGTGTAACTTTTGTCATTTTTGTATCTTCTCTCGTTTTTGAAATATGTAAAATTTGATCGGGACCATGGGCCCGACAAAGTTGCATATGGGAGGGAGAAATCAAGAGTTCAAGGGGGAAAAGTATTTATTTTCAATAACTTATTAGTATTTCTTCGGCAAAATCCACCGACAGTATAGCGCCATTGTGACAGGATTAAGGCCGGAATCTTCCTCCCGCCGTCGCTCACGAAAATGTTATATTATTTCGATATTTCGTGAATGAACCCGCCATAAAAGCCTGCGCTTTATGGCAAGCGTTTTAGCGGATAAGCCGGATCAGCTTCTTGTTGAAAAATTTCAACAGGATGTCGATGTCATGGCCGCGCTTGAGGATCTTTCCCGCGGGGGCGGAAATGGTGAAGGCGCCCTGCCTGGCGGCCCGTTTCGGCGTCTTGATGATCTGATAGAGCGGCCGGTCATGAACATTCCGATAGACCGAGAAGATGGCCTGATCCCGGCTGCTGTCGATGGCGTAGTCCTTCCAGTGGCCGGAGGCGACCATCTTGCCGTATAGATTGAGGATGCTGTCGAATTCCCGGCGGCTGAAAAAAACCGTCTCATGCACAGAGGCGGTGACGGCGTCCGCCGGTTTGGCGGCGGCGGGATTGCCGGTTGAAAAACGGACTATGGTCGAATCTGTATCTGCCATTGAAGGGTATACTATCCTGAAAAGCGGCGCGGCTTCAAGCATAGATCGCAAAGCCGGGATCACGGGCCAGGCCGTCCCGGGGAAAGCCTGCCATAATATTGCCTTAATTCGATCTCACTGCTGCCGCAATGACCGGCTAGAGTCCATAATTGCTAAATCCCCTTGAACCAGTTGCCGGGAAGACGACATAAACACCCTTTTCCACCCTGTATGATTTCCGGCAACTGGTTTTTTTTCCATTATCTGATAGACTGAAAATACATTCGGCCAACGAATGCGGTCAGTTGCTTAAAGAGGGGCGTTTTCCATGAAATTATATGAACTTGTCGGCAAGGACAAAAGCCAGGGCTTCAGCCCCTATGTCTGGCGCAGCAAAATGGCGCTGGCCCATAAGGGGCTGGAGGTCGAACGGGCGCCGGTGATTTTTACCGAAATCCCGAAACTGACGGAAGTCGAGGCCAGGACGGTGCCGATTCTGGAGGATGGCGGCGAATATATTGTCGACAGCTGGCGTATCGCCTGCCATCTGGAAGAGAATTATCCCGATAAGCCGTCCCTGTTCGGCGGCGAGATGGGCAGGGCGCAGGCCAACCTGTTTCAATATGTCGCCGTATACACCTTGCTGCTGCCCCTGTTTCCGGCGCTGGTCCATGATATTTTCCTGGGTATTGATGACCGGGACCGGGATTATTTCCGCAAAAGCCGTGAGGCCCGGCTCGGCAAAAGCCTGGAGGAGGCCGCCGAGCAGAAGCATGCGGCGCTGGCCGCCTTTCAAAAGCAGCTCAGGCCCTATAATGCGACTCTGAAAACCCAGGATTTTTTCTGTGGCGCGGCGCCGGCTTATATTGATTATATCATGTATGGCCTGTTTCAATGGGCGCGCGGGGTCAGCGCCCTGCAACTGATTGGCCCGGATGAGCCGCTCTATGGCTGGCGGGGGCGCATGGACGGGCTGTTTGACGGCCTGGGCAGGACCATCATCCCGCGCAGCGACCGCTGAAAGGCCGCCGGAGTCCCTGGTCCAGGAATAATCCGGGAATAATTTATGTCCCGGACGTCACATCGCCTCTTGATTTTCAGGCGTCACAAGCCATATCTGATCTGAATTTAAACTTTCTTGAATAGGGTAAAGAGCAAAAATGACGACTGATACAGTGGAAAATTCAGAGAAGTTGGAAAAACACGGATTTCAGGCCGAGGTGTCGCGCCTGCTGCATATGATGGTGCATTCGGTCTATTCGGAGCGGGAGATTTTCCTGCGCGAACTGATCTCCAATGCGTCCGACGCCTGCGACAAGCTGCGCTATGCGGCGCTGACCAAGCCGGAACTGACCCGGGATGACCCGGAATTCAGGGTCACCCTGACCCTGGACGAAAAAGCCGGCACCCTGACCCTGTCCGATAACGGCATCGGCATGAATCACGATGACCTGATTTCCCATCTGGGCACCATCGCCCGCTCCGGGACATCGGCTTTTATGGAGCAGATGTCCGGCGACGAGAAAAAAGACGTCAATATGATCGGCCAGTTCGGCGTCGGTTTCTATTCGGTCTTTATGGTGTCCGATGACATCCGGGTGATCAGCCGCAAGGCCGGCGACGCGGAAAGCTGGCTCTGGCATTCGGACGGTATCGGCGAATATACCCTGTCGCCGGCGGACAAGCCGGGCCGCGGCACCGACATCATCATTCATGTCAAGGAAGACGCGAAGGAATTTCTCGAAGAATATCGCCTGCGCTCGATCATCAAGACCTATTCCGACCATATCGCCCTGCCGATCACGCTGGTGACGGAAAAGGATGGCGAGCAGACCTCGGAAAAGGTCAACGAAGGAAAGGCGATCTGGGTGCGGCCGAAATCGGAGATCACCGAGGAGCAATATAAGGAATTTTACCATCACGTCGGCCACGCCATGGATGATCCGTGGATGACCCTGCATTACCGGGCCGAGGGCGTGATCGAATATTCGGTCCTGATGTATGTGCCGAGCCAGCCGCCGATGGACCTGTTTGATCCGGCGCGCAAGACCCGGGCCAAGCTTTATGTCAAGCGGGTTTTCATCACCGATGACTGCGAGGATCTGATTCCCGGCTATCTGCGCTTCATGCGCGGCATTGTCGACAGCGAGGATCTGCCGCTCAACATCAGCCGCGAAATGCTGCAGAACAACCCGGTGCTGGCCAAGATCCGCACGGCGGTCACCAAACGCATCCTGTCGGAGCTGGAAAAGAAAGCTGAAAAGGATCCGGAAGCTTACGCCACCTTCTGGAAGGCCTTCGGCCCGGTGCTGAAAGAGGGCATTTACGAGGACTTCGCCCGCCGCGATCAACTGCTGAAACTGGCCCGTTTTGAAAGCACCGAAGCCGACGGCCTGCAAAGCCTTGACGATTATATCGGCCGGATGAAGGACGGCCAGGAGGCGATCTATTATATCACCGGCGACAATCTGGCGGCCGCCAAACGCTCGCCGCAACTGGAAGGCTTCCGCGCCAAGGGCGTCGAGGTCCTGTTCCTCACCGATCCGGTTGATGATTTCTGGCTGCAGATGGCGCCGGAATATGAGGGCAAGAAATTCCAGTCCGTGACCCGCGGCGCGGCCGACCTCGAGGACAAGAAGGACGGCGACAAGAAAGCAGACGAAAAATCAGACAGCACCCCGGAACTGGACGTCCTGATCGGGGTTTTGAAGACCAATCTGGAGGGCGTGGTCAAGGATGTGCGGATTTCCAGACGCCTGACCGACAGCGCGGTCTGCCTGGTGGCCGACGAGGGCGATATGGATATTCACCTGCAGCGGATCCTGCAGCAGCATAAGCAGCTGGATCAGGCGACGCCCCGGGTGCTGGAGATCAACGGCGATCATGCGCTGATCAAAACCATCGCCGCGGCGGCGGTCAAGGAAGGGTCGGTCGCCGCCCTCAAGGATACGGCGCATCTGTTGCTTGATCAGGCGCGAATCATGGAAGGCGAAATGCCGGAAGATCCGATGGCCTTCGCCAAACGCCTGTCGGCGGTGATGACCAGCGGCCTGAAATAGGCTGCCGGTTACCTGCCGCAGGATGCCGTCACAACAGGATAGCAAGGGCCGGGCAATATGTCCCGGCCTTTTCTGATTGCTGTAAAATTTCCGGCTATTTCAGGCTCAGTTTCGCCGCGGCGATGATCGGGCCGACCTCGCCTTCCTGCAGCAACAGGGCGTAGGCGTCATACTGTCCGGCGCCGATGTCTTTCCGCGACAGGGTGAGGCGGATTTCTTCGCCCATCCAGCTGCCGACGCGCTTGATGGACTGGACCACATTATGATAGCTCCGGGTCTGGCCCGCGAGCTCACCGCCCTTGATGCGGACCGTTTTCAGGTGATCATAACCGATGATCCAGATGGTGGCGGCTTTCCGGCTGACGCCGGCGCTGATTTTAAGGTCAATCATGTCGCCGGTCGATAGCGCCATGGGGTCGAAGAAAACCCGGGGCGTGTCGGGGCTGTTTTTTTCAATGTCACGCCGCGCGTCATCAATCATCCTTTGCGCCAGCCCCCGGCGCGAGCCGACCAGCTCCCGGGCGCCCTGAATGATCATCTGCGGCGTATAGACGCCGCTTTTGCCGAGGGCGACATTGTATTTTCTCTGCCGGATGGTGCAATCGGCCTGGGCCAGGGTATCCTTCCAGCCGAGGTAATTCCAGTAATCGACGGAATAGCTGAGCGCGAGAATATTTTTATCCCGGCTGAAATCGGCCAGTATTTTATCGGCGGGCGGGCAGCTGTTGCAGCCTTGCGAGGTGAATAATTCAACCACGGCAAGCGGTTGTTGTTCTCCGTCGCCGACGTTTTCCGCCTGTAATTTGCTTGCATATGCATTAAAAATCATGAATATACAAAGAACCGATAAAATTCTAATCATATGTAAAGTAATATTCATGGCTAAAGGATAGCTTGAGTGGGCATCAACTGCCAATCACACTATGGTGATTTTGCCAGGCGTTAAATATCGGTTGGGGAAGGATCAGAGGCTCGCTAATATATGCTGCGAGCCGAGTCGCCATATGTCGAGCCAATAATTGAGTCAATAATTGAGAAAGAGGAAAATTTGAGCGAAAGAAAATTATCCGTCGGGTCGTCGATTGCGGAAAGCTATCGTTTCTTCACCGGCCATCTGCCGCATTTTTTCCGCTTGATCTATGGGCCGCTGGTCCTGTGGGTGATGATCCGGCTCATGGAGCGGGTTCTTCTGCGCGAACAGGGCGTCGCCTTCGAAAGCAGCTATTATCTCAATATCGTCACCGCCGCCTTCGCCATCATCTGGTACCGGCAGTTTCTGCTCGGCGCGGAATACGCCAGTTATCTCGGCCTGATCAGGCGGGGCTTCAACGGCAACGGTTTCTCGCTCCGGAGCTTTGGCCGGACCTTCCTCAGAATAGTGGTGATTTCCCTCGCCCTGCTGGTGCCGACATTGATCGTCTCGATGGCGATGATGGTCTATTATCAGGGTCAGGGCGTCCATTTATCGAGCGCGGTGATCAATGAACTGGCGGTGAAGAGCACCTTTGTCGTGATGCTGGCTTTTTCGCCGGTTCTGGCGCGGCTGTCCTTGTTCACCGCCGGCCTGGCGCTGGGCCGCAGCTCGCTGCGCTTTCGCGATGTCTGGCACAAGACCCGGGGCTATACGGCGACCCTGTGGTGGGTGGCGTTGCGCGGGTTTCTGCCGCTCAGCATCTATAATTTCATTCTGACGCTGCTGTTGCGGCAACTGGCCGATAAATTGGCCATCCATTATGTGGTTTCGACCATCTTCATTGAAACGATCGCCGGCCTGTTGACCTTTATGATGCTGGCAATTGTGGTCGCCGCCAATGCGGAGGCCTTCCGGGTGCTGATCGGCGTGCGCGAAGGCGACGCGCCGCACCGGGCCGATTCAGGCCCCCGGCGCAGCCCCGACCCGGCGGCCGGGACCGAAGAAGCAACCATCCAGCAGGTTAAGTAAATTTATTACCCCCAATAAAAAAGACCGGATCAGGATGACCCGGCCTTGATATGATGAGGGATATGTGAAGCGGCGGCTGTTGTTATTCCGCCGCCAGGTTGCGCAGCACATAATGCAGGATGCCGCCGTTGTTGAAATATTCGACTTCATTGGCGGTGTCGATGCGGCACAGCACCGTGGTTTCCCTGACCGACCCATCGGCGAAGGTCACTTTGACCTGAACATCCTGACGCGGGCTGATGCCGCCGGAAATGCCGGTGATGTCAAATGTTTCGGTGCCTTTCAGGCCGAGGGTTTCCCGGCTTTCGCCGTCCTTGAACTGCAGCGGCAACACGCCCATGCCGACGAGATTGGAGCGGTGAATGCGTTCGAAACTTTCGACCAGCACCGCCTTGACGCCCAGAAGGTTGGTGCCCTTGGCGGCCCAGTCCCGGCTGGAGCCGGTGCCATATTCCTTGCCGCCGACAACCACCAGCGACGTGCCGGCGTCCTGATAGCGCATGGCCGCGTCATAAATGCTGGTCACCTCGCCGGACGGATAATGGGTGGTCCAGCCGCCTTCGGTGCCCGGCGCCATTTCATTGCGCAGGCGGACATTGGCGAAGGTGCCGCGCATCATCACTTCATGGTTGCCGCGGCGCGAACCGTAAGAGTTGAAGTCCTTCTGGGCGACGCCATGGCCCTTGAGATATTCCCCGGCCGGGCTGTCGGCCTTGATCGCCCCGGCGGGGGAGATATGGTCGGTGGTGATGCTGTCGCCGAGGAGCGCCAGAAGCCGCGCGCCGTGAATATCCCCGGCGGCGGCGCCGGCGGTTTTGCTCATGCCCTGGAAATAGGGCGGATGCTGGATATAAGTGCTGTTGGCATTCCAGTTATAGGTCTTGCTGTCGTCGACCTCAATCTTCTGCCATTGTTCGGTGCCGTCAAAGACATTGGCGTAGCGTTCGACGAACATGTCGCGGTTGAGGAAGGCCATCGCTTCGGCGACTTCGGCGTTGCTCGGCCAGATGTCTTTCAGATAAACGTCATTGCCGTCCTTGTCCTGGCCCAGCGCATCCTTTGTGATGTCGATCTGCATGGAGCCGGCGATGGCGTAGGCGACCACCAGCGGCGGCGAGGCGAGATAGGAGGCTTTCAGGTCCTGCGACACCCGGCCTTCAAAGTTGCGGTTGCCCGACAGCACCGAGGCGCAGATCAGGTCATTGTCATTGATCGTGGTACGCAATGGGTCGGCCAGCGGGCCGGAGTTGCCGATACAGGTCGTGCAGCCATAACCGACAAGATCAAAGCCGATGGCGTCCAGATGCGGCGTCAGGCCGGCCTTGTCCAGATAATCGGTGACCACCTGCGAGCCGGGGGCGAGGGAGGTCTTGACCCAGGGTTTGCTGTTGAGGCCCAACTCGTTGGCTTTTTTCGCCACCAGACCGGCGGCCATCATGACCCCCGGGTTGGAGGTATTGGTGCAGCTGGTGATCGCGGCGATCATCACGTCGCCGTGGCTGATTTTATAATCGGCGCCGTCGACGGCATATTCGGTGTTTTTCTCGGCCGCCTTGCCGCGGGCGTCGAGCAGCGCGTCAAAGGAAGGGGCCGCTTCGCTGAGCAGCACCCGGTCCTGGGGACGGCTGGGGCCGGCGAGGCTCGGCTCAACCGTGCTGATGTCGAGATGGAGGGTGTCGGTGAAGACCGGATCCGGGCTGTTGCTGTCGCGCCACATGCCCTGTTCCCTGGCGTAGGCTTCGACGAGAGCAACGGTTTCTTCGTCACGACCAGAAAAAGTGAGATAGGCGAGGGTCTGGGCTGAAATCGGGAAGAAGCCGCAGGTCGCGCCATATTCCGGCGCCATATTGGCCAGGGTCGCCTGATCGGCGAGGGTGAGATTATCAAGGCCGTCGCCGTAGAATTCGACGAATTTGCCGACCACGCCTTTTTCGCGCAGCATCTGGACGACGGTCAGCACCAGGTCGGTGGCGGTGATGCCTTCCTTCATGGCGCCGGTAAGCTTGAAGCCGACCACTTCGGGGATCAGCATGGAGACCGGCTGGCCGAGCATGGCGGCTTCGGCCTCGATCCCGCCGACGCCCCAACCAAGGACCGCAAGGCCGTTGATCATGGTGGTGTGGCTGTCGGTGCCGACACAGGTGTCCGGATAGGCGACGGTTTTGCCGTCAACATCGGCGGTCCAGACGGTCTTGGCGATATATTCCAGATTGACCTGATGGCAGATGCCGGTGCCGGGGGGGACGGCGGAGAAATTGTCAAAGCTGCCCTGGCCCCATTTCAGGAACTGATAGCGTTCGTTGTTGCGCTCCATCTCAAGATCGACATTCTTCTGGAAGGCGCTGTTGTCGCCGAAATTATCGACCATCACGCTATGGTCAATCACCAGGTCAACCGGGCTTAAGGGATTGATCTTCTGCGGGTCGCCGCCCATGTCGGCCATGGCGTTGCGCATGGCGGCGAGGTCGACCACCGCCGGCACGCCGGTGAAATCCTGCATCAGGACGCGGGCCGGGCGATATTGAATTTCCCGCGCTTCGCGGCCGAGGTTTTTCTGCCAGTCAACGATCGACTGGACATCGTCGGTGGTCACCGTCACCCCGTCCTCATAGCGCAGCATATTTTCCAGCAGCACTTTAATGGTATAGGGCAGGCGCGAGACGTCGCCGAGCTTTTCCGCGGCTGCCTGAAGAGAATAATAATCATATTCCCGGCCGTTGACGTTTAATGTCCGGCGGGTTCTCAAGGTGTCTTGACCAACAGTTGCCACGGGGATTCTCCTTTGGATATTTTAAGCTAAACACAGATGACAAGCAGAAGAAATGCGCAGTCAGGTGAGCATTTCAAAAAGCCTGTTTGGAAACATAGCTGCTTTCTGCACCAAAACTTCGGAATTCTCAAGTGAAAATGTGTCCTTGCGAGCGGTTCTTAAGAAGGGGGAGCGCCGGGACAGCAGTGAACGGAATATGGCGAAACCGCCATAATTCGCCTGCAAATGACCTTGATTGAGCCAAAGTTACACCGCAATGGCGCGCTATAATCATGGCATCGGATGACAATAAGGAGAACAGCAGCATGATAAAGAATAATCATTCCGCCATCGCAACAATGCGCAAGGCCGGCGGAGCCCGGCGGGGGTTTCCCTGGTCAGGGATCACCCTGTCTTTCTTAATGATCACGACCTTTCTGATTTTCGCCACCACCGGCGCCAATGGCGCGGAAACGGTGGCGAGCTGGACCAGCCATGTGGCGGAGGTGATCGCCGGCACGGCGATTTTCAGCCTGGCGTCGGTTCTGATGGTCTGGGCCGGACGCCTGCTGCCCAGAAACTTCTAAACAGAAAATTTCTAAAAAGTAACTTTGAGAGCGTAATTTTTCCTGCAAACTTATTTTCCCGGATTTTTACCCCTGTCCTCACCTCCAAAAATCCGGGCGCCTGCTTCTGGCGGCGCTTTATCTTTCATTGAGCGCCGTTCGGAAGCAGGTTTTTTTTGGCCTTTCGCCTGATATTATTGCTGTTCATTGGCGGTGAAATGCGATAGCTTCCTGAAAAATAGCCCTGAAATACAACAATGGATTTTTCAGTGAGTGATATTCTCCGCGGCCATAACCTCGCCTGTATCAGGGGCGACAAGCTGATCTTTTCCGGCCTGGAATTCGAACTTCCGCCGGGGCGGGCGCTGGTGCTGCGCGGCGCCAACGGATCGGGCAAGTCGAGCCTGATGAAGATCATCGCCGGGCTTCTGTCCGCCGAACAGGGCCGGCTTTCCCTCAATGGCGAAGAGGTGCTGGGCGACAAGGACTGGATCAGCCGCAACATCTGTTATCTCGCCCACAAGAACGGCATGAAGCCGGAAATGACGGTGGCGGAAAACCTGCGATTCTGGGCCGGGATGGAGCATCATGACGGCGATATTCGCAAGGAAGCGGAAAAGATCGGCATCGACCACTGCCTTGATTTGCCGGTTTGCTATCTGTCGTCGGGCCAGGCGCGGCGGGCGGCCCTGACCCGGGTGCTGTGCCATCCGGGGCGCATCTGGCTGCTCGATGAACCGACGGTCGGGCTGGATGCCGCCGGGGTCGCGCTGCTGGCCGGCCTGATGAACCACCACCTTGAGCGGGGCGGACGGATTCTGGCGGCGACCCATATTGAACTGGGGCTCAACGCCGCCAAAAGCAGCATCCTGAATGTGAGTGATTATGCCTTCAGGCTTACCCCGGCCTTTGACGAGGAGCCGTTATGCTGAAGCTCGCCCTGATGATTATCGCCCGCGATGTCCGCCTGTCCATGCGTCACGGCAGCGCCAGCACCCTGGTGGTCGGCTTTTTTATCATGGTTGTGACCATGTTCCCCTTCGCCATCGGCCCGGAACAGAATATCCTGCAGCGGATTTCGGTCGGCGTGATCTGGGTGGCGGCGCTGCTGTCCTGTCTGTTGTCGCTGGACCGGATGTTTCAGACCGATTATGAGGACGGCTCGCTTGACCAGTTCGTCCTCAGCCCGGTGCCGCTGGAGCTGGTGGTCGTGGCCAAATGCATCGCCCACTGGCTGACGACCTCCCTGCCGCTGATCGCCATCGCGCCGTTGCTCGGCGTCATGATGAATTTGCCGGCCGAGGGCTTCCTGCCGCTGATCTATGTCATGCTGCTGGGCACGCCGGCGTTAAGCTTTATCGGCGGCATTGGCGCCTCGCTGACGGTGACGCTGCGCCGCGGCGGGGTTTTGTTGTCGCTGCTTATTCTGCCGCTCTATATTCCGGTGCTGATTTTCGGCGTGCTGGCGGTCAAGGCGACCATCGGCGGCTATCCGGCGATGGCCCATATCATGCTGCTGTGCGGCTTTACCCTGTTCAGCGCCGCGATCGCGCCGTGGGCGGCGGCGGCGGCGATCCGTTCCGGCCTGCAATAGGATTTAACGATTGATGATAGCGGCCGGGCTCAGGTGGCGCGGGTCGGTCTCCTCGATGGTTGATTTCAGAAAGCCGGGCAGATAGGGCTTGATCCGGTCCATCATGCGGCTGACCTGTGGATAATTGCGGCGGATTTTACGGGTAAACATGCGGACCATGTAGCTTTCGGACACCAGAAGGCTGAGGCCGAGCAGGGCGATCAGCTGGCCGAACGGCAGGGGCAGCGGGGCGGAAATCAGGCCGATCAGGAACAACAGCCAGCCGACGGCGACTTTGACCGGTCTTTTCAGCTTCTTTATTCTATCCATCACGACATCCTCGGCAAAAATATAGTGGCATTCCGTGGTCTCCCGGATATGTCCGACCGGCATTAGAATGTTTTACTTGATAAATATCAATTTATTTGCGGTGAAGGCCGCCTAAAACACGATGAGCGGCAGTTCTTTTGAGATCAGAGGCGCGCTAAATAACTTGATTAACGATACAGTAAGCTATAGACCATTTTTTATGCATAAATTCGCCAATCCAGCCCGCTTTATGCGGTTAAGTAATTTTCTGCTTCCCTGGACCATGGGGCTGACGGTCCTGCTGTTTGCCTTCGGGCTTTATTTCGCCCTGTTCGTCGCGCCCGAAGATTACCAGATGGGCAACGCCTACCGAATCATGTTCGTTCATGTGCCCGCGGCCTATATGGCGCAGTTCGGCTACGGCGTGATCGCGGTGGCCAGTGCGGTGGGCTATATCTGGAAACATCCGCTCGCCGATCAGGCGGCCCGGGCGACGGCGCCCATGGGGGCGGCCTTTACGGCGCTCGCCCTGGTCAGCGGCAGCCTGTGGGGCAAGCCCATGTGGGGCACCTTCTGGATCTGGGATGCGCGCCTGACCTCAATGCTGATATTGTTTTTCCTTTATCTGGGCTATATTGCGGTCTGGCAGACCATCGAGGATCAGGTCCGGGCGGCGCGAATCGCCTCAATCGTGGCGATGGTCGGCCTGCTCAATGTAATCATCATTAAATTTTCCGTTGACTGGTGGAACAGCCTGCATCAGCCGGCCACCCTGCTGCGCATGGACGGGCCGGCGATCGGCGGCGCGATGCTGGCCGCCTTATTGTTGATGATTTTCGCCTTTAACATGTTTTTTATAACCGTGCTGATGTGGCGGATTCAGAGCCTGATTCTGAAAAGGCGAATCCGGTCGCTGAGGCTGCAGCTTGGCGGAGGTCGGGGCTGATGGGACCTTATGACATTTATATCTGGCCCAGCTATATCGTGACGGCGGTCGTGCTTTGCGGCCTCGCGGTCATCAGCTGGCGGAGCAAGAAGAAAGACGAACAGAACCTGCGTCGGCTGGAACAGCAGATGCGGGAATTGTCGGATAAGGAGATAACCTGAAAATGGCGCAAGTCGGTTTGAAATCAAATGCGCGGAAAAGGCGCCGCCTTTATCTGCTGCTGACATCGCTGGCCGTTCTCGGGCTGGCGCTGGTGCTGGTGCTCAATGCGCTGGAGGACAGCATCCGGCTGTTCTATGACCCGACGGAGGTTGTGGAGAAGAATATCCGTGTCGGACAGTCCTTTCGCCTTGGCGGGCTGGTTGAGGGCGGCAGTTACCACAAGCAGGAAAAGGCCGGCATCCTGATCAATAAATTCGCCATCACCGACGGCAACAAGACCGTGTCGGTGGTCTATGAAGGGCTGCTGCCGGATCTGTTTCGCGAAGGCCAGGGTGTGGTCGCCGAGGGCAAAATGAATGAAGCGGGGATTTTCATGGCGTCGGAGGTGCTGGCCAAGCATGATGAAAATTACATGCCGAAAGAAGTGATCGACAGCCTGAAAAAACGCGGTCAATGGCAGCATGACGGCGCCGAATTACAGAAAGAGAATGAGTCATGATCGCAGAACTCGGGCATTATATGCTGGTGCTGGCGCTGGGGCTCGCCCTGGTGCAGGCGGTCTTGCCGCTGGTCGGCGCCGCCCGGTCCGATCAGCGAATGATGATGATGGGACAGCCGGCGGCATATGGCCAGTTTCTGTTCAGCCTGCTGGCCTTTCTCGCCCTGACCTACAGTTATGTGGTGTCCGATTTTTCCGTCAGGGTCGTGGCGAGCAACAGCCATTCCCTGAAACCGATGCTCTATAAAATATCCGGCGTCTGGGGCAACCACGAGGGCTCATTGCTGCTGTGGGTGATGTTCCTTGCCCTGTTCGGCGCCATGGTCGCCCGCTTCGGGCGCAACCTGCCGACAACGCTGCGGGCGCGGGTGCTGGGCGTCCAGGCCCTGATCGGGATCGGATTTTATCTGTTTATGCTGCTGACCAGCAATCCGTTCGAGCGGCTCGCCGATGTGCCCTTTGAGGGCAATGGCCTCAATCCCCTGCTGCAGGACCCGGGCCTCGCCTTTCATCCGCCGTTTCTCTATCTCGGCTATGTCGGCCTGTCGGTGGCCTTTTCCTTCGCCATCGCCGCCCTGATCGAGGGCCGGGTTGATCCGGCCTGGGCCAGATGGGTCCGGCCGTGGACCCTGCTGGCCTGGGTCTGCCTGACGATCGGCATCGTGCTCGGCTCCTGGTGGGCCTACTATGAACTGGGCTGGGGCGGCTGGTGGGGCTGGGATCCGGTGGAAAACGCCAGCTTCATGCCGTGGCTGGTGGCGACGGCGCTGTTGCATTCGGCGATCGTGGTGGAAAAGCGCGATACCCTGAAAAGCTGGACGGTGCTGCTGGCGATCATCGCCTTTTCCTTCTGTCTGCTGGGCACCTTTATCGTCCGCTCCGGCATCATCACCTCGGTTCACGCCTTCGCCACCGATCCGGAGCGCGGCCTGTTCATCCTGATATTCCTGGCGCTGGTCATCGGCGGTAGCTTCCTGCTGTTCGCCCTGCGCGCCGACCGGTTGCAGGCCGGCGGCCTGTTCGCCCCGATCAGCCGGGAAAGCGGTCTGGTGATCAATAACCTGTTTCTGTCTGTGGCGGCGGCGGTGGTGCTGTACGGCACATTACATCCCCTGCTCAGCGACGAAGTGTTCGGCGTCAAATCGTCGGTCGGCGCGCCGTTTTTTAATCTGGTGTTCGGCCTGCTGATGATCCCCCTGGTGATGACGATGGGCCTCGGCGTGCATTTCAAATGGAAGCGGGCCGACATCAAGGGCGTCAGCCAGCGCCTGATGGCGGTGATCGGCCTGTCCCTGCTGGCGGCGGTGATGACGCTATATGTCAGCCATGGCGGGGACGTGATGCCGGCGGTGTGGATGGGCATCGGCCTGTGGCTCCTGTTTTCCACATTGCAGGAACTGGGCCAGCGCATCAAACTGTTCCGCGGTCCCCTGGCCGACAGCCTGCGCCGGCTGAAGCGACAGCCCCGGTCGAGCTGGGGCATGAGCCTGGGCCATCTTGGTTTCGCCATCGGCCTGATCGGCATTGTCGCCACCTCTTCCTGGAGCGAGGAAGAGCAAAAGGTGATGCAGATCGGCGACAGCATGACCATTGACAGCTATCAGCTGACCCTGAATGACGTGGCGCCGGCGGCCGGCCCCAATTACAGCGCCGTGCGCGGCGTCGTCACCGTCACCGGAGCGGGCGGCGAGAGCTATATGGCCTATCCCGAAACCCGGAGCTATATCTCCTCGCCAATGACCACGACCGAGGGCGCGGTGCGCACCAGCCTGTCGGGCGACCTGTTCATTGTTATCGGCGAATCGGAGGGCGCCGGCCGCTGGGGCATGCGGGTCTATCATAAACCGATGCAGGTCTGGCTGTGGATCGGTTCGACGATAATGGTGCTTGGCGGGTTGATCTCGCTCAGTGACCGGCGTTATCGCATTGGATCGCCCGAAGGCCGCAAACAGGCCGGCGGGAAAAGAAAATCAGGAAAGCCGCTTCATGCCCATTAAAAGATTTCTGCCGTTATTTATTTTCGCCGGTATTTTCGTCGCCTTCATGATCGGCCTCAACCTGAACCCGCGCGAGGTGCCCTCGGCCCTGATTGACCGGCCGGCGCCGGAATTTTCCCTGCCGCCGCTGGAAGGGGCCGGCATCGGCCTGAGCCGGGCGGACCTTGCGGACGGGGACAATATCGTCGTGGTCAATTTCTTTGCGTCCTGGTGCGGGCCGTGCCGGGTTGAGCATCCCGCGCTGGAGCAATTGGGCCAACTGGACGGCGTCCGCCTGCACGGCATCGCCTATAAGGACCGGCCGAGCCACAGCCTGAGCTTCCTGAAAAGCCTGGGCAATCCCTATGATAAAATCGGCACGGACCTGAAAGGGCGCACCGCCATTGACTGGGGAGTCACCGGCACGCCGGAAACCTTCATTCTGAAGGACGGCGTCATCCGCTATCAGCATATCGGGCCGATTCATCCGACGGAGATGGACGCCAGGATTCTACCCGTCATCCGCCAATTGCAGCAGGAGCGCGCTTCATGAGAATTCTTGTTCTGCCGCTGTTTTTGATCATGTTCAGCCTGAACGCCTGGGCAATCGGCGTCGACAAGGACCGGCTGGCGGACCCGGCCGAGGAGGCTCGCGCCCAGCAGATCATGAAAAAACTGCGCTGTCTGGTCTGCCAGAATCAGTCGATCATCGATTCCGACGCGGGATTGGCGGGCGACCTGCGCGGCATCGTCCGCGAACAGGTCCGGGCGGGCAAATCGGAACGGGAAATCCTCGCCTTCATGACCGATCGCTACGGCGACTGGGTGTTGCTGAAGCCGCCGGTCAAGCCGACGACGGCGATTTTATGGTTCGGGCCGCTGATCCTGCTGGGCATTGGCGGTTTTCTGGTTTTTCGCTTTGTGGCGCGCCGGCCGCAGCGCCTCGCGCCGGAGCCGCTGACGCAGGAAGAACAGGACCGGCTGAAGCGGATCATGGGAGAGAAAAAGTAAATGATGTTCTGGATCGCCTTGAGCGCAATTTTTCTGGTCGCCCTCGCCCTGCTGCTGACGCCTTTGTTGCGATTCCGTAATGAAAAGGCCGGTCTGCAAGGGCAGGCGCGCAATCTGGAGGTCTACAAGGCCCAGTTGCAGGAGTTGGCGGCCGATCGCAAGAATGGCCTGTTGGGAAAGGCCGAGGCCGACACCGCCCGGCTTGAAATCGAACGCCGGCTGTTGAAAGCCACCCAGACCGGGGAAAAAAACGCGGCGGCGGCAGGGGCTGCCTCCCGGCCCCTGCTGATCACGCTGACCATCGTGACGCTGCTGCTCAGTGTCGGATTTTACCTCTATATCGGCATGCCGGGCATGAAGGATTTCGCCCTGAAAGACCAGAAGCATTCGGTCAGTCAACGGGCGGCGCAGAACAGCAAGTCACCGGAAATGATTCGGGAAGTGGCGGCGATCAGACAGCATCTGCTGCAAAAACCCGATGATGTCGCGGCCTGGCGCGCCCTCGGCCAGTATCAGAGCGAGCTCGACAACCGGGCCGCGGCGGCCCAGGCGTTCCAGCAATGGTATCAACGGGAGCCAGAAAATATTGACGCGGCGGTGATTTACGGCGAGAGCCTGATCATGATGAGCAACGGCCGGATCAGCCCGGCGGCGCTGTTGCTGCTCAACAAGGCGCAGAAAATGCAGCCGCGCAATCCGGCGGTGCGCCATTATCTGGCCATGGCCGAATATCAGGCGGGCCGGGTCGAGCAGGCGCTGGCCGGCTGGCGGCAACTGGCGGCGGAAAGCAAGCCGGACGTGCCGTGGATGCCGCAGCTTCGGGCCTGGATCCGCCAGGCGGAAAGCGATCTTGGCATTGAAAGCGCCGACAACGGGGCTGTCGCCCCGGCGCTCAAAGCGAAGGATCGCGCGGCGATGGAACAGATGTCGGCCGAAGAACAACTGGCGATGATCAAATCCATGGTCGGCCGGCTTCAGGACAGAATGGACCGGAATCCGGAGAATGCCGAAGGCTGGCTTCGCCTCGCCAAGGCCTATATGGTGCTCAATCAGAAAACCGATGCGATTAAATCCATGGAGCAGGCGCTGCGCTATGCGCCGGATGAGTTGAAGCCGGAGATTAAAAAACAGCTGGCAATCCTCAAGCAACAGGGTTAAAATCAGCACCATCGCCCTTTCGATCACAGAAAATTGATTGTTTCCCCTCAGAAAGACCGGGTCATACACTTTGAATTTATTCGGGTAAACACTATATATTTACCGAATGGACTTGGTTTACGATGAAGATTACGACGAACGCCCATCTGTTGAATTCCCTGACGTCGCTGATTGATCCCAATCAGCGCCAGCAGCGGGACCTGCAGAATCAGCAGCAGTTGGGCCAGCAAAAAGACCGCAAGGCGGCCGAGGCCGGGGAGAGCGCCCGCCAGGCTGAACGTCAGGGGCGGATTGAGGCCAATCGTCAGGCGCTGCAAAAACTTCAGGACAAGCTGAAAGCCGATCAGCTGGAAAAGCTGAAGGCGGAATTCGCCGTCGAGGCTGAGGATGCCGCGGGGCGCGGGGCGAATCTGAACCTTCGGGAAAGCCCGGGAACAGGCGGCAGGCCGGTCGACCGCCGTCCCGGCCAGATTATCGACATCAGGGTATAGCCGCCGGTTCTATTCCCCCTCGGCGGGTGTCTTTTCATCTTCAACATCCATATATTTCATCAGCAGCGGCATCTGGGCCATCATAAACAGCAGGCTGAGCGGAATGAACAGCCACAGTTTGGTCGCGATCCAGGTTTCCAGCGTGAAATTGCGGTGAATGATTTCATTCAATATGGCGTTGAAAATATAAAACAGGCCGAAGCGCAGGGTCAGTTTGCGCCAGGCTTCCTCGGGCATCGGCGGGAAACCGGCCGCAAAGACATTGCGCAGGAAATATTTGCCGAAGGCCATGCCGCCAAGCAGGGACAGGGCGAAAAAACCGTACAGGATGGTCGGTTTCAGCTTGATGAACAGGTCGCTCTTGAAATAGATCGTCGCCCCGCCGAGCACCACCACCAGCCCGCCGGAAATCCACAGGATCAGGCCGATTTTCTTAAAGACGATTTTCGAGGCGATCATTGAAACCACCATCGCCGCCATAAAGATCTTGGTCGCCAGATAAATGCTTTCCCGATGTTCGGAATCATAGGCATAGAAGAACAGCACCAGGGGAAAGATTTCGATCAGCAGTTTCAGCAGTTGTTTTTTATTGTCATTCATGTTCCAGTCCCACCAGCATTCGTGAAAATTCATCGGCGTCAAAGGGTTGCAGATCGTCGATGGTTTCGCCAACCCCGATCGCGTGGATCGGCAGGTCGAATTTTTCGGCGCAGGCGACGAGGACCCCGCCCTTGGCCGTGCCGTCGAGCTTGGTCATGATCAGGCCGGAGACGTCGGCGGCCTCGCGAAAGACCTCGGCCTGAAGGATGGCGTTCTGCCCCGTCGTCGCATCCAGCACCAGCAGCGTCGAATGGGGCGCCGAAGGGTCCTGCTTTTTGATGACCCGGATGATCTTGGCGAGTTCCTCCATCAGGTGGCTTTTGTTCTGCAACCGGCCGGCGGTGTCGATCATCAGCACGTCAATATTTTCGGCCCGGGCCCTCTCGATCGCTTCATAGGCGAGGCCCGCCGCATCGGCGCCGACCTTGCCCGCGATCACCGGCGCCCGGTTGCGCGCCCCCCAGACCTGCAATTGTTCGATCGCCGCCGCCCGGAAGGTGTCGCCGGCCGCCAGCATCACCGATTTGCCGTCATTCATAAATTTCTTCGCCAGCTTGCCGATGGTGGTGGTCTTGCCCGAACCGTTGACGCCGACCATCAGGATGATATGGGGCTTGCGGGCGGGGCCGAGGTCCAGCGGCCGGGCGACGGGGCGCAGGATCGCCGCCACTTCCCGGGCGAGGGCGGCCTGCACCTCCCCGGGCGAGATTTCCTTGTCAAAGCGGTTTTTCGCCAGATTGTCGCAGACCCGGCGGCTGACGGTGACGCCGAGGTCTGACATGATCAGCAGATCTTCCAGCTCCTCAAGGGTGGTGGCGTCGAGCTTCTTTTTGACGAAAATATCGCCAATGCCGCTGCTGAGCGCCGTCGTGCTGCGCTTCAGGCCGTCCTTCAGGCGGCCAAACCAGCTTTTTTTGGGGGGCGGAGTATGTTCGGTCATAAATTACCCGGGGTTACGCGTTGTCAATTTCTGGGTCAAGTTCTGTGATCAGTCGGCCATTTTCATAGCCTGTTACCCGCGCCTTGGCAATATAGCCGGGGGTTAAATTATCGAAACTGTGCAGCGCTTTGATTATGGCCGGGGCGAAATGTTCGCTGTGGCCGATGACCGCTCTCTCGCCGGCGTGGCGCTTTTCCACCAGAATCGACACCGTCCTGCCGACCTGCGCCGTCATATAGCGGTCAAACTGCTGTGCGCCGAGCGCCCGCAGCCGGGCGGCGCGTTCCTTGCGGATTTCCTTGGCCACGGCGGGCATTTTGGCCGCCGGCGTGCCTTGGCGGGCGGAATAGGGAAAGACATGGAGATAGGTCAGGTCGCATTCCTCGACCAGCCGCAGGCTGTTGTGGAACATCTCCTCAGTCTCGGTCGGAAAGCCGGCGATCATATCGGCGCCAAAGACCACATCCGGGCGCGCGGCCCGCACCCGGCGACAGAAATCAATGCTGTCCCGGCGCAAATGACGCCGCTTCATGCGCTTCAGGACCATATCATCGCCCGATTGCAGGCTGAGATGCAGATGGGGCATCATGCGTTCTTCCTCGGTGATGACTTGGAACAGCGCCTCGTCCGCCTCGATCGAATCAATGCTGCTCAGGCGCAAACGTTTCAGATCCGGAACAAGTTTCAATATCTTCTGGCACAGGCTGCCGAGACTTGGTTTTCCCGGCAGGTCCGGGCCATATGATGTAATGTCGACGCCGGTGATAATCACTTCCTGATAGCCGTTATCGACAAGTCGTTGCGTCTGCGTAATGATCTCACCCATCGGTACCGAACGGCTGTTGCCGCGGCCGTAGGGAATAATACAGAAGGTGCAGCGGTGATCGCAGCCGTTCTGGACCTGAACAAAGGCGCGGGTGCGTTCGGCGTAACCGTCAATCAGGTGATTGGCGGTCTCCTTCACCGCCATGATGTCATTGACCCGCAGTTTTTCCACGTGATTCAGGCCGAAATCCCGGTAGCTTTCCGCCTGATAATTTTCCAGATGGAGCTTTTCTTCGTTGCCCAGGACCTGATCAACCTCGGCCATTTTGGCGAAGCTGTCCGGGTTGACCTGGGCGGCGCAGCCGGTGACGATGATCTTTGCCGCCGGGTTTTCCTTGCGGGTCCGGCGAATGCTCTGCCGGGCCTGGCGGGTCGCCTCGGCGGTCACCGCGCAGGTGTTGAAGATCACCGTGTCCGTCAGTCCGGCCTGTTCCGCATGATTTTTCATCACCTCGGATTCATAGGTGTTGAGCCGGCAGCCAAAGGTCACCACCTGGGCTTTATTCCTCGGCGTGCTGGTCATGATAGATGATCCAGATTGATCTCGCCGTCAAAAACATATCTTACGGTTCCGGTCATGTGAATGTGATTTTCCGCGTCCCAGTCCATATAGAGCGTGCCGCCGTCAAGAACGATGGTCGCCGTCCGCTCAACCAGCCCGCGAACGGTCGCCGCGACCACTACGGCGCAGGCGGCCGAACCGCAGGCCTCGGTAATGCCGGCGCCCCGCTCCCAGACCCGATGACGCAGGATATGGGAATGTGTGTCGGTCCGGCTTTCGACGATGCTGACATTGACCCGGTCGGGAAACAGGGGGTGGTTCTCGACCCGGGGGCCGAGCTCCTCAAGCGCGACCTCATCGACACGGTCGACAAAGAACACCACATGCGGGTTGCCCATATTGACCGCCACCGGATCGGACAGCGGCCCGACGGTGAGATCAAGATGGTCGGTATCCATCTCCCGGGCGAGGGGAATGTCCCGCCAGTGGCGTTTGGGCATGCCCATATCGACCCGGATCAGGTCGTCAAAACGGCGGGCGCCGAGCAGGCCGGCGCCGGTTTCGATGGTGACGCGGTCGGCGTTCTTTTCCTTGAGAATCAGGTCGCCGACACAGCGGGTGGCATTGCCGCAGGCGTCGACTTCACTGCCGTCGGCATTCTGGATCCGCATGAAGACATCGGCCTTTGCGCTCGGCCGGAGGGTGATGATCTGATCGCAGCCAATGCCCCGGTTGCGGTCGGCGATATGGCGCGCCTCGGCCGCGGTCAGATCAAGCGGATCCGTCCGGCCGTCAAAAATCACAAAATCATTACCCAGCCCGTGCATCTTGCGAAAGGAGCGCAGCGGGCCTGTATTTTTACCTGTCATACTGCCTTATATGGGGCGATTCGGCAAAAAGTCCACAAAAAACTTGGCGCGCCCCAGGGCCAGGACCTATTAATTATATACAATTCTGTCATCCTGTGACGGGATGCCGGCAGAAAACAGGCGCCGGCAATAGCGGCGCTATTGGCAAGCCGGGGCTTCGCAGCGGCCTCCCGTCACAGAATGACCGGCACGGCGCGACCCTGATTATTCATGGGGGCGTTAGAAAACCTCGTAATAGCCCCGCTATTCCCTCGGCTTTCTGCCTGCCCATGAATAACCAAGGTCTGCGCAGAATGGACATAATTAATAGGTCCTGACCCTAGCCAAAGATCAGCGGCAGCAGGCCGTAAGCCAGCAGGGTCACCACGATAACGCCGATCAGATTGAGCCGGAAGCCGGCGTTGGCCATCTGGGGAATGGTCACCTCGCCGGTGGAATAGATCACTGCATTGGGGGCCGTCGCGACCGGCAGCATGAAGGCGCAGCTCGCCGCCAGCGCAACCGGCGCGAACAGCATCATCGGATCAATGCCGGTGGTCGCCGCCAAAGCGCCGAGCACCGGCAGCAGGGTCGCCGTGGTCGCCGTGTTGCTGGTCAGCTCGGTCAGGAAAATCACCAGCGCGACCAGGCAGAGGATAATCAGGATCAGCGGCATGGCGCCGAGGCCGGACATCGCCTCGCCGAGCCAGACCGCGAGTCCCGAGGCCTTGACCGCCGCCGCCAGGCTCAGCCCGCCGCCAAACAGCAGCAATACCCCCCAGGGAATTTTGTCGGCGCTGTCCCAGTCGAGCAGGGCGGTGCCCTTTTCATTGGAGCAGCCGGAGGGAATCATAAAGAGCAAGACCGCGCCGCCGACGGCGATCATCGCGTCATTGAGCCAGGGCATGATGGCGAGATTCACCTGAATCGGCACCCGGAGAATCCAGGCGGCGGCGATCAGGGCGAAAATCAGCGCCACCCTTTTTTCCGGGGTTGATATGGACCCCATGGCCTTCAGTTCGTCGGCGATCATCTCCTGGGCGACCGGCGCGTCGCTGAGGTTGAAGGGATAGGCCCATTTGGTCAGCACGAACCAGGCGACCGGCACCATGGCGATCACGGTCGGAACGCCAAACATCATCCAGGTCAGGAAGCTGATTTCGATATTGTAGGTATCGCGCATAAAGCCGACGACAAACAGGTTGGGCGGCGTCCCGATCGGCGTGCCGAGACCGCCGATGCTGGCGGAATAGGCGATGCCCAGCACCAGGCACAGGACGAATCCCTGATGTTTGGCGCTTTTGTCCCGGACGATTTCCCGCGCCAGGGACAGGGCGATCGGGATCATCATGATCGCGCTGGCGGTATTGCTGATCCACATGGACATCAGCGCCGTCGCTGCCATGAAGCCGCCGATGATCGCCGACGGATTATCGCCGACCCGCGCCAGAATATTCAGCGCCAGCCTGCGGTGCAGATTCCATCTGGCGAGGGCGGTGGCGATGATGAAACCGCCGAGCAGCAGGAAGATCGTCGGCCGGGCGTAGGGCGCGGCGCTGTCGGCCATGGTCATGACCCCCAAAGCCGGAAACAGCAGCAGCGGCAGCAGGGAAGTGATCGGAATCGGCAGGACTTCCGTCGCCCACCATGCGGCCAGCAGCAGGGCGATGCCCGCCGTATGCCATGCGGTGAGGCTCATCCCGATCGGCGCCGGCACGACCAGCGGGATCAGGAACAGCAGGATGCCGATCACCAGGCCGGTCTTGCGGGTCCGGGTCATGGGCCGGTCAGTCCATATGAAGGATCAGGCCGATTCGGACAGATTCGGTGCTGGGATCAAAGATCAGATTGTCGGCGCTGGTCCGTTCCCAGGTGAAATCGGAATGTTCGGTGCGGGTATATTCAATGCGCAGGGCGACATCCTCCATGATGCCGACTTCAAAACCGGCGCCGTACCGGTAGCCGCCGGCGGTCTTGGAGAATTCGCCGGTGGAATCGCTGACCTTGAATTTGGTTGAGGTATAGCCGCCCAGGCCGTAAATCATGACCCGGTCGGAAACCGTAAAGCCAAGCCGGGCGTTGACGTCAAAGGCGAAGCCCGCCTTGATCCTGACATTGTCGGTACCGAATGAGGCGGGGACAAAATCCGCGTCGCCTTCGACGCCCTGGGCGGGGGTTACCGTATTGAGCACCGCGTTGCCGCTGCCGCCGGACAGGCCGAGGGCGCCTTCGATGCTGGCATGGAGGGGGCCCCAGAAATTGGTGCCGATGCCGCCATAAAGACTGCCGCCGTAGCCTGAACTTTTTTCGCTTTTTTCGCCGATGCCGGTGAAGAAATTATTGGCGTCCGACGCGGGTTCGAGGTCGACATAGCTGTTGGTCGAGGACACCCGGGCGTAATTGCCGTACAGGCCGAGGTAAAGGCCCTCGAAAGGATTGCCGTCGACGCCGGCCTGCGCCGGGGCGGACATCAGGCTCAGGGTCGCCAGCAGGGGCAGACCGATCAGCGCTGTTTTGATTCTGTTGGACATTATGATGAATTTCCCTCTTGTATTCCTGAATAGTGTTTCTGTGCGTTTCTATATCTATGATAAAAGCCCTGCGCGGGTCGCTTTGTTTTCCGCTGGGCTTATGTTAATTTTGTGACCATATTACATTTTTTTGGCCTTCTGGAAACAAGAACTTGACTCTGGGGCCATTTCGCCATATTTTTCGCCCGTTCCATAAGGATATGCGGAGTATTGCGTCCGAGGATGCCCATCAGTCAGCGAAGGTTCGCCCACTGGTGTCTTTGTGTTATGTAATTTTGTTTGCGGCGTCGCGCCGTGAAACGGGATTGAAAAAGCAGCCTTGAGCGCGTTTCATGGTGTTGGGAACAACACCGGAAACAAAAGTAAGGGCAGCCTTGAGCGCGTTTCATGGTGTTGGGAACAACACCGGAAACAAAAATAAAAAAACGAGAGTTATATGTTTGACAGTTTAAGCGACAAGCTTGGTGGCATATTTGACCGGCTGAAGAAGCGGGGCTCCCTGAGCGAGAGTGACGTCACCGAAGCCATGCGGGAAGTGCGGGTTGCGCTGCTTGAGGCCGATGTCGCCCTGCCCGTGGTCAAGGATTTCATCGCCAAGGTCAGGGAGCGCGCTGTCGGACAGGAAGTCATGAAGTCGGTTTCCCCCGGCCAGATGGTGGTCAAGATTGTCAATGATCATCTGGTGGAGATGCTCGGCAGCGAAGCCCAGGGCATCAGCCTGGCGGCGCCGGCGCCGGTGCCGATCCTGATGGTCGGCCTGCAGGGCTCCGGTAAAACCACCTCGGCGGCCAAGATCGCCAAGCGGCTGAAGGAAAAAGAAAACAAGAAAGTCCTGCTGGCCTCGCTCGACGTCTATCGTCCGGCGGCGATGGAGCAGTTGAAAATCCTCGGCGAACAGATTGACGTGCCGACCCTGCCGATTGTCGACGGCCAGATGCCGGTGGATATCGCCAAGCGGGCGATGACCGCCGCCAAATTGCAGGGCTTTGACGTGGTCATTCTGGATACGGCGGGCCGTTTGCATATCGACCAGGCGCTGATGGCGGAAGTGGTCGGCGTGCGCAATGTGGCCAGCCCCCATGAAACCCTGCTGGTGGTCGACAGCCTGACCGGTCAGGATGCGGTCAATGTCGCCCAGCAGTTCAGCGACCAGATCGGCATCACCGGCGTCGTTCTGACCCGGATGGACGGCGACGGCCGCGGCGGCGCGGCGCTCAGCATGCGGGCGGTGACCGGTCAGCCGATCAAGCTGGCCGGGGTCGGTGAAAAGCTTGACGATCTGGAGGAATTCCATCCCGAGCGGGTCGCCTCGCGGATCCTCGGCATGGGCGATGTGGTCTCCCTGGTCGAAAAGGCCGCCGAGACCATCGAGGCCGAAGAAGCCGAGGAAATGATCAAGAAGATGAAGAAGGGCCAGTTCGACTTTGACGACCTGCGCGCCCAGCTTCGTCAGATGAAAAAGCTCGGCGGCATGTCAAGCATCCTCGGTATGCTGCCCGGCATCGGCAAGATGCAGAAGCAGATGGCGAGCGCCAAGATTGACGACAGCCTGCTCAAACGCCAGGAAGCGATCATCAACAGCATGACGCCGTTGGAGCGGGAGCGGCCGAAACTGCTTAACGCCTCGCGCAAGAAACGAATCGCCGCCGGTTCGGGGGCCAGCATCCAGGAAGTCAACAAGCTGATCAAGATGCAGAAACAGATGGCCGGCGTGATGAAGAAGATGGGCAAGGGCGGCCGCGGCATGCCTCTGCCCGGGCAACTGCCGCCCGGAATGGAAGGGCTGCTGCCCAAATAAACTCGAATAAACCCGAAACAGAGGCTTGCTTCTGTTGATCAAGTAAACCCCTCCGCCGTGGAGGAATGAAATTGTGAAACCAAAGAAAGGATTAGCCTGAATGGCTGTTAAAATCAGATTGTCCCGTGGCGGCGCCAAAAAGCGTCCCTATTATCGTATTGTTGTGGCGGATGGCCGCGCGCCGCGTGATGGCCGTTACATTGAAAAAGTCGGCACCCATAACCCGCTTCTGCCCAAGGATCACGAAGACCGTGTTCGCCTGATTGAAGAGCGGATTAAATACTGGCTCGAGCAGGGCGCGCAGCCGACCGACCGGGTCGCCCGTTTCCTGGATGCGGCCGGTTTGCTGAAGCGCGATGCGCGCAACAACCCGAATA
>JBLWZH010000030.1:0-36975 GCA_048266545.1 Paremcibacter sp. | reverse complement strand
ACTCTCAGACACAACCGTCACCAGGGAAGGGAATATTCCCTTCCCTGGTGACAAAGGTCAGAAAATATGCAAACTGGAAGCAGGAATACTCTCCGAGCGGATGACCACATATTGGGGGCAGGTCAAGATTTCGATATGTTGTGGCAAGTTATCAACTAGATAGTTGATAAGGAACCATTCCCCCGGTGTCGGTTGAACTTTTAATGCTTTAATATTTTCAATAGTCGGGAATACCTGAGCCATTAGATTTGTATCCTTGACCCAATCAGAAAGGTATGGAGATCAACTTTTATGAATATGGTAGTTATTGTATCAGCCTCTTGAACTGTGAATTAAGGTAAGGCTAATTGTATTTTTTCAAAATTAGCAAATAATTTTTCAGAGGCCTCTTTAATTTTGGGATATTCCTTCTCAGCCATTTTTTCCAATTTCTCTTTCGAAGTGTGGATGAGGTAATGTTCAAAGATAGAAACTGTACCTGCGTCTTTATCAAGGCCATTCTGATACATGTATTCAAGCTCTTTGCTAAATTCTGCATCTTGTTTGAGTTCAATCGACATTGTTGCCATTAAAATCATTAATCATAGGTAATATAATAGCCCTTGTCTTTGGATGATCTATTCCGATTTGAATAATTTTCTCAAATTCATTTATAGAAAGCTCACATATAGTGAATATCTCGTGCATGTATTTGCATGACTTTAAAGGGCGGTTAAAATCAATTTCCTTTTTCCATAGTCTTAATTTATTTTTTGTTTTCCTTAAGGGCATTGTTCCTTCTATCTCTTTATTGAACTTCTCCAGTTCATTATTTAAAACATCAAGCCCCATAGATAACTCTTCGATTCCTTGGCCGGCTAGTTTAATTGTTTCCCTCGTTACTGAATAACAATCTTTAATAAATTTCCACATTTCAAAACCTTTTATGGAGTTACAACTTTTTTCTAGTTTTCCTATTTTCAAAGTAGCAATTTCTTTCATCAAAAACAACCATTAGCAATACACTTAAAAGTACAAAAAGAAAAACCCACTCAACAAATTAATGCTGAACGGCTTGGCCCACGTGTGTCTTTCGCGTTCTTTCAGTTGGTTATTTTTTGGCTGCGCCAAACTTGGCAGCACCTTTAATCAGTACATCAAATTCACCCGCTTTACCGGCTTCAATAAGCTTTTCAAATGTTGGGATGAGCTTTTTACGGGGAATATGGGGGCAGTATACTTATTTCTCATCCCCAGGAGTCTGCCTGTTCTCAGCCATAAGTCAGAGGCCCTTCGTGGCAAAAGCAATTAATCCTGTTACACCTTTGTTTTAGACCTCCTTAACAAGGGAAAAAAGGCGGCCCCGGGGAGCCGCCTTTCATCGCAATCTTTCCGCCTTATTTCTGCGCCAGAAAATCGGCGAGCCTTGGCCGGTGAAATTCCACTTTCGCGGCGCAAAGCTCAATCCGCTCCAGCGTCTGGGCCAGCGAGCGCGCCCCGCCGGCGATGCCGGCGACCCGCGGGGTGAAGAACGCCTCGACCTCGTCCCGCTTTTCAAGCGCGCAGTAATCACTGGCGAAGCCGGCGATCCGCGCCTGGGCGAAGCCCGGAATCCGCGCCGTGACGCCGTCGAAATTCTGCCGGAACCAGGCCCAGGCCGCATCCCGCAGATGGTCGTTGAACATCTGGCCGGACAGGGCCGTCGCCACCTCATTGGCGCGCATCTTTTCGGTCAGGATCAAATCGCGCAGATCGGCGCCCAGCTTCGCATCCTTCGTGGAAACCGCCGCCTGCAGCAGCCGTCCCCTCACCGTTCCGTCTGTTGACTTCAGGTAAAGATCAAGCAGGTGGCGCCCAAAATCGGGCCCGAGATCCTCAACCGCGACAATCAGCGCCCGCGAAATCAGATTGTGATCCACCGCGTCCCTGTGAATTGCGCCATCCGCGCCATAGCCGACATAGCGTTTGGCCATTTCAGCCAGTTTGCCGCGGATCTCCGGGTCCTTGCCGGTAAAGGCCAAATGGCCGATAAGAAAGCGCCGCAGGTTGGTCGCCTCGCCGTCATCATCCGCCCGGGCGTCAAAGCCCACCGTCGCCAGCTTCCCGCCATATAAATCACGGGACAGGGCGGACAGTTTCGTCTTTTCCGCATCATCCCGCGCCACCTTGTTATAGATAAAATCCAACGACCCCATCGGCGACGTCGCGACCCGGTAGGACTCCGAGGCGATCACCGCCGGCGCCACCTCCACCAATGCGGAAAAGTCCATCTTGCCCGCATCAATGGCGGCGGTGAAGCTGTTGGTCAGCGACAGCATGCTTTCGGCCGATAACTTGTCCTTATGGGCGAACAGCCGCGCCCAGTCGTCGGCGCTCAGGGCGTAACGGTAATATCCCGCCCCGTCCAGATTGGGCATCAGGTAATCAACCCCGCCGATTTCCGGCAGCTTGATCGTTTCCTGTTTCTCCTTCAGCAGGGTGCAGTATTTATGGGGTTCGCGCTTGATGGCGTAGCCGAAACAGGCCGGCACCTTCCAGGATTTTTCCGTCGCCCCCTGTGAGCCGAGCGGCAGATAGCGGGACTGGCTGACGCTCACCATGGTATGGCCGTCATTGAGCGACGTGCTGACGTCAAGATAGGGGATGCCGGGCTGCTCAAGGAAACTGTTGAAGGCGGCGCGGATCTCCTCCATCGGCACGCTGTCCGATTTTTCACCGATCGCAGTGATGAAATCATCGGAAGAGGCGTTTTTAAAGCGGTAACGGGTCATATAGTTGTGAATGCCGGCGCGGAACTGTTCCGGCCCCATAAAGGCCTCGATCATCGCCAGAACGCCGCCGCCCTTGCGATAGGTAATGCCGTCAAAGGCGGTGACAATATCGTCATTGCTCAAAATCGGCTGGCGAATCTGCCGGGCGCTGACCAGACTGTCGGCCGCCATCGCCCCCAGCGCCCCGCGCAGCAGATTCTGGCGGAATTTATGTTCCGGAAAGGCATTGTCCAGCGCCGTATTGCCCATCCAGGTGGCGAAGGCCTCATTGAGCCAGATGTCATGCCACCAGACCGGCGTCACCAGATTGCCGAACCACTGATGGGCCAGTTCATGGGCATGGGTCCCCATATAGGCTTTTTTCTCCCCCAGCGAACTGTTGTCGTCGAGCAACAGCAATTGTTCGCGGTAGGTGATTGCGCCGGCGTTCTCCATCGCGCCGTAAGCGAAATCCGGCACCGCCAGAATATCGAGCTTCTCATACGGATAGGCGATCTGGAAATAATCCTCCAGCGCGCCAAGAATTTTCGCGGTATTTTCAAGGGCGTAGGCCATTTTCGCCCCTTTTCCTTTGGTCGCGATGCCGCGCAGCGGGACCGTCCGGTCGCGAACCGCGGTTTTGGGAATATCCGCCCATTCGACCACATCAAACGGCCCGGCGGCGAACGCCACCAGATAGGTCGGCAGCGGCTTGGTGGTGGCGAATGTCATCCGGGTAAAGCCGTTGCCGAGCTCGGTGCGGGAAACTTCCGGCGTATTGCCGAGGGCCTCCATGCCGCTCGGCACCGCCACGCTGACGTCGAAGGGCACCTTGAAGCCCGGTTCGTCAAAACCCGGGAAGGCGCGGCGGGCGTCGATGGCCTCGAACTGGGTGTAGGTATAGCTGTGATCGCCGTCCTTGACCCGGTAAATGCCCTGCAGGGCGTCGCTGACCTTGCCCTGATAGGCGATGTCAAGGGTCGCCGCGCCGGGCGTGACCCCCTCCCCGAAGCCGAGGCGGACGATGCCGCTGGGATCCACCTGCCGGTAGTCCACCGGCAGCCTGCGGCCGTCGGCGAGCGTCAGTTCAGCGGCGCTGACCGTCATATCCTGGCCGTGAATCCACAAATGGTCCGTCGCCACATCGAATGTCAGGTCGATGCGGACCCTGCCGGAAAAGTCGCTGTCTTCCGGCACGATCTGCAGGTCCAGTGTATAATGGGTCGGCCGGACGGTGGTCGGCAACTGGCCTTTCGGCATGTCGGCGGGGTAGGCGACCTTCGATGGCGCGATGGCCTTCTGTTCCTCGGCGCCGCAGCCGGTCAGCATCGCCACCGCCAGCACGGCCGCACTCACCGCCATGATATATGATTGAATTCTACGCACTGTTATTATCCCTCTTGTCAATTATTTTTCGATCATTTTCTCCGGACATGCCGCCCGGCCCCTACGCCCGGGAAATAATCTACAAGACCCACGGAATATATCAATCTCTTTTATCGGATTGAGACGTCTGTCAGCAGCTCGTCAAGAAACAGGGCCAGCAATTCGTGACAGCTCCCGACATTGGCCTTGCGGTAAATGGCGTTGCTTTGCGCCTTGACCGTGCCTTCCTTCGCCTGGCGCACCGCGGCGATTTCCGCGAAGCTCAAGCCCTTGATCAGACAGAGCGCCACGTCCCGTTCGGCCGGCGTCAAGCCCCATTCATCGAACAGTGCCATGATCACATCGGCGAATTCACCGGAAGCGACGCGCATCTGGTCGCTCATTTTACGGTGGTGGCGAAAAAAAATCTTCAGTTCGCGAAAATGAAACACAAAGGCCGACAGCGACAGCACGACCACTGTCAGCTCCAGAATATTATGGGTTTTCTCATTGGGAAAATCCCCGCCGAAAAAGAAATCCCCGAGCACATCGAGAGCGAAAAACAGCGTGCTCACCGTCGAAAGCGCCATGCCGATCCACAGAATGGTGATCCGCGAGGCGCTTTGCCGCGACAATCCCCGGCGCAAAAAAGATATAATTCTATTCATCCGCATCCCCTTCAGCCAAAGGAACTTTCTTTATGCCCGTAATCATGGCGGAAATCAAATTGACCCCGGACCGGACGGATTCCCACAGCACCCCGCCCACATGCAGCGCGATGCTGAACAGCAGGTAACCGGCCAGAAATTCGTGTGTCTCCTCGACCCATTCAACGCCCCAAAACCGGTCGGTCGTCGCCAGATAACCGGTGACGCCGATCAGTATCAACGTCAGAATCAGGTTGAAGATCATCACCGCCCCAAGCGGATTATGCCCCAGGGTGATCTCCGCCTTGCCGGCGCGCATATCCCGGATATGTTGTTTGACCCTGGCCGGCGTCGGGAAGAAACTGGTGAACCGGGCGAAGCGGGGCCCAACCATCCCCCAGATCAGGCGAAGCGCCACAAGACCCATCACCGCATAACCCAGCATTTCATGAACCGCGCCTTCCTCAAACAGGGTGAAGTTGAGCAAAACCAGCCCCGCCACCGACCAATGGAAAAAACGGATAAACCGATCCCAAACCTTAACTTCCTGCATCATATATCTCCTGATAAATTTCCGATGAAACGTTTAGCGAAACTTCCGGCAAACCGCCTGAAGGAACACCCGGGAAAACTTCTGGTAAGAATGCGTAAAAAAAACAACGATCCCACCGCCCCCCGGGTTTCTCCGAAAGCCGTTACTTCTTTTTGCTTTTGACCAGCTTGCCCGTGACCGGATGGACGTAAAGCTCATATTTCGCCCCGTCCTTCAGAACGTAAGCCTCATAACAGCCGTCCTCCTGTTCAATCTTGCGCAGCTGATAGCCCTGCGCCGTCAGAAGCTCGCCAATCGCCTCTTTCGTCATCCAGCCGGATTTCGGCCCCGCGTCGCATGTGACGTCCGACGCCTGCGACGGCAATATCTGGGACAGGGACAGGGAAAAGGCCACAATAGCGGCCGGTAGAATTTTTGATTTGATGTTCATTTTAAAACCTCATAATTTATCGCATGAACCCCTTGCGGGTCAGGTTACAAATAAGCCCCTGCTGCGGTAAAAACCATAAACCCGGGGCATAAACCTGATATATATACTTAAAGTTTATGGGATTTTCTTGGGCCCCGCCGCCTTTTCACGCCCTGAAAATCCCCTGAACCGGCCACAGATGTCATCAAGAAAGGCGCCGTTATGGATGTGAAAGAATTTCGGGCAAGGGCCCACCAGTTTGTCGACTGGATGGCCGACTATATGGAAAATATCGAACAGCTCCCGGTCAAGGCCCCGACCCGGCCGGGTGAGATTCTCGCTCGGTTGCCCGCCGCCGCGCCGAATGATCCCGAACCCATGGACCGGATTTTCGCGGATTTTCAGGACATCATCATGCCCGGCATGACCCATTGGCAGCATCCCGGTTTCATGGCCTATTTCCCCGCCAACGCCAGCCCGCCGTCGATCCTCGCCGAAATGCTGACCGCCGCCGTCGCCGCCCAGAGCATGAGCTGGCAGACCTCCCCGGCCGCGACCGAACTGGAGGAGCGGGTCATGGACTGGCTGCGCGACATGATCGGCCTGCCGGCGCATTTCCACGGCGTGATCCAGGACACCGCCTCGACATCCATGCTGGTCGCCTTTCTTGTCGCCCGCGAACGGGTCAATGATTTCAAAACCAACCATGTCGGCCTGAGCGGCGCCGGCCGTCATTGCTGCTACGCCGCCGCGGAGGTCCATTCCTCCACCGACAAGGGCGTCCGCATGGCCGGCCTCGGCTCCGACAACCTGCGGAAAATCGCCGTCGACGAAAATTTCGCCCTGATTCCGGCGGAGCTGGAAAAGGCGATCGTCGCCGACCTTGCGGCCGGACATATCCCGACCTGCGTCGTCGCCACCCTCGGCAGCACCAGCCTGTCGTCCATCGATCCGCTGGCGGCCATCGGCGCGATCTGCCGGAAATACAACATCTGGCTCCATGTAGATGCGGCCTGGGCGGGCAGCGCCCTGGTGCTGCCGGAATTCCGCTGGATGATCGACGGCATCGAATATGTCGACAGCTTTGTCTTCAACCCCCATAAATGGCTGCTGACCCAGTTTGACTGCTCGGCCTTTTTCGTCCGCGACAAGGCCGCCCTGATCCGCACCTTTGAAATTCTGCCGGAATATCTCAAAACCCGGGAAGGCGACCAGGTCAATAATTACCGGGACTGGGGCCCGCAACTGGGACGGCGTTTCCGCGCCCTGAAGCTGTGGTTTGTCATCCGCTCTTACGGCGTTGCGGGTCTCAAGGATCATATCCGCCGCCATATCGACATGACTCAAGATCTGGCGCGACAGGTGGCGCAGGAAGATGATTTCGAGCTTATGGCCCCCAACCCGTTGGCGCTGTTCTGTTTCCGTTATCACCCCGCGGGATGCCCGGAAGATCAGCTGGAGGCGATCAACGAACAACTGCTGGAGGCGATTAACGACAGCGGGGCGCTCTATCTGACCCAGACCCGCATCAACGGCGCCTACGCCATTCGTCTGGTCAGCGGGGCCGAGGCGACACAGCCCCGCCATCTGGCTGAGGCCTGGGCGCTGATCAAACGGCTGGCCCGGGGCATCACGCCCGCCGCGCTGCTAGAGGAAAAATGACCCGGCAAGAAAAATTGCCTGTTTGCCGAAAAGTTGCCTTATATCAATGCCACATTGCCAGGGTCAGGACCTGTTAATTATGTCCTGCCCCTAAATTATATTCATCAGCTATGGAATTTTCCATCAACGACGCCTATATTTCCTGAACAAAGAAATCCAGGAAGGAAACAATGACAAAAAAAGCGCTTCTTATTACAGGGCAGGAATCCGAAACCGTGAGCACGCTGGCGAGAAATCTGATTCCCGTTGCCGGATTGAGCATTTTTGCCCGGCAAATGAAACAGTTAAAGGCTCTCGGGGTTGATGAGCTGCATGTCATTACCGACTGGTTTACCCAGGAATTTGAAAAGGAAATCGAAAGCTGCAGCAAGCGGCCGGAAAAAATATTTCTCCATAACACCAAAGACGCCCCGATCAAGCTTCTGGAGCATAACAATGAAGGCAACTGTTGGTTCCTGATCGAGGAAGGCGTCCTGATCGATGAAAGAATTATCGCTCATGTCGCGGAATTTCCGGCCCCGACCGTGGTCAGCCTGATCGGCCCCCATGATTTCCTTGACGCGCGCACCGCCCATGGCATCCCGCTGCAGACGGAAGATCAGGAAGGCTTCTTTGGCTCCGTCGCCAAATTGTCAAGCCAGACCTTGGCGGCCAATGTGCGCAAGCTCAATTCCCTGGACGGCCTGACGGGCGCCCTGAAAGCCATTACCCGGGCTGATGACTGCCAGGTTGCGCCGCTGACCGAAATCCCGCTCTATATCCCCAACCGGCGGCGGGAGGTTGACCTTGTCTGGTTCCCGGTCATCCGCCGCGAGGACAGCGACAAGGGCGCCGACATTCTGCTTGATTTCACCCAGAAAGGCACCCTCGACTGGCCGGCGTGGTACATTCACCGGCATATTGAAAATTTCATCGTCAAACATATCAGCAAACTGCCCGTCACCCCGAACCAGGTGACCGTCGCCACCGGCATTCTGGGTTTCTACATCATGTATCTCTTTGTCAACGGCCATATGATGCCCGGCCTGATCGGCGCCTATGTTGTCGGGATACTCGACGGCGTCGACGGCAAACTGGCCCGGGTCAAGATGATGCAGACCAAAATCGGCGAGCTGGAGCATATCCTTGACAAAATTGTCGAATATGGCTGGTATCTGGCGATCGCCGCCTATTTATCCAGCCTGAATGGCGAGGCGCCCTATGTCATGGCCGGCGCCCTGATCCTGTTCCATCTGGCCGATGAGGTCCAGAGCGAATTTTTCCGCCGGATGACCAACCTGCAGATCTGCGACACCGGATCTTTCGACAAGAAATTCCGCCTGATCGGCGGCCGGCGCAATACCCAGTTATGGGCCCTGCTGCCCTTCGCCCTGTTTGATCAGTGGTACATCGGCTTTATGTTCATTTGTATCTACGGCATTGCAACTTTCTTTGTCCATCAGTTGCGAATTGTCTATCATTTGAAAAATCAAATGGTCGCGGACAGCAAAACCTTTGCTGAAAACTTCCAGAAAACCAAGGTATTTTAGAAACGCCATAACATGTCCGATACCGTAAAGCGCACCAGTGAGATTGAAGAATTCACCAATCTTCATATCATCCACCCGATCAGCTGGTGGCTTGTCCCCAAGCTGGCCGGAAAGAATATCACCCCGAACATGGTTTCCCTGACCGGGATGGCCTTTGGCATCCTGGCGGGGGTTTCCTATTATTTCTACCAGTCCCCCGTCATGGCGGTCACCGGCTTCATCTTCATGATTCTGTGGCATATTATGGACGGCACCGATGGCCAACTGGCGCGGCTGACCCATAACCAGTCCGAACTCGGCATGATTCTCGACGGGTGCTGCGATTATATCACCTTCATCAGCGTCTATGTCGGGATCGCCCTCGCCCTCGCCCAGCAATATGGCCCGGAAATCTGGTATCTGGTTCTGACGGCCGGCATCCTGCATGCGGTCCAGTCGGGCGCCTATGAATTGCAGCGCGGCGAATTTGATTACTGGGGCTATGACAAGCAATCCTGCGGCCTGCCGGAAATTGAACAAATGATCGCCGATCTGGAGGGCAAATCCTTCCTGCCCTTTATGGCGAGCCAGTTGCATATCGGTTACGTTCGCATGCAGCGCCGCTTTTCCGGCGTTGACCGGAAATTCCGCGCCTCTCTCGCCGCCATCCTGCAGGACAACCCGGGTAAAGAGAAAGACATCAGGGCGCTCTACCGGGAAGTCTTCGCCCCTGGCGTCAAGGTCTGGTCAATTCTCTGCGCCAACTATCGGACCATCGCCATTTTCATCGCCTGCATTTTCGCCGCGCCGGCCTATTTCTTCTGGTTTGAAATCGTCATTCTCACCCCGGCGATGATCCTTCTGGTGCAGAAGCAGCGGCTGCTCAATCAGCTTTTCCTGTTGCGGGTCAAGGAAATCCTCTGAGGCTAAAACAGGCCCCGGGATCGGACGCCGAGAAAAAATCTTTCAAAAGACTTGCTATTTTAAGCAGATTCTGTTTCAAAAGAGTCCCTGTAGTGAGCCTTTTTTCATCTTAAGGAAGACCATTGACCGATAGCAACAGCCCGCGCGCCGATCAGCATAATGACATCCTGCTCTCTTACCGGGACAGCATCGACAATATTGACGCGGCCCTGATCCATATGCTGGCGGAACGGTTCAAAATCACCAAAAAGGTCGGCGAATACAAGGCCAGATACGGCCTGCCGCCGGCGGATAAAAACCGCGAAAGAAAGCAGATCGAACGCCTGCGCGCCCTATCGGTCGCGGCCAAGCTCGACCCGGATTTTTCCGAAAAATTCCTCCAGTTCATCATCACCGAAGTGATTCAGCATCACGAACAGATCCGCGACGAAACATAACGTCGCCCCAAGCGCCTATCCGGGCCGCCCGCGCCGCCCGGAAATCAGCCGGATTATCCGCCGGCTACGGCGCATCCTTGTAGATGCCGATCACCGGCTTGTCATGGCCCTTGATATAGCCGCGATACATGCCCGCGGTATTGAAGGTCATTGAGACATTGCCCGCCTTGTCAACGGCGATAATGCCGCCCGTCCCGCCCATCCTGACCAGTTTCTTCATCACGATCTCGTCCGCCGCCTGTTGCAGGGTCAGGCCCTTGTACTCCATCAGGGCGCAGATGCTGTGGGCCACTGCCGCCCGGATGAAATATTCGCCGTGGCCGGTCGCCGACAGGGCGCAACTGTTGTTATCGGCATAGGTGCCGGCGCCGATCACCGGTGAATCGCCGATCCGGTTCCAGCGTTTGTTGGTCATGCCGCCGGTCGAGGTGCCGGCCGCCAGGTTGCCGTGAATATCGAGCGCCGCCGCGCCGACAGTGCCGAATTTCCGTTCCGGGTCTTGCGGATCAAACCCCAGTTCCGAAATCCTGTCGCCTGTACTGTCGTCTGTCCTGTCGCCATCATGGTCAAGCTGAAGCTTGTCCGCCTCCCGCGCCTTCTGAAGCTGCCGCCAGCGCTGTTCGGTTTTGAAATAATCGGCTTCGACCATCTTGATATGGCGCGTCCTGGCGAAGTCCTCGGCCCCGGCGCCGGCGAGCATGACATGCTTTGAATGCTGCATCACTTCCCGCGCCAGATTGATCGGATTTTTGACCCGGGTGACGCCGGCGACCGCCCCGGCGTTCAGGTCACGGCCCTCCATGATCGAGGCGTCCATTTCATTGCGGCCCTCATGGGTGAAGACCGCGCCCTTGCCGGCGTTGAACAGGGGCGAATTCTCCATCACATTGATTGTCGCGACCACCGCATCGACAGCCGCGCCGCCCCGGTCGAGAATCGCCCGCCCGGCGAGCAGCGCCTCTTCAAGTTTCGCCGTAATCGCCGCTTCCTTCTCCGGCGTCATATTCTTTTTCAGAATGGTCCCCGCTCCGCCATGAATGACCAGGACATATTTATGATCCTGATCTTCATGGGCCTCTAGCGGCGAGGCGGATAGTGCAAAAGCTGTCATGGCCATTATCCCCGAGAGCAGCGCTGTGGTCATTAAGCGTTTCATCGCGTCATCCCCTTAATTGGTTCCTTATATAAGTCCTGTCGTCCGGCCTGTCCCGGCGTTCCCCCCTTGCCGCAAGTGTACAATATTCCCCGACGAATTAAAGCCCCAATTCAGCCCGCGGATTTTGCCCGCCCATTCGCATCCGGATTTATTTTATGATTGAAATCCCAAAAAAAAACAGGCGATCCCCGCCAAAGGGGAACCACCTGCTTCTTGATCACGGAATATTGTTAGTTGCGGCGTTTCCGGGCCAGTCCCAGACCGAAAAGTCCAAGCCCCAGCAAGGCCAAAGGCGCAGGTTCAGGAACCGTTGCCTGTTCGCGGAAGGTGATGTTGTCCACAGCCTCGATAAGGTTAATGGCATTCCCGGTGGCATCCCCGTACCAGAAAAAGGCGCTGTCGAAACTTGCCGCAGAAATGCCGATGGATTGATCAGTCAAGTCATTTCGGTTTAACGTTACACTCGTTATCCCGACCTGCGACCCATTGTCGAAAATTTCCAGCCATGCAAGATCGCCGGCATTTGAACAGCAGGCGTCATCGTTGCCAAAAAACAAATCCAGAGCGGAAATGTTAAAATCGAAATCTATCTGTAACTTGCTCGGGTCATCACCAAACACCAGCAGGTTTTGCGACCCGATCGCCCGATGACTGTGTACCTGCAGGTCCGAGCCGCTTGTATCTGTGAAATGCACCCCGGTTGCTGAATTCGAGGTGAAGCCATTGGCGACACTTCCGATAGTATCACTTTCAAAGTCAATAAATCCCGCCATTGCAGGAGTAGTCATCATTAATGAAATTGCCAGAGCGGCCAATTTTGTTTTAAACATATGTTCTCACCCTTATGAAATTTGAAATCACACTTATAAAATCTAAAATTACAACATTCCGTGTTTTGCACAAATCATGCCAAACCGGAAAACCGCCGAAAACAACGATGTCTGAAGAGTTCATTGCCGGAAAACTGTAAAATATACTGAAAAACTGTCAGTTTTCTTTACAGTTTCAGTGATGAGAAGTTGTCACCAGTCTTTTTGAGCATCACGTGGAATTTCAGATAAGCTCTTAGCGCAATATCTGACCAGATCAGGATCGCCCCCTCCCCTCACTCCTCCGCCTTAAAGCTCACCCGCTGCTGCTCTTGGCCCTTCACGAAAATGCGGGTGCGGATTTTTTCGTTCCATTCCACATTGACCGTATTCTTCTGATCATCGAACAGATCCATAAACAGCCGGTTGATGATGACGAGATCGGATGGGTCCCGGGGCAGCGGCGCTTCCTGATAGAGAAAGACATTGTCGGTCTGATACTCCATGCCGACCCAGGTGAGCGGCAAGCGCTTGCCCGCCCCGTCATACAGCGCGAAAGAGCTTTCGGCGAAGTCCCGCAGCAGCGGTTCGATTTCCCCGTCCGTCAGGGCCGAGGCGTTGCCCAGCCTCACCCTCAGGAAGTCCTCCACGTCATGGGTGAACAGGCGATGGACCACTTCGATGGTCTGCTTCTTCTGTCTCAGGTCAATCTGGGTGAAGGCGGCGTAAAAACGGTGTGCGTGGCTCACCGGAACCACGCACAGAGATAACATGACAACCCAAAAGGAAATACTGAAAAATCTTCTCATCCTTCAGAATTCAGTCCTTGTCCTTGCCGTTTTTATCGTTTTTTTTGTCGCCGTCTTTTTCGTCTTCCGCGCCTTTCAGCTTGGTGTCGAATTCCTTCATCAAATCGCGGCCTTTTTTGCCTTTGATCAGATCAAAGCGGGATTTTTCGATCCGGCGGGGGAAGTGATTGTTGTCCATGTTTGTGTCCGCCGTTTCCCAGTGGGGATCGACGGCAACCGATTTGACAATCTTGTCGGTGATCAGCATGCGGGTGACTTTTTTGGCGTTTTTGCGCCAGACTTCCGCGTTGAGGCGGATTTCCTGCTTGCTGTCGTCGGCATAGGTCACCTCGAGCAAAATCGGCATCACCAGACCACCCTTGTTGGTGAAATCCATCAGATAGATGTTGGACTTCTCATTCAGCAGATCCTTCTGCCAGTCTTCCAGCCCCTTAAGCAGGTCGGCATAGTCGTTGCGCTGTTTGTTGGTGACGGTGAATTCATCATGCTCGTTATAGAAATCAAGCAGTTCCGGGAAGCGGTCAACTCTTTTTTCCTTGTCCCTGTCGGCACGGCGCGCCGGGGCCAGGCCTTTTTCCTTGTCCTTGGCGCGCTTGAAGGCTTCCTCGATCTCCGGATCCTTGCTGTCGACATTGAAATGCCGCACATTGTCGAGCGAAATATCCACATGTTCGGTGGTATAGAACCAGCCGCGCCAGAACCAGTCGAGATCAACGCCGCTGGCATCCTCCATGGTGCGGAAAAAATCAGCCGGCGTCGGACGCTTGAACTTCCAGCGCCGGGAATATTCGCGGAAGGCGTAATCAAACAATTCGCGCCCCATCACAGTTTCCCGCAGGATACGGAGCGCGATCGCCGGCTTGCCATAGGCGTTGTTGCCGAACTGCAGAATGGATTCGCTGTTGGTCATGATCGGCACCTGTTTGGCGCTTTTCATGTAATCAACGATCTGATAAGGCTCGGCCCGGCGGGTCGGATAATCCTTCTCCCACTCTTCTTCGGCCAGATTCTGCAGGAAGCTGTTCAAGCCTTCATCCATCCAGGTCCATTGCCGTTCGTCGGAATTGACGATCATCGGGAAATAGTTATGGCCGACCTCGTGAATGATCACCGAAACCAGCCCGTATTTGGTCCGGCGGCTATAGGTTTTCTCGCCGGTTTCCTTGTCCTTGGTCGGGCGCGGGCCGTTGAAGCAGATCATCGGATATTCCATGCCGCCGACCGGACCGTTAATCGACTGGGCCACCGGATAGGGATAGACCAGGGAATAGCGGTTATAGACTTCCAGCGTGTGAATGATCGCCTGGGTCGAATATTTCTCCCACAGCGGATTGCCCTCTTCCGGATAGAAGGACATGGCCATGACCGTCCTGGCGTTTTCCGGCTGGTGATAGCCCTGCGCGTCCCAGAGGAACTTGCGGGATGAGGCGAAGGCGAAATCGCGAACATTTTCCGCCTTGAACCGCCAGGTCTTGGTCGTCGTCGCCCGCTGATTGAGCTTGGCCGCGGCCTCCTCGCTGGTGACGATCATTACCGGCTTTTTGGCGGTTTCGGCCTGTTTCAGGCGCTGACGCTGTGCCTCGGTCAGGACATCGCCGGGATTTTGCAAGACGCCGGTTGCCGAAACCACATGGTCCGCCGGCACGGTGATCGCCACCTCATAATCGCCGAACTCCAGGGTGAATTCGCCGTTGCCGAGGAACTGCTTGTTGGTCCAGCCGTCATAGTCCGAATAGGCGGCCATGCGCGGGAACCACTGGGCGATCTCATAGATATAATTGCCGTCTTCCTTGAAATATTCCTTGCCGCCGCGGGCGCGGATGATCTTGGCGTCGAGAATATTGTAGGACCAGGCAATTTCAAAACTGATCTTCTGGCCGGGCCGCAGGGGGGACGGCAGGTCGATGCGCATCATGGTGTCATTGATGACATAAGGCAGATTGGCGCCGCCGCTGTCCTGCACCGCCGTCACTTTATAGCCGCCGTCGAAGGTTTTCTCATAAATTTTCTGGCGCAATGCGCCGTAGGACGCCTGGGGCGCGGTGGAAGAAAAATTGCTTTTCCGTTGACCGGAGTCATGGGCGAAACGATTCTGGTCGAGCTGCAGCCACAGGTAGCGCAGGGTATCCGGCGAATTATTATGATATTTAATCCGCGCCGCGCCAATGATCCGCTGCTTTTCATCATCCAGCGTCACATCAATGTTATAGTCCGCCTGCTGTTGCCAGTATTTATGGCCCGGCGCGCCGGAAGCGGCCCGGTAAACATTCGGCGTCGGCAGCACTTCATCGCTCAATTGACGGAATTTGTCATTCAATTGTTCGATGGTCTGTGCGGAGCTGCTGTTGATGATAAATGATGTAAAAAATGCTAATATCCCGATAAAAAAGGATTTTCTCATTACCCTAGTCCCAAAACTTATTATTTTCGCGAAAATGAAGGGTTATGTTATAGCCTGCCCGATGATTAATCAAGCTTTACCAGATGATTGAGCGGCCCCTTGCCGCGGCCATATCCCGGCGCATTTAAAATGGCCTTGTGGACGTAACGGTGGGCGCGACCGACCGCATCCGGCACCGCCATGCCCTGGCCGAGGCCGGTGGCGATGGCGGCGGCCAGCGTGCAGCCGGTGCCGTGGGTATGTCGGGTGGGGATTCTGGCGCTGGAAAATTCTGTCACCCCTTCATCGGAAATCAGCAGGTCGGTCAGCAGGTCGCCGGCCAGATGGCCGCCCTTGACCAGAACCGCCTTCGGTCCCATGGCAAGCAGCTTCTCCCCGGCGCGCCGCATGTCCGCCAGGGTGGCTATTTCAGCGCCGTTCGTCAGCCGTTGCGCCTCGGCGAGATTGGGGGTCAACAATGTGACATGGGGGAAAATGCCGGAAATCAACAGTTCTACCCCCCGGCGGTCCAGCAGCTCATGGCCGCTGGTCGACAGGATCACCGGATCGACCACCAGCGGAATCGCCGCCATGCCCGCGAACAATTCGGCCAGCGCCGCGACATTATCCGCCGTCGCCAACATGCCCAGCTTCAGCGCATCGGGCGCCATATCCTGCAACACGGCCTCTACTTGCGCTTTCACCACCGGGGCCGCGACGGGATGGACCGCCGACACCTGACATGTGTTCTGCACCGTCAGCGCGGTAATCGCCGCCATCCCATAGCCGCCGAGGGCGGAAATGGTCTTGATGTCGGCCTGAATACCCGCGCCGCCGCTGGGATCAGACCCGGCGATGGTGAGTATTTTTCCGTGCATATGCTGCCTGGGATACCTTATGCCTGGGTTGACAATTCTTCGACGGTAGCGACAATATCATCCACCACATGGCTAATCAACTTGTCATCCTGACCTTCGGCCATGACCCGGATTACCGGCTCGGTGCCGGATTTGCGGATCACCACCCGCCCGGTGCCGTTCAGGCGATCCTCGCCTTTTTGAATCGCCTCCCTGACCGGAGCCATTTCAAGCGGGTTGGTGCCCTGCTGATAGCGGACATTTTTCAACAGTTGCGGATAAGGGGTGAACAGGCCGCAGATTTCACTGACCGGCTTTTCCCCGGACACCAGCACCGACAGGACCTGCAGGGCGGCGATCAGGCCGTCACCGGTCGAGGCGAAATCGCTGAGCACGATATGACCCGACTGTTCGCCGCCCAGATTCAGGTCTTTCTCCCGCATGGCTTCCACCACGTAACGATCGCCGACCGCGGTCCGGATCAGATCAATGCCGATGCTTTCCAGATATTTTTCAAGCCCGAGGTTCGACATGATAGTCGCCGCCACCGCATTGCCGCGCAGGGCGCCGCTGTCTTTCATGTAAGTCGCAATGGTCGCCATCAGTTGATCGCCGTCAATGATCCGGCCATTTTCATCGCAGATGATCAGCCGGTCGGCGTCACCGTCAAGGGCGATGCCGATGTCGGCCCCGTGGGTCACCACCGTCTCACAGATCAGATCCGGGCAGGTTGAACCGCATTTTTCATTGATATTCTTGCCGTTGGGCTGCACGCCGAGGGCGACAACCTCGGCCCCCAGTTCCCACAGCACGCTCGGCGCGGAGCGATAGGCGGCGCCGTTGGCGCAATCGACAGCAATCTTCAGACCATCCAGACGCAGGTTTTTGGGAAATGTATTCTTGGCGAATTCAATATAACGGCCGACGGCATTCTTCAGCCGCTGGGCCCGGCCGAGATTCTCCGACGGCACCAGATGATCGGCATAGCCGTTATCCATGCGCCGTTCAATTTCCAGTTCAATCTCGTCGGACAGCTTAAAGCCATCGGGGCCGAATAATTTCAGGCCGTTATCCCAAAAGGGATTATGGGACGCCGAAATCATCACCCCAAGGTCCGCCCGCAGCGACCGGGTCAGCATGGCGACCGCCGGCGTCGGCATCGGACCAACCATGATCACGTCCATTCCCATGGATATGAATCCGGAGGCCAGCGCCGGTTCCAGCATATATCCCGAGAGCCGGGTATCCTTGCCGATAACCACCCTGTGCTGGTGATCACCGCGGGTAAAATGCTTCGCCGCCGCCATGCCGACGCGCATGGCGACCTCTGCGGTCATGCTCCCTTCATTCGCCTTGCCGCGAATACCGTCCGTGCCAAAATATTTCCGTGTCATGATTATGTCTTGCTTTTGCTAAAATCAGTTCCGTAGATATATATCATTCACTTCTTAATACATACTGAATAAGGCTTATAGAACACCTAAAATTTGTTTGTAATATGACATTCGGACTAGAAGGTAAAAAAATATAAGGACTATCCGCGAAGCGCCGCCCAGATATCGCGCGCCTGCCGGCATTCGTCGACGTCATGCACCCGCAAAATCTGCACCCCCTGGTCACAGCCCGCCTGCCCCGCGGCCAGCGATCCGGCGAGCCGGGCCTCGGCCTGCTGTTCCCCGGTAATATGGCCGATGAAGCTCTTGCGGGATACGCCGAGCAGGATCGGCGCCCCCAGGCCGTGAAACAGCGACAGATTCGCCAGCAGTTCAATATTATGGTCAACCGTCTTGCCAAAGCCGATGCCCGGGTCGATGATCAGCCGATGATGCGCGATGCCCGCCGCCTCACAGGACCTCACCCGATCCGCCAGATAATCATATACATCAAGCAGCACATCATCATAACGCGGATCATCCTGCATCCTGTCCGGCGTATGGCGGGCATGCATCAGGATCACCGGGCACGCCGCTTCGGCGGCACAGGCCAGGGATTCTTCGTCATGGGTCAGGGCGCTGACGTCATTGATGATATGCGCCCCGGCCTTGAGCGCCGCCCGCATCACCGCCGCATTGCGGCTGTCGATGGAAATCGGCGTCGCACAGTCTTTCAGCCGTTCAATGACCGGAATGACCCGCTCCAGTTCCACCTCGATTGATACTTTCGCCGCTCCCGGCCGGGTCGATTCGCCGCCAATATCAATGATGTCGGCCCCGGCCTCGATCAGGGCGCGGGCATGGGCCACCGCCGCCTCCAGCCGGTCGAAACGCCCGCCGTCGGAAAAACTGTCCGGCGTTACATTGACGATGCCCTGAATCAGCGGCTTGCTCCAGCTCAGGTTCTTTAAGGATTTTTCCCCGGCGCCCGGGCCGGCCAACGCCGGACGGGGGGCGTCGATATGCTCAAGCAGGGCGGCCGCTTCCTCCTGCTCAGCAACGGACAGGCCCGACAAATAATCATCAAGCCGGTAAACGGGATATATTTCCTCACGATGGCGCGCGGCCCCCTGACGAAAGATGATCCGGACCATGGCGTAAGCCAGGCCGGACCCGTCCGCCGCCCCGCCGCCGGCCAGCCAGCGGGCCTGCCCCGCCTTCACCGCCCGGGAAGCAGTACAGCCCCTGAGAAATCCCAGGGGCTGCAGATAAATCTTATCGACAATGGGTCCATGCATCAGATGGTTTCCCGGTCAGCTTTCCGGCACGGGGTCGGCGCCGAATTTGCCGCCTTTTTTATCATCCGGTTTGCTGCCGGCGCTGGGCACCGAGCCGCTGGCCGGCGTTTCGGGTTTTGAATCATCGTCGGACAGGTCCTTGTGAATATCCTTGCCGGCGACGATGTCATTGATTTCGTCCCCGGTCAGTGTTTCATATTCCAGCAGCGCCTGGCCCAGTTTATCCAGAATATCGCGGTTTTCGGTCAGAATTTTCTTGGCCCGCTGATAGCTTTCATCGACCAGCCGGCGCACTTCCTCGTCAATCAGCTTGGCGGTTTCATCGGAAATGTCATGATTGCGGGTCACGGAATGACCGAGGAACACCTCTTCCTGGTTGTCGCCATACTGCAACAGGCCGAGCTTCTCGCTCATGCCCCATTTGGTGACCATGGAGCGGGCCAGCTTGGTCGCCATCGAAATATCGCCGGAAGCCCCGGAAGACACCTTGTCATAGCCGAAACAGATTTCCTCGGCGACGCGGCCGCCCATGGCCACGGCGAGGTCGGCATGCATTTTCTCCCGGGCATAGGAATAATTGTCCCGTTCCGGCAGGCGCATCACCATGCCGAGCGCCCGGCCGCGCGGGATGATCGTCGCCTTGTGAATCGGATCAGACGCCGGACATTTGGCCGCCACCAGCGCATGGCCCGCTTCATGGAAGGCGGTCATGCGTTTTTCTTCTTCGGTCATCACCATGGAGCGCCGTTCCGCCCCCATCATCACCTTGTCCTTGGCCTCTTCAAAGTCGGCCATGCTGACCACCCGTTTGCTTTTGCGGGCGGCGAGCAGCGCGGCCTCATTGACCAGATTGGCGAGATCGGCGCCGGAAAAGCCGGGCGTTCCGCGGGCGATGGTGCGAATATCGACATCCGCCGCCAGCTTCGGCGTCTTGCGGATGTGAACCTTGAGGATTTTCTCCCGACCTATAATATCCGGGTTCGGCACCACGACCTGACGGTCAAAACGGCCCGGCCGCAGCAGCGCCGGGTCCAGCACGTCCGGCCGGTTGGTCGCGGCGACAAGGATCACACCTTCGTTGGCTTCAAAACCGTCCATCTCCACCAGCAACTGGTTGAGGGTCTGTTCACGTTCGTCATTGCCGCCGCCCAGGCCGGCGCCCCGATGACGGCCGACGGCGTCGATTTCGTCAATAAAGATAATGCAGGGGGCATTTTTCTTCGCCTGGTCAAACATGTCGCGCACCCGGCTCGCGCCGACGCCGACGAACATTTCGACAAAGTCCGAACCGGAAATGGTGAAGAAAGGCACATTGGCCTCGCCGGCGATGGCGCGGGCGAGCAGCGTCTTGCCGGTCCCCGGAGGGCCGACCAGCAGCGCCCCCTTGGGAATGGTGCCGCCAAGGCGTTCAAATTTCTGCGGATCCTGAAGAAATTCGACGATTTCCTCCAGTTCCTCCTTGGCTTCGTCAATCCCGGCCACATCCTCGAACGTGACCCGGCCCTGTCGCTCATTCAGCAGCTTGGCCTTGGATTTGCCAAAGCCCATCGCCTTGTTGCCGCCGCCCTGCATCTGACGCATGAAGAAAATCCACACACCGATCAGAACGATCATCGGCAGCCAGCCGAGGAAAATATTGAGGAAAGAACCTGTCTCTTCCGGCAGGGAGGTAATGGCGACATCCTTCGCCCGCAGATGATCAACCAGGTTCGGATAATCCGGCGCATAGGTGTGGAATTTATTGTTGGCGCCGGTTCCCAGTTCACCGACAATATCCCTGCCCTGAATCGTGACTTTGGTCACCTGCCCGGTTTCCACCTTGTCCAGGAAAGTTGAAAAGTCAATTTCCGCCTGGGCGCTCTGCCGCACCCCGCCGTTCAATGCGGAGTAAAGAGTGAGCAGCAGAATGATAATGATTGCCCATAAAGCTATATTACGTCCCATGTTTTACGTGTCTTTCAAATTTCGACCTGTTCGCGCGAACCATCATTCGCGATACCTTGCCCTATAAATAAGGCTTTTTTAGCTCCAAACAAGCTGAACGGCCTTATTTTGTCGTTTTATTTCTTTTTTCGCCCGCTTGGCAATCTGATCCCGTCTGATTTTCCGTTGAAATGGTTTATAAACCGTTGTCGGGCTCCAGACTTCGGAGTCTAGCGCAAAAGCCCGTCTCTTCAAAGCCCGGAATAAAATCCGGCAGAAGAACCAGCCCCCCGTCAGGCAGAATGCACGGCAGGCTGTCGCGGACGGCCTTCAGCAGGCTGATTTTCCTGAGCGCCGGCCTGTCCCGGCAGGCCGCCTGCCAGGCCGCGAGGTCAAGGCGCTTCACCGTCCCGGCACAGGGTCCGTTTTTAATGACAAAGCGGCCATCCCACAACAGGGTTGACTGGGGCGCCACATGCCGGCTGTCGGTGATGGCGGCGGCTTCCCGACAAACGATTATCCCGTCCCGCCTCTCCGGCAGGATTCGGCAGGCGCCCAGGGTCTGCCCCGCAAACGTCCCCGCCTTCAGTTTGGCCTAAAGCGCCTCAAGCCTGCCCAGCCGCGGGCCGTAGGCGCCGCCGCTCACCCGCCGGGTCAGCCGGGCGAGCAGCCGCAGGGCGATTTCCTCATGGGCGGCCAACAGCGGCGCCAGCCTGACCACGCAATGGCCTTGCGGGAAACAGGTGACCGCCTTTGCCGCCAGTTCATCGGTCAGCCCCTGCAACAGGGACCGGACCCGCGCCATACGCCCGGCGGTCCGGGCCAGCCGTTCCGCGTTCAATCCTTCAATATCGCTGTCATTCAACAGGCGACGGACCCGCACCCGGGTATAGCTTTCATTCTCATTGCTCGGGTCCTCGATCCACGGCTGGTCCATATGACGCAGGGTCGCCTTCAGGCGGTCCTTGGCGACCGACAGCAGCGGCCGGCACAGCATCAGCTTGTCGCCTTCCGCATCGAGCAAAGGCAGCGGAAAGTGGGTCATCGCCTGCATGGCGGCCAAGCCGTCAACGCCGCTGCCCCGGAACAGCCGGATCAGAAAGGTCTCCGCCTGATCATCCTGATGATGGGCGAGAAAAAGTTTGCCGGCCCCCTGCGCCCGGCACCATTCCCCCATCAGGCGATAGCGGGCGAGCCGGGCCTGATCCTGAATATTGCTGTCCGGCTTTTCCCCGCGCCAGGTCAATATAACATGGGGAATGTCATGCTGTTTCAGCCATCGGCCGACCTGCCGCGCCTCGTCCGCCGCCGCCTTGCGCAGGCCATGGTCGACGGTCAGCGCTGTCAGGCCGACGCCGTGGTCGCGGCACCACGGCCCCAGCATCAGCGCCAGGGCCAGGCTGTCGGCGCCGCCCGACACCGCCACCGCGACAGACTGGCCGCGCCCCGGCGTCATCGGTCCGAGCATCTCGGACAATTCCTTCTGGATCAGGGGGAGTGGCGCAGGCATCATTTCCGCCTTACCGGCAGCCGGCGCGCTTTTCTTCCGGCGGGCGCTTGCTTTTGCTTTCGATGCTGTCGGGATAGCGGGACGCCAGTTCACGATAGGCGTCACAAGCGTCCGCCTTTTCCCCCATGGCGTAGAGCGACATGCCGATTTTCAAAAGGAAAGCCGGCGCCTTCGGGCTTTTTGGATATGTGTTATAGCCTTCCAGAAAGGTGCGGGTCGCGGTGGTGTACATTTTGCGGACATAATAGGTCTGTCCCAGCCAATATTGGGCATTGCCGGCGAGATCGGCCTGCGGATACCGTTTCAGAAACTCGACAAGCGCCGCTTCGGCTTTGGCGTATTGGCCCATGGTGACAAGTTTCTGGGCGTAACTATATTGATCCTCCTCGGATCCCGCGGGCAGAATATCCGCCGGGGCGGCGTCAGTGCCGGCAGGAGCGGTTGGCTGTACGGCGGCCTGAGCATCGCCAGGGGCTGCGGGCGTGGCCTTTTCCAGCTCCTTAAAGCGAAATTCATAATCCCGGGCCATGGTTTCCATCTGCTGTTTCAGCTTATCAAGCTGATAGCCGCCCTCTTCGATCCGGCCGGTAAGCTGACGCAACTGGGTTTCCAGCTGGGACAGGCGCGCCTCAATATCCGCCAGCTGGACACTGCCGCCCGGGGCGACCTGGGCAGTGGTCGACGGCGCGCCGCCCTTTTGAGGAAACTGGCTTCCCGGGGTAAAGACCTTCCGTTGAATAGCCTTGATCTGCTTTTCGATATTCTCCAGCCTCTTGCTGACCGATTGCGCCTGCGCGGTCATTGTTCCGCCGCCGATCAGGACCGTCGCAAGACAGAAAAGAATGATTTTCCGCGGGCTTGTCAGGGATACATTTGTCATAAGATGCTCCAGTTTTCATCTCAGTCACATAAAAATACCCGCGCAGCCGAAATGACGCGCGGGTACTCTTCCAGTCGCAAGAATATTAATTTACGCGAGTATAACTGCGGCGATTTTTTGACCAGGCGGATTCACCCGTACCGGTTACAGCAGGACGTTCCTTACCATAGCTCACCGTGTGAATGCGCGACGGATCAACGCCCAGGGCCACCAGGTAATTCTTGACCGAATTCGCGCGGCGATCCCCCAGCGCCAGGTTGTATTCCCGCGTGCCCCGTTCATCGCAATGGCCTTCGACCGTGATTTTCACAGTCGGATGCTCCATCAGCCACGTCGCCTGGCTTTGCAGTTTTTCACGGCTGCCCGCGGTCAGATCGTAGCGGTCATAGCCAAAATATACCAGCGAATCTGAAGCTGCTGAATCAAGCGATTCCTGTGTATTGTCATCTTCCATCACGGCTTCGGTTTCCACGGACTCCGTCGGCTCAGCCACCACAGGCTCGGTAACTTCAGGCTCTGTAACCTCGGGCTCCGTCGGGACATCTGTCACCGCACCATTATTTGAATTAGCGCAGGCGCTTAAAAGCAAAACCGAGCCGATGAGTACCCAGTATTTAGCGCCATTCATTTTTTCCAGCATCTAGTGGTCCTTCCACGTAACTTATCTATATTTATCCAACCGATGAAATGCCATTCCCCTCAAGAATTGGCGGCTGCATATTCCAATTTAAACATTGAACTCCAGTGCAAACCAATGAAACTATAACAGAATCATTTATCTAATCAAGGGGGACCATGCAGGATCTGACGCCTCAAGAGGCGTGATCATCTGCCGTTCATTGTATCCGGTCAGGTCAACCGTCCATAATTGGGTATCCCCGCCGCGCCCGTTGCGGTCGTAGGGCTGCTGGCGGAAGAACATGATCACCCGCCCGTTGGGGGACCAGGTCGGCCCTTCGTCAAGGTAGCTCTCGGACAGCAGACGTTCACCGCTGCCGTCCGGCTTCATCACCCCGATATAGAACCGCCCCTTGAGCTGTTTGGTGAAGGCGATCAGATCCCCGCGCGGCGACCAGACCGGCGTGCTGTAGCGCCCCTTGCCGAAACTGATTCTCTTGATATTTTTGCCGTTGGCGTCCATGATATAGATCTGCTGATTGCCGCCCCGGTCCGAATTAAAGGTAATATAGCGCGAATCGGGCGAATAGCTCGGCGAGGTGTCAATGGCGGTATGCCGGGTCAGGCGCTTGATCTTGCGGGTGCTCAGCTCCATGACATAAATGTCCGAATTGCCGTTCGTCGCCTGGGACATAATGACTTTATTACCGTCCGGGGAAAAGCGCGGCGCAAAGGTCATGCCCGGAAAATCGCCGAGGATTTCCTGTTTGCCGCTGTCGATATTGTACAGATAGACCCGCGGGTTTTCATCATGATAGGCGAGATAGGTAATCTCCTGCGCCGTCGGGGAAAAACGCGGCGTCAGCACGAGATTCCTGCCGCTGGTCAGATAAACATGATTATGGCCGTCCTGATCCATGATCGCCAGACGCTTGACCTTGGCCGTCGCCGGGCCGCTTTCGGCGACATAGACCACCCGGGTGTCGAAATAGCCGCTTTCTCCGGTCAGCCTTTTATAGATCGCATCCGAAATCAGATGGGCGATCCGCCGCCAGTTCTTCGGCGAGGTATAATAGCGCAAGCCGGTCATCTGGTGGCTGCCCAGCACGTCCCACAGCCGGAATTCCACCTTGAGCCGGCCATCTTCCTGCAACGCGATCGAGCCATTCATCAGGGCCTGGGCGCCGATGGCCTTCCAGTTGTTGAACCTGGGATTGCGGAGGTTTTCCTGAAGATTGCCCGATTTGATGTAGGCGGCCGAATCGACCACCCGGAACAGGCCCGAACGGGTCAGATCCGCCTTGACGACAAGCGCAATGCGCTGGCCGAAATCCTGAACGGAACCGCCGGAGACGATTGTATTTTCATCGCCGATCAGATCGGTTATGGCGATCGGCAGCGGGTCCACATGGCCCCGATTGACATCGACAACAATCTTGGCGCTGGACGCCGCAACCGTCAGAACCATGCCGGTGACCGCCAACATCAGTATTTTCAAAAACCTCACTTGCTTCTCCATCTCTGCTCTTAACTTAGCCGTTTAACATTTGTTCCGGATCAAAAATAATCTCCATATCCCGCCAGATGTCATATTTATCCTTGGGCAGGAAATCATAGGGCGCGCATTTCCTGACGGCGCGGAGCGCGCTTTCCGCCGCCGTCCTGAAAAACTCCTCGCCCGGCATGTTCATCCGGGCGCTTTCCAGCACCTTGGGCGCGCCCACCAGCCGGCCCTCCGGCGTCAGGCGAATATGCACCGTCACCCGCAACCCTTCCGCCCCCTTGGCCCCCGCCGGAACATTCCAGCACTGATTATCAAAAATATGCTTGTCTATCGCGTCAATGATGCTCAGGGTCTGCTGTTGCAGTTCCAGGTCGCTGAGGACCTTTTCCGCGCCGTAATCCCTGTCCCTGAGCTTTTCGACAATATCCGGTTCCGCCTGTTCCAGCTTGTTGAGCAGGGCGGCGGCGCTGAAGCGGCTCGGTTTGCTGCGGGGCGTCACTTTCGGGGCGCGATCGGCGGCCGTCTGCCGCGGCTTTTCCGCCACCTTCTGCGGTTCCCTTTTCGGTTTTGACTTTAAATCCGGCAACGGCATCGTCGAGGCCAGCTTCGGCGGTTCCGGCGGCATTTCCACCTTGCGCTCCGGCGGTTTCTTTTTGGGCGGCGTGGTTTTCTTCTTCACCGGTTCCGGCTCTTTTTCCTGGGCCTTGAGTTTCGTCACATCGCCGACCTTGACCATTTCAACGGGGATAACCCGCATTTTGGTTTCCCGGTCGCGGTTGAATTTGGGCAGCACGATCATGGTCGATCCGATCACCACGGCATGAAAGACAAAGGATATGATGACGGCGGTGCGCAATTTTTCCTAATGCTCCGTGTCGGTCACCAGGGCGACCCGTGAAAAACCGGCCCCGTTCATCAGCCCCATGACCTTCATGACCACGCCGTAATCCACGGCCTGATCCCCGTGGATATAGATTCTGTCATCCTTGCGATTGGCGAAGATCACCCGCAGGCGCGGCACCAGTTCCTCCTGTTTGATTTTCTCATCCTGAAGGTAAAGCTGCCCGTCCTTGTCGATGGTCAGGGACAGGGGTTTGGTATTTTCCGGCAGGGCCTTGGCCCGGGAACTCGGCAGATCAACCGGCACGCCGACCGTCAGCAAAGGCGCCGCCACCATAAAGACCACCAGCAGCACCAGCATCACATCGACGAAGGGCGTGACGTTGATTTCGCTCATCGGCCGGTGCCGGCGGGCGAAGGTCGACGGTTTGTTGCCACCATGTATCTGCATCAGTGATGCTCCTCATCCATCTGCCGGGACAGGATGGTGCCGAATTCATCGGCGAATCCTTCCAGCCGGTTGGCGTAGCGGCCCAGGTCATTGCTGATCTTGTTATAGGCGACAACCGCCGGAATCGCCGCCACCAGGCCCATGGCGGTCGCGAACAGGGCCTCGGCAATGCCCGGCGCCACCACCGCCAGCGATGAATTATGGGTGACGGCGATGCTTTCGAAACTGTTCATGATGCCCCAGACGGTGCCGAACAGGCCGACGAAAGGCGCCGTGGAGCCGACCGTCGCCAGAAAGCTCAGGTAATTTTCCAGCCGCTCCATTTCCCGGCTGACGGTGACCCGCATCACCCGGTAAAGCCGGTCCTGAAGTCCCATGGCGATCTTGGTTCCCGCCCGGCCGCTGACGGAACGCTGCCATTCGCGCATGGCGGCGACGAACAGGGCCGCCATCGGATGGTCGGGATTTTTCTTGATCCGTTCATACAGATCCTCCAGCGAATTGCCGGACCAGAATTCGGCGTCAAACTGATCTGCCTGGGCGGTGATCCAGCGGATGCGCTTGCTTTTGTCAAAAATAATCGCCCAGCACCACAGCGAAGCGCCCAAGAGCAGCAGCATCACAATCTGGACAATAAAATCCGCCTGGGCAAACATGCCCCACAGCGAAAAATCCGGAATATTCCCTCCCAGATCAATAACATCAACCGCTTTTTCTTCCATTTATATGTCCTTAGGCCTTATCCACCTGCTTCAGTTTATCCGCAACCCTCTTGGGCAGTTTTGCGGGTTTGTTATCCTTGTTCAGCGCCGCCGCCCTGATCACGCCGCGGGCCAGGGTTTCTTTCTCCCGGCGCACGTCCTGCTTCAGGGTCAGGCTGGCCTTGCCGACCTTGGAAATTGTCGTATGCACTGTGATTTCGTCATCAAGCCCGGCGGGCTTCACATAGTCCACTTCCGCCCTGATCACGACAAATTTGACATCATCAGGTTCCAGAAACTTCAGCATATCCCCCTGATCAATCTGTAATTGTCGCAACATGTCAGACCGTCCGCGCTCCATGTATTTCAAGTAGTTGGCGTAATATACAATCCCGCCGGCGTCGGTATCCTCATAATAGACCCGGATCGGCAGGACATGCTCCCGATCCTTGATAACGCCAGAATGTGGCGAAAGTTGAGCCATCTTCATTCCTCAAGCAGATTCATCTGGTTTTTGCTATTCTCCTTGGGCAGCGGCACTCCGATATGTTCGAAGCCCTGGGGCGACAGCATCCGGCCGCGCGGGGTGCGCTGCACCAGACCGGACTGAATGAGATAGGGCTCGATGATTTCCTCGATCGCATCCCGCGGTTCCGACAGGGCGGCGGCCAGGGTTTCGATCCCCACCGGACCGCCGTTGTAATTGACCCCGATGCAGCGCAAATATTTGTGATCCATGGCGTCGAGGCCCCGGCCGTCAACTTCCAGCCGGTTCAGGGCCTGATCGGCGACCTCGGCGGTGACCGCGCCATTGGCCCGGACCAGGGCGAAATCCGCCACCCGGCGCAACAGACGGCCGGCAATCCGCGGCGTGCCCCGGGCCCGCCGGGCGATTTCCAGGGCGCCGTCCCTGGTCATTTCCACCTTGAGCACCCGGGCCGCCCGGCTGACGATGGTTTCCAGATCGGCGGCGGAATAAAATTCCAGCCGGGTCGGAATGCCGAAGCGATCCCGCAGCGGCGTCGTCAGTAGCCCGGAACGGGTCGTCGCGCCGATCAGCGTGAAGGGCGGCAGGTCGATGCGCACGGAGCGCGCCGCCGGCCCCTCGCCGATGATCAGGTCCAGATGATAATCCTCCATGGCGGGATAGAGAATTTCCTCGACCGCCGGATTGAGCCGATGGATTTCATCAATAAACAGGATGTCATTTTCTTCGAGATTGGTCAGCAGCGCCGCCAGGTCGCCGGATTTGGAAATCACCGGCCCCGCCGTCGCCCGGAAATTAACCCCCAGCTCGCGGGCCATGATCTGCGCCAGGGTGGTCTTGCCGAGCCCCGGCGGGCCGTAAAAGAGCACATGATCCAGCGCCGCGCCCCGCGCCCGGGCGGCCTCGATGAATATTTTCAGATTATCGCAGCTTTTGCGCTGGCCGATAAAATCATCCAGCCGGGTCGGGCGGATCGACGCCTCGCTGTCATCCTGCGCGCCCAGGCCGCTGCTGATCAGGCGATCGCCTTCAATATCGCTCATTGGCCCAGTTCCTTCAGTCCGAGGCGGATCAGGTCAGACACGCTCAATTCCATTTCCGTGGCGCGGGCGGCGGCGGATACCGCCATATAGGCTTCGGTCTGGCGATAGCCCAGATTGACCAGCGCCGACACCGCATCCTGCAGGTCGCTGTTGTCCGGCGTTCCTGTCGCCGGTCCGGCAGCGCCGCCGCGAATTTCCGCCGGCGCCGGGGTGAAGGCGAATTTCGCCACCTTGTCCTTCAGTTCGGTGATGATCCGGGTCGCGAGCTTTGGACCGACCCCCGTCGCCCGGCCGACCACCGTTTTATCCTGGGCGGCGATGGAATTGGACAATTCATCGGGTCCGACAATCGACAGGATGGCCAGCGCCACCTTGGCGCCGACGCCCTGCACGCTTTGCAGCAGCTTGAACCAGTCCCGTTCCCGCTCGCTGGCGAAGCCGAACAGATGAATATGGTCCTCGCGGACATGGGTTTCGATCATCAGGCTCACCGCCTCGCCCGCCGGCGGCAGATTGCCGAGCGTCCGTCCGGAGCAGAAGACCAGATAGCCGACCCCACCCACATCAATCACGCACCAGTCCTCCCCGACTGTGTCAACCCGTCCCTTTAATTTGGCGATCATCCGCGGTTTCCCCTGATCAAAATCTGCGCCCCGCCGCCGGACAGTCCGGCATGATCCTTTTTCAGGGCGTCCTGCAGGGCGCCGTGGACGCCGCCGTTATGGGCGTGACAAATGGCCACCGCCAGCGCATCGCCGGCATCTTCGCCGGTGATCACCGCCTGCGGCAGGAGTATTTTCAGCATCGCCGCGACCTGCTCCTTGCCCGCGTGACCGGAACCGACGACGGATTTTTTGATATGGTTGGGCGAATATTCGGCCACGGAGATCCCGGCGAGCGCCGGCGCCAGCAGGCAGATGCCCCGGGCCTGCCCCAGTTTCAGGGTCGAGGTCGGGTTTTTATTGACGAAGGTTTCCTCCACCGCCGCCGATTGGGGTTGCCAGTCGGCGATGACCTGATTCAAACCGTCAAAAAGCTGGACCAGCCGCTCGGCCAGGCTGGCGCGGCTTTCGGAATGGACAATACCGTTGGCGACATGGATCAGGCGGCTTCCTTCAACATCAATGATGCCCCAGCCGGTTTTCCTCAATCCCGGATCAAGCCCGATCAGTCGCTGCCGTTTTATTGTCACCTTACTTTCACTCGCTGAGTTGCTCCATGATTTCATCGGAGATGTCATAATTGCCGTAGATATTCTGAACATCGTCCAAATCGTCCAGAACATCAATCATTTTCAGCAATTTCCGCGCGGTTTCCAGGTCCACCTCGATGGTATTCTGCGGCTTCCAGATCAGTCTGGCGGATTTCGGCTCCTCGCCGACGGCCTCTATCAGGGCCGTCGTGACATCCTGCAGGTCTTCCATGGCGCAATAGATTTCATGGGTTTCGTCATCGGAGGCGACATCTTCCGCCCCGGCTTCGAGGGCGATTTCGAACATGTCATCGGCCGATTTGACCGCGGCGTCGAAAATAATCTCGCCCACCTTGTCAAACTGATAGGAGACGCTGCCGGTTTCGCCCAGGTTGCCGCCATGCTTGGCGAAGCCCGTGCGAATATCCGACGCCGCCCGGTTGCGGTTATCGGTCAGGCTTTCGACGATAATCGCCGTGCCGCCGGGTCCGAACCCCTCATAACGGATTTCATCATAGCTTTCCGCATCGCCGCCCTGAGACTTGTTGATCGCGCGCTGGATATTGTCTTTCGGCATGCTCTGGCCGCGGGCGGTCTGCACCGCCAGGCGCAGGCGCGGATTGCTGTCCACGTCCGGGCCGCCCATTTTCGCAGCGACGGTGATTTCCTTGGAGAGTTTACTGAACAGGGACGAGCGCTTTTTGTCCTGCGCGCCCTTGCGATGCATGATGTTTTTAAACTTGGAATGACCTGCCATGTTTCTTTCCTGAAAGATCCGGCCAGCGGATCCTGTTTTGTCATAAAATTCGGGGTTAGGACTGTGATAATACACTGGCTCGCATTTGTGAACCGGGAATTGGATTTTTTCAGAAAAAAGCCGGAAATTAATCAGGCCGGCGCTTTATACGGACGGCATATGCTCCTGCAGGCGGGCGCCGAGGCGCAGCGGCTCGATCCGCTTGGCGAGGCCGGTCCTGTCGTCGCTTTCGACAAAGACGCCGCACAGGGTCGCCTCGCCCAGGGCGGGGGAAAAGCGCCCCGTGGCGATCTTGCGGGTGAAGCGCTGCAACGGCTCGGCCTTGTCCATGCCGATGACGCTGTTGTAATCGCCGCACATGCCGGCGTCGGTCTGATAGGCGGTGCCGCCGTCGAAAATCTGCGCGTCGGCGGTCGGCACATGGCTGTGGGTGCCGACGACAAACGAGGCCCGGCCGTCGCAGAACTGGCCCATGGCCATTTTCTCGGACGTCGCCTCGCCGTGAATATCGACCAGGATGAAGTGGGCGCCGACGCCGAGGGCGTATTTCTTCAGTTCCGCATCCACCGCCGCGAAGGGATCATCCAGCGGATCCATGAAGATGCGTCCCATGACATTGATCACCAGCAGCTTGCGGCCGCGGCTGTCCGGGACCAGAACACTGCCCCGTCCGGGCGTGCCCGCCGGATAATTGATCGGCCGGATCAGGCGCGGCTCGCCGGCGATATGATTTTTGGTTTCCTTCTGGTCCCAGACGTGGTTGCCGGTGCTGATGACATCGACGCCGGCGGCGAATAATTCTTCGCAGATCTTGCCGGTAACGCCAAAACCGGCCGCGGCGTTCTCGCCATTGACGACGACGAAATCCAGATTCAGGGACTGGCGCAACGCCGGAATTTTCTCAACGGCGAGCTTGCGGCCCGCCCGCCCGACAATATCCCCCAGATACAATAGCTTCACGGTCTGTAGACTTTCTTTTCGGTTACAATAATATCGAGCGGCTGGTCATGATCGCTTGTCGGCAGCCGGTCCCGTTTCTGATCCTCATAGGCGACGCCAATCGCCGTGAAGGGATGGCCCTTTTGCCGGTATATTTCCAGCGTGCGGTCATAATAGCCGCCGCCATAGCCCAACCGGTGGCCCTGTTCATCAAAGGCCAGCATCGGGACCAGCATCACATCCGGCATGACATAGAGCAGATCGGATTTTGGCTCCCGGGTGCCGAAGGGGCCGTCCTTCAATTCTTCTTCCAGATCCCATTCCTTGAAGGCGAGATGGGTGTTTTCGCCATTCATCACCGGCAGGGCGCAGCGCCACTGGACCGCATTCAGCGTCTTCAGAATAAACAGACCGTCGATCTCGGACTGGATGGGATAAAAGCCGGAGACGACATGCGCCTCATTGCGGCGCGCCCGGATGCCGCGCTGGACCTCGCCCTGCATTTCCGGCAGCATCAAAAGATTGGAGGTGATCATGCACAGCGCCATGCCGTCGTTATCGGCATGAATCCGGTGACGGACTTGCTTCATTTCCTGACGCAGGCGCGCCTTTTTTTCAATCATTATATTTCCTGGCTGTTCCGGTTCCCGTCGCGACACCTCACCCCTGACGCCGCATGAACAAGGTGGCGGGACCATCGCTGCCGTGATTTAGTTGTATCCTCCGGAACCTGTGTATACAGGTGGGCGCCATAATATCCGGACCAGGATCCGGACAGGGACAGCTCCCTTGGGAAAGATTATCGCCCCAGGGATAAAGTAAAAACACGCACAGGATAGAACCCGCCTCCCCATATGTAAGGCGCGAGACGCCATTCAGCAATAGCAGAATCGATATTTGATTAATTTTCGCCGGCATCGGCCGCCGAAATCACGCCTTTTTACGCGGCAGTCCGCCCGCCCGCTGCTTGCCGGTCATATATCAGCATTCGTGAATGACGGTGAATTCCGTGTCCCGGGCCACGGGGCGTTCAAACAGCCTTTCGCCCAAGCAAAAATCCATAACCAAAAAACCGGCGGGAAGATATTCCTGCCGGTTTCGGTAAAATCAAAAGCGCCAGCGCCCAGGAGGCGCGGCCCGGGATAACCTTAGTAGCTATCGTTGGGCTCGAGAATCTGGCGGCCGCGATATTTGCCTGTGCTCAGGTCAATATGGTGCCGGCGGCGCAGTTCGCCGCTTTCATTATCTTCTACATATGTATCGACGCTCAGGCTGTCATGTGAACGACGGTTGCCCCGGCGATGGGGGGATACTTTCCTTTTAGGAACGGCCATTTTCTTATCCTAACTAATTCTTTTCTTCCGAGGCGAGCCGCGCTATCGGCATCCCCATCGTTCCCCAAACCAATATGGTCCGGAGACTCTGAATCTCAAAAACAGTGTCTTATCGTTAAATGACCGGCCAATGTCAAGCATTTCTTTGCCTGAATTGACCGTTCAGGATGACAAATGAGCATGGCGGCTGACAAACAGCAAAAACGCGCTGAACAGGATCAGCGCCGCCAGCAGCGGAAGACCGATCATCGTCGCGATAATATCATCCCACAGCCCGGGAAAATAGCTTTCGCTGACCGCTTTGTTGAAGCTGTCCAGCGCTTCGGCATTATATATACGCCACGCCTGCTGAATTGTCAGCAGGCTGGTTTCCCTGGTTTCCAGGTATCTTACAATCTCGAACCCTGACATTACTATGGCGCAGAAAGATAAGGCATAACCGATATAACGTAATATCATCATGGCTCCACCTGTATATTTCCATCTGCTAAAGTATAGAGCAAACCCGGTATTTAGGCAAATTCGGAAAAAAAATGAAAAAATACGGCGATTACGCCGTTGTTGGCTTGCATCCTGTTTCAAGATGGTTATATTGCGCCTTCTGATCCATGGATCGGCAATTCCATATGGAATCGGAGAGGTGGCCGAGTGGTTTAAGGCGCACGCCTGGAAAGCGTGTTGAGCGCAAGCTCTCGAGGGTTCGAATCCCTTCCTCTCCTCCATTGCCGACATGATCACCCCCTCTGTAACACACCCATAGAAGCCGACGGGCAAAGCCCGGTCTGAATGCGCCCCGTCCGGCGGCGAGAAGTTAAGAAATTATTAATACCACGGATATATAGTGGCACTCTTATTGAGAGAAAAACTAGAAAACGATTAAATTAGGCCGCATATGAAGAATTTCTATACTTTCGGTTTGATTATTCTTTCACTGTCCATTTTTTCAGACAAGGCAAAATCAAATTTTTGGCCAAAAGAGCAGGCCACAAGCGCCGCTCCCCTGCTGTTTAAAACAGATTCTTTCCAGCTCCTTCAACAACAAGTCAATTCGACCCCAAAACAGGCTCTCGCCCAATGCCGGAAGATTATCTCCGAAGGGGGGGACGCCCTGTCGTCAAAGCAGAAACTGGCCTTGACCGGCATACAGGCCATGGCTCATGCTCGTCTCGGGAATTTCAAAACCGGCCTTGACGTGGGTCGAAAGGCCCTCGACCTCTATCAGGCGGATACAAGCGATCCCCCCACCATCGCCTATATCCATAACGCCCTTGGCCACAATCATGAGGGCCTGGGCGACATTCCCCGGGCGATGGAAGCCTATCTGGCAGCCCAGGAAAAATATCAAACCGCCGGGGACCGGGTCGGCGCCGCCACATCCATGGTAAATATTGCCGGATTGTTCGTTGGCGCCGGGCTGTTTGATAAGGCGATTGAGGAATATGAACAGACCCTGACGCTGCTGGATCCGGAAAAGGATATTTTCCTTTATACCAGAATCCTCAACAATCTGGCCTTCACCAATATTGAAAACGGCGCGCCGGAAAAGGCCCTTGAATATCTCGTCCCGGCTCAGAGCGCCGCGCTGCGGATGGGCAATGAACTGACCATCGCCTATACCTTTTCCAATGCCGGTGAGGCCTATTATCACACCAAACAGTATGATGAGGCGGAGAAATTCACCCGGATCGCCTTGGAAAAAGCCCGGGAGCAGAATCTTGAATCACTGGAAACGGCGACCACCTATCAACTGGGGTTGATTGAGCTGGCCCGGGGCAATCTGCCGGACGCGGCCGCCCATGCGGCCAAAGCCCTTGAAATCGCCAAAAAGAACGACGATGCGACCAATCTGCCGCTCATCTACAGTCTGTTGTCGAAACTGGCGCGGAAACAGAATGATTACAAGATGGCCTTGACCTATTGGGACAAACACATAAGCCATAAAGATAATCTCGCCAGTCAGAATATCATCAATGCGCTGGCTGTGCTGCAAGCGGAGTTTCAGTTGAAGGAACGACAGCAGGAAATCCTCCTGTTGCAGCGCAACAATGAAATTCAACGGCTGTCCCTGAAAGAGGAGCAGACCCTGCGCTATCTGGGATTTGGCATGGTCGCCATTCTGTGCCTCGGCATGGCGGCGCTGCTGTATATTCTGACGCTCAAGTCACAGGCCACGCTGGACGCCGCCGCCCGCGAGCAGGACCTGATGGAGGCCAAGCGCGTCGCCGAAGCGGCCAACCAGGCAAAGACCGAATTTCTGTCTTTCATGAGTCACGAATTGCGCACTCCCTTGAATGCGGTTATCGGCTTTTCCGAAACCCTTCGCCTGAAAATATTCGGTGATCTGAATGAAAAACAGACCGAATATATCAACCATATTCACGAGGGCGGCGCCCTGCTCCTGAAGCTGATCAATGACCTGCTGCATCTGTCACGGATCGAAGCCGGCGCCGTTGAGCTTGACCTTAAAAAATGCGACCTGACCTCAATCGTTCAGGATGTCATCCCCATGGTTCGCCATTTGTTGAAAAAGAACAAGACAGAGCTTCATACCGAGGCGATTCCGGAAAATTTAAAGCCCGTTCTTGTCGATAAAATCCGCATGGACCAGGTTCTCGGCAACCTGATCTCCAACGCGATAAAATATGGCCATCGGGGAGGGAATATCTGGCTGTCGATTGCAGAAGTCGATCCTGACCGCGTCAGAATCAGCATCCGCGACGACGGCATGGGCATTGCCGAAGAGCAGTTTGACAATGTCTTCACCCCGTTCAACAGAGCCGGCAAGGAACAATCCGGCATCGAAGGCACCGGCGCCGGCCTCGCCATCGTCAAGGCCCTTGTCGAGGCGATGGGCGGCGCCATCGGCTTTGACAGCAGGCTCGGCGAAGGCTCGACCTTCTGGATCGAACTGCCCGTCGTCGACCCATGACATCTGTCATGGCATTTGCCGACCGGCGGTTCCCGTCTGCCGGAAACCCGCCTGAAATATCGCTAAAATATTTGATAAATCATAAAACCATAATGTGAATATCAGTAGCATTATCAAAATATTAGATTGATTTTTTACCGCAACTGACCTACAAGAAATGACTGAGTTACGTGTCGCTCCATTTGAGGATGCAGTAAGAATTTTATTTATTCGGGGCCGGTCAGCAAAATGATCCCGCCCGCCGGGTTCAAAAATTCCCAACAACCGTCAGCTTACGGGCTCATGCGAACTCTCCCTGTTCCCGGCTTAATTTGGGAAAATTGCGCAACAAATATTTGAGGAAGCAAAAATGGCTACAGGTACCGTTAAATGGTTCAATGCAAATAAAGGATATGGCTTTATTTGCCCTGATGAAGGAGGAAAAGACGTATTTGTACATATCACCGCACTTGAGCAGGCCGGACTGCGTCAGCTCAATGACGGTCAAAAAGTCAGCTACGAGATTGCCGAGAACAGAGGCAAGGAAGCCGCTGCCGACATCCGGCTTGTTGACTGATCGCTAAAGACCGATCGCCTGAATTATTTCACAAAACCGATCGCCTGACGGCGTCGGGCGTAAATCTACCAACTTACCGCGCTAGTTCATAGAGCGGTGAGTTCTTCATGGGTGTGTTCCCTCTCCTTCCCTCTCCCTTTTCCGCCCGCCGGGCAGGTCACGCGGATCAGTCCCCCGAAAACGTTTTTTAAGCGGGCGGCGCTATATGATTTTTTGATGCCGCCATCCGTCCTAACCATTTCTGCGATAATTTGATATAATACCGTCACGCGACGCCCCAAAGAATGGAGGAGAAACCATGACAGAAGTAAAAATATTTGACATTCCGGCGAATTTTGCCGCGGGCAGTCACGTCGACGCTGACAAATATAACGCCCTCTACCGGCGGTCCGTCG
>JBLWZH010000029.1:0-39235 GCA_048266545.1 Paremcibacter sp. | reverse complement strand
CGACGGTTATTACTGGATCACCGGCCGGGTCGATGACGTGATCAATGTCTCGGGCCACCGCATGGGCACGGCCGAGGTCGAAAGCGCCCTCGTCGCCCACGAGCTGGTGGCCGAAGCCGCCGTCGTCGGCTATCCCCATGACATCAAGGGCCAGGGCATCTACGCCTATGTCACCCTGATGGCGGAAATCGAGGGCTCCGACGACCTGCGCGCCGAACTGAAGAAATGGGTCCGGCGGGAAATCGGCCCCATCGCCCAGCCGGACAGGATCCAGTTCGCCGCCGGCCTGCCGAAAACCCGCTCCGGCAAGATCATGCGTCGCATCCTGCGCAAGGTCGCGGCGGGCGAGCATGACAGCCTCGGCGACATCTCCACCCTCGCCGACCCCGCCGTCGTCAAGGACATCATCCGAAACCGCAAAAACAGATAGCGGTTTCCGGTTCCGCCAATTATATAATGCGGGCAGTTCACGAACAGGCTTGCCCGCATTCTCCTTCCCGAATCCCCCTCTTGACAGGCCAGGCATATCATGCTGCAGTGGGCGCGGTGATATTTCCGCAAGGGTAAGATGATCAAAGGGGAAGCCGGATGCCGCACACTGCCGATCGGGACGGGACACGGAATAACAACAAGGACATATCCCGCTATCTGGAAGTCAACCCGGATCAGGGCTTGAGCGCGAATGAGGCGCGACGGCGACAACAGATTTTCGGCCTGAACAGCCTGGGACGAAGCAAAAGCAAGCCGGTTGTGGAAATCCTGATTGATCAGTTCAAAAGCCTGCTGACCGCCCTGCTTGCCGGAGCGGCGGCCCTGTCTTTTGTTTTTGATGATGTCGCCGAAGGCATCGCGATCCTGGTGGTGATTCTCATCAACAGCACGATCGGTTTCTGGGCCGAATTCAAGGCCGTCCGCTCAATGGCCGCTCTGCGTAAGATGGGCCGGGCGACGACCCGGGTCCGGCGGGACGGCCGCGTTCAACGGATAACCGACGAGGAAGTCGTCCCCGGTGATATTATCCTGCTCGACGCCGGAGATGTGGTGACCGCCGACATCCGCCTGCTGGAAAGCGTCAAGCTGCAAAGCGACGAATCCCTGTTGACCGGCGAATCCGCACCGGTGGACAAATCAGTTCAGCCCGAGGATCGACCGGATCTTCACGCTGCGCCGCTTCATGACCGCGAAGGCGTGGTTTTCAAGGGGACGACCATCACCAGGGGATCCTGCCTCGGGATCGCGACCGCCACGGGGAAAAATACCGAGCTGGGCAATATTTCGACCCTCGTCGAGACCGCGCGCGGCGCCGCATCCCCCCTTGAACGGCGCCTGCAGAAACTGTCCGAGCAATTATTGCTCGCCGTGCTGTTGCTGACGGCCCTGTTGACGGTAGCCGGTATTATATCGGGCCGCGACATGCTGCTGATGGTCAAGACCGGCATCGCGCTCGCGGTCGCCGCGATCCCCGAAGGATTGCCGATCGTCGCCACCCTGGCGCTGGCCCGCGGCATGTGGAAGCTGGCCGAGCATAACGCCCTGATTGAACGGCTCTCCGCGGTTGAAACCCTGGGCTCGGTCAACGTCATTTTCACCGATAAAACCGGCACCCTGACCGAAAATAAAATGACCGCCACCGGACTGAACGTCCCCGATGCCACGGAGCAAATTCCCCTGCCGTCGTCCGCGGAGGCCGGACAGCGCGCCCTGCGGGTCTGCGCCCTCTGTTACAGCGGCGGCGGCAATCCGGATCAACTGACCGATCCCATGGAAAGCGCCTTGGTCACGGCGGCCGCCGCCGCCGGCTTTGGGCCGGAACGCTGCGCACGGCAATTCCCCCGAATCAGCGAAGAAGCCTTCGACCCCAATATCCGGATGATGGCGACAGTGCATGCCGTCGATCAGGAATATCTTTATCTGGTCAAGGGGGCGCCGGAAGCCGTGCTCGCCGCCGCCAGCCATGTCGGCGGAACGGCGCAGGACCATCCGCTGACGGATGAGATGAAATCCCGCTGGCTGGCGCAAACGGAAGCGCTGGCCGGACAGGGATTGCGCATCCTCGCCCTGGCGGAAAAGCGCCGCGACAGCGCCGATGAGGCCCCTTTTGAAGGATTGACATTCCTCGGCCTGGTCAGCCTGAAGGATCCGCCGCGCGCCGATGCCGCCGCCGCGGTCAAATCGGCGCAGGAGGCCGGGGTGCGGGTGATCATGGTGACCGGCGACAATGCGGTGACCGGCGCCAATATCGCCCAGGCCGTCGGTATAGCCGATGCGGAAGCCGCCCCGGCCGTCGAAGGCCATATGATGACGTCAGCGGACAAGCTCGGCCCGGCGAAACGGCAAACGCTGTTGAAAACGGCGGTTTTCGCCCGCATGACCCCGCGTCAAAAGCTGGATCTGATCGATCTCTATCAGCAGAATGGCGCCGTGGTCGCCATGACCGGTGACGGCGTCAATGACGCCCCGGCGCTGAAAAAGGCCGATGTCGGCATCGCCATGGGCAGACGCGGGACCGAGGTCGCCAAGGAGGCGGCGGAAATGATTCTGAAGGATGACGCCTTCGCCTCGATCGTCATCGCCATTCAGCAGGGCCGGGTGATTTTCGCCAATATCCGCAAGTTCGTGATTTATCTGTTGTCCTGCAACCTGAGCGAGGTGATGGTGGTTACTTTCGCCATGCTGGCCGGCTTGCCGCTGCCGCTGTTGCCGCTGCAGATCCTGTTTCTCAATCTGGTGACCGACGTCTTCCCGGCGCTCGCCCTCGGATTCGGCAGGGGCGATAGTGAAATACTCCATCGTCCGCCACGACCGAAACAGGAAGGATTGCTCCGCCGCCGTCACTGGCAGGCGATCATATCCTATTCCGCCCTGATGACCCTAACGGTCCTGGGCGCCTTCATCTGGGCGTTGAACCGGCCCGGACATGATCCGGCTGATGCCGCGACAATCGCTTTTCTGACGCTGGCGCTGGGGCAGCTCTGGCATGTCTTTAACATGCGCAGCCGCCGGGCGGATTTTCTCAAAAACCAGATTGTGCAGAACCCCTTTGTCTGGGCGGCGCTTGTGATCTGCCTCGGCCTGATCGCCATGGCCACTTTCTGGCCGCTGTTCGCCGATGTCCTGAATATCCGCCCGCCGGACCGGTCGGGCTGGGTCGTGATCATGATCGCCAGCCTGCTGCCGCTGATCCTCGCCCAACTGGCGAAGCTCTATTCGGCCCGGCGCTATCAAAAAGACCATCTCTGGCATTAGGAGACCGGATACTCTAGCCCACATATCCGCGCATGATCGTTGCAAATCGCGGAAGGGCCCACGCCTATTTCCCCTGCTTCAGGCGTCATTCATCCTTTGCGTATAGCGCAAAAGCGGGTCTTCCCGGCTGTCCCCGCTGACGACGGAAAGCGCATCAATAAACAGGGAAAAAAGTTCCGAATGGGAGGTGATGTCAAGTTTCTTGTAGATATTCTTGCGATGAACCTTGATGGTGGTCGGCGCGATATCAAGTTTCGATGCCGTCGCCTTGATACCATAGCCGCGCAGCAGCAATTGGACGATTTCCCTTTCCCGTCCGGTCAGCAGCGAACTGCCGAAATTCTCCATCGCCCGGCATAACGCCTCGTGAATGCCGGTCTCGCGACCTTCCTCTTCACCGGAACGCGGCTGAATCTCCCGCCAATAGTCCTTGACAACCGTGCCAACCAGGGGCCTGATCACCTCAAGCTGGGCAATTTCGCCGGCGGAAAAAAACGCGCTTTCAAGATTTCGCGACAGCGATATGGCCATCACCGCCGCCCCGTCCAGGGGAACCAGATAATTGATTTCGTCGCGCAGGCCGGATTGTTTGTACCAGCTTTCATAATATTCGCTGTCATAGAAGCTGTTCTCGCAAATATCCTTCAGGTGAAACAGGGTCGACTCGGCGCATCCCACAGCCCGCTGATAGAACGGATCCAGCAGATAAAACCCCTGGAGATATTCGGTGAAATTATTCTTGCGGCATTTATGGTCGATGTCGGCATATAACAGCGCCGGCCGCTTGTCGGGAAAATAAACCATGATCAGGATGCTGTCGGCCCGCGACAGATACTGCAGCGCCCGGCCCAGATTCTGCGGGATAGTGTCTGCGCCGTTCCGGCAAAACAGCGCGGCGAGATAGCTGTACCATTCAGCGGTTCCGAGGGAGGGGCTGCGCATGTTCAGGGATCCGGGTTATGTTATTTTCTCCTCCGTTATAGACAAACTGAAAACATCTGTCACATGCGTTTTTTCCGGGTTTTACGCCCGCCCGGCGACAGCGCAGGAAAAATCCCCGCCGTGCGCTTCCCGCCTCAAACCGGCCCGCCCCGGAAAGCTGCTCCGGCGGGCGCGATGATTGATCCATGTCAATTACTTTTATAAAGAGACTATTGTAAAAAATCAAAGTAACTTGCATAATAAGATTTACTATGTATTCTATCTGAACTCTATCTAACCGGGATAGCGTCGTCTGATGACCACTCCCCTTGAACCCAATGAGGAACCGTATGTTTGATTTATCCGGAAAAGTAGCAATTGTCACCGGCGGCAGCCGCGGAATCGGCCGCTCCGTCTGTGAAAACATGGCCCGCGCCGGCGCCCGCGTCGTCGTCACCAGCCGCAAGCTCGACGCCTGTGAAGAAGTCGCCGAAGCCATCCGCGCCGAAGGCGGCGAGGCGCTCGCCATCGCCTCCAGCCTCGGCAAACAGGATCAGCTGGAAGCCATGGTCAGGCAAACCATCGACACCTGGGGCAAGGTCGATATTCTGGTCTGCAACGCCGCCATCAATCCCTATTACGGCCCGCTGGCGGAGCTAAGCAACGAGGTTTTCGACAAGATGATGCATAGTAACGTGCGCGATAATCTGTTCCTCTGCAAACAGGTGCTGCCCGGCATGGCCGAACGCAAGGACGGCTGCATCCTCGTGGTGTCCAGCGTCGGCGGCATTCGCGGCAATTCGGTGCTGGGCGCCTATGGCATGACCAAGGCCGCCGATATGGCGCTGGTGCGCAATCTGGCCGTTGAATGGGGCAAAAAGAATATCCGCGTCAACTGCATCGCCCCGGGGCTGATCAAAACCGACTTCGCCCGCGCTCTGTGGGAAAATCCCGACATGCGCAAGCATCTGGAGAATATGACGCCGATCGGCCGCATCGGCGAGCCCGATGACATCGGCCTGCTGACCACTTTCCTCGCGACCAAAGGCGGCGATTTCATCACCGGGGAAACCATCGTCGCCGACGGCGGCATGTCCATTTCCCAGGGCGCTTAACAGCGCTTGACAGCCCTCAACACACAAGGAGCGCCCGATGAATTTTGATGAAAGTGAAGAACTGACCATGTTGCGGGAAACGCTGCGGCGTTTTCTCGACAAGGAACTGCCGCGCGAGGAGGTCCAGCGCCTCGACCGCATTTCCGATTTTTCCGATGAAACCTTCGCCAAACTCTGCGAGCTTGGCGTCACCGGGCTCACCGTGCCGGAGGAATATGGCGGGCTTGGCGTCGATATTCTGTCAGCGGTTATCACCATCGAGGAACTGGCCCAGCGGGGCACCAGCCTCGCCGGACCCTTCATCCACTGCGCCTTCTACGGCGGCATGAATATGGTGGAAAACGGCAGTGAAACCCAGAAGCGGGACTTGCTGCCCAAGCTCGCCGCCGGGAAACTGCTGTTCGCTTACGGCCTCAGCGAACCGGATGTCGGCGGCGACCTCGCCGATGCCCGGGTGACGGCGCGCATCGAGGGTGACGAAGTGGTGATCAACGGCACCAAACGCTGGTGCACCGGCGCCCACAAGGCCGACTATATCTATACCCTGGTCCGCAGCGGCCCGGCAGGGGACAAATATAAAAACCTGTCCTTTGTCCTGGTGCCGACGACGGCCAAGGGCATCAGCATCGTCGACATCAATCATCTGGGCCTGCGCTATTCCGCCACCACCGATGTGATCTATGACGATGTCCGGGTGCCGCTGGACAATATTGTCGGCGGCATGGATAAATGGAACCGGGGCTGGCCGATGCTGGCCGGACGCGCCCTCGATGTGGAGCGGCTGGAAATCACCGCCGTCGCCCTTGGGGTTGCCACCGCCGCGGTCAATGACGCCTGGGCCTATGCCCAGGAACGGCGGCAGTTCGGCCGGCCGATCTGCGCCCATCAGGCGGTCCGCCATGACCTGGTCGACGCCAGAACCCGGCTTCAGGCCTGCCGCCATATGCTTTATCACGCCGCCTGGCTCGCCAGCGAAGGCCGGGACTGCAGTGTGGAAAGCTCGATGGCCAAGCTCTATATCGCCGATACCGGCCTTGACATCGTCCTCAAATGCCAGCAGGTCATGGGCGCCTACGGCTGCGCCGAGGAATATGACATGGAGCGCTATGTCCGCGATATGGTCTGCATGCCGATCGTCGGCGGCTCGTCCAAAATGCAGAAGAATAATATTGCCAACCGGCTCGGCCTTCCGGTTAAATAGCCTTTCATCGCGGGGGCCATCGGTCCCCGTCGCCCCCCTCTTAGAGCAAGGATAGTTTTATGGCGAAATCCGATTTCTGGTTCCATCATGACTTCAGAGTACGTTACAGCGAAGTCGACGCCCAGGCGATTGTTTTTTTCGGCAATTACATGACCTATATGGACAGCGCCCACACCGAATATATGCGGGCGCTCGGCTTTGACTATCAGGACCATGTCCTGACCCATCATTCGGATTTTCATATTGTCAAGGCCGACGTCGACTATCATGCGCCGGCCCGCTTTGATGATCAACTGGAAGTCTATGTCCGGACAGAGCGCATCGGCCGCAGCAGCATGACCGTGCGATTTGAAATCTATCTCAAAGGCGACGACCGGCTGATCACCTCCGCCCGGTCGGTCCTGGTCCATGCCGACCAGCGGACCATGACGTCAACCCCCTGGCCGGATCAGTTTATCACACAGATCACGGCCCGGGAGGTAACGCCGGTGGCGCGCCGCTAGCCCCGGATCGGGGGTGTCATCCCAGTTCCGCCCGCAGCGCCTTTTTGTCCAGCTTGCCCAGATTGGTCAGCGGAATCCGCTGCTGGAATATGACTTTTTTCGGGGTCATCAGGCTGCCCTTGCGGGCTTTGACAAAGGCGATCAGCTCCGCTTCGGTCACTTCCCCGTCCGGGTGTCTTTCAACGACGGCGCAGACCTCTTCGCCCCATTTTGCGTGCGGCAGGCCGATCACCGCCACATTGCGCACCGCCGGATGGTCATGGATCACATCCTCGATCTCCCGCGGGTAGATGTTGAAGCCGCCGCTGATGATCATGTCTTTCTTGCGGTCGACGATATAGAGAAATCCCCCATGATCCTGCCAGGCCACGTCGCCGGTATGGAGCCAGCCGTCGCGGATCGTCTCCGCCGTGGCCTCCGGATTGTTGAGATAGCCGCTCATCATGTTGGCGCAGCGCACCACCACCTCGCCCGGCTCACCCTTCGGCGCCTCCCGGCCCGTCTCGTCCAGCAGGCGGATTTCCGTATGCAGCGTCGGCCGGCCGGCGGAGGACAGAATCTGCCGCTCCCGCGCCGGGTCCGGGTCATAATGGGCCTGCCGCGACAGGGCGCTGATCGCCATCGGCGCTTCGGTCTGGCCAAATAACTGAGTCATTTTCGGCCCAAAGCTCACGAGGGCCTGCTTGAGCCGGTCGGGGGCGATCGGGGCCGCGCCGTAAATGATATTGCGCAGACTGCTCAGATCATAATCACCCAGCGCCGGATCATCCAACAGACCGTAAATCATCGTCGGCACCAGGAAGGTCATGGTCGCCTGCTCGCGCGCCACCGTCTCAAGAAACAGTTTCGGCGCGAAATGATCAATAATGATGCAGCATCCGCCGCGCAGCAGCACCGGCAGGATCAGGCAGCCGCCGGCATGGGTCAGCGGCGTCGGAAAGATAAATCTTTCCTCCCAGCCAAAGCCGAATTCCAGCATTTCCATCACATAGGTATAAACCCAGGCCCGGTGCGACAGCATGACGCCTTTCGGCCGCCCCGTCGTGCCGCCGGTGAAATATATCCCCGCCAGATCCTCCGGGTCGATGGCGACCGGCGCCGGCGCCGCATCCTTTTCCGCCATCAGGTCGGCAAACCGCAAATGACCGTCCGGCAGGTCGGCCCGCTCGCCGACACAGATAAAGCGTTTGCAGTGGCTGAGCTCCGGCGTCATCTCGCGCACCCGCTCCAGCATGCTTTCGTGGTAAATCAGCGTGCTGCATTCCGCCTCGTTCATCATATAGACATGATCGGCGGGACTGAGCAGAACCGCCAGCGGCACCCGCACGGCGCCGATTTTGGCCAGGGCGTATTCACAGAAGATATATTCGGCGCAGTTTTTCATCAGAAAGGCGATGGTCTCGCCCTTGCCGATGTCCCGGGCCTGCAACGCCGCGCCGAGGGCCTTCGCCCCCTCGCCCAGTTGCCGGTAGCTGAAGGAGCGCGCCCCGTCGCGGACGGCGGTTTTCTCGCCATAAAAATCGACCGCCCGGTCATATAAATCGCCGACAGATGATTTCAGCATCGCTTTCCCCCTTTACGCCGCGCCGCGCATATGAAACATCATTTTATAGTCAAACGTCATAATGGTTTCGTTGCGCTGATTGGTCACCGTATAGAGCCAGGTCTGAACGCCTTTTGCAGGGTCTTTGGTCGGACGCTGGTCCGTGACCTCGATCCGCAGGCGGATGGTGTCGCCGATAAAGACCGGCGCCGTCATACGCAGATTATCAACCCCCAGCCAGGCAATTACCGAATCCCCGGCGAAGCCGTCCTGGGCGGCCAGGCCAACCGCCATGGCGAACACCATCGGCCCATGCACCAGCCGCTGGCCGAACCGGGTTTTGGCGGCATATTCCGCATCCATATGAAGGGGGTAGAAATCGCCGGTCAGTCCCGCCCAGTTGACAATATGGGTTTCGGTCATGGTGATCGCCGCCGTGTCAAAGACATCGCCGACCTTGAAGTCATCGCCGTATTTTTTTGGGCTCATTTTGCTGTTCCTTTCAATGGTTCACTCACCCAGCGGCGTGAATTTCGGCAGGGTATATTCATCATTCAGCTTTTCAAACGTCACCGTCACCGGCATGTCGCATTCCACCGCATAGGGATCACAGCCGACAATATTGCTCAGCATCCGTACGCCTTCCTCCAGCTTCACCACCGCAATGACATAGGGCATGTCCTCGGTAAAGGCCGACGGCGCGTTGGCCTCGACCACGGTATAGGTGTAAACCGCGCCGCGGCCGCTGCATTCGACCCAGTCCAGATTGTCGGAAGCGCAGTGAATGCAGGCGATGCGCGGATAGAAGATATGTTCGCCGCAGTCCTGGCATTTCTGAATGATCAGGCGGCCTTCATTGGCCGCATCCCAGAAGGGCTGTGCCCATTGATTGACCACCGGCGCCGGTTTTATCGCTTTACTCATCATGATTCTCCTTAAGGTATTTCTGTGCCGAGGATGGTGACCTGGGCGTCAAAATAGGTGCCGCCGGTGGCCGTCTCGACGGCGAATTTCGCCTCCGGCACCTGACGCTCGCCGGCCTTGCCCATCAGTTGCCGCGCCGCCTCCAGCAACAACGACACCGAACCGCCGGCGCCGATATGCCCTTTGCCGAGCATGCCGCCATCGGTGGTCATGGGAATTTTGCCGCCGGGCCAGGTATCGCCGCGCAGGAACATCTCGCCCGCTTCGCCGCGTTCGCAAAAGCCCAGTTCCTCAAAGGTCAGCAACTGGTAAATGGGATAGCTGTCATAGATTTCCGCCACATCAATATCCGAAGGCGCGAGGCCCGCCTGTTCGAAGGCCTCGCGCCCGGCGCGGGCCCAGCCGAATCGGGTGAGATCCGGTTCCTGGGAATAGACGAAATGGGTGACAAGGCCGCTTTCGCCAAGGATATAGACCGGCTTGTTGGGCAGGTCGCGCGCCTGCTCCGCCGAGGTCATTACAAAGGCGCCGCCGCCGTCGAACAGCATGTTGGACTGTTTCGCCCGCAGCGGGGTGGAGAGCATTTTCGAGCTCATGACTTCCTCGATGGTCAGCGGTTTGCGGAAGAAAGCGTTGGGATTGAGTTCGGCCCATTTCCGGTTGGAGACGCAAACGGCGGCGAAATGCTCGTCCCGGCAGCCGGTTTCATATTTATAGCGGGTGGTCGCCAGCGCCGCGACTGATGAATAATGCTGGCCAAAAGGCACCTCCCATTCCGACGAAATGCCCGCCGTCGAGAAAAGATCAATACCGCCCTGGGCCGTGACCCCGGTGCCCAGCTTGTCCGCATGAACAAACAGGACATTTTTCGCCAGTCCGGCGACAATCAGGGCGCCGGCGATCTGCAGCGCGTTACTGCTCGACGATCCGCCGGAGAAAACCTGGGTATTTTTCCGCACGTTTTTAAGACCCAGCTCCTCGACAATGCGCCCGGTGACCAGTTCGGTATTGAACGGTCCGCTGAACAGCGCCCCGGTCGGCAGCACGCAATCAATGTCATCCTTGTTCAGTCCTGAATCCCGGATCGCCATCCGGGCCGATTCGAGGGCGAAACTGATCGCCCCCTTGTCGGCGAAACGCCCGGTCGGCACCTCGCCAATGCCGACGATGGCGACATTTCCTCTGACTTTACTCACAGTTCACCTCCTGTATTCTGTTGATTTTCGACGACGGCCCAGCCCTGCGCCGCCACATGGGAAAACAGTTCGCCGAATTTATGGCCCGTTTCCGAGCTGGCGTTGCCCTTGAGGGCGCGGGCGTAGATGCCCTGCTGTATGGCGGCGGTGCGGAACAGGCTGAAGGCCATATAGAAATTCCAGTGATCAATGCCGTCCCGCCCGGTACCTTTACAATAGGCGGCGACATAGTCCGCCTCGGACGGAATGCCGGAGGCGGCAATATCGGCGCCGACAAAGCCCCGGGCCAGATCATTGTCCGCCGGCAGATGATAGGTCATGGCGTTGAACGCCAGATCGCTCAACGGATGGCCCAGGGTGGACAATTCCCAGTCAAGCACTGCAATCACCCGCGGCTCCGTCTTGTGAAACATCAGATTCTCAATGCGAAAATCGCCATGGACAATGGAGGTCGCCTCCTCCGGCGGGATATTTTCCGGCAGCCATTTCATTAACTGGTCCATGGCCGGCGCCTCGCGGGTTTTCGCCGCTTCATATTGCCGGGTCCACAGGGCGATCTGGCGGGCGATATAGCCTTGCGGCTTGCCGTAGCCTTCAAGCCCGGCCGCCCGCCAGTCCACATTATGAATCGCGGCCAGGGTGGCGTTCATCGACTCATATATCGCCCGGCGCTCCTCGGCGCTCATGTCCGGCAACAGGGGATCGCGCAGGATGCGCCCCTCCAGATACTCCATGACGTAAAATTCCGTGCCGATCACCGTTTCATCGGCGCAGAAATGCGCCAGCTCCGGCACCGGAACGTCACTGTCCTGCAGGGCGCTGAGGATGCGGTATTCCCGATCCACCGCATGGGCGGCGGGCAATAATTTGCCTTTCGGCTTTTTGCGCAGCACATAATATTGCCCGTCTGCGGTCGCCAGGTGAAAGGTCGGATTGGATTGCCCGCCCTTAAACTGGTGAACCGTCAGCGGCCCGGTGAATGCCGGGATCTTGTCCGCAAGGTATTGCGCAAGGCCTTCCTCATCAAATTTTTGCGACTCCCTGACCGCGATCAGTCCTTGTTGCATCGGTGATTCCTTTTATTCTTAATCAAAACATCACCCTGAATTTAACCATTATCATATTGTTTTTATTATATTCTTTATAACTTCTTCCTTGCGGTTCCCGAGGAAATTTATGCTGGAAAAACTTTATAACTTGCATAATAAGACTTTTAACTTGCATTTCAAGACCTAATAATGATAATGTTCATTTCGTCAGTCGATTCAGCAAGAAATTGCGCCCCAAGAAACGTCGGCGGCATTTCGGGGCTCGGAGCGTCAGAACGGTTGATCCCCGGTTCGGGGAATTGATCGGATGACAAATGGTTTATGACTTCAAAACGGGGACTGGCAGTGTAACGCCGCCCCTGATTTCGGGGCGACGCCCCATTTAACAGCCACGGCGCAGGCCGCCCGACAGGGCACAGCGCATACTATGATATTTGTAACAAAAAAGGATTTATTATGAGTACTGAAAATGTCGACGTCATTGTGATCGGGTCCGGTGTTGCCGGCATGACCGCAGCCGGTCTGCTTGCCCAGGACTGCCAGAAAAAGGTCGTTGTTTTTGAACGGGCGCCCTTCATCGGCGGGCGCTGCCTTTCCTATGTCGGCAAAGGCAACAAGGTTGTCGCCGACGGCGTGGAGATGGACGCCCGGGCTTTCCGGAAATCCCTGCCGCTGGCCCATTGCTATCTTGGCAAATGCACACCGGATATCGACACCATTTTCGAGGAAGGACTGCTCGACGGGCGGACCTTTGAAGCGGGCGGCCACGGTCTTTTCTGGGGCAACCACAACCGGGCCGACGCCATGCTTCAGCATTTCGGGCAGCATGTTGAAATGCCGCTGAACCGGGGCCTCGGTTTTATCGAATGGCAGGGTCTGGACGAGAACGGCGAAGTGAAGCCCACCGTCGCCCATCAGGTGCAAAAGGGCAAGCCCTATCCGTGGATGAGCGAGGAAGGATTCTCAAAAACCATGGAGCAGCTCATGGACATGAACACCCTCACCTTCGAGGAGCTGGCCAAACTTTCCCGGACTCCGCTGCAAGACTGGCTCGAAGAGCGCGGCATGCACCCGGAAGCCTATAACTACATCAAGGTTCTGGCGGCCTGTCAGACCGGTCAGGCGGAACCGCGCATGACGGCGGCGTCGGACTTCCTCGGCTATATGGCCATGGCGCGCGACATCCGGATGAATCTGGTCACCGGCTCCGTCGCCACCGTCGACAAGCCCGGCACCATCGCCATTCCCCAAGCCATGGAACATCCGGTGCTGGAAAATGGCGGCCGGGTATTGCGCGACACGCCGGTGACGGAAGTCATCATCGAAGACGGCGCCGTCAAGGGGGTCAAATACCGCAAAGACGGCGAAGTGCACACCATGCTGGCGGACAAGGTCATCTGCACGATCCCGCCGAAATATGTCTTCCAGGTCCTGCCCAAGGACTCCTTCCCCAAAGAATGGGTCACAGAGCTTGAGGAAGAGCATTGGGGCATCGGTCTGCTGACCGGCTGGGTCGGCACCAAACGCTCCATCATTGAGGATATGGGGATTGACAAGCGCTCCTTCATCTGGATGCCCGGCATTACCGAAGAAGAAGAAGGCTTTATCGGGGTTGTTGATATGGTGATGTGCGAGTTTGACTCCTGGGCCGACGGTGATGCCGACCGCGCCCCTGAAGGGAAAACCGAATATCTGTTCTCCACCGCCCTGACCGACAATGAAATGCGCGATCCTGAGCGGGTCAATCTGGTGATTGAGCGCTGCGAAGCCTGGGCGCGGAAAACCTTTCCGACCTGGGATGAGGATGTGGAATTTATCCTCTGGACACCGTCGCCGGAAGCCCTCGGCACCACGCGCCCCGTGGGCAAGGATCGCCCGGTCCACAAAAACCCCTATGTTGAAGGGTTGTGGTTTGCCGGCGACCAGTATGGTGAGAAAAACTGGGGCTGCGGCGTTGACGCATCCGTTCTTTCCGCCACGGTCTGTGTTGACCAGATGATGGGCACCAGTCTTGAGGAGGACATCTTCCCGCCCCATCACCGCGGCATTCTGGTCGAGCCTGTCGAGGCGGCTGAATAAGATCCAGCCCTCCGAGTTGGATAAAACGATCCCGGAGCAGCCCCGGCTCAATTTTTTTCATTTGAGTCGGGGCGCTTTATTTAAATCTTTTTGCTACTTGTATAAAAAGACTTACTAGAATATACTTTTCTGCACCGAATAAAAACAGGCCGGCAAATGCCGGCGGCGATGATAAAGCGACCCGGCAAGTTTAAGTGAATTGCCGCAAAATACAGGGAGCCCGGGTTTATTTATCATTAGATCTGTCGCAAAAAATCCATCTGCGACACATCATTGTCAGATAACAAGGGACCTTCTTCAAGCGAGTAAAGCATATGATTTTATCTTCCGCCGAAAAAATCAAATCCTATACGGAAAAGGGCTGGTGGGGCGCCCGGACGCTGGATGATCTGCTGCAGGCCGCCCGACAGGCGACGCCGGACCGGTTGGCGCTGCTTGACGCGCCCAACCGGCGGGATTTCACCGATGGCGCGCCGCAAAGGCTGACTTACGCCGCGCTTGGCGATCTGGTCGATCAGCTTGCCGCCCGTTTCATCCGCCAGGGCCTGATCCAGGATGATATTATCTGCACCCAACTGCCCAATATCGTCGACGGGGTGGCCGTCCTGCTCGCGGCGGCGCGGCTCGGCGTCATTGTCAGCCCGATCCCGGTGCAATATCGCGAACATGAGGTGAGCCATATTCTGAAATTCACCGCCGCCAGAGCCTTTGTCACGGTGAAGGCCTTCAAAGATCATTCGCCGACGGAAATGATGGTGAAAATCCGCGGCCAATTGCCGGCGCTGCAGCATGTTTTTACCTTTGATCAGGATGAGACCAACGGCCTGCCCCGCGATCCGGCGCCCCTCAGCCCGGACGACCGGGACCTGCTGCGGAATTATCTCGACCGCATCCGGCCAACGGCCAATGACATTGTCACCATCTGCTGGACCTCGGGCACCGAGGCCAACCCGAAAGGCGTGCCCCGCAGCCACAATCACTGGTTCGCCATCGGACATGTCTGTTCCGAGGCCGGTCAGTTGAGCGACGGCGATCGTCTGCTCAATCCCTTCCCCATGGTCAATATGGCGGCCATCGGCAGCATGCTGTTCCCCTGGCTCATGTGTCGCGGCACCCTGATCCAGCATCACCCTTTCGATTTGCCGGTCTTTCTGGAGCAGATTACCAAGGAAAAAGTCAATTACACCATCGCCGCCCCGGCCTTGCTCAACATGCTGTTGAAGAATGAGGACATCCTCACCCATGCGGACCTGAGCTCCCTCAAGTGCCTCGGCTCCGGATCGGCGCCGCTGTCGCCGTGGATGGTCGAGGGCTGGCAGGAGAAATACGGCATCGGCGTGATGAATTTCTTCGGCGCGAACGAGGGAACGGCCCTGTTCAGCAGCATGCAGGACATTCCGGACCCTGCCGAGCGGGCCCGCTTCTTCCCCCGCTTTGGCGTCGCGGGCCTCACCTGGAAGCCAAGGGCCGCGGGCTGGATGAAAACCCGCCTGGTCGATCCGGACACCGGCGAGGAGATCACCGAACCGGACCGGGCCGGCGAACTGCGCATCACCGGCGCGACCATCTTTGACGGCTATTTCCGGGCCGAAGAAAAAAATGACGAAATCTTCGATGAACAGGGCTATTATAAAACCGGCGATACCTTTAAAATCGCCGGCGCCGGCAAATTGTCGCGTTTTTACAAATATGTCGGCCGCAGCAAGGAAATTATCATCCGCGGCGGCATGAACATCTCACCCGGGGAGCTGGACGGCCTGTTTGACAGCCACCCGAAGGTCAAGGAAGCAGCCGCCGTCGGCTATCCCGACGACAGCATGGGTGAGCGGGTCTGCGCCGTGATCGTGCCCCACGAGGGCCAGACACTGACACTGGAGGAACTCAACGCCCACCTCAGGGAAAAGAATATCGCCGTCTTCAAACTGCCGGAAAAAATCTGTCTGGTCAACAGCCTGCCCCGCAACCCCATGGGCAAGGTCATGCGCCGGGATTTGATCAAATATATCACATCATCATAATTTCGGAATTTATATCAGGACATCAACATGCCAAGCTATACCGCCCCCGTCAAGGATATGGAATTCATCTTTCACGATCTTCTGAATATCAGCCAATATAAGGATCTTGCCGGATTTGAGGACGCCACACCGGACATCGTCTCGGCGATCCTCAACGAGGGGGCCAAAATAACCCAGGATGTCTTTCACCCCCTCAACCAGTCCGGTGACGCCGAAGGCTGTAGCTGGAAGGACGGCGAGGTCACGACGCCGAAAGGCTTCAAGCAAGCCTATGAAACCTATGTCGCGGGCGGCTGGAACGGCCTGACCGCCGACCCCGCCTACGGCGGACAGGGCATGCCCTATATGCTGGGGCTCGCCATCAGCGAAATGATGGTCTCCGCCAATCATGGCCTCGCCGCCTATCCGGGACTGACCCACGGCGCCATCGAAGCGCTGCAGGCCCACGCCTCCGACGAGATCAAGCAAAGTTATCTGCCGAAACTGATCAGCGGTCAATGGTCCGGCACCATGAATCTGACCGAGCCGCACTGCGGCACGGACCTCAACCTGATGCGAACCCGGGCGGCGAAAGCCGCCGACGGCAGCTATCGACTGACCGGAACCAAGATTTTCATTTCCTCCGGCGAACATGACATTACGGAAAATATCATCCATCTGGTGATCGCCAAAACCGAAGGCGGGCCCGACAATCTCAAGGGAGTCTCCCTCTTTCTGGTGCCAAAATTTTTGCTGGACAAGAAGCGCAACGGCGTGCGGTGCGGCGCCATCGAACATAAAATGGGCATCCACGGCAATTCCACCTGCGAGATGATTTATGAGGACGCCGTCGGCTATCTGGTCGGCAGCGAATTCAAGGGCATGCGCGCCATGTTCACCATGATGAACGCCGCCCGCCTCGGCGTCGCCCTCCAGGGAATCTGCCATTCGGAAGTCTCTTACCAGAATGCCGCGGCTTACGCCCGGGAACGCCTGCAGGGCCGCGCCCTCAGCGGACCCAAGGCGCCGGACCAGGCCGCCGACCCGATCATCGTTCATCCGGACGTGCGCCGGCTGCTGATGACGTCGCGCGCCTTTAACGAAGGCGGCCGGGCGCTGGCGCTGTGGACCGCGCTGCAGGTCGATCTGGCGGAAAAATCCCCCGACGACAAGACCCGACAGGACGCCCACGACCTGCTCGACCTGATGACGCCGGTGATCAAGGCCTTCTTTACCGATGTCGGCTACGCCAACACCAACAACAACATGCAGATTTTCGGCGGCCACGGCTATATCGTCGAAACCGGCATGGAGCAATATGTCCGCGACTGCCGCATCACCCAGATCTACGAAGGGGCCAACGGCATTCACGGCCTTGACCTGGTCGGGCGCAAACTGCCGGCCAACAATGGCCGTTCCGCCCAGCTCTTCTTCGCGCTTCTACAACAATTTGTCGCGGAAAACAAAGGCAATGACGCACTGAAGGAATTCCTTGATCCGCTCGCCGCCACCATGGAGCGCCTGCAGCAGGCCACCCTGTGGCTGATGCAGAATGCGGCCAAAGATCCGGATAATGCCGGCGCGTCGGCGATGGATTACCTCTATATCATGGCCCATACCGCCATGACCTATATGTGGGCCCGGATCGCCCGCGTCGCGCTTGACAAGCTGGCGGCTGGCGAAGGGGACCCTCAATTCTACCGGAACAAGCTGACGACCGGGCGCTTTTATATGGAGCGCATCCTGCCCGAAAGCCTCGGCCATCTGGAAAAACTGAAAAGCGGGGCAGAGACGATGATGACCCTCGATGCGGAGGAATTCTAACCGACGATAAACCTACACCAATAAAGTGCAGACTGCGCCAATAGCCGCCGCCATGGCTGCTGTTGGCGTTTTTTTGTCCCCCGTTATGGAAGGCTTGGATCCTGTCGCCTCTCCCTGATGAGGGAATCCTGAAATAAAACGGGGGGCGGAACAACGCCCCGCCCCCCCCCCCCGAAATTTTATGCCGAGATATTATCTATGGCGGATTTTAGTTAAAGGCCCAGGTCAGGGTCACGCCGTAGGTTCGCGGCAGGCCGTAAACCACCGCCGCATTTTGTGACAGGCTGAACGGCCCGGAACCGTCAATGCCATGCACCCGGTAAGTTGCGTCGGTCAGGTTTTTACCCCAGACCTTGACCTCGACGCCGCTGTCGAGAAATTCCAGCGCCACATGGGCGTCGAGCAGGGAGCGGGACTCATCACCGACCCACGGACGACCGTCGGCGAGACGGGCATTATCCGCGTTAAAGAAGATTTCATCCCGGTAAGACCAGTTGCCGGCCACGGTCAGGATGCCCCAATCGGCAAGATCGGTCACATTGCTGAAGCCGATATTGAAGCTGTTCTTCGGCGACCGGGTCAGCGAATTGCCGGAATAGTCTTCGCCCTTGTCGGTGATATAGTTTTTATAGCTGGTATCCAGATAGGCGTAATTGGCCGTCAGGGTCAGGTTTTCCGTCACCGCGGCGGTCAGTTCCGCCTCGAACCCCCGGCTTCGGGCGTCGGCGGCGTTTTCAATGACCAGCGTCGAGCCGTTGACCAGCTTGAAGATCTGCAGATCCGTATAATCAATATGGAAGGCCGTCAGATTCAGACGGACCCGGTTGTCAAAGAACATTGATTTCAGGCCGACCTCCCACTGTTTGGCTTTTTCCGGATCAAAGCCCTGCAGCGCCGCGGCCTCCGAGGCGGCGGAACCGTTAAAGCCGCCGCTTTTAAAGCCCTGGGAATAGCTGGCGTAAACCATCACGTCTTCGGTGATGCGATAATCCAGGCTCGCCTTGGGAATGAAGCTGTCCCAGCTTTTGTTCGGGCTGACGTCATAGGCGCCGGCCAGGAAACCGCCCGTCGGATCAAAGCCATAAGCGTTAATATCCGCATCCTTGCTCTCATGGGTATAGCGGGCGCCAACGGTCAGGGAGAATTTCTCCGTCAGGTCATAGGTCCCCTGGCCAAAGGCGGCGTAGCTCTTCGTTACGTTATGCTGATCGAAGAAGAAATTAAAGGGCTGCTGGCCCCAGCCCGGCTGGCCGATCAGCGGCAGGAACTGGCCCCAACTCAGGCCCGGAACCGGCGACGGCGTGGCGAAAACCGCCGTGTCGTTGCCGCTGAAATCATTATTATCCAGACGGCTTACCGTCTCGGTAAAATAATAAAGCCCGACAACCCATTTCAGCCGGCCATCCTCGGATACATCGCCAAGGCGAATTTCCTGGGAGAACTGATGGGCCTTTTCATCCACATTATTGATCACCAGATTGGCGTCGGAGCCGTCGAAATCCTCCTGATAATCAAATTCGCTTTCCCGATAGGCCGAGATCGAAGTCAACTCGCCGATGGCGGTTTGATAGGAAATCTTGGCGGAAAGCCCCCAGATGTCCCTGTTTTGGAAGCCGTTGACGGTTTTTTCATTGACCCGCGGATCCGGGCTGCAGACCGAAGCGCCGTGAGGCGTACCCGGAACAAACCAGGGGAAAAAGATAAATTGATCGCCAAAACAATCCCGTGAATTGCCCGCCAGACGATCGCGGGAATAATCCCCGGTCACAAGAATTTCCAGATCCTCATTCGGGGTAAACAAAAGCTGGCCGCGCATGGAAAAGTTATTCTCGTCGCCAAGTTTGCTGCCGTCAATGGAACTGACGCTGTGGCCGTCCCGCTCGACCTTGGACAGGCTGAGCTTGCCATTGACCGTTTCCGACAATGCACCATTGACCAGGCCGCGCAATTCATAGCGATCCAGATTACCATAAGTTCCCCGCAGCCTGACCTGGGTTTCTTCAGAGGGCTTGCGGGTGATGATATTAATCGCCCCGCCGGCGACATTCTTGCCATAGAGCGTTCCTTGCGGCCCGCGCAGCACCTCGATCCGCTCCAGATCCATCAGATCGAAATCCGACCCGCCGGCGCGGCCGATATAAACCTCATCAATGAAAATGCCGACCGACTGGTCGCCGAAGGCGGAATCATCCGTCGAGCCGATGCCGCGGATATAAAGCTGAGGCTGCGCCATGTTATAGCGGGTCATGGTGAAGCCAGGCGTGCGCATAGCGACCTCATTCACCTCATTGATGCTGAGCTGATCCAGCATATCACCGGACATGGCGGTGATCGCCAGCGGCGTATCCTGAAGGTTTTCCGCCCGCTTCTGTGCGGTGACGACAATTTCCTCCAGGGAAAAGACGCCCTCTTCCAACGCCTCCGCCGCAAAGGACGACGCCGGGGCGAACGACAGCACCGCGATGGCCGTCAAAGCCGCGCCGTTCAACAGGTTTTTATTGAATTTCATTGGTTGATCTCCCTATTCTCGATGGTTCTGGTGTTTTTCTAAAACAGCCCCCGCGTCCTCTTGACACTGATAACTGTCACTTAGCTCAGGTTTTGTTGTCTTGATCAGTCTGGCCGCTTTGGGATAGGCGCACAGGGGGCGCCAACAGCAGAAAACAGGATACTGCAAAGGCCCCAATCCCGACTATGCCCTTTCCACGCGCCACCGCCGTCTCCCAAAACCGCTTCAATTCACAGATTAATCGCCATAAGTCTCTTTATGCAATCGATAGAGTGACGCAATTTGTGAGTCTTGTCAAGCAAGTTACATGAATTTCTTTGTTTCAGGCTGAAAAGCTGCATTAGAAGGCTGCTGAAAAAAGGTGTTTTTATCGTCATTTCGGGGGCATTCCGGGTAAGCGGTGATGAGCCGCGAGGGAACGGAATTGCACATAATTAACCCGAATAGAGTTAATCCCGCCAGACATCCTCGCCGCGGGCCCAGTTGGCATGGAAGCCGTATGGCAGGCGATGGGGCATTTTCACCCGGGCAACCGGCCCCTGGGAAATGCATTTGCCGTCAAAGATCAGACATTCGGACCGCCAGTTGTGGCTATTGGTGACAAAGGTGATGACATAGCCGTCATCCTCCCGGTCCTGGCGGGTCGCGCCCCGTTTCGGACAGAAGGGCGCTTCGCTGCCGTACACCCCGTCGCCGTAGTCCCAGCGTTCGTAGCCGCCGCTTTCCAGGTCATATTTCACCAGGCCGCCAAAGGCCAGGGTACGGGCGCCGTCATCCTCGGTCATGATATACTGGTTATAACTGTAACGGTTCTTATAGCCGCCATAGAGCGGATTGATCCGGCAGAATTCCGTATTCATGTCATGAAGATCGCCTTCCGCCACCTCGCCGGTTTTCATATTGAATTTCCAGACATACATATTGGCTTCGAGCCGCATATAGGCCAGCATATGGGATAATTCCCCTTCTTCCGGGTTGGCCTTGGGCATGGGGTTTGTCGACCGGCAGCCGACCTGAACCACCCAGTCGCCCTCTTCCCAGCAGTTGACGATATGCAGGATGTAACAAGGCGCGCAGTCAAACCATTTGACCTCGCTGCCCTTGCCATAGCGCGGTTGAACGCCAAAACGGGCCGGCATATCCCGGTGGAAGGTGACGATCCGTTTTTTGCTTCGCCGCAAAACATCCAGATCATGGAAGAGCGGCAGATCATGCAGCAGGACATAATTGGGCGTAAAGCCGATGTCATGGGGCAGGCGCGCGCCTGGCAGCTCAATTTCCTGCTGATGAATCACCTTGCCGTTGCTGTCGGCGACGCCATAGAGCATATAAGGCGGCTCATCCCAGTAATCGAAATAAATCAGTTCATTCTTTTCCAGATCAATCTTGGCATGGGCCGACAGGGCGCGCTTCAACTGGCCGTTGAAATTTTCCCGGCCCGTGGTTTCCAGCGTATTCTGATCCAGCCGGTAAGGGATTCCCGCGTTATACCAGAGCGTCATCAGACCACCGTTGAAATACAGAATATCCGTGTTGGAAGTATCCTTGACCGACAATCCTTCCTCCGCGTAATCATGTTCGCCCATAATCCCCGACCAGATCGACTTTCCGGCATCCCGCTCCGCCTTGAAAGCATCCGTCTCCACCCAGCGATTGCGATATGACGCCTTGCCGTCACGGAAATAAATCGCATAGACCATGCCATCGCCGTCAAAGGGGTGATATTTGCCCGGCGGCGCGAATTGCGGATTGGGGCCATTGCGCATATAGACGCCGTAGAGATCCTCAGGCAGTTTGCCCACCACCTCCAGATCCTCCGCCGTTACCTGTTTCGTCGTCGGCGCATAGACGCCATGCAGGTAGGGATTGTCAATTGCCGCCGTCCACGCCGGCGCGTCCGGGGCCGGCGCGCCGTCATCGGCGCGGGCGCGAATGAGCCGATCGGTCAATTTCACCTTCTTATCGTCTTTTACTGCGCAGGCTTCATTCATAACGGACTTTCCATTTTTCCTCAGGGCCGGGGACAGCGCGATCCTCCCCCGACCTAAATCCGGTTATAGGCTTATTAGTCTTTTTATGCAAGTAATAAATTCAATATCTTAAATTTACGCAGAAACCTTCGGCGAGAAAACGTCTTTCAAACGGAAATCACGCCCCCGCCGCCCTCAGCGGAATATAACAAGTCCACCTCACCCGGCCGATTGGCCAGCACGGCGGCGGCGTTGACCGTCCCCTTGTCGGTCACCTCGCCTTTGGTCATGTCCGGCGGCGCGGCGAGGAATTTAAAGGCGGAGACATGAAAGCTGCCGGTCGGGTTGGCCTGATTATGCCGGTCGAGGGCGGTCGTGATCCATTGGCGAAGCCGGGGATGATGCAGGACCTCTCCGTCCGGCGGGGCCTCTTCCCCGACGATCCCGCGACAGGCCGCGAGGTTGGGCCAGGCCAGAATGGAAACACTGTCCCGGTTGACGCCGCAGAGGACAAATTCCGCGACGACCGGGCCGATCGCGGGCCGCAGTTTTTCCTTGAGCGCATGGGCGTTGACCCAGGTGCCGGACGCCAGCTTGAATTCATCGCTCAGTCGGCCAACGAATTTCAGGCCCCGCTCCGGCGCGCCCTCCGTCACCCAGTCGACCACATCCCCCATGGAATAATAGCCTTCCTCATCGAGAAGAGTTGCATTGAGGTCGGGGCGGCCGTAATAGCCCGGCGTCAGGGTCGGACCCGCCACCCTGAGCTCAAACCCGTTATAAACCGGCGCCAATTTCAATTTTATACCCGGCTGGGGCAGGCCAACGCCGGGCCCTTCGATTTCAAAATAGGTCGCCAGCACGCCGGAGGCGGTTTCCGTCGCGCCGTAACCTGCGCCAAACAGAAGCCGCTTGCCGGTTTCCGCCACCGCCATCTTCTGATAGCGCTGGTAAAGGGCATCGGAAATGCCCGCCCCGCCATAGACCAGATGCTGCGCATTGCGGAAGAATTCCGCCCTGAAGGCCGCATCCCGCTCCAATGCGTCCGCCAACATTTCATAGGCCAGCGGAATATTGGTCAGGAAGCTCACCCCCAGTTCGCGGATATTGCGCAGACTTTTATCGAACATCCCCGGCAGCGGCTTGCCGTCGTCGATATAGAGCGCGCCGCCATTGAGCATGACGCAGGTCTGCACCAGAGCGCCCGAGACATGGTTCCACGGCAGCCAGTCCAGCGTTTCCTCGCGCCAGCTTGTCGCCCGGGCCATCACCGAACTGCAAAAGGCCGCATTGGCCGCCTGCATGCGGCTGGTGTGGATCACCGCTTTGGGCAGGCCGGTCGAGCCGGATGTCAGCATCAGTTTATGAACCGCATCCGGGTCAAGCCGTTCAACCGCCGCGACAAGGCCCGGTTCAACCGGCGTTCGGATCACCTGATCATAACTAACGGCGTCTTCAGGCGAACCCGCCTCGCCACAGGTCAGGGTGACAATATCCCCGGGCCCGGCCGCCCGGCCAACAAGATGATCTATCGCCGGGCCATAAGCGACGCCGTCATCGGCGAAGATAACCGCCGGCTTCACCAGGTCGGCGACATAATCCAGACGGGCATATAATTCCAACAGGGAATAATTGCTGCTCAGCGGACAGACCGGCGCCCCCGCCACCAGCCCGCCGAGGGTCAGAATGGCGTGTTCAATGGAATTGCCCGACAGCAGCAGAACAGACCGGTCAGGACCGATATTCTGATGGATCAGCCATTGGCCGACGGCCAGCATCTGGTCCCGCGCCGCGCCGTAGCTGATCGTGCGCCAGGCGCCGTCCGCATCGCGCATGGCGAGAAACGTCCTGTCCGGCTGTCGCGCCGCCTGCTGCATCAGGATCCGGGCGAGATTGGGCTCATAATCCGGCGTCGGATAGGCGGATTCCAGATAAATGACCCCCGCCGCCCCGGTCCTGACATTCAGTTTGACCGGCGGAAAATCGACTTCCTTGAATGGTGATTTTAATGACGGCTCCATCAGCGTTCCTCCCAGAAATATTCAACCTGGAAAAAGCCTAACATTAAAGTCTTTTTATGCAAGTAATATCATCAAAAAATACTGTTTCCGATAATAAGCGCTTCTATTCAAGAAGAAATTCAACCTGGTTGGACAGGAGAATTTCGTTGCAGTGGGAACATTTGGCCTGCGGGTGAGTCTCTTTGGCGCAGTCGGCATGAATCATGATGAAGGGCGCGCCACGGTCATCACAAAGCCACTCGTCGCCCCAATTCACCATGGCGATCATCACCGGGAACAGCCCGCGCCCCTTGTCGGTCAGGCGATATTCATAGCGCGACGGCTTTTCCGAATAGAGGCTTTTCGACAGGACGCCGCTTTCCACCAGGTGAATCAGCCGGTTTGACAGGATATTGGTGGCGATTTTCAGCTCATTCTGGATGTCATCAAAACGCCGGATCCCCAGGTAGGCCGCGGCCAGGGTCAGATTGCTCCAGCGGTCGCCGATAATGTCCGTCGCCCGCTCAATCATCATCACATCGTCTTTATTTTTTGAACTGATCCGGCTGCGCCGCTGATGGCGGGGCGCAACCCGACTATCATAGCCCGCCCCCGGACCATCCTTGTAGGTGATTTTGCGGATGGTCACCACTTCGTCACAGACATCGCATTTCATGACCGGATGAACCGAATGGCCGCATAACTTATGGATCAGGCGAACCGGGACGTCATCGCCCCGGACAAACCATTTCCTTTCCCAGTCCCAGATCAGCACCGCGATCGGATAGAGATCCTTGCCCATCTCGGTCAATTGATATTCGTATCTTTTGGGCCGTTCCTGATATTGCACTTTCTTGAAGCAACCGACCTCCACCAGTTTGTTCAACCGGTTGGTCAGGATGCTGCGAGCAATGTTGTTTTTCGCCTGCCAGTCACGGAAACGGGTTATGCCCAGAAAGGCGTCGCGCAGGATGAGGATCGTCCATCGATCCCCGATGATATTCAATGTTCGCGTGATCGAACTTGCTCTGACCTGTTCTAATACTGACATAATTTCCGAAGATAGCGATATTTCCAGAATAAGCAAATAACACTTGCCTAAACGGATTCTTTTATTTAGTCTCTTTATGAAAGTTATAGATAAATACATATAAGCGCAAGTCATAATCCTCAAATTCATGAAAACAGATTGTTCAAACGCACAGGGAAACTCATATGACCATTTCTCCGGATCTTAAAAATCAACTCCGCCTGCCGCTGATTTCAGCCCCCATGTTTCTGGTATCGGGCCCTGATCTGGTCATCGCCTCCTGCAAGGCCGGCATTGTCGGATCCTTCCCGACCCTCAACGCCCGCACCGTCGAGATTCTTGATCAATGGATGGCGCGGATCACCGACGAACTGAAACAGGCGAAAACGGCAGACCCCGCGGCCAAAATCGGCCCCTGGGCGGCCAATCTGATCGTCCACAGCTCCAACAACAGATTGCAGGCGGATCTGGATCTGGTTTTGAAATATAAGCCGCCGATCGTCATCACGGCGCTCGGCAGTCCGACAAACATCATTGAAGCGGTCCACAGCTACGGCGGACAGGTTTTCGCCGATGTCAACAGCATTCCCTTCGCCCGCAAGGCCGCGGCCACCGGGGTTGACGGCCTGGTGCTGGTCTGTTCCGGCGCCGGCGGCCACACGGGGCAGACCGCGAATTTCGCCTTTGTCACGGCGGTCCGGGAATTTTTTGACGGCGCCATCGTCCTCGCCGGCAGCATTTCCCAGGGCGGCGCCATCCGGGCGGCCGAGGTGCTGGGCGCCGATTTCGCCTATATGGGCACCTCTTTTATCGCCACCACGGAAAGCATGGCGGACCCGGCCTATAAACAGATGCTGGTCAGCAGCACGGTCGAGGATATTGTCTGCACCGACGCCTTCACCGGCGCCTGGGCCAATATGCTGAAACCCAGCATCGAGGCCGCCGGCATTGACCTCATGACCTTTGAAAAGACCAAAAAAATCGACGCCAACGATCCCCAGGACGAAACCAGGGCCTGGAAGAACATCTGGTCCGCCGGCCACGGCGTCAGCGTGGTCCACCGGACCGAACCCACCCGGCAGATCGTCGACCGCCTGTGTGACGAATATAAAAAGGCCTGTCAAATTCCCGCCTTTTAGGGCAGAATTTTCCGGAACCGAAGACAGACCAAGGACATTTAGTGATGACAGACGCCATTGATTTTTACTTCGATTTTTCATCGACATATTCCTATATCGCCCATGAAAAAATAGCCCGACTGGCGCAAAAACATGATCTGACGCTCAACCGGCGCTGCATTTCCCTCGGCGCGGTATTCCATAAACTGGGCCACAGCCTGCCGGACAAGGGATCGCCCAAACAGAAATATCTCTGGCATGACGTCGAACGGTCCGCCCGCGAAGCCGGGCTCGATTTCATCTGGCCCGACCCCTTCCCCTTCAACAGCATTCCCGCCGCCCGCGGCTTTTACCGGGTTCAGGACAGAAACGCTGACAAGCTACAATCCTATATCCGGGCTGTCTTTCGCGCCGCCTTTGTCGAGGGCCGCAATGCTGGCGACCCCGCCCAACTGGCCGACATCGCGGCCAACCTCGGTCTTGATGGCGCCGCCTTTGGCGCCGCCCTTGGCGATCCGGCCTATAAAGACCGCCTGAAACAGGAAACCACCCTTGCCCAGGAACGGGGCGTTTTCGGCGCGCCGACCTTCTTCCATCAGGGTGAAATGTTTTGGGGCGCCGACCGTTTGCCCGCCTTGGAAAGGCATATCCTGCAACAAAAGGACCGGTCATGACCCGAAAAATTTATATCCTTGGCGGACATCAGAGTGATTTCGCCGCCAACTGGGCGCGGCAGGATGCCGAAATTCTCGATATATTCCATCAGACGCTCGATCAGGGACTGGCGCAATGCGACCTCGACTACCGGGATATCGACTGCGGCCACGTCGGCAATTTCGGCGGCGAGCTGTTTAATCATCAGGGCCTTCTCGGCGGTTTTTTCGGCATGGTCGACCCGGCGCTTTCCGGCCTGCCCACCAGTCGCCATGAGGCCGCCTGTGCCTCCGGCTCCATCGCGCTGCTCGCGGCCAGCGCCGAACTGGAGGCCGACCGCTATGGCCTCGCCTGCGTCATCGGGATCGAGCAGATGCGCCATGTATCCGGGGTCGAGGCCGCCGGATACCTCGGCAGCGCCACCTGGGCCGGTCGTGAATGCCAGGGCGTAAAATTCCCCTGGCCCCATATGTTCGGCCGGCTCGGCGATGAATATGAACGGCGGTACGGCCTGAAACGGGCCCATCTGGCGGAAATCGCCCGAATCAATTTCGACAACGCCAAACGCAACCCCAACGCCCAGACCCGAGGCTGGCGTTTCACCGCCGAAAGCTTCGACGAAAATGACGAGACCAACCCGGTAATCGACGGCCGCATCCGCAAACAGGATTGCGGTCAGGTCACCGACGGGGCGGCGGTGGTCTTCCTCGCCCATGCGGCGCGGGCCCGGCAATATGCCGAAAAGCGCGGCCTCACCCTCGGCGACATCCCCTATATCGAAGGTTGGGGTCATCGCTCGGCGCCCCTTGAACTGGACCGGAAAATGGCCGAAAGCCGGGATAAGGATTTCGTCTTTCCCCATATCAACGGCACCATTACCGACGCCTATCAACGCGCCGGCCTCGCCGATGTTTCGGCCATTGACGTCATTGAAACCCACGACTGTTTCACCACCACGGAATATATGGCCATTGATCATTTCGGCATCACCGCGCCGGGCGAAAGCTGGAAAGCCATCGAAGACGGCCGCATCGCCCGCGACGGCGATATTCCGATCAATCCCGGCGGCGGCCTGATCGGCTGCGGCCATCCGGTGGGCGCCACCGGGGTGCGGATGCTGCTCGACGCCGCAAAACAGGTCACCGGCCAGGCCGGCGATTATCAGATCGAAAATACCCGACGGGCCCAGACCCTCAATATCGGCGGCAGCGGCACCACATCGGTCAGCTTTATCGTCGCCCGGGACCAAGACTAAAAAAAGGCGGAGGAACCATCCCCGCCTTCTTCTTTCATCTTTCTCTCATCTCTCTCTGGCGCATACCCTGTTATATCAGGTGAACAGCTCTCCCTCTTCCGCCTGAGCCAGCAGGATTTCCGGCGGATTGAACCGCGGCCCATGCCGTTCCGCCAGTTCGCGGCAGCGCGCAATGAAGCGATCCATGCCATAGGTGTTGATATATTGAAACACCCCGCCGGTGTGATAGGGGAAACCGATGCCGAAGATCGAACCGATATTGCCGTCTACGACGCTGTCGAGCACCCCTTCCTGCAGGCATTTCAGGGATTCCACCACCTGGCGGAAGATCATCCGGTCAGATATATCCCGGTCGCTGAAACCGTGATCCTTCACGGGCCACATCTTGTCCAGTCCGGACCAGATGGATTTGGTCCCGTCCTCGTGATAGTCGTAAAAACCGCCGCCGTAAGCGCGCCCGCCGCGGCCCTGTTCCATCATCGCGTCGATCACCTCCTCCGTCGCCTTGCGGTCGAGATGGTCGCCCTTGACCTTGCCTTCCCGGATCAGCCGGTCATTGGTCGCCATGACTTTCTGGGCCAGGGTCAGGCTGACCTCGTCGGTCACCGCCAGCGGCCCGACCGGCATGCCCGCCCGCTTGGCCAGGCTGTCGATCCGTACCGGCGCGACGCCGTCCTGCAACAGTTGCAGCCCCTCGTCGGTGTAGGTGGCGAACACCCGCGAAGTGAAAAAGCCCAGACTGTCATTGACCACGATCGGCAGTTTCCGGATCTGCCGGACAAAATCAAACACCGCGGCGAGCGTTTCATCGCTGCTGTCCCGGCCGCGGATAATCTCCACCAGTTTCATCTTGTCCACCGGCGAGAAGAAATGCAGGCCGATGAATTTCGCCGTGTCGCGCGCCGATTCCGCCAGCATGGAAATCGGCAGGGTCGAGGTGTTGGAGGCGAAGATCACCCCGGGCTTCAGCACCGCTTCCGTTTCCCGGATCACACGGTCTTTCAGTTTTTCATCCTCGAACACCGCCTCGATAATCAGATCACAGTCCGCCAGATCCTGCACGTCCCCGGTCGGCTGTATCAGCTCCAGCAGCGCCTGTTTCCTGTCGTCGGTTGCGCGGCCTCTTTTGATCGCCTTGTCAAGGATGCCGGCGGAATAGGCCTTGCCCTTTTCGGCGCTGTCCAGCGCAACGTCCTTCAACACCACCGACAGACCCGCCCGGGCGCAGGCATAGGCGATGCCCGCCCCCATCATGCCGGCGCCGAGAACGCCGACTTTCCGGAAACGACGCTTATCATACCCCGCGGGCCGGCGCTCTCCCGAGGTGACGCTGTTCATGCCGAAGAAAAAGGTCGAGATCAGATTCTTGGCCTCCGGCGAGGCGACGAGCCTGACGAAAGCCCGGCTTTCAATGCGCAGCGCCGTGTCGAAATTAACCAACGAACCTTCGGCGATGGTGGCGATAACCGCTTCCGGCGCCGGCAGAAGCCCACGGGTTTTCTTGTCCGTCATCGCCGGCGCGGCGAGCAGCATCTGGGATATTTTCGGATGGTTGGCCGCCCCGCCCGGAATTTTATACCCCTTTTCATCCCACGGCTGGACCGGCGCTGGATTCTGGGCGATATAGTCGCGGGCCAGGCACATCATCTCGGCCGGATCAGCCGCCAGTTGGTCAATCCAGCCTTCTTTTATCGCCCGGGCGACCTTGATCCGCTTGCCTTCGACGAGATAGGGGAAGGCCCGCTCGATGCCCATCATCCGCACCAGCCGGGTCAGGCCGCCGGCGCCCGGCAGCAGACCGAGCGTCACTTCCGGCAGGCCGAATTCCGCCTTGGGATTGTCAAGCGCGATCCGGTGATGACAGGCCAACGCCAGTTCAAGCCCGCCGCCGAGGGCGGTTCCGGTCAGGGCGGCGACCACCGGCCTGCCCAAGAGCTCAAGCCGCCGCAGCGCCTGTTTCGCCGTTTCCAGCCGATGGAAGAATTCCTGCTTGTTGCCTTCCGTCACCTGCAACAGGGATTTCAGGTCGCCGCCGGCAATAAAACTGTCCTTGCCCGACGTCAGGATGACGCCGGTCAGCGCCTGTTCCTGCTCCACCCGGTCAATAACCGCCAGCAGGCCGTCCTGAAAGGCGTCATTCATGGTGTTGACCGGCCGGCCCGGCATGTCGATGGTGATGGTGACGATATTGTCAGCATCTTTTTCGTAACGATAAATTTCCTGCATTTTTCTGTCCTGTTTCCTGAAACGTCCGTCCGCTAAACCCGTTCGATGATGGTCGCCGACCCCATGCCGCCACCGATGCATAAGGTGACCAGTCCGCGCTTCAGGTCGCGGCGCTCCAGCTCATCAAGCAGGGCGCCGACCAGCATGGCGCCCGTCGCGCCCAGCGGATGGCCCAGCGCAATCGCCCCGCCATTGACATTGACCCTGTCCATCGGCAGTTTCATTTCATCGACAAAGCGCATCACCACCGAGGCGAAGGCTTCATTGACCTCGAACAGGTCAATATCATCGACGGTGAGCCCCGCCTTCTTCAACGCCTTGCGCGTCGCCGGCGCCGGGCCGGTCAGCATGATGGTCGGCTCCGTGCTGGTCACCGCCGCCGAGACAATCCGCGCCCGCGGCGTCAGGCCCATCGCCCGCCCGGCCGCTTCGGAACCGATCAGAACCGCGGCCGCGCCGTCAACGATGCCCGACGAATTGCCGCCGGTATGAACATGATTGATATGATCGACCGCCGGATAGACCGACAGGGCCCGGGCGTCAAAGCCCAGATCCCCCATCTGGGCGAAAGCCGGCTTGAGGCTCGCCAATCCCTCCAGCGTGGTGTCGGGACGAATGAATTCATCCTGTTCCAGCACCACAAAACCGTTGTCATCCACAACCGGGATCACCGAACGGTCGAAGCGGCCTTCCTTTTGCGCCGCGGCGGCCCGGCGCTGCGATTGCAGGGCGTAAGCGTCCACATCGCCGCGGCTTTTGCCGTCGAGGGTGGCGATCAGGTCGGCCCCGATGCCCTGGGGGACGAAATTCAGATCGAAACTGGTCTGCGGGTCCAGCGCCCAGGCCCCGCCGTCGGACATCATCGGCACCCGCGACATGGATTCGACGCCGCCGGCGACCATCATGTCGTCCCAGCCCGAAATCACTTTTTGCGCCGCCATATTGACCGCCTCCAGCCCCGAAGCGCAGAAACGGTTGATCTGCACCCCGGCGACCGCCACATCCCAGTCGGCGGCCTGCACCGCCATTTTGGCGATACAGGACCCCTGATCGCCGACCGGGGTCACGCAGCCCATAATGACATCGTCAATGCGGGACGTGTCCAGATCATGCCGCTGCTGCAGCGCCCGCAACAGACCGGCGAGCAATTTGATCGGCTTAACCTCGTAAAGAGAACCGTCTTTCCGTCCCTTGCCGCGCGGCGTGCGAATCGCATCATATATAAAGGCGCCTTCCGCCATTTCATTCTCCTGTTCAAAACCGGGCATTCCGGCGCACGCATTGGCGCAGCCCATTAACTTTCATAAAAAGACTAAGTAACAGCCCCCTGAAATGCAAGTCATTTTTTTGGAAAAATATTTTCCCCGGTTTTGGCGAAAATATTTCCCCCGGTAAAGCGCCCGCCCATCTGAGCCCAGGCCCGAAGCCCGTTGCGGACGATGACCCCTCCGGGCAGCAGCAGAGCCGGAGGGTCATTTATAACCGGCTGAAATTTCGATGATTTTTTCCCGCAGCCATTGGTTCGCCTGATCCTGACCCCGGCTTTTATGCCAATAGAGATGCAGCTCCAGGTCCGGCAGGGCAAAGGGCAGTTCCATGATCCGGGCATCATATTGCCGCACCAGCCCGAGCGGCGCCGTCAACACCATGTCCGACTGCGAAACGATCAGGGGCGCCACCATGTAATGTTGCAGCCGGAGCTGGATATGGCGTCTTTCGCCAATGGCGTTGAGGGCGATTTCCACATGACCCTGGCCGCTGCGCCGGCTGGAGACATGGATATGCTTCAGGCGCAGATAATCGGCCAGCGTCAGCTCGCGCCCGACCAGCGGATGATCCCGGCGCACCATACAGACATAGCGTTCCCGCAGCAGCGGCGTATGACAAAGCTGCGGATCATTGAGCAACGGCGCATCCACCGCCAGATCGACCGCGCCGGCGGCCATGTCGCGCATCAGCTCCTGGCGCGGGATATGATAACTTTCCAGCATGACGCCCGGCGCCTTGCGGCTGATAATTTCCTCCAGCGGCGGCAGAATCATCGCCGCGATCAGGTCCGACATGTTGATGCGAAAGGTCTTGTCGGCGCTGTCCGGCTGAAAGAGCCCGCCCTCATTCAGGCTGCTGCTCATCAGCTCCAGGGCGTGCCGCACCCGGCCAATGATATTTTCCGCCACCGGAGTCGGCGCCATTTCCTTGCCGGTGCGGATAAACAGCGGATCGTTAAAATTCCGCCGCAGGCGCGACAGGGCGTTGCTGACCGCCGGCTGGCTCAGGCATAATATCCCGGCCGCCCGGGTCAGATTGCGTTCCCGGTATATGGTTTCAAAGATGACAAATAAATTCAGGTCTGTCCGGTTCAGGCGCATCGCGTTACCTTCATTATAATTTTGATGAATAACATACCATATATATAATAAATTTTAAAAATAGTAATATCCGGGTTATGCTCTTGCCCAGCAAAGAGGATACAAATGACGGAAATATATCTGGTTCGCCACGGGCAGGCGTCCTTCACATCGGAAAATTATGACCAGCTTTCGGACCTGGGCCGGCGGCAATCGGAATTTCTCGGCCAGTATTTTGCCGAACGGCACATCTCTTTCGCACAGGTTTTCACCGGCAGCCAGCAGCGTCATCACCAAACGGCGGAAGCCATTCTCCGTGACCGGCAGAAACCCGCCCACCGCATCCATCCCGGCCTCAATGAGTATGATTTTTCGGCGCTTTATCGGGCTTATATGGATCAGCATCCGGCGGAGGGGGACCAGGCCCGCGACGGCGACAGGCGTATATTTTATCGCCGCCTGAAAAAGGCGCTTGCCCTCTGGGCCGAAGACGGGTTGCGGGGCGAACTGCCCGAAAGCTGGTCCGCCTTCAGCGACCGGGTAAGCGCGGCCTTCAATCATATTCGCGACGACGTCCGCGGCCCCTGTCTGGTGGTCAGTTCCGGCGGGGCGATCTCCATGCTGATCGGACAGATTCTCGCGCTCGCGCCGCCGCGGATCATCGATCTCAATCTGCAAATCAGGAACGCCAGCTTCAGCCATATCCGGCTCGGCCGCGACGCGGCGCATTTATCCAGCTTCAACAATATTCCGCATTTGGACCGCATCGACCGTCTGAATGCCATCACCTATAGCTGACAAGGAGAGAATCATGGATTTTGATCACAGCCCCAAAGTCGAGGCGTTAAGTCGTCGGGTAACGGATTTTATGGAGGACCATATCGTGCCCCGCATCCGCCAGCATCATGACGAGATCGCGGCGGGCCATTTCCCCGTCTCCTTCATGGAGGACCTCAAGGCGCTGGCCAAATCCGAGGGCCTGTGGAATCTATTCCTGCCGCACCTCAAGGACGGCGAGGCCGGCACCCGGCTCACCAACCTCGAATATGCGCCGCTGGCCGAAATCATGGGCCGGGTGATCTGGGCGTCCGAGGTCTTCAACTGCAGCGCCCCCGACACCGGCAATATGGAAATTCTCCATATGTTCGGCACCGACGCCCAGAAGAAACAATGGCTCGCGCCGCTGCTCGACGGCGAAATCCGTTCCGCCTTCGCCATGACCGAGCCCGACGTCGCCTCCTCCGACGCCACCAATATTCAGACCGTCATTCGGCGCGACGGCGACGATTATGTCATCAACGGCCGCAAGTGGTTTATCTCCAACGCCGCCCATCCCAACTGCAAGATGATGATCCTGATGGGCAAGACCGACCCCGACAGCGCCGACCGTCACCGCCAGCAAAGCATGATTATCGTGCCGATGGACACGCCGGGCGTCACCGTTGAGCGCAACATCACGATCATGAACCACCATTCGCCGGAAGGCCATTGTGAAATCACCTTTCAGGATGTCCGGGTTCCGGTCTGCAACATCCTCGGCGGCGAAGGCGACGGCTTCATGATGGCCCAGGCCCGCCTTGGCCCCGGCCGCATCCATCACTGCATGCGCTCCATCGGCCAGGCGGAACTGGCGCTGGATTTGATGGTGGAGCGGGCCCAGGAGCGCAAATCCTTCGGCAAATATCTCCATCAGCATGGCGCGGTCAGCGAATGGATCGCCCGCTCGCGCATGGAAATCGACCAGGCGCGGCTTCTGGTGCTGAAATGCGCCGATATGATCGACAAGGTGGGGGCCAGGGGGGCGCGCAAGGAAATTTCCATGATCAAGGCCATTGTGCCGAAAATGCAGACCACCATCACCGACCGGGCGATGCAGGTCTTTGGCGCCATGGGCATCTCGCCCGATACGCCGCTGGCCGACATCTGGACCTGGGGCCGGGCGCTGCGCTTTGCCGACGGGCCGGACGAGGTCCACCTGCGCAGCATCGCCCGACTGGAAATTCAGCAGGCGCGGGAGAAGGCCGGCTTCACCCTGCCCTATCTCACCGCCCCCGCCAGACCATCACCCCAATCATCATAGAGGACAGGCCATGCAGGATATTTTCAGCCTGGAGGGCAAAATCGCCCTCGTCACCGGCGCCTCCAGCGGCCTGGGCAGCCATTTCGCCAAAACTCTGGCCCGGGCCGGCGCCGAAGTCGTCATCGCCGCCCGCCGCCGGGAAAAACTCGACCAACTGGTCCGCGACATCGCCGGGGACGGCGGCCGGGTGATCGCCATCACCATGGATGTCACCAACCCGGACAGCATCCGCCGCGGCTATGAAGAGGCCGAAGCGCACCTCGGCCTGATCGATGTCATCGTCAGCAACGCCGGCGTCGCCGACCCGAAAGCCTTTCTCGATATTGACGAGGAAAGCTGGGACTTGACCATGGACACTAACCTGAAGGGCGTCTGGCGGGTCACCCAGCAAGGCTGCAAACGGCTGGTTCAGGCGGGGCGGCCCGGGGTGGTGATCAATATTTCCTCCCTGCTCGGCCTCGCGGTGCAATCCCTGCAGACCGGCTACGCCACCTCGAAGGCGGCGGTCATTCATATGACCCGCTGCATGGCCTCGGAACTGATGCGCCACAATATCCGGGTCAACAGCATCGCCCCCGGTTACTTCAAGACCGAAATGAATGCGGATTTCTTTGACAGCGAAAAGGGCCGGGCCTATATCAAGACCATTCCCGCCCGCCGGCTCGGCGAATTGTCGGAACTGGACGGCCCGCTGTTGCTGCTCGCCAGTGACGCCTCTTCCTTTATCAACGGCGCGACCCTTGTCGTCGACGGCGGTCATCAGGTAAAGTCATTCTAGAGAAGAAAAGGGCGCAGGATGGACGAACAAAAACTCGCAACATATCTCGAACGGCATATCGAAGGCTTCAAAGGGCCGTTAACCCTGGAGAAATTTGCCGGCGGCCAGTCGAATCCGACCTTCCTGATCCGCGCCCGCTCCGGCCGCTATGTCCTGCGCCGCAAACCACCAGGATTTTTGCTCAAATCCGCCCATGCCGTCGATCGGGAATATCGCGTCACCCGGGCGCTGGAAAATACGGATGTCCCGGTCGCCAACCCGCTGCATCTCTGTCTTGACGAAGCGATCATCGGCAGCTGGTTTTACGTGATGGATTTTATCGACGGCCGCATCTTCTGGGACCCGGCCCTGCCCGATCTCGACAAGGCTGAACGGCGCGCCATGTTTCAGGAAATGAACCGGGTTCTGGCGGCGATCCATTCGGTGGACCTCAAAGCCGCCGGGCTTGAGGATTATGGCCGGCCGGGCAATTATTTCGAGCGTCAGACAAGCCGCTGGACCAAACAATACAAGGCGTCCGAAACCGAACATATCGCGCCGATGGAACAGCTGATGGACTGGGTCGGCAAGAATATTCCCCAGGATGACGGCGCAGTCAGCCTGATCCACGGCGATTACCGGCTCGACAATCTGATCTTCCATCCGACCAGACCGGAAATCATCGCCGTCGTTGACTGGGAATTGTCGACCCTCGGCCATCCGCTCGCCGACCTCGCCTATCAATGCATGCAGTGGCGCATGCCCAGCGCCTCGCTGATGCGCGGCCTCGACGGGCTGGACAGAAAGGAGCTCGGCATTCCGGCCGAGGAAGATTATATCCGCGCCTATGCCGACCGCATGGGCCGGGATGAAATTGATCACTGGCCTTTTTATCTCGCCTTCAGTTTTTTCCGGCTGGCGGCCATCGTCCAGGGGGTGCTGAAACGCAGCCTCGACGGCAATGCCTCCAGCAAACAGGCCGAAGAGGTCGGACGGCTTGCCCGGCCGCTGGCGGAAAAAGCCCTGACCATGCTGCGGGCGGCCGGGGAATTATAAACAGCAGGGGAATTATAAACAGGGGTCATGACAACTGGCGCGCCGGCATAAATCGTGACCTTCCCGATAAAGGCCGGCGACGCCACCGGGTCCGGGCTTTTACTGGGGGCTGGCGTTCACCCTGCCGCTCAGTCTGACGGGCGTCCATGACAATGTTTCTGACGCCCGGCGGCGAGTATTCAGGCGCGGGTCGCGCCGGTGTCAGATAATTTCATCCTCGTCGAACAGCGGGTCTTCATCGAGCTGGGTCGCGAGACTGTCGATGGCGGCTTCCGCATCGTCACTTCGGCGCACCTTGGCAACATGAAACAGCCCGTCGCCTTCATTAATGACCGGCAGGTTGCTGCGGCCGATCAGCAGTCCCCCGCCCTTCACCAGCACCTCGGTTTCCATCTCGCCAAACGGATCTGAAATCACCCCCAGCACATCCCCCTCGCCGACCTGTTCGCCGATCGTCTTGAAAGTCCGCAGCAGGCCCCCGGCCGGAGCTCGCAGCCAATAACTGGACGTGGACAGGAGCGGCCTCGTCTTGGGTTTCGCGATGCCCCGCCCCGGCGCCATGCCAAGATGGCGCATCACCCGCAAAATCCCGGCAACGCCGACCCGCACGGCGAACTCGTCAAAGCGCAGCCCCTCGCCGGCTTCATAGAGCAGAACATCAGTATCCTTTTCCTGCGCCGCGTGCCGCAGCGATCCGGGCCGCACCCTGGACGTCAGGGTCAGGGGCGCGCCAAAAGCCCTGGCCAGCGCCATGGTTTCCTCCCTCGCGGGGGAAACCCTGATCTGCGGCAGATTGGTCCGGTGAATGGCCGCCGAATGGATATCGATGCCGGCATCGGATTTCTCCACGATCTCGGTCATGAAAAGATGGGCGAGCCGCGCGGCGAGCGAGCCCTGCGCGCTGCCCGGGAAAGAGCGGTTCAGGTCGCGCCGGTCCGGCAGATAACGCGAATGACTCATGAAGCCGAACGCATTGACAATGGGCACGGCGAGCAGGGTCCCTTTGAGCCGGTCCAGGACGGGGCTGCGCAGGAGCCGCCGCACGATCTCGACACCAATGACTTCGTCGCCATGCACCGCCGCGCTGACAAACAGCACCGGGCCGGACCGGCGGCCATGAACAACCTGCACCGACATGGTGATCGGGGTATGATCCGACAGGACGCTGACCGGCAGGTCAACGGTTTCCCGGCTGCCCGGCGCGATCCGATGCGCCCCAAGCTCAAACGCGGGCCGCTTCTTCATTATCCCCGTCCCCGGGTTCGGGTGTTGCCTGATTTGGCCCGTTTTTCGAGCAGGCCGATGATCTGGCCGGCCACATCAATGCCGGTCGCCTTCTCGACCCCTTCCAGCCCCGGCGAGGAATTGACCTCCATCACAACCGGGCCGTGATTGGCCCGCAGCATATCAACGCCACAGACATTAAGCCCCATGACCTTGGCCGATCGAACCGCCGTGGACCGTTCCTCAGGGGAGATCTTGATTGACTGGGCGCTGCCGCCACGATGCAGGTTCGACCGAAACTCCCCCTCGGCGCCCGTGCGTTGCATCGTCGCGATGACCTTGCCGCCGACCACAAGGGCGCGGATATCCGTCCCCCCGGCCTCCTTGATAAATTCCTGCACCAGAATATTCACCTGGGCGCCGCGAAACGCCTCGATCACTGATTTCGCCGACCGGTTCGAATCGGCGAGCACGACGCCGATCCCCTGGGTCCCCTCCAGAAGCTTGATCACCAACGGCGCATTCCCGGCCAGCTTGAGCACCTCCTCCGTCTGTTTCGGATCATGGGCGAAGGTCGTCACCGGCAGGCCAAGCCCTTCGCGCGACAATATCTGCAGGGAACGAAGTTTGTCGCGGGATCTGCCGATCGCCACCGATTCATTCAGGGGATAGACGCCCATCATTTCGAACTGGCGCAGCACGGCGAGACCATAAAATGTCACGGAGGCGCCGATGCGCGGAATGACCGCGTCATAGGGCGGCAGTTTTTCACCGTTATAATAGACTTCCGGGCGACGGGAGGCGATATTCATATAGCAGCGCAGCGTATTGATGACATCCAGCTCATGACCGCGCGCCTCCGCCGCCTCTTTTAAGCGCTGATGGGAATAAAGGGTGGGATTGCGCGCCAGCATGGCGATCTTCATGGTTCATCTCCTGCGGTGGTGTAGCGTTGGTTCGTCCTGTCGGCATGTCAAGTTGCGGCAGGGCGGCGTCATCTGGGCTGATTACGCGACGGGGGGAACTGGTCAGCCTCAGCGCGCGCCTGCCCATTTCATCATACCATAGCGTGCCTTGTCACGCCAGTTGGGGCCGGGCCGGAAAGGACCACTACCTGGATCAGATGCCGCCGCGAGGCCGCCTTTCCCCATACGCCGCAGATTTACTCAAGACATCCGGCATGGTATAAATACAGATCAACATGAAAATATCCGCGAACGGGATATGACATGATGTGGCTGTGCAGCGATGAAAACAGCTTCACCACCGGTCAGGCGCTGGCCTTTGACGGCGGGCTGTCCACCGGTTGACCCGGCCTCAGGGGGCTCGGCAAAAATAGATACCCCCGGCTAAAGCCGGGGTCCTACTGCTTACGCAGCGTCCGCTTCACGGCCGCCTGTTACAACTCCT
>JBLWZH010000028.1:0-39642 GCA_048266545.1 Paremcibacter sp. | reverse complement strand
AAACCATCGCCGCCGCCGCTGTGGGCGCTCGCCGTCGCGCCGCCGGACAGGGACGCATTATAGGACAGGCCGGCCACATAAATCGCGCCGCTCGCATCCACCGCCATGTCGGAAATCACCCCGCCGGCCAGATCGCCCAGGTCATAGGACGCCAGTTCATTGCCCAGGTCCGCCGCATCGAGCTTGCGGATAATGACCCGGCCGGAATCCCGCGAGGCGACGAGGATATTGCCGTCGCCGGCAATGGCCACCGCCTCACCGAATTCGATGCCGGCGCCGCCGATCTGGGCCGAGGCCGACAGGCTCCCGTCCGCGCCGCCAAGCCGGGCGACATATATATCAGACCCCCCGCCAGGGGTTGTCGTCGCGTTCAACTGGCCGGAAATCGACCCGGTGACGATGACGTCGCCATTGGCGTCAATCGCCAGGCTGTTGGCCTGATCGCGGGCGACCGTATCCTGCTGGTAGGTCCAAAGCTCCTCGCCGGCCGAATCAAATTTGGTGACAAAACTGTCGAAGCCGGAAAAAATGTCGGACGTCACCAGTTCGTTATTGACCTGGCCGGCAATGACCACATTGTCATTGGCGTCGACGACCACATCAAAGGCTTCCGCCTGATCGGACGCGCCGAGCAGCCGGCTCCACAGCACATTGCCGGCGGCGTCATGCTTGGTCAGGAAAACATCCTGTTCCGCCGCCACATTGATCTGGCTGTCGAAATCGCCCTTTGAAGCGCCGACCACATAGACATTGCCCTGGCTGTCGACCGCGGTGGCGCTGGGCCGGGTCTGCATGACTTCCGGATCGCTTGCGATTTCATTGCCGTCGTCATCGGTCAGCGGCGGCAGGACGCTGTCGAGGTCGGCCCCCGCCACCTCGCGGGAAAATTCGGTGATCGGCCCGGCGGCCGCCAGGTCGCGCAGCTTGGTCAGGCTGCCGGTTTCCGTCGCCCCCGATCCCGCATCCCGGTGCGAGCCGGTGACGTAAAGCGCCGGTTCCGCCGCCTGGGCGGTCAGGGTGACTGTCTCCGTCGACAGGACGTCAAGGCCGAGGGCGAATTTGCCGGGGCTTACTTCCTCGACCATAAAGCGGGTCTTATACTTGCTGACCTCATTGCCGTTGGTGTCTATGGTGGTCAGGGCGATGATCTGCTGATTGAAATAGGACGCCAGGCTGGTCAGGCTCAGCGGTTCGGTGATCTGGGACAGATCCATGACAAAATCGTCCGAGACCAGGGAACTGCCAAGATTAAGCGTGAAAACCTCCGTCCCGGCAAGCCCCGGAATAACCGCCGTCTTCGAACTGACCGACAGGGCGGCGCCCGTGATGTCGTAATTCGTCTTGCCGAGACCGATTTCCGATTCAACCCGCGGCTTTTTTTCGCCGAACATCAGGGTCAGCTTGTCCAGCTCCGCCTCGCGGACATAATCCTGCACCTGGCCCAGTCCGCCGCGAAACTGGCTGCTCAGTTTCGCCAGCAGCGCCGTCGGCGTCGAAGGCTCCGCCGCATAATCGGCGATGGTTTTCAAATCGTTGAGCGCCCGATAAAGGGCGAAAAGCGCTTTCTCGTCCTTATCCCGGGTCTGGCGAATCGATTTCTCCCCGAGGTCGATGAAATCCGTCTTGCCGCGCACCGCATTGAATTTTCCGGCCAGGGTCCGGCTGTCGCTACTGCCCGCCTGGTCCCAGGGGGTGATCACCGCCGGGCCGCGCTCGATGGTGGCCGGGGCGTTCTGAATGGCGGCGACGGTGCGGGTCACGGTGCGGGCATTGTAATAGGAGCCGAGTAGCCCCGCGTCGAAATTGATCAACGTGAAGCCGTTTTGCGCTGTATTGTCCGTCCCTAAGCCAAACATCGGCCGTCTGTCCCTTGTGGTTCCCCATACCCTCGTTGAAATGCGGAAACATCCGCTCCACCGGCAGAATATAAAGAATTTGTTAACAAATCATGTAACGCCACTGTAGCACCGCCCGCCGCCGCCGCCAATAGGGCGATTTTGCCTAGTGACGGCCTGAAACCGCCGCCAATTTGCCGATCCGCAGCCATTTTTGCCGGGTTTCTGCGGATGATTCTAAACTTGGCCTTGAACTCGATGGCCATTCACATTACATCATAAAGCTCAACAAAATTAACAATGGGAACGTAAATATGGGCGGTATTGCATATGACCTGGCCTGGCTGGTAAGCGCCTTGTTCGGCGTGGTCAAGTTTGGTCTTCTGGTTTATATTATCCTCGGTCTTCTGGTGTCTTTTGCGGTTGTCAACGGCCATAACCAGCTGGTCTATATGGTCATGAGCACCCTCAGCCGGATTTTCGAGCCCATGCTCCGCCCCATTCGGAACATCCTGCCCAATCTGGGCGGCCTCGATATATCGCCAATCTTCCTGTTTATCGCCCTCGAATTCGCCAGCCGGATTCTGGTGCGGCTTCTGATCTCCCTTGCCTGACGAGACTCCCCTCACCCCGACCGCCAACGGGGTCCGGCTCGCCGTGCGCCTGACCCCCCGGGCGGCAAAGAACCGTTTCGGGCCGGTGGAGGCGTCGGCCGACGGAAAGCAGCGCCTCAAGGCCTATGTCACCGCGGTCCCCGAAGACGGCAAGGCCAACAAAGCCCTGATCAAGCTGCTCGCCCGGGCCCTGAAAATCCCGGCCGGCAAGATTTCGGTTGCATCGGGGGCGACAAATCGCAATAAACAGATATTTTTTGAAGGTGCGCCGGAGACCCTCGCGCCCCGGCTGGATCAATGGATAAAGGATATTACACCGTGAGCGCAGACGTGATTGATGGCAGGGCCTTTGCCGCAGACCTGAAACAGGGGATCGCCAAACAGGTTTCATTGCTGAAGGAAAAACATGGCCTGACCCCCGGCCTCGCCGTGGTGCTGGTCGGTGAGGATCCGGCCAGTGAGATCTATGTCCGCAACAAGAATAAATCGACCGTTGAAGCCGGCATGAACAGCTATGAACATCGTCTGGAGGACACGGTCAGCGAAGCGGAACTGCTCGCCGTGGTCGAAAAGCTCAACCATGATCCGGCGGTTCATGGCATATTGGTCCAGCTGCCCCTGCCGAAACATATCAATGAATCCGCCGTTATCGACGCCATCTCCCCCGCAAAGGATGTCGACGGCTTCCATGTGATCAATTCGGGGCTGCTGGCGACCGGCGGCCGGGGCATGGTGCCCTGCACGCCGCTCGGCTGCATTATGATGCTGAAAGACCGCCTGGGCGACATGAGCGGTCTTGAGGCGGTGGTGGTCGGCCGCTCCAACATCGTCGGCAAGCCGATGGCCCAGCTGCTGCTCAATGAAAACTGCACCGTGACCATGGCCCACAGCCGGACGAAGAATCTTGCCGCCGTCGTCGGGCGCGCCGATATTGTCGTCGCCGCCGTCGGTGTGCCGGAACTGATCAAGGGCGGCTGGATCAAGGCGGGCGCGACGGTGATCGATGTCGGCATGAACCGCATCGGCAAACCCGACGGCAAGACCCGTCTCGTCGGCGATGTGGAATATGACGCGGCCTTGGCCCATGCCGGGGCCATAACGCCGGTGCCGGGCGGGGTCGGCCCGATGACCATCGCGGTCCTGTTGAAAAACACCGTCACCGCCGCCTGCCGCCAGGCCGGGGTTGCAGAACCGGAAGTTTAAGCTTCTCCCAAAAGGGCAAATAGTTTCACGCGCGTAAATTTCCCTGCATTTCCCGTGGAATTGCATATCATTTTAGCTCATGCTAATATTCAGCCTGCTTTTCATCCCAGTTCCTTTATAATCTCTACCTTAGGGGAGAAGTCCAATGACTTTACCTGTGCGTTCTGTGAGCATGAAAATTATGTTTGCCTCATTAGCCTGTTGTTTTGTTTTTATCTTTTCGGCCATGGCGTCCTGGGCCGATCCGGTGATCCGGGTTCTTGTGGTCAAAACCGATAACCCGGCGGCTTATGTCAAAGAATTGGATACCGGGCGCGCCATCCTGAAAAAACTGAAATCCACCGGCGAAATCCGGGTCTGGCGCGCGTCATTCGCCGGGCCTGATACCGGAATGGTTGTCGTGACCATTGAGTGGAAAGATCTGGCGGATTTCGCCGCCGACAGTAAAAAAACAGAAAACAGCAAAGAAATGCGCGAATGGATCGCCGGCCTGGATTCCGTCCGCACCATCCTGTCAGACAGCCTTTTTAACGAATTAAAAAGTCCCTGAATTCAGAGAATGGGCGGGATTTTCCCGCCCCCCTCTCCCGTCATCCGCTCCTCATCACCCCTTATCCACTGTCCTGGAACTAGCCATAGCCAAGCCGAAGAATTTAGTATAAATATTTACCAGCTTAATAATCAAAACGGGACGGGATAATGTACGAGCTTTTCATTGCGACCTTTGTCACCTTTTTTGTCGTCATCGATCCGTTGGGCATCGCGCCGATCTTCGCCGTGATGACCGACGGCGCCAGCGCCGCCTTCAAACGGCGCATGGTGTTGAAAGCGACCGTCACCGGGGCGATTATCCTGCTGCTGTTCGCCTTTCTCGGCAACGGCCTGCTGGCGGCGCTCGGCATCAGCATGATGGCCTTCAAGACCGCCGGCGGCGTGCTTTTGTTTATGATCGCCCTCGAGATGGTGTTCGAGAAGCGCACCGAACGGCGGGAAAAAACCTCGGAAGCGGTGCTGCAGGAACATGAGCATGAGCTTGAGGAACAACACAAGCATGAACTTGAACTCGAGCTTGAGCAAAGCATGCAGGCCGTCCCGGCGGTCGCGGCGGCGCCGGTTCCCGTCGTGGCCCACAACAGGGACGAAGACGAGGCGTTTGAGGATATTTCGGTCTTTCCGATGGCGATCCCCTTTATCGCCGGGCCCGGCAGCATCACAACCATCCTGCTGATGATGAGCCACCATAGCGCCAAGCCTCTGGAACAGGGCGTCATTATCGGCGCCCTGCTGGCCACCTTGCTGGTGACGGTCGTCATGCTGCTCACCGCCAGCAAAATCATCGACCTGCTCGGCCAGACGGTGGCCAACGCCATTACCCGCATTCTGGGGGTCATCCTCGCGGCGATGGCGACCCAATATATATTCGACGGCATCAAGACAACCTTTATGGGCTGATTTTCAACTGATAACAAACAAAGGAACAAGAGGCGGACATGGTGAAAAAAACGCGATTATGGGCTTTGATGATCCGGAGCATATGGGCGATGACCGGCCTGGCGATGATCAGTCTGGGGATGATCAGTCCGGCGATGGCGCGGGACGCCCATTCCTACGCCAATGTCGATCAGGTGATCAGCACACATCTCGCCCTTGATATTACCGTTGATTTCGACCGCCGGATATTTGAAGGCGCGGCGGAATATGACATCAAGCGCCTGACGCCCGACAACAGCCCGCTGATCCTCGACACCCGCGATCTTGTGGTCCACAAGGTCGAGGTGCAGACCCTGGACGAGGACTGGCGGCTCACGCCTTTCGAACTCGCCCGGGCCGATGAAATCCTGGGCGCCAAGCTGACCGTCACCCTGCCGATCAAGGCCAAGAAGGTGCGCATCCATTACGCCACCCGGCCCGAGGCCAGCGGCCTGCAATGGCTGACCCCGGCCCAGACCGCCGGCAAGAAAAATCCCTATGTCTATACGGAATCACAGCCGATACACGCCCGAAGCTGGATCCCGATTCAGGACACCCCGGCCCTGCGCCTGACCTATTCGGCCCGCATCCGCACCCCGAAGGGGCTGCGCGCGGTGATGAGCGCCCTCAATGACCCGGAGGCGCCGGCCGACGGCGACTATCATTTTGACATGCCGCACCGGATTCCGCCTTACCTGATGGCGCTCGGCGTCGGCGACCTGCGGTTCAAATCCATGTCGGAAAATACCGGCGTCTACGCCGAAGGCTATATCCTCGACGCCGCGGCGGCGGAATTCGCCGACACCTACAAAATGGTCAGGGCGGCGGAGAAACTTTACGGTCCCTATCGCTGGGGCCGCTATGACATTCTGATGATGCCGCCGAGCTATCCCATGGGCGGCATGGAAAACCCCATGCTCAGCTTCATCACGCCGACGGTGGTCGCCGGGGACAGCAGCCTGGTCGACCTGATCGCCCACGAACTGGCCCACAGCTGGTCCGGCAATCTGGTGACCAACGCCAGCTGGGATGACCTGTGGCTCAATGAAGGCGCCACCTCCTATGTGGAAAACCGCATTATGGAAGAGGTTTACGGCCCGGAACGCGCCCTGATGGAAAAATCCCTCGCCGCCCAGGGACTGCGCCGGGAACTCGCCACATTGGATGCGCAGCACACCCGGCTTCATGCCGACCTCAGCGACCAGGACCCGGACGACGCCTTTTCCGGCATTCCCTATGTCAAGGGGCAGCTTTTCCTGCTCTATCTGGAAGAAAAATACGGCCGCGACGCCTTTGATCCCTTCCTGAAGGGCTATTTCACCGCCCACGCCTTTCAGAGCATGACGTCGGCGAAATTCATCGCCTATCTGAAGGCCAACCTGATGGACAAGCACCCCGGCGTGGTCAGCATGGCGAAAATCAACGAATGGGTCTATGGCGTCGGCCTGCCCGAAGACGCGCCCAACCCACATTCCGATATTTTTGAAGTCACCCTCCAGCAGCAGCGGGACTGGCTCAGCGGTAAAAATCCCCTGCGCGCCCTGCCAACCGCAAACTGGACCGTTCATCAATGGCTGCATTTCATCACCAATCTGCCCGCCAACCTGCCGGTAAGCCGTCTGGCGGAACTGGATCAGGCCTATCATCTGACCCTGTCGAAAAACAACGAAATCGCCCACGCCTGGCTGCTTCAGGGCCTGAAGCATGGTTATACGCCGATCACCGGCCGCCTGAAGGACTATCTCGCCGGCATCGGCCGCCTGAAGCTGATCCGGCCGCTCTATCAGCAACTGGCGACGACGCCCGACGGCCTGCGGCTCGCCCGGGACGTCTACAAAAGCGCCCGCCCCGGCTATCATCCGTCGGCGCAAAAGGTGCTGGATAAACTGCTGGGCGAATAAGATAGTCCCAAGAGCATCATTCCCCGAAAAGGGATCTGTCCTCGCCCTGGAATCGCGCCCGAATATTCCTGATGCTGTGGGCGGGACGCCCGATAAGCTTTTTGATTTCATCAGGCAGGTCAGCGTTTATGTCATCATATTTGGCCCCCCATTGGATCATCGTGATCAACAGGGGCAGCAAATCCAGGCCCTTTTCGGTCGGACGATAGATAAATCTTTTTCTGTTGTTCCCGTCCGGCGTTTTGGTCAGGATGCCCGTCCGTTCCAGTTTCAGTAACCGGTCCGCCAGAATATTGGTCGAAATGCCTTCAGGGGCGCTGGCGAATTCCTGATAAAATTTTTTGTCCCGCAACAGAATATCCCGCAAGATCAGCAGACTCCATTTGTCGCCAATCAGATCGAGGGTGAATTTTATCGGGCACTGGTAGGGGGCTGCGTGGTTCATAGCTTATTTTAAGAATTTAGCTTGCTTTTTACAAGTAAAATATATACCCTCTTATTACTTGTAAAAAGCAAGTGATAAGATGGAGAAAAGATGATGTACACCCTATATGGTTTCACAACCCAGAACACCCTTAAGGCGCTGTATGTTCTGGAAGAACTGGCGGCGGACTATGAGTTTAAATATGTTGATCTTTTTAAGGGCGAACATAAACAGGAAAGCTTTCTGAAGCTCAATCCTGTGGGCAAGGTTCCTGTCCTGCAAAAAGGCGACGAGGGATTGTTTGAATCGGGCGCCATCTGCCGCTATGTGGCGAATGCGGCCGAATCCCCCCTCTATCCGGCGGCGCCCTGGCCGCGGGCGAAGGTCGATCAATGGCTTGACTTTTTCAGCATTCACCTGGGAAAATGGCTTTCGACCCTGTATTTTGAACATGAGATCAAGGAAAAGGCTGACCTCGGACCGCAGGATCCGGCCGTATGTGAGGAGGCCCGCCGTTTCATGCTGCGGGAAATGGCGATCGTCGACGGTCATCTGGCGAAAAACGCCTATCTCGCCGGCGACAGTCTGACCATCGCCGACCTGTTCGCCTTCGCCTATATCGAACAGGTGAAGTATCTGGATTTCTCATGGCAGGATTTTCCCCATGTCAAAGCCTGGTTTGATAAACTGGAAGGACGCGACAGCATTCAGCGGGCCCGCAAGAAGGCGGCCGCATAAGACGCCGCAACGCCCCAAAGGGTCCGGCGCCGGTCAAATCGTCTCTGTTCGCTCTTTATGACAACTATTGGTGAAAATTTTAAGCAGTTAGTGGTGAAAATCGCTAACTGCTGTTTTTTATTCTGTTGGCAAAAATTCCAAAACCATATTTTTCGTTATATTTCAGTATATTACCTATTTTTTCAAAAACTGGCACGGTCTGTGCAATGTAGAGGACATTCAACACCTTAATCTTTTGCTAACGGAGAAAACCCATGACCTTTTTTGACAAACTGACCAAGAAGAAAACAGCGCAGACCCCGGCTCCACAGGCCCTGCCGATGACCCCGCGCCATCAGCGCCGGGCGCGGCGCAACCGTCGCCCCACCCTGTCCTTTGCCTGAGCCCTGAAATCCGACCAAAGAACCAAACGGGGATCACCATGTATAAAATTCTGACGCCGATCCTGTTCACCCTGCTGCTCGCCCTGCTCGCCGCCCCCGGATATGCGCGCGACCGGACGGCGCGGACCGATAATCCCCCTGCGGAGGGATTGGTCTTTTTCCGCTAATCGCTTCTGTGTCCGTGATCAGCATATGACATAGGGTCCGTCGCTGACCCGCCTGCCCGGCCGCCGCGCCGGGCTTTTTTAATTTTTAATGACTTTATAATCCGTTGCCCCTATGAAGGGGCTCTCAGGGACTTTTTCATTCAGGAACAGCCGTCATGACGGAGACAGGAAAGCCACATAATCCCGGCTGGGTTCGGGAGCGGATGATGCGACAGTTCGCGGAACTGGTTCGTCTGTCCTTTCCGATTGTCTTCCAGCGGCTTGGCATCATGACCATGGGCATTGTCGACACGATCATGGTCGGGCGTTATTCGGCCCAGGAACTGGCCTATCAGAGCATCGGCTATGTGCCGGTATCAACCCTGATCGTCATATCGATCGGCCTTATGATGGGCACCATGGTGCTGACGTCAAACGCCTTCGGCGCCGGGGAATATGAAAAATGCGGCCGCATCTGGCGGCGGTCCGTGCCCTATGGCTTCGCCCTCGGCATGATCGGCTTTGTCGCCTGCATTTTTGGCGAGTCGCTCCTGCTGCTGCTCGGCCAGGCGCCGGACATCGCCCGCGGCGGCGGCATCGTGATGCAGGCGATCGCCTTTGGCGTCCCGATGACCAATGTCATGCTGGCCTGCACCTTTTTTCTCGAGGGCGTCAACCGGCCGCTGCCGGGCATGATCTTCATCATCATCGCCAACATCATCAATATTTTCCTCAACTGGATTCTGGTTTACGGCCTGCTGGGGTTTGACCCGATGGGGGCGGAAGGATCGGCCTGGGCGACGACCATCGTCCGGACCTTCCTGACGCTTGGCCTGATTCTTTATATCCTGAATATGAAGGGCCACGATATTTTCGCCGTCCGCGCCAGGGTCGACATGCGCCTTGCCCAATGGAAAAGGCTGCGCCATGTCGGCTACGCCAGCGGCCTGACCAATGGCGCGGAACATCTGGGCTTCGCCACGATCGAGATTTTCGCCGGCTGGATCGGCCCGCTGACCCTCGGCGCCCTGGCCATCGCCTTTAATATTTACGGCATCCCCTATATGATCGCCTATGGCATCGCCGGGGCGACCTCGGTCCGGGTCGGCATCGCGCTCGGCCGCCGGGATCACCGCGATCTCCTGCTCGCCGGCAGCTGCGGCTTCCTGCTCAACGCCCTGATCATGCTGCCGCTGATCTGGGGTCTGATGACTTTCCCGCAACCGGTCGCCAGCCTCTTCACCACGGAAGCGGAACTGATTGCCGTCACCGTCCCTCTGGTCGCCCTGTCGGCCTGGATGCTGCTGTTTGACAGCCTGCAAACCGTGATCGGCAACGGGCTCAGGGGCCGGCGCGATGTCTGGCCGCCGACGATCCTTTATTTCGTCAGCTATCTGCTGGTGATGATTCCGCTGGCCTATATTCTGGCCTTCCCCTATGGCCGCGGCGCCGTCGGCCTGATCGAGAGCATCATTGTCGCCAGCCTGATTTCCTGCGTCCTGCTGATGGTGCGGTTTTATTATCTGTCCTACCGGGATTTCAGGCGGCCCTGACGGTCACCGCCCGGGCCACCCGGTCACGGCGGGCCTGCTGCTTGCGCGCCCGGCGGCGCACCCTGAGGTAATAAAGCGACGGCACGAAGACCAGCGCCAGCAAAGTCGCGCCGACCATGCCGCCCGAAACCGCGGTCGCCAGCGGCGGCCACATGCCGCCGCCCCAGATGATCAGCGGCATAAAGCCGCCCACTGTCGTCAGCGTCGTTGAGATGATATGACGACTGCTCCCGATCACCACATCGACAATCGCCTCGGGGTCGGCAAGCCGCGCCCTTTCATTGGCCCGCAGCGCCGCCAGCACGACGATGCTGTCATTGATCGCCAGACCGATCAGGCCCATGGTGCCCATGATGCCGGTAAAGCCCATGGGAAAGCCAAACAGCCAGATCGCCAGAAGCGCCAGTCCCGCACTGAAAAAAGCTACCCCTCCGATGATCAGGGCTGACGTAAAGCTGTTAAACGCCAACACCAGAATGCCCATCATGATCACCAGAAGGGGTAGTACAGTCGAGAATAACTTGCCTTCGGATTCAGACCGTTTTTCGGTCTCTCCGCCAAATGCCAGCCGGTATCCCGCCGGCAGTTCAAAATTCGCCTGCGCCAGCCGGTCCTGAAAATCCACCAGCGCCGTGTCGGGCAGGGTGAACGGCCGGATATAGGCCTGCAGGATATTCAGCCGCTGGCTGTCGCGCCGCGCAATGGAGCCGTAGGTCGGCACAAGCTCCATATGACCGAGGCTGCTGAGCGGCACGCCCGGCAGATGCCGGCCGCCCATGGTCGGGCTGCCGCCGGCCGCCGCCAGTGAATTGTTGGAAATATAATTCAGGTCGGACCGGTCAAGGCCGCCGACCCGCACCCGCACCGGCAGGTTTTCACTGCCTTCGAGCACGCTGCCGCCGACATGACCTTCGAGCGCGTCATTCAACTGCTCGGCGATCTGGTTCAGTTTCAGACCGGCGGCCTTCGCCATATCCTCATCGGGGGCGAAATTCAGCTTGGGCTGGCTGCGGCTGATCCTGGCGCTGGTGTAGGTGACATTTTTCGTCTCGGCCAGAATGGCGCGGATTTCCTCACCCTTCTCCGCCAGAATTTTAAGGTCCTGCCCATACAGAAAAACCTCGATCGGCGCCTCAAAGGGCGGGCCCTGCTCAAAGGGAATCGCCAGCACCAGCGCCCCGGGCAGCCCCGCCATCAGATCCTGCTGGAGCCGCGGCAGAATATCGAGGGTCGCCTGATCCGACCGGGTATTGACAAAGCCGCCGGCAAAATTATTCATTCCCGCCTGATTGAGATAGCTGTTGTAGAATACCGGCGGCGGCGTTTCGCCGATCACCCAGTAATCCGCCGTGATTTCCGGATATTTCGCCATGATTTCCCGGGCGAGGCGGACCTGGCGGGCGGTTTCCTCAAGACTCGCCTGATCAGGCAGTTTAAGCTGGATCTGGAACTGGTCTCGGTCGACCGGCGGGAAAAACTGCTGGACCAGGGTCGTGCTGAGAACAAAGCCCAGCAGCGGCAGCAGAACCGATAACAGCACCGCCTTGCGCGGGTGGCCCATGCACCAGCGCAGCAGCGCGCGGTATTTCTCCCTCAGGGCGTCATTATGATAACCCCGCTGCAGAATACCGCATTTCGCCGCCCGCAATTCGCCGCGATCAAAATAGCCCGCCAACGCCGGAATGATCGTCATCGCCAGAAACAGCGAGGAAAAGAGCGACAGGATCACCGCGAAGCCGATGGCGCCGATAAATTCGCCGGTCGGCCCCGGTGAGAGGACAATCGGCATGAAGGTCAGCGAAGTGGTCACCGTTGACGCCAGCAGGGGGATCAACAGATGCCTGACCATATTCGCAATCGACAGGGCGACATCCTTGCCCTGCCGCCGGGATTTGCGATATTCATCGACGGCGACGATGGCGTTGTCAATCAACAGGCCAAGGGCGATGATCAGGCCGGTGATCGACATCTGATGCAGGGGAATATCAAGGAAATTAAACGCCGCCATCACCATCAGCACCGTCAGCGGCAGGGCCGTCGCCACCAGAATCGCCGAGCGCCAGCCCATCATGAAAATCATGATCAGGATGATAATCGCCGCCCCCATGACAATATTGCCCATCAGGGTCGACAGCCGCTTGGTGGAATACACATCCTGGTTAAAGATCACCTCGGCCCGGATGCCGTCGGGCAGGGTCGCGCGGAAACGGTCAACCTCGGCCTGCAGGCGGGCGACCCATTGATCGACCCGGACGGATTCATTGACTTTGGCGCCGACAATGACGCCGCGCGCGCCATTGAGCAGGGCCATGCTGGAGAGCGGGCTGCGGAAGGCCTTGGCCACCGTCGCCACATCGCCGACCCGCAAAAACTGGCCGGTTGCGGTCTGGCGCAGGGGAATATTGCGAATCCGGTCTTCGGATTCCAGCTCGCCGCCGACCTCAAGCACCAGATCCTGGCGGGCGCCGCGCAACTGTCCGGCGGGCGCTTTCGAGTCCATCCGGGCGATGGCCTCAGAGACATCCTTGACCGTCAGGCCGACCGAGGCCAGCGCGTCGGGATCAATGGTGACGATAAATTCCTCATCCAGTTCGCCAAAGACCTCGGTTTGCTCGGTTCCCGGGATCGGCGACAGGATCCGTTCCAGATCCTTGGCGAAGCGGCCGAGAATATCGACCTGGGGTTCCGCCGCCGCATGAGTTGCCTTGTCCGGCGGCATATGCCAGGTCAGCCCGACCATAAAGGTATAGACGGCGCTTTTGCGGTCGAGGATATAGGGCGTCCCGGCGCCGGCCGGCAATTCCCGCTCCGCATCCTTCAGCTTGTCGCGCACCTTGGACCAGATATTCTCCACCTCGCTGCGGGCGACCGAATCCTCCAGTTCAATGGAAATCGTCGACATGCCGGTGCGCGAGGTGCTGCGCAGCCGTTTGATTTCCTCAATCTCGCTCAAGGCGGCCTCGACCTTTTCGGTCACCAGGACTTCGACCCGTTCGGCGCTGGCCCCGGGAAAGGGCGTGTTGGCCGCATCAAAGCGATGGGACAGGGTCGGGTCTTCCTGACGCGGCAGGGAGGCGATGGCCGAAAAGCCCGCCACCAGAATAAGGCCGATGGTCAGGACGGTCAGGCGACGGTTGCGAAAGAAAAGATTGCGCCACATGATCAGTTATCCCCGCCGAGGCGGACCAGTTGCCCGGGCACCAGGCGATGAATGCCGTCGGTGACGACCCGGTCGCCGTCCCGCAGGGTGCCGCGAACAAAAACCCGGTCCGATTCCGTATGCAGCACCTGCAGCTCCTGGCGGGCCAGGGTGCCGTAATCCGGCGCGCCGTCATAATCGGCCAGGCTGTAGACGCTCCATAAGCCGCGGCGGCTTTCGGCCAGCGCGCTGCTCGGCAGCCAGAACCCGGCCTGTTGAATTTCACGGGTGACCGCCAGCCGGGCGAGGCCGCCGGGGCGAATCGCGTGACTGTCCGAGGTGATGTCGAATATCGCCGTGACGGTGCGCGTCGCATCATCGACTTCGGCCAGCATGGTACGCAGTTTCGCCCCGATCCGCCGGCCCTGATAGTCGAAACCGACCGCCGCACCCGGCGTGAGCGCCAGCGCCGCCGTCTGCGGCAGGCCAACATGAATTTCCAGCTTGTTGTCCTCGATAAGGCGCAGCACCGGCGCGCCGGCGCCGAGCGCCGCGCCTTCATCCCGGTAGCGACGCACCACGCTGCCGTCGAAACGGGCGGCGAGCGTCGCCAGCTCGCGGTCCGTCTCAAGGCTTTTCAGGGCCGCCCGCGCCCTGAGGACCGCCGATTCCGTCGCCGCCTTATGGGCCCTGAGCGCCGCCAGGTCGAATTTCACCTGTTCAAATTTCTGGGTCGAGATATGTTTCTTGTCGCGCAGCACCCTGTAACGGTCGAAATTGGCCCGGGCCTGGTCAAGGCGGGCCGCCGCTTCATGGTTGAGGGCGACCGCGCGGTCGAGATCGGCCTTCAGCTCCCGGCCCCGGGCCTCAAGGCGGCGCATGTCGAGCCGGGCCAGAATATCGCCCTTCCTCACCCGCGCCCCCTCGTCAACCAGGACTTCCGCCAGCAGGCCGCCATGGTCAAAGCCGTGATCGCTCTCCCGTCCGGCGACGATCTTGCCGGAATAGTTCTGCTGCACCTGATAGGAAGCGGACGCCCGGACCGGAACGGCGCGGACCGTCAGAGCCCGCGACAGCCGCTCCTGATCCGGATTGAGGCCGGCCACCGCCTGGGAGCGGATAACCAGCAGGCCGCCGATGACCAGAACAAGGCCGCCGGCCGCCAGCAGGGCCCATAATTTTTTGCCGGAAAAATAACCGCCCCTGATGCGCATGGCGTCCACCGCCTTTGTTGCGGCTGTTCCGGACGCTGTTTCCGTGTTTTTCACTGTCTTATCAACCATTGGTTCGGCTTCTCGGGTCTGATGATCTGCGTCGGGTCACAGGGCGTCCGATCGGAATCCGGTCGGCGACTCAGGCGCTATGTTTACAGCGATAACATATCATGAATATTTACACTGTCAACATTATAATGCCAGAGATAACCGCAGGACAGATTTCTCGCCGGACCGGATCGGGGCCCTCACGCCGGAGAGAAAATGCGTGAAAAACCTGTCCGGATCAATATTTTGACAAAATCGCGGAATGCCAATAACATCACATTCACTACATATTCGGGCATATTCGGACGATGCAAATACGGGCTTTCCGTTGCGGGTTTCGCGTGATCGGCACAAGCCCGGGGCGACCACTGATAATAACTGATAAAAACCGAGTCTCACCATGAGTTACCTGCGTTCCTTTTTATATAACCTGATTTTCTGGGTCGGCACCCCGGCGTGGATTATTTTCGTCCTGACTCCCTTGTCTTTTTTAAAGTCGCCCGCCCCGATGCGGCGTTATATTTATCTCTGGCTCAGCTTCATGATCTATTTGCTCGACAAGATCAGCGGCGTCAAGGTGGTGGAGCGGGGGCTGGAAAATCTGCCCAGGGACCAGGGCTTCATCCTGTGCTGCAAACATATGAGCAACCTTGAGGCGCTGATCGTCTATTGCCGGATGCCGAACCTGACGGCGCTGGCGAAAATCGAGCTGTTCCGGGTTTTCGGCCTCAAACAGGTGCTGAGCAAGATGGGGGTCATCGCCATTGACCGCGGCAAGGGCAAGGCCCGGGACAAGACGCCGGAAATCGCACAGATTCTGAGCGAAAAGAAAATCCCGCTGCTGCTGTTTGTCGAAGGCACCCGCATCCCGGTCGGCAAGCGCCGGCGGCTGAAATCCGGCGTCTATTATATGCAGAAGGATAGCGACCTGCCGGTGATCTGCGCCTCGACCAATACCGGGATTCACTGGCTGAGGGGCAGCCCCTTCAACAAACCGGGTACGGTCGTCATGCAATATCATCCGGCGATTGAACCGGGACTGGGCAAGGCTGAATTCATGGCGAAGGTGAGAGAAAATGTCGTTCTCCACAGCGAACAGCTGATGGGCGTCGAAGGCGTCGAGGAATGACCCTGTGCGGGCATCTGACCCTTAGGTCAATGCAAATTCAGATCGAAACAGTGAATTTTCCATTCCCCCGCGGCTACAAATCCAATATACTGGAAAAACAACCCAATCCTGGTAAGAGATCATGCCCCGAAATTCACCGCCCGACGTCGGCCGCAAAATCAAGGCCCTGCGCAGCGAAAAAAAACTGACCCTGGAACAGCTGGCCCATATGTCCGGCGTCTCGAAATCCATGCTGTCGCAGATCGAACGCGGCCGCACCAACCCGACGCTGGCCATTCTGTGGGCCCTGACCCAGTCCCTGGACATCGCGGTCGCCGACCTGCTGAATATATCCGACACCAGCAAGCAGGAAGCCCGCAGAATTGATCACATCAGGGCCCATCAGACGCCGGAAATTCAAAGCGCCGACGGCAAATGCACCCTGAAGATTCTCGGCCCCATCGACCTGGTGGCCAAAACCGAATGGTATGACATGGAAATGCAGGCGGGCGGGCTGCTCGATTCGGAAGGCCATGCGGAAGGCACCATGGAACATCTGACCGTCCTTATGGGCGAACTCACGGTGCGCAATGGCCAGGAGGAGATCACCCTCGCCGCCGGCGATACGGCGCGCTATCACGCCGACATCCCCCATTTTATTGAAAATAAAGCCGACCTTCCGGCCAAGGCGCTGATGATCGTCCTCGCGCCCTGAGGCGATTTGGCGGCACAATATGGCGCAGAATCGGCGCCGTTAAAAATTTTCGTATTTGTTCATTATAATAAGATTATTATTTGTTTGACCATTATATTAAACTATGTTTTTAATATAGTGGATTTACCACAAAAAAGACAACGGGACAGCAGCGTCATGAGCCAGAGATACAAGGATTATTTAAACGAACAACTCGCGGAACTGAAGGATCAGGGCCTGTACAAGGCGGAACGGATCATCACCAGCCCGCAGCAGGCCGAGGTCACTGTCGCCGCCGCCGGCGACCGGCATTTCATCAATTTCTGCGCCAATAACTATCTGGGCCTGTCCAACGACCAGATCCTGGTGGAAACCGCCAAAGATGCGTTGGACCAGTATGGCTACGGCATGTCGTCGGTGCGTTTTATCTGCGGTACCCAGGATATTCACAAGCAGCTGGAAAGCCGCCTCGCCGGCTTTTTGCAGCAGGAGGACGTCATTCTCTATCCCAGCTGTTTTGACGCCAACGCCGGCCTGTTTGAAACCCTGCTCGGGCCGGAAGACGCGATCATATCCGACGCGCTCAACCACGCCAGCATCATCGACGGAGTCCGCCTGTGCAAGGCGCGGCGCTTCCGCTACGCCAACAATGACATGGCGGAACTGGAAAAATGCCTGCAGGAGGCGGCGGACTGCCGTTTCCGGCTGATCGCCACCGACGGGGTCTTTTCGATGGACGGCATTCTGGCCAACCTGCCGGCGATCTGCGACCTGGCCGACAAATATGACGCCATGGTCATGGTCGACGACAGCCACGCGGTCGGCTTTATCGGCGACAGCGGCGCCGGCACGCCGGAGCATTGGGGGGTGCAGGACCGGATTCATATCCTGACCGGCACCCTCGGCAAGGCGCTCGGCGGCGCATCGGGCGGCTATACGGCGGCGAGCCGGGAAATCGTCGACTGGCTGCGCAACCGCTCCCGGCCCTATCTTTTCTCCAACACCCTGGCCCCGGTGATCGCCGCCACCACCTGCAAGGTGCTTGACATTCTTGAGCAAAGCGGCGACCTGCGGCGAAAGGTCCGCGACAACAGCCAGCATTTCCGCCGCGCCATGACCAAAGCCGGCTTTACCCTCGCCGGCGCCGACCACCCGATCATCCCGGTGATGCTGGGCGACGCGCGGCTCGCCGCCGAAATGGCCGAGCGCCTGTTGGCGGAAGGCATTTTCGTCGTCGGCTTTTCCTTTCCCGTCGTGCCCAAGGGCCAGGCGCGGATCCGCACCCAGATGTCGGCCGCCCACAGTTACGCGCAGATTGACCGGGCCGTCGCCGCCTTCCGCCGCATCGGCCAGGAACTTGGCGTCATTCAGTAAAGGATCGTGACCATGAAAGCACTGGTAAAGGCGAAGGCCGAAGAAGGCATCTGGATCGAAGATATTCCGCAACCGGAAATCGGCCATAACGACGTTCTGGTCCGGGTGAGGAAAAGCGCCATCTGCGGCACCGACATCCATATCTACAACTGGGACGACTGGGCCCGGAAAACCATTCCCGTGCCGATGACCGTCGGCCATGAGTTCGCCGGCGAGATTGTCGAAATCGGTTCCGAGGTCAGGGGCCTGAAGGCCGGCCAGCGGGTATCGGCCGAGGGTCACATCACCTGCGGCCATTGCCGCAACTGCCGGGCGGGCAAGCGGCATTTGTGCCGCAACACCCTCGGCATCGGCGTCAACCGGCCGGGCGCCTTCGCCGAATATCTCGCGGTGCCGGCGACGAATATCTGTCCCCTGCCCGACGGCATCAGCGATGATCTGGGGGCGATCCTCGATCCTTTGGGCAATGCGGCCCATACGGCGCTTGAATTCGATCTCGTCGGCGAGGACGTGCTGATCACCGGGGCCGGGCCGATCGGCGTCATGGCCGTCGCCATCGCCCGTCATGTCGGCGCCCGCAACATCGTCATCACCGACATCAATGACTATCGGCTTGGCCTCGCCAAGCAGATGGGGGCGACCCGGGCGGTCAATGTCTCGCGCATTCCGCTGCGCCAGGTGATGCAGGATCTGAAGATGACCGAGGGCTTTGACGTCGGCCTCGAAATGTCCGGCGCGCCGCAGGCCTTCAACGACATGCTGCAAACCATCAATCACGGCGGCAAGATCGCCCTGCTCGGCATTCTGCCGGAAAATACCGGCATCGACTGGACCCAGGTGATCTTCAAGGGACTGGAAATTCACGGCATCTACGGCCGCAAGATGTTCGAAACCTGGTACAAAATGATCGCCCTGCTCGAAAGCGGCCTCGATCTCAGTCCGATCCTGACCCACAGCTTCGCCATTGACGATTTCCAGCAGGGGTTCGACATCATGCGATCCGGCCAGTCGGGCAAGGTGATCCTCGACTGGCGGGCGGCCTGAGGCGCCCGCAGAGAACGACTTAAATAGAATAGGACAGGGTGGCGACCTCGGGCGTTTTCAGGACACAGGTCGCCGGAAAGGTTATGATGACATCGGTGCCAACGCCAACCTCGCTGTTGATTTCAAGGGCGCCGCCGAGCAATTCGACAAAGGCCTTGACCAGGGGCAGCCCCAAACCGGTTCCCTGCTGGCTGCGCGCCAGATAGGATCCCGCCTGGCCAAAGTTTTGCAGGGCGATGACCAGGTCCTCTTTCGACATGCCAATCCCCGTGTCGGTCAGTTTGATCCGCATCTGCTCATCCTGCAGCAGCTCCGCGGTCAGGGTCACCCTGCCGCCGGTGGGGGTGAATTTGACGGCGTTGCTCAGCAGATTGAGGAATATCTGCTTGAGCAGACGCTCATCCGTCTGCAGCGGCGGCAGATCAGCGGCGATCATATTGGAGACCGAAAGGTTGTTTTCCAGCATGGCGTTTCGGGTCAGGCGCAAGGACTGTTCGGCGATTTCCTGAATATAAACCGGTTCCGTTATTGTCGAGAAATTCCCCGCCTCCACCTTTGACAGGTCAAGTATATCATTGATGATCCGCAGCAGATGGTGGCCGCTTTCATTAATATCACCGGCATATTCGACGATTTTATCCTGACTGGCCTTGAATCTGGAGCTGTCCCGGATCAGATCGGAAAAACCGATGATGGCGTTGAGCGGCGTCCTGAGCTCATGGGACATATTGGCGAGAAATTCCGATTTGGCCCGGCTGGCCCGCTCCGCCTCCAACAGGGCCTTCTCCAGTTTTTCCTCCGTCGCCCAGCGTTCCTCAAGATAGCGCAGCCGAATGACGATAACGACCAGCACCGTCAGGCACAGGACCAGGCCAATCAACCGGATGACAATGATTTCCCGGGGGGCGCTCCGGGCGACTTCCTTTGGCGTGGCGGAAATCTGCCACGATCCGCCCGGTACGGAAACCGACAGAACCGCGTTCTCGTCATCAAAGGAATCCGGGTTGCCGAAAAAAAAGGCTCCCTCGCCGCCCTTGGCGTCCTTGCCGCGCAGGGAAATATCATATTCCGGTCGGGACACCCCGACAGAATCAAAAAGACTCGTGGCGTCAATCAACACCGAAACAATCCCCCAGAAACTGCCGGTTTTTTTCCCCTTGAAATTCTCCGCCAGGTAAACCGGGGCGCGGGCGATAAGGACATAATGGCCCTGAACCGAGGTCAAGGGTCCCGCAAGCACCATCCGGCCGGTTTTTCGGGCCAGCAAAACCAGATCCCGCTGGTCGTTTGTTTTGCTGTAATCCAGCCCCAGCGCCGTCTTGTTGCGCTCATAGGGATAGACATATTTAACAATCATGTCCGGCGCCACCCCCAGGCTGATGATATGGGACTCCTGCTGGAACAGGTTATGGGCGAAAACGTTAAAATCCTCTTCAGCAATATCCGGATTTACCGCGATATAAGCCACCAGGGCGCCCAACTGATAAAGGCTTTTGCTCAGTTCGCTTTCCAGATTCGCCCGAACCATGGCCAATTCCTTCAGCGCTGACATTTTGACTTTCCGGCTCTGGTTTTCCTTTTCCTGATTTTCCGCCGCAATGGTCAGCAAGATAATCCCCAGGACCAAAAGACAGCCAAACCCCCATAGCATGATCTTATAGGCGCGGTGATTATTCTTTACATATCTGGTCAGTCGCCTGATGTGCCCCTTTATCATAAATAATCAACCGATTCCTTGATATGCTTGTCCTAGTGGCATGAAATTGTCATGCCGCGCTTCGCCAGATATTTCTGGTGATGTTCCTCAGCGATCCAGAAGGGACCGGCCGGCGTGATCTCGGTCACCACCGGGTCCGGCCACAGGTCCGATCGGTCACAATCCTCACGCGATTTTTCAGCGATCTCCTTCTGCGCTTCGGAATGATAGAAAATCGCCGAGCGGTACTGACTGCCGTGATCCGGTCCCTGACGGTTCAGGGTTGTCGGATTGTGAAACCGCCAGAAATGATCCAGCAGATCCCCATAGGAAACAACCGCCGGATCAAAGGTGATCTCAACGGCTTCCGCATGATTGGTCCGGCCGCTGCAGACCTGCTCATAGGTGGCGTGCGCCACATGGCCGCCCGTATAGCCGACCACGGTTGAGGCGACCCCATTCACCTTGTCAAATTCCAGTTGAACACCCCAGAAACACCCTGCGGCAAAGGTTGCCTTTTCCATTCTTAAACTCCTAACCTTATATTTACGTTACCTTATAAAGAAAAAAACCGCAATCTAATCCGACAGGTTTGGAGAATAAATCCGGTTCGTTATGGCGCCGGGTCGGGGTTCTGCAGATGAATCTCCTCCACCCGCTGTTCCAGCTCGGGGCTCCAGGAAATGTCGAAGGCGCCGATATTTTCCCGCAGTTGATCCATGGTTGTCGCCCCGATAATCGAAGAGGCGACAAACGGCCGACTGTCGACAAACTTCTGGGCGAGCTGGACCGGCGACAGATTCATTTCCCGGGCGAGGGCGACATATTTCGCCACCGCCTCATGGACGGCCGGCGTGCGATAGCGCCCGGCAAACTCGGGAAACAGCTGCTGGCGGCTGCCCGGCGGCAACCGGCCGTCAAGATATTTGCCGCTCAGGGTGCCGCCGCCGATCGGCGAATAGGCGAGCAGGGGCGCCTGTTCGCGCAGGGAAATCTCCGCCAGACCCTGTTCATACAGCCGGTTGAGCAGATTATAGGCGTTCTGCACCGATTGCACCCGCGGCAGATTGTCGCTTGCCGCATGATGGAGGCATTTCATCACCCCCCAGGCCGTCTCGTTGGACAGTCCCACATGACGGATCTTGCCCGCGCGCACCAGATCGTCCAGCACCGCCAGCGTTTCCGAAAGCGGAATCGCATCCTCCTGCGCAATATGGCTGTAACCGCGGGATTCGGAAAAAAGATTAAGCGGCCGGTCCGGCCAGTGAAGCTGATAAAGGTCGACATAATCGGTCTTCAGCCGCCTCAGGCTTTGCTCGAGGGCGTAGGTGATCTGCTCCCGATTGAGCCGCGGCGCCGCGCCATCGGGGCGGAACCAGTCGGCGGCGCCGGGTCCGACCACCTTGGTCGCCAGAACAAGTTTGTCCCGCCCGCCCCGCGCCGTCAGCCAGTTGCCGATATATTCTTCGGTCAGGCCGTGGGTTTCCCGGCGGCGCGGCACCGGATATAATTCCGCCGTGTCAAAAAAATTGATCCCCCGGTCCCGGGCGTAATCCATCTGCCGCCAGGCTTCCTCTTCCGTATTCTGTTCGCCCCAGGTCATGGTGCCGAGGCAGATATTGGACACCCTCAGGTCGCTGCGGCCGAGTCTGTTATATCGCATGAATGATCCTTTTGCAGAATGATGTCGCCGACCCCTTGATAAAATATATTCGGGATAATTTACAGGTTTAATTTCGGCCGGCGGCCGGCGGGGTGGCCCCGCCCGCCTGAATTTATGTTCTCAGATATATGATATAGCCGAGAACCCCGAGGCTCACGGCCCAGAAAACCATATAAAAGATCATCGCTCTGCGGGCCTTCTGCTGTTCAAACCAGGTCCGGGGCTGCACCCCCTTGAACAGGAACACCAGCTTGGCCGACAGGTTGACGCAGACGATATTGACCGCCAGCAGCAGCGCCGCCCCCAGCGCCAGGTCATATTTCCCGGCGCCCAGCATGATGCCGACCGTCGCCCCCGGCGGCAACAGCGCCACCGCCACCATCACCCCGACCAGCACGCTGGAAATGCCGCTGGCCAGCGACAGGACCGCCGCCGCGCCGGAGACCAGCGCCAGGGCGATGCTGTCGAAGCCGACCACGGTCCGCGCCATCAGTTCCGGGCCGTTCAGTTCCCCGGGCCAGAAAAAGCCCCAGGTCATGCCGAGGGCGAAACTGAGCAGCAGGGCGATCGCAAAGCCGGTCACCATGGTTTTCAGGGAATTGACCATCAGTTCAAGGTCGCCCAGCGCCGTCGACAGCGCCAGCGCCAGATTGGGCCCGAGCAGCGGCGCGATCACCATGGCGCCGATCACCACCGCGATATTATTTTCAATCAGGCCAATGCCGGCGACGATGGTCGAAAAGACCACCAGCAGGATGAAACTTGTGCTGATCTCGCCGCCGCGCGAGACATCGGCATATAGTTCATCCCGACTGATGCCGGAAAAGGCCCGGGGCGCTTTGGCTTTCTGGCCGTTTTTGCCCTTCTCATCGCCCGGGCCCGCCTCTGCCGGCGGCGGCGTTATTGTCAGCGGCTTGGGCAGCACCGCCTCCACCGGCTGAATCACAATCCGGACAATCTGGCTTTCCAGGAACAGATCCTGCAGCCGGTCGGTGACCCGCTGGGTGTCCTGGGTCCGGACCAGCAGGGCGTGACTCAGGCCATCGGGCCCGATCGGCCAGCTGTCAACGACATGCCGCATCTGTCTGATTTTCCGCTCCAGGTCGCCGGCGCCGTGTCGAATATGAATCTGGATAATGCGATGGCTCATGGTTGCCCCTTCCTTGGCCCTCCTTTGGCCCCTTCTTTGGCTCATCTTATAGCAAACAAAATAACCCGCCGCACCGGAATTCTCATGACATCGGGCTTTTTAATGGGATAAGATAGCCTCATGAGCAATAATGAAAAACGCGACAGACTGTTGGGGCGATTACAGGATTTTCTTGGCGAGCGGCTGAATATATCAGAGGCGGTGCGCCACCACCACGGCGAAGACCTGACCCATTATGAGGTCTGCCTGCCCGATGCGGTGGCCTTCCCCGAAAGCACAGAGGAAGTCAGCCGGATCGTCCGCCTGTGCCGGGATCATCAGGTCCCGGTCATCCCCTACGGCGCCGGCACGGCGCTTGAGGGGCATTTCCTCGCGATCCGCGGCGGGGTCACGCTCGACTTCAGCCGGATGAACCGCATCGTCGCCCTGCGGCAGGATGACATGGACTGCACAGTCGAGGCCGGGGTGACCCGGGAACAGCTCAACCACGAGATTCGCGACCGCGGCCTGTTTTTCCCCATTGACCCGGGGGCCAACGCCAGCCTCGGCGGCATGGCGGCGACCCGGGCCTCGGGCACCAATGCGGTCCGCTACGGCACCATGCGGGAAAATGTCATCGCCCTCAAGGCGGTGATGGCCGACGGCGCGATCATCCGGACCACCGGCCGGGCGAAGAAATCCGCCGCCGGTTATGACCTGACCCGGCTGCTCGTCGGCTCCGAAGGCACGCTCGGGATCATCACCGAGGTCACCGTCCGGCTGTATGGCATCCCCGACGCCATGTCGGCGGCGGTCTGTCCGTTTGACACGCTCGACGGGGCGGTGAATACGGTGGTCGAGACCATTCAGCTCGGCGTTCCCGTCGCCCGCATCGAATTGATTGACGAATTGCTGATCGACATCATCAACCGCTTTTCCAATCTCGACAATCCGCTGGAGCCGACCCTGTTCATGGAATTTCACGGCAGCGAAGCCGCCGTCCGCGAGCAGGCCAAGACGGTCGAGGAAATCGCCCGCGGCCACGGCGGCCACGGCTTTCGCTGGGCGACGCGGCCCGAAGAACGCCACCGGTTGTGGAAAGCGCGCCACGAGGGCTATATGTCAGTGCGGGCCGCCTTTCCGGGCAAGGATTTCTGGGTAACCGATGTCTGCGTGCCAATCTCGCGCCTCGCCGACTGTATCCGGGAAACCCGCGAAGATATTCGACGGCACAAGATCACCGCGCCGCTGGTCGGCCATGTCGGCGACGGCAATTTCCACCTGACCATCCCCTATGACAAGACGAGCGAGCAGGATGTGGCGCGGATTGAACGGCTCAATGGGCGGCTGATCAGCCGCGCCCTTGAAATGGAGGGCACCTCGACCGGCGAACATGGCGTCGGCCTCGGCAAGAAGAAATATATGGCCCGGGAGCATGGCCCGGCGCTTGACTATATGAAGCTGATCAAACGGGCCCTCGACCCGGGAAACATCCTCAACCCGGGCAAGATATTCGACCTGTAAGGAAGGTAAAATCCGCGAAAGACAAAACATGACCGATGAAACTGACAAAAACACCGCGACCGATCAGGACTGGCGGCGAAAACTCGACGACACGCAATATCAGGTCAGCCGTTGCGGCGGCACCGAACCGGCCTTCACCGGCAAATACTGGAATCACAAGGAAGACGGCGTCTATCATTGCGTCTGTTGCGCGAGCCCGCTGTTCAGTTCGGAAACCAAATATGATTCCGGCAGCGGCTGGCCGAGCTATTATGACGTCCTGTCCCCGGACCGGGTGACCATCCGCCGGGACACCTCCCACGGCATGATCCGCGACGAGGTGCTGTGCGCCGGATGCGACGCCCATCTGGGCCATCTGTTCCCCGACGGCCCGCCGCCCAGCGGCCTGCGCTATTGCATCAATTCCGCCTCCCTGGATTTCAAAAAAGCCTGACCGGCCCTGTCTCTTCCGGCAACATCTTGATATTATAACAGATGCCCACGGGTAAAGCCGTGGCCTAACGATATTCTTTATTGACATTGGCCAGCATGCGCTGACACAGGCGGATCATATCCTGCTTTTCCCTGGCGCTAAAGCCGGATGTCAGGCGATCCTCATGCGCCACGAGCAGCGGGAAAATATCGCGGAACAGCGCCATCCCCTTTTTCGTCAGCGAAATCCACATGATTCTGTTGTCTTCGGTGCGCGGCTGGCGCAGGACAATGCCCTCACTGACAAGCTTGTCGATAACCTGGCTGGTGCCCGGCTGGGTCAGCCCCGTCAGGTTCGCCAGTTCGCCGATATTGGCCCCGCCGCTAAAATGCAGCACGACAATGATCCGCCAGCGCGGCAGATTGATGCCGTAAGGCTTCAGATCCTTGACGATGGCCGCATTCACTTCCGTCGTCAGGCGACGGAACAGATACGGCAGGAAATCCAGCAGAGGCGTTTTCTTGTTCATGATTGACATATTAAACCCATAAATCATTGCGTCAATGCTGTCAACGGCCTACGCCGGGCGATCGCGCCGGACCGAGAAAACGACAGCAGGGGCAAAACCGACCCGGACGGGATCTTTGCTTGATAGCAGCGCATATCGGGTATAGGTTCAAATTCAATACAGGCTCAACAGACCAGAGGAAAACCAGAAAATGCCCCATTTCATCCCGCCGAAAAGAACCCTGATGGGCCCCGGCCCCTCCGATGTGCCGGCCGCCATTCTGGACGCCATGGGTCAGACCACCATCGGCCATCTCGACCCGGCGTTCCAGGAACTGATGGAAGAGATCAAAAGCCTGCTGAAATACGCCTTCCGGACCGAGAACCGCCTGACCTTTCCGGTCTCGGCACCGGGGTCCGCCGGCATGGAGGCCTGTTTCGTCAATCTGGTGGAGCCGGGCGACAAGGTGATCGTCTGCCAGAACGGCGCCTTTGGCGGCCGGATGAAGGAAAATGTCGAACGCTGCGGCGGCGCGCCGGTCATGGTCATGGACGACTGGGGCCGGGCGGTCAGCCCGGACAAGGTCGCCCGGGCGTTCAAGGCCCATCCCGACGCCCGCATCCTCGCCTTTGTCCATGCGGAAACCTCGACCGGCGCCCAGTCCGACGCCGAAACCCTGTGCCGGCTGGCCCGGGAGCATGACTGCCTGACCATTGTCGATGCGGTGACCTCCCTCGGCGGCACGCCACTCCATGTCGATGACTGGAACATTGACGCCGTCTATTCCGGCAGTCAGAAATGCCTGTCCTGCCCGCCCGGCATTTCGCCGGTCAGTTTCAGCCCGCGGGCGATCGAAAAAATCAAATCCCGCCAGACCAAAGTCCGGAGCTGGTTCCTCGACCTCAATCTGGTGATGGCCTATTGGGAGACCCAGGGCGGCGCCCGCTCCTATCACCATACCGCGCCGGTCAATGCGCTCTACGGCCTGCATGAAAGCCTGTCGATTCTGAAGGCGGAAGGGCTGGAAAACGCCTGGGCCCGCCATCAGGAAATGCATGAGAAACTGCGCGACGGCCTGGCCGACCTCGGCCTGTCCTATGTGGTGCCGCAAGGCGAACGCCTGCCGCAACTGAACAGCGTTTATGTGCCGGATCATATCCGGGATGAAGCCGCCTTCCGCGCCGCGCTGCTCAGGGAATATAACCTTGAAATCGGCGCCGGCCTCGGCGCGCTGGCCGGTAAGGTCTGGCGCATCGGCCTGATGGGGCACAGCGCGCGGCCGGAAAATATCGACCTCTGCCTCGACGCCTTCCGCGATCTTTTGCGCCGGTCCTCATAAAAGGCTTGCGCCCAGACGTTATATATTTCATTATATAACGAAAAACTGGCCAAAGGAACCCATGCGCAACGGCTTTATCATAAGCAGAATCCTGACCGCCCTCTGCGCCGTGCTCGCCATATCGACGGCGCCTTCGCCGGCGGAGGCCGGAGAGGTCACGGTCGCCGCGGCCTCCAACTTCAGCCGCCCGGCGCAGGAGATCGCCGCCGCTTTTGAACAACAGAGCGGCCATCGGGCGCGGCTGGTCTTCGGCTCGTCGGGCAAGATATTCGCCCAGATCAGCCATGGCGCGCCGTTTGATGTTTTCCTGTCGGCGGACCGGGCCAAGCCCGCGGCTCTGGAACGGCAAGGCCGGACCGAGGCCCACAGCCGCTTCACCTACGCCGTCGGCGCGCTGGCGCTCTGGGCGCCGAAAATCAACCGCGGGCTCGATTTTCAGGATCTGACCGCGCCCGCCGTCGGCAGAATCGCCATCGCCAACCCCGATCTCGCCCCTTACGGCGCGGCGGCGCGGGAGGTCCTCCGGTCCCTCAATCTCTATCAACAGCTCGGCCCCAAACTGGTGCGCGGTGAAAATATCGCCCAGACTTATCAGTTTGTCGCCAGCGGCAATGCCGACATCGGCTTCATCGCCGCCTCCCAATTGTCACCCCAGGGGCAAGAGCCCGCCGGATCGGTCAAGGTTATTGACGGCGCCCGCCATCGTCCCATCGAACAGGATGCGGTGCTGCTGAAAAGCGCGGCGGACAATCCGGCCGCCCGGGCCTTTATCGCCTTTCTCAGGTCGGCGCCCGCGCGAAAAATCATCCGCGCCCATGGCTATCGCCTGCCGGAAAGCGGGGGCTGATCATGGGTTTTTCCGAAGCGGACCTCACGGCGATCTGGCTGACCCTGCGCCTCGCCAGCGTCACCACCCTCCTCCTGCTGCTGCTCGGCACGCCGCTCGCCTACTGGCTGGCGCGCACGCGGTCGCGCTGGAAGGGGCCCATCGGCGCCCTCGTCGCCCTGCCGCTGGTGCTGCCGCCGACGGTGCTCGGCTTTTATCTGCTGATCGCCCTCGGGCCGGAAGGGCCGATCGGCCGGCTGACGCTCAGCCTCGGCCTCGGCACCCTGCCCTTCACCTTCTGGGGTCTGGTGGTCGCCTCCCTGCTCTATTCCCTGCCCTTTGTCGTCCAGCCGGTCCAGAACGCCATCGAAAGCATCGGCGAGCGGCCCTTTGAGGTGGCCGCCACCCTGCGCGCCGGTCCGTGGGACTGTTTTTTCACCGTCGTCCTGCCCCTCGCCCGGCCCGGCTTTCTGACCGCCGCCATTCTCGGCTTTGCCCATACGGTCGGTGAGTTCGGCGTCATCCTGATGGTCGGCGGCAACATTCCCGGGGTGACGCGGGTGATTTCGGTGCAGATTTACGACCATGTGGAGGCGATGGACTATGACCAGGCCCACAGCCTGTCGCTGGCGATGGTGATCTTTTCCTTTCTGGTGCTGACGGCGGTCTATAGCTTCCATCACCGGCGGAAGACGGGCGGAGGCCGCTATGGCCTTTAAAGCGCGTTTTTATCTGCGACAGACGGATTTTACCCTCGACCTTGACCTCAGCCTGCCGACCACGGGGGTCACCGCCCTTTACGGTCCGTCCGGCGCCGGCAAGACCAGCCTGCTGCGCCTGCTCGCCGGCCTGCAACGGCCGGAGGCGGGCGAAGTCACCTTCCGCGACCAGGTCTGGCAGGCCGGCCGCCGCTTCCTGCCGCCCCACAAGCGGCCGGTCGGCTTTGTCTTTCAGGAATCGAGCCTGTTCGATCATCTGTCGGTCCGGCGGAATCTGGCCTACGGCATGAAGCGGGCGGCCCGGGCCCCGGACCCGGCGCAATATGACCATATCATCGAGCTGCTCGGCATCGGTCCTCTGATGGACCGCGCGCCCGGTCAGTTGTCCGGCGGCGAGCGTCAGCGGGTGGCGATCGCCCGGGCGCTGCTGGTCCGGCCGCAGGTCCTGCTGATGGATGAGCCGATGGCGGCGCTCGATACGGCGCGCAAGAAGGAAATCCTCGGCTATCTCGAGCGCCTGAAATCGGAGCTGAATATCCCGCTGCTCTATGTCAGCCACAATGCGGACGAGGTGACCCGGCTCGCCGATCATCTTGTGGTGCTGGACCGGGGACGGCTGCGGGTCCAGGGGCCGATCCGCCAGGTCCTCGCCGACCATGATATTCTGGACAGCCTGCGCGAGACGCCCTTCACCGCCCTGTTCGGTCGCGTGGTTTCGCCGTCCACCACGCACCGGCTGACCGAAGTCGCCGTCGGCGATACCCTGTTCCGCATGCCGCGCCAGCCGGTGCGCGAGGGCCAGGACATTCGCCTGCATCTTCACGCCCGGGATGTCAGCATCGCGCTCCATCGGCCCGAGGACAGCAGTATCCTCAATATTTTCGACTGCCGCATCGAGGCCATCGAAGAGCCGACGCCGGACGGCCAGCAACTGGTTCACCTGCGGCGCGAGGGGACGACGATCCAGGCGCTGATTTCCGCCTATTCCTGCGCCGAACTGCGGCTCCGCCCCGGCAGGGAGGTCTATGCCCAGATCAAGGCGCTGTCCATTCTTCAGTAACCGGCCAACAAAATCCCGCCCGAATCAATCAATCGCCAGAATTAATCAACGCCAGAATCACTCAATCGCCAGGATCACGCTCGACGCCTTGAACAGGGCGCAGACCTCCTGTCCGACGACCAGCGCCAGATCGCGGACGCTGGCGTTGGTGACGATGGCGCTGATGGTCTTGCCCGCCCCCAGGTCAATCACCAGATCGCTGTTCACCGCCCCCGGCGCAATTTCCATGATGGTTCCCAGCAGCCGGTTGCAGGCGCTGACCATTGGATCGGGATCCTTTGAAATCAGGACCGCCGACGCCTTGATCAGGGCGACCACCGCCATACCGGGGCGGAGCTTGAGCCGGGCGCAGCTGTCCTCGGTGATCATCACGGTCAGCGACCGGTGATCGCTGATCGCGACCTCGATCGTGGTGTTGACCGCCCCGGGGGTAATGCCTTTGATGATCCCCCTGAACTGGTTGCGCGCCGTGGTCTGCATCGATCCGATCCTCATAAAATGGGCGACATCACTCAGCGAATGCACCGTGGACTGCAGGCGGGACAGAAAGAACTCATGTTCCTGCTCCAGGGCGCGAAAGCCCTGAACGATCCGTCGGCCATGATCGGTGAGCGCCGTGCCGCCGCCCCGTGATCCGCCGACCGAGCGCCGCACCAGCGGCTGATCCGACATATTGTTGATGGCGTCGATCCGGTCCCAGGCGGTCTTGTAGCTGATCCCGACCTTCCGTGCCGCGGCGGAAATCGAGCCGCACTCGCCAATCGCCTCAAGCAGCCGCAGCTGGTCGGCGGCGAAAGCCGCCCGGTTTTCGCTCAGCAGGGACAAGCTGCCCTGCAACGCCTTCGGTCCTGCGCTCATCAAGAATATCCCTTTTGCTCAACCGCCAGCATAAGGCTTTCCGCCCATCCTCTCAACCGGCTTCTTTGCCCCCGGTCAGGCCAGGAAACATGCGACCCGTCACCCGAACAGTTTAAGATAGCCATAGAATCCGGCGAACAGGCTCAGGGTGACAATGCCCAGCAGGGACAATTTATCGATAAAGCCCCGGGGCCGCTGCGCCGCCGGCACCTCCGGGTTATGCATCGCCCGATGATTAAGATAGGCGACCACCGGGGCATAGACAAAGGACACCGTGGTCGCGAAATCAATAAACATTTTAAAGGAGGCCGTCCAGAACAGGATCAAGGCGTAAGCGCCGAGGCATCCGGCGATCATGAAGACCAGATAAAGCCGGCCTTTTTGCAGATGTTCTTCCCGCCAGGGGGCCTCGTCGGTCTTCAAGCGCTCCGCCGCAGTCATCAGGGCGCGGGGAAAGCCGTCAATCACCGTGATCACGGTCGAGAAAAGCACGGCGAAGGTGCAGACGCCGATCAGCGGCACAGACCATGCGCCGATGGTCGAGCTGTAGAGCGCGATCACCCGGGCGATAAAGGCCGGCGCGGAGGCCGGAAAATGTTCGCCCTCGCCATGCATCAGTGCCGTGCCGAGGATAATGAAACAGACCGCCAGCAGCGTCGTGCCGACAAAGCCGATATTGAAATCCAGGCGGAACTGGCGATTCGTCTCATCGGACGTTTTTTCGCCGGCCTTCTTCAGGGTCCACATGGACTGCCAGACACTGGCCTCCAGCCCGGTCGGCATCCAGCCGATAAAGGCGACGATGAAGAAAATCGCCCCCGGGCCGAGGTTGGCCGGAAACAGGGTGAAACCGGAAAAAATGTCACGGGTGATCATGGCGTTGGCCGTGGCGATCAGGGTCAGGACGGTAAAAATGATCACCAGAATCTTGACCAGCTTTTCGAGCGCCGGATAACCGCCGAACTGCAACAGCAGCACGCAGGCCAGCATCAAAAGCGGACTGATCACCGTGATCGGCAGGCCGGTTCCGGTGATCACCATAATCACCCCCGAAGTCGCCAGCGACAGGGCGGCGAAAACCACCGGCATGATCAGCAGATTGAGAAAACCATAGGACAGCACCGCCCAGCGGCCGATATTGCGGTAGCCCTGCAGCAACGTGGCGCCGGTGGCCAGGGCATATTGGGCGCCGAACTGGAAGGCGGGATATTTAACCAGATTGACCAGCAACACGGTCAGCAGCAGCCCGAGGCCGAATTCGGCGCCGGCGCGGGTCGACTGGACAATATGGGAAACCCCGACGCTGGTCGCGGCGAACAGCAGCCCCGGACCCAGGAGCATGTTGAATTTAGTGCGCTGAAGCCGATCGGTCATGAAGCATCCCTTTGCTTTATCTTTGTGGTTTATATTATTATATAGGGTCAGTGTGACTCCGCCGACGCCTCAGGCACCAGAATAGGGATAAATTTTTGATCTGTGAACCGATTATTGTTCGCCTGATGAGGAACTCCGGGTTATTCTGCGACAATCGGACAGGCCCTTCGGCGCTGCCAGGCGGCTCCGGCGAAAACGGCCTTTGCCCAGGATGAAATTCATTGACAGATATTTATTATAATAATATATGTTTCTTAAAATATGTTATTTGTTTGCAGGGGCCCGCGCCGCCTCATCGTCAACACGCCAGGCCAGACGCCCATGGACAAGGAAAGACCTCCCATTATGACCGCCAGACTACCTGAACTCAAGCCCCCCTATCTTTTGTTTCTCGGCGATGTTGACGAGGAAGGCATCGCCAAGACCGCCTCCGGCGTCCTTCACTGGCGGCCGGAAAAATGCCTCGGCCAGTTGCGGCTTCCGGGCTGCGCCATTGATCTCGGCCTGCCCGACATGACCCCGGCCGAGGCGGGGCGGCAAGGCGCCGGCACCCTGATCATCGGGGTCGCCAATATGGGCGGCTTTATCCCCGACAGCTGGATCGAAGCCCTGCGCGAGGCGCTCGCCGCCGGGCTCGACATCGCCGCCGGCCTGCACAGCCGCCTGTCCGATATTGCGCTTTTGCGTGACGAGGCGGCGCGGCGCGGCCGCCGGATATATGACATCCGCCAGCCCGACCAGCCCCTGCCCGTCGGCAGCGGCCGCAAACGCAGCGGCAAACGGCTGCTCACCGTCGGCACCGATTGTTCGGTCGGCAAGATGTACGCCGCCCTCGCCCTGACGGCGGAACTGAAAGATCGCGGCGTCAGCGCCGATTTTCGCGCCACCGGCCAGACCGGCGTCTTCATCGCCGGCCGCGGCATCAGCGTCGATGCGGTCGTCGCCGATTTTATTTCCGGCGCCGCCGAACTGCTGAGTCCGGACAATGAACCCGATCACTGGGATCTTGTCGAGGGTCAGGGTTCGCTGTTTCATCCGGCCTACGCCGGGGTGTCCCTCGGCCTGCTCCACGGCAGCCAGCCGGACGCCATCGTCCTCTGTCATGAAGCGATGCGCGACGAAATTCAGCTGATGCCGGGTTTCGCCGTCCCCGACCTCGGGGAATGCATCAACCGCAACCTGGCGGCCGCCCGCCTGACCAATCCCGATGTCCGGGCCGTCGGCGTCTCGGTCAACACGTCGAAGCTGTCCGAAGCCCGGGCCCGCGATTATCTGGCGGAACTGAGCGAGCGGCTCGGCCTGCCGGCCTGCGACCCGGTGCGCACCGGCATCGGCCCGATTGCCGATTTGCTGCTGGAGAACCAGTCATGAATACCGCCATGAAAATCACCGCCTTTATCGAGAAATACGACTTCGCCCGCCCGTTCGCCATCTCCCGCGGGGTGATCACCTCGCTCAATGTCATCGTCGTCGAGGCCAGCCGCAACGGCCGGACCGGCCGCGGCGAGGCGGTGCCGATGGGCAGCCGGGTGCTGAGCGCCGAACAGGACAGGGTGGCGGCGCAGGAAGCCCTAAACCTGTTTCATGCCGTCCGCCCCCGGGTCATGGCCCGCCCGTCGCGGGATCAACTCTATGACCTGCTGCCCGCCGGCGCGGTGCGCAACGCCATCGATTGCGCCCTGTGGGACCTGGAGGCCAAGGAAAGCGGCCACAGCATCTGGCGGCTGACCGGCATCGCCCGGCCCGATCATCTGGTCACCGCCTATACCCTCAGCCTGGCCAGCCCGGCGGAGATGGCGGCCCAGGCCCGCGATCATTCGGACAAGCAGCTCTTGAAGCTGAAGCTCGGCGGCGAGGGGGACATCGAACGGGTGACCGCGGTCGCCAAGGCCGCGCCCCGGGCCGACATTATCGTCGACGCCAATGAGGCCTGGTCGATGGCGGAACTGGAATATTTCGCCCCGCGCTTCGCCGAAGCCGGGGTCCGGATGATCGAGCAGCCGCTGCCCGCCGGACGGGATCATGAGCTTGCCGGCTACCGCCCGCCGCTGCCGCTGTGCGCCGATGAATCCTGCCATGTCACGGATGATTTGGATGAGATCGCCGACCGTTATCAGATGATCAATATCAAGCTCGACAAGACCGGCGGCCTGACCGAGGCCCTGCGGCTCGCCCGGGCGGCGCAGGAGCGGAATCTTGACCTGATGGTCGGCTGCATGGTCGGCAGCTCGCTGAGCATGGCGCCCGGCATGGTGATCGGCGCCTTGAGCCGCTTTGTCGATCTCGACGGGCCGCTGCTGCTGGCCGGCGACCACAAGGACGGTATCACCTATCGCGGCAGCGTCATGGAATGTCCCGCCGCCCGCCTGTGGGGGTAGCCTGAAGCGGCCTCTGAACGGCCCGTCAACGGCCCGCCTTAACGGCCGAGCGTCTCGGCAAGCAGGGTTTTCGCCGCCATTTTGGCGTCCATCGCCGGATTCTCGCCCGGCATCATATGGGCGATGACAATGGCCCCTTCCTTCAGCAGCAGCAGGCCGCGCGCGAGCGCGTCCGGGTCTGCCGCCCCCGCCTGCTCTGCAAGGCCGCGGATATAGTCCAGCAGCAACCGCTTGCTTTCGGCGCTCTGGACATAGATCGGATCCCCGGGCTCCTGATATTCGGACGCCGCCTTGATGAACATGCAGCCGCGAAAATCATCCTTGGCGAACCATTCGCGCAGGGCGTCAAACATGGCGATCAACTGCCCGCGCGGCGTCGCGCCAAGCTCGGCCATGCGCCGCAACAGCCAGACGCGGAATTCCTCATCCCGCCGCCGCAGCGCCGCCAGGATCAGATCCTCCTTGGTGCGGAAATGCTTGTACATGGAGGTCTTGGAAATCCCGGTTTCCGCCGCCAGCATATCCATGCCCGTGGCGTGAAAGCCATGCCGGTAGAAAACCGCCAACGCCTTTTGCACCAGTTCATCGCGTTTGGAAGGTCGCACTTTTTGCCATACTCCGTAATATAACCGATCAGTAAGCTTAAGATAGGCGTCCCGGCGGATTCTGTCAATATATTTTGCCCAAAGCCGCCCACTCCGATGGCCCACATCCCTTTAAAATCGCCGAAAACCGGATATTTTTACATTTTCCTTGACAAAACGTACTGATCTGTTCATTTTATTTTAATAAATTTACCGATCGGTACTTTTACAAAATGTCATATCGACAAACCAGACCAGAACGAAAAAAGACCAGAAAAGGAATATCATAAGGAATAAGACATGGCCCGCAGTTTCGCCGACATCACCTTCACCCCCGCCGTCAAGGCCGCCCAGGAACGCTACGGCAGCCGCGCCGCCAACCAGCGCTTTGAGCAGGCCGGGGATTCCTTCATCCGCATCGGCGCCAGGGAGCGGGACTTCATCGCAGCCCGCGACGGCTTCTATCAGGCGACGGTCAGTGAGGACGGCTGGCCTTACGTTCAGTTTCGCGGCGGGCCGGCCGGATTCCTCAAGGTGCTGGATGAGCGGACAATCGGCTATGCGGATTTCCGCGGTAATATCCAGTATCTCAGCGTCGGCAACCTGAACGCCAATGACCGCATCGCCCTGATCCTGCTCGATTATCCGGCCCGGCGGCGGCTTAAAATCTGGGCCCGGGCGCGGATTGTTCACCGGGACGAGGACCCGCAACTGCTCGCCCGGCTCGAGGCGCCGACCTACCGGGCGCGGGTCGAACGGGCGATCGTCATGACCGTCGAGGCCCTCGACTGGAACTGTCCGCAGCATATCACGCCGCGCTTTACCGAGGCCGAAATCGCCGAGCGGATCGCCCCGCTCCGGCAGCGGATTGCCGAACTGGAACAGGCGACGGCGACACAGCAGCCGGATGAATGACCGGCGGCCGGCGGAATCATGGCCCATCCCTGTGCAAAGCGACCCCAACGGCGGCCCGCCGCCTGATCAGAGCTTGTTGTGGGTGCCGTCGCAGTAAGGCCGTTTCGCCGACTGCTGGCAGCCGCAGGCGAAGATTTTTTTGTCCCGGTCAAAAGTGACAATCGCTGGCTGGAAATCGGTCCCCTTGTGCGTGCCGTCGCAATAGGGGCCGTTGGCCGAGCCGCCGCACAGGCAAAAGGCGATTTTGTCGCCTTTCTTCACCGCAATTTCAAATGGTTCATTCTGCCATGCCGCCATGATTTTCTCCTGTCGGGCGGCAAGTATAAAAGATCTGCCGCCGCTGTCCACCAGTATAGCAGCGCCGCCTTGCCGGGTGAAGGGTTTATGCCGGTCCAAATCAGAATCGGCGCGACGGCGGCCGGTTCTTCGCAGATGAGCGCTTTATTTCTGGTCCCCGGCCGTGTAAAAGACCAGACAGAGAAGGGAGAAGACCCGCCATATGACCGACCAGCGCCAGACCGCCCTCTATGTCGACGCCGACGCCTGCCCGGTGAAGGATGAAATCCTCAAAGTATCCTATCGCCACAAGATGGCGGTCTATCTGGTCAGCAATCAATGGCTGCGGCTTGAGACCGGGTCGCTGGTCCGGAAAATTGTTGTCGCCGACGGCGCCGATGCCGCCGATGACTGGATCGCCGGCCATATTAGCGGCCGCGACATTGCGATCACGGCCGATATTCCGCTCGCCCGGCGCTGCCTTGACCAGGGCGCCAGCGTGATCGGGCCCACCGGGCGGCCTTTTTCCGACCGCAATATCGGCAACGCCCTCGCCCTGCGCGAAATCAAGGCCCACCAGCGGGAAACCGGGGAAAGCAAGGGCTATAACGCCGCCTTCACCCGGGCCGACCGCTCGCGCTTTCTTCAGGCGCTGGAAGGGGAAATCCGGAAAAAAACCGCCGGCTGATCCGCCGCCTATCCCGCCTGCTCCTGCTCCAGGATCTCCTGCTGCCACTGAAACAGGTTCATTTCGATAAAGGCGAAAGCCAGCAGCCACAGAAAGGCGTCCCAGAAATCAAGAAAACCGCCGAGGAAGCCCCAATAGACCGCACAGCCCAGCAGGCTGCTGTAAAGGATCGCCTTGATCAGTTTGCTCGCCCGCAAAATTAGCCCTTCCAGCAAGCCCTTGAGCTGAAACCAGACATCGACCTCGAGGATCACCACGACCCCGAGCCAGGCCCCGGCATTGATCACGTCAATCCACGCCAGCCCCCGGGTCGCCGCCAATCTGTCGGCGTCGGCGATCAGGTCCTGCCCGGTTATCCTGAATAATTCCAGCCCCCCGAGACTTTGGCAGTTTTTCGCATTCAGCACGATATATTCATCCAGACTATCGACCCGGGACAGGATCCCATCGACCATCCGGCATATGTCATCGGCCGGAAAGGGCGTCACATGATAAAAAACCATCAGCTTGGCCCAATAGCCGTAAAAGGCGTAGATGATCAGGCTGTAACACAGGCCGCGCACCGCCATCAGGCCCCATTTCAGGCTTTTCCGTTCCAGCGCCGCGTCGGAAAGCACCCAGGTTTCCAGTTCAAAAAGCAGCAGCAGAATGACCCAGTTCAGGGTATCAATGCTGGCGGTGAAAGCCTCGATCAGCACCCCGAGCGTCACCCCGTTGCTGAAGGTATGGGAAGAGGCGGCCCAATCCTGCTCAAAAAACAAATAGGTATTCCATATGAGCAGCAGATAGATGGTGTATTTAAACAGGTTATACAGTTTTTCCCGCACATCCGGATGTTTCAGCATCTCCTTCATTATCCCAACGTCTCCCGGCTCAGCTCACATCAGGCCAAAATCCCTGGCGGTGGCGTCCAGGCAGATTTTTGCCTTGTCGAGCAGTTCGTCAATCTCGGGCCGGGAAATGGTCAGCGGCGGGCTTATGATCATCGACTGGCCGACCGCGCGCATGATCAGATTGTTGCCAAAGCAATAATCCCGGCAGACGGTTCCCGCATCCTCCGCCCCGCTGAAGGTGGCGCGCCTCGCCTTGTCTTTCACCAGTTGAAGGGCGGCCATCAGGCCGCGGCCGCGCGCCTCGCCGACAATCGGATGGCTGGCCGCCAGCTCTTTAAGCCCGGCCTGAAGATAAGGTCCGGTTTCGCCGGCCACCTTTTCCACCAGATGATGATCCCGGATATAATGGATATTGGCGATGGCGACGGCGCTCGCCACCGGATGGCCGCTATAGGTATAGCCGTGATTGATGTCGCCGCCCTCATTGAGAACCCGGAAGATCTCGTCCCGCAGGCCGACGGCGGCGATCGGCAGGTAGCCCGACGACATGCCCTTGGCCATGGTGATCAGATCCGGCCTGATGCCCATGGTTTCCGAACCGAACCAGTTGCCGGTCCGGCCAAAGCCGCAGATCACCTCATCGGCGATCAGCAGGACATCATATTTCCGGCAGATCCGCTGAATTTCCGGCCAGTAACTGTCCGGCGGCACGATCACGCCGCCGGCGCCCTGGATCGGCTCGGCGATAAAGGCCGCCACCGTCTCCGCCCCGAGCGCCAGGATTTTCTCCTCCAGCTCCCGCGCCCGCAGAAGACCGAATTCCGCCGGCGTCATATCGCCGCCCTCCAGATACCAGAACGGCTGGCCGATATGTTCAAAGCCCGGCAGCAGGGATGCGCCCTCGCCACCCATATTATGCATGTAATCCATGCCGCCGAGGCTGGTCGCGGCCAGCGTGCTGCCGTGATAGGCGTTCATCCGGCTGATGAAGGTTTTCTTTGACGGCTGACCCTTGATATTCCAGTAATGGCGCACCAGACGGACATTGGTGTCATTGGCCTCGGAGCCGGAACCGGCAAAGAAGAAATGATTGAAGCCCGCGGGCGTCACCTCGGCCAGCAGGCGCGACAATTCGATCTGCGGCGGGTGGCTGGTCTGGAAAAAGCTGTTGTAATAGGGCAGCTGCTGCATCTGTTGATGGGCAGCGTCGATCAGCTCCCGCACGCCGTAGCCGACGTTGACGCACCATAGCCCGGCCATGCCGTCGAGGATTTTGTTGCCTTCGCTGTCCCATATATAGCTGCCTTCGCCGCGGGTGATGACGCGGGTCCCCTTCCTGGCCAGCGCATCCGGGTCAGTGAAGGGATGGATATGGTGATCGCGATCAAGTTCCTGCCACTGGGCGGTGTCCCGATTGAAATTACGCATTTACATTCTCCAAATTTAAATCAAGACAATATCTCAAAGCTGAACCCAGGTGGTCTTGAGATCGGTATATTTTTCAAGGGCGTGCAGCGACTTGTCCCGGCCGAAGCCCGACTGTTTATAGCCGCCGAAGGGCACTGTCATGTCGCCGGTCGGATCCCAGCAATTGACCCAGACCGTGCCCGCCCGCAGGGCCCGCGCCATGCGGTGGGCCTGGGAAATATCCCGGCTCCAGACGGCGGCGGCGAGGCCGTAAATCGTGTCATTGGCGATTTTGATCGCTTCCGCCTCGCCGTCGAACGTCAGCACCGACAGCACGGGGCCAAAAATCTCCTCGCGGGCGATCGTCATCTGCGGCGTCACATCGTCAAAGATGGTCGGCTCGACAAAATAACCGTCGCGGCCGGCGCTGCGCTCGCCGCCGAGCTTCAGGGTCGCCCCTTCCGCACGGGCCTTGTCGATATAGCCGATCACCCGGTCCATATGCGGCTCCTCGACCAGGGCGCCCATGGTCGTTTCCGGATCAAGCGGGTCGCCGACCTTGTGC
>JBLWZH010000027.1:0-39733 GCA_048266545.1 Paremcibacter sp. | reverse complement strand
TCTCTGCACAATATCGCCTCAAGGCTCATTCATCCACGGCTAAAGCCGTGGTGTTCTGTCTTCGACCGCATAAAAAAAGGCGATCCGGAGACCGCCTTTTTCTGAACTGAATAGGGTTTATTTTGAACCATCCAGAATGAACTGGCGGACATTTTTCGCCAGCTTCTCCAGGGACGGATGATGGATATACATCATGTGGCCGGCTTCGAAATAATCCATGGTGACCCGCTTCGGATCAATGCCGTACTGGGCCATGGTGTATTCGGTGCCGAAAAACGGCGTCGCCATATCATAATAGCCATTGGCGACATAGACCCTGAGGTCCTTGTTCTGACGCATGCCGCGGGCGACATAATGGCCCAGGGCGGGATAGCCGCCGGTCCAGCTCTTGCCCTGTTTCCAGTTCCACTTGCTCCCCGGTTTATGGCTCAGCACTTCATAGCGATCCTCCCGCTCGACCTTCAGCGTCCGGGCGAAATAATCATTGACCGCCGCGGTATAGGCGGCGCTGATGCCATAGCCGGAGGGGTCGGCTTCAAAGGTTTCCCCGGCGTCATCCTCTTCGGTGCCGGTAAATCGCCCGTCCAGGCGGCCGACGACCTTGCCCTGATCCCGCAGAAGCTCCTTCATGAAACGGAATTCATTGACCCTGAGGCGGGCATGCTTGAGATAGGTTTCACTCAACCCGGTATAGAGGCTGAGTTTTTTCGTCACATCCTGCCGTTCGGCCGCCGACATCCGACTGCCTTTCAACAGGGCGACGGAATATTCGTTGGCGGCGAAATTGCGCGCCTCCTCAACAAATGATTCCAGCGTCCGGCCGGTCTTGTCGACCTTGCCGTGATACCAGGCGGTGGCGGCGAAGGTCGGCAGGAAGCTGATATAAGGATCATCATTGGCCGACCCGCTGTCGGTCGTCTGGAAGTCGAGAATGGAAGAGATCAGAATAAGCCCGTTGAGCGCCATGCTGTTGTATCCCTGCTGCAATTCCTTGACCAGGGCGGCGGTGCGGGTCGTGCCATAGCTTTCGCCGCCGACATATTTCGGCGAATTCCAGCGCTTGTTGTTCGTGACATAGATCTGGATGAACCGGGCGACGGATTTCGCATCCTCATTCAGGCCCCAGAAATCCTTGCCCTCGCCCTTGCCGATCACCCTGGAATAGCCGGTGCCGACCGGATCAATAAACACCAGGTCGGTCACGTCAAGCAGGCTGAGCGGATTGGCGACCACATCATAGGGCGCGGCGCCGGCGTTGGTCGCGTCGCTCGGCACATCAACCCGTTTCGGGCCGAAAACGCCCATATGCAGCCACAGGGACGCCGACCCCGGGCCGCCGTTAAACAGGAACGTCACCGGCCGGGACGCCGGATCGTTGACCCCGTCCCTGGTATAGGCGATCGAATAGATGCTCGCCACCGCCTCGCCCTTGTCATTTTTAAGGTGGGTGTCGCCGGCGGTCACGGTGTATTTCACCGTAACGCCGTTGAATTTTCCGCTGTGTTTGGTGACCGATGACTGAGCCTCCGGCACTTTCGCCGGTTCTTCCTTCTTGCTGTTATCCTGTTCCGCGGCTGCCGCCTGGAAAGAGGGCAGACCCAGCAGGCCGACGACGATAAAAACTTTAAGTAAATTATGCATGTAATTCCCCGTGTGATAAATTTTCATTTTGTAATTACCCCTCACCCGGATTGCATTCTGGCAAAATCCCCCGGATAAAGCAAGCCGGCTTATCGGGAAACAGATCCCCCGGCCTGTCTTCGCGGTTGATGGCCGGGGCGACCAAACTTCTGACATTTTTTGACTTTATAGAAATTTTCAGGAGCAACGAGGACGGGCCACAATCAAATATGGACAGCCTGATACAATATGAATTCGCCATTTTATTAATGGGCGCGACCATGTGCCTGTTTATGGCGCTGTATTTTCATATCGACAGCCGCCCGTTGCAGGCGCCGGATCGCGCGCCCAATAAGTTCCTCGCCGGCTTCATGACGGTTTACGGCCTGACCTTCATTGATAGTTTTCTCGAGGTATCGGACGCCATCTTTCAACAGCCCCACCTGACCGGCGTGTTGATCCCGTCTTTCTTCCTGCTCGGGCCTTTGTTTTATTTCTATATTCGGGACAGTTACGACAGTGAGACCTATATACTGGATAAAAAACGCTGCCGGCATTTTATTTTGCCTCTGCTCTCGATCGCCTTCATAACGCCCTTTCTTTTGCTGCCGGAATCGCTGAAATTCGCCCTGCTGATGGAAGACCGGAATCTGCCGCAAACGCCGCATCTTCTGGTGAGCATAGGGGGCATTATTGCCGTTTATATCAGCCTGCCCGTCCAGATTCTCTATTATCTGGTCAGATCTTACCGGGTGCTGATGCAATATTTCACCGACCTGAAGCAGTTTTTCGCCAATATCGACGATCACCGACTGGACTGGCTGCGCTTTCTGATCCTGATGTTGTCGCTGCAATGGCTGATCTACGCCTATGAAAATCTTGTCGGCTGGCCGGAGTCCTGGGCGGACAGCATTGAATTCGCCACCACGGTGATGGATGTGGCCATCGTCTATTTCCTGAGCTTCAAGGGCCTGCGCCAGGCAACCCTGCGGCAGGGAGAGGCGCGCATAACCCGACCGGACAATCACGCCGAAGACAGCAGGGCGACGACGCCGAAATACGCCAAATCGGCCCTGCAACGGGATGACGCCAAGCGGATTCTCGCTAAGCTGCGCAAGGCCCTGGAAACGGATGGCCTCTATACCAACAGCATGCTGTCCCTGCGCAGCCTCGGCGATCACACCGGCATTTCAATAAATTATATTTCCCAGGTCATCAATCAGGAACTTGGGTGCAACTTCTTTGATTTTGTCAATAAATTCCGCATCGAAGCCGCCAAGCGGCAGCTCAGCCATGCCCCCGACAGGAAAATTCCCGTTCTGGAAATCGCCCATGCGGTGGGCTTCAACTCCAAATCAACCTTCAATACCGCCTTCAAGCGCTATACCGGCCTGACCCCGACCGAATATCGCAAGCAACAGGCCCCGGCCGAATAGCCGTCCGGCGTTATCCTTCCGGATATTGCGGACATATATTCCAGGCACTTCCGACTGATTCTTTCCGGGTCGCCCGGGCGGCCCCGAAAATTTGGCCTTGCCGCCGGCCGCGCCATTTTCTGGCCGTATTTCCGGCCTTCTCACCATAATCCCGCCATAGTGTGAGATCCTGCCATAATATCGCCTTTTTATCTTTATTTTCAGCCAGTTACAAACGTTCGAATGGATAGGAACGGACCTTTTCCGTCTCTTGCCTATTGGTTCGGACGAAATGGCGGGCCGCGTCATCTATATCTGTTTTCGGGTGAAGGGGAATTTGACCTGATGTTCCGTATGAACATGCGGACAACTTTAAAACGGACCCTTAATGACACTTACGATAATATTTAAATAAGGAAATTGATTATGAGAAAACCTACAAAGAAAACTGTTTTTATCGCCCTTGCCGCGCCTGTGCTGGTCGCCGCCCCGGCGGCGGCGGCCTTTGCCGCAGATGAAAATGCGCCCTTTGACGGGGGTTATCTGGGCGGCGGCCTGACGCTGGATCATTTCAATACCGGCGCCGCGGTTGACCCCGCGGCCACCGCAACCCTCGACGGCAAGCAAAAACTGGGCGGCGGCATCTATGGCGGTTTCGGCAAACAGATGGACCAGCTTTATTTCGGTCTTGAAGGGGGCTTCTATCTCAATGGCAACCCGGAACCGACCTTCAGTTTCGGCGCCACCAACAGCGGCCTCGAGGCGAAAAATACCTTTGATTTGTCCGGCCGTGTTGGTTTTGTTGCCGACCGGACCCTGTTTTACGGCCTCGGCGGCTTCACCAGCACGAAATTCGACACTTTCGGCCTGGCGACAAATGAGGACAAACGCCTGAGCGGTTTCCGCTACGGCGGCGGCATAGAATTCGCCTTCATGCCACAGCTCAGCCTGCGGGCCGAATATAGCCGGGCCGAATACGAAAAATGGGATGTCACAAATGCCACGGATACGATCACATTTGACCCTAATGAGGATCGTTTCATGATCGGAGCGGCCTACCGCTTCTAGAACGGCGCAGACATCCCATCTCAAGGCCGGAGCCCTTTGATCTCCCCCCCTCTCACGGGGCTCCGGCCTTTCCCTCTTGTTTCTCCCATCTTTCTCCCTTATGCCAGGGACATTCAGGATAACGGTACGCCGTTTCCTTCCCCCGCTCCGCCCATCGACCCAAAATGCGCGAGTCGGCCCCAACCAAATTGCGGGCCCGGTGATTTTGATCCGTTATCGGAATATTTTGTGCTTTTCACGCCCCCGCCCGGGCTTTCCTGCAATTATTCCAAAAGACAACCCCCTGGAATTGCCGCATTATTCTGTCAACCCCTCAACCTATAGGTATTTTCAACCATAAGTGCATGCTTCATTATATTTTTCTATATTAAGGATGCATAATCATAAGGTTCAGATACCGCCATAGACGCCGCGCGACAAGGACCGGCATCACGATAATGTAAAGCTGAGACGCTCAACAAATATTGAAGGGGCGCGTAATAGTCGCTCAAAATTACAAAAATGAATTTCGCTTTGTAACCGGCCCCCTCATCTCAACCAGGTAAATTGAGGATATATCATGGGAATCGTGGATTTTATAGATCGTATTGATCATGTCACTTCTGCTGCCGAGCTGTTTGTTCTGCTGGAGCAAGCTGCCGATGATCAGGGATTTCATTACATATCATATGCAGTATTCTCTCCTTATGACAATTCGACAACAGAACAGTCGAACGAAGAAGCGAAATATCCTTTTCGCTATATCGCAACCAATTATCCTGACAGCTGGTTTCATTATTATTTTGACCATAACAAGCAACAGATTAATTCCGTGGCCCGTTATGAGCCGCGGATCACACAACCTATTCTTTGGGAAAGAGTATCGGAAGAATGCGACCTGGATACCCATCAAACCCTGATCAGACAATGGATGAAAGAAGCGGGTATATATAAGGGCGTCAGCATTCCAATATATGGCGGGGGTGGACTGATCTATATCATTTCCTTCGCCTCAGTCCAAAAGCATCGGAATCCGGAACTTTATCTCCCTTCCCTTCATTTTCTGGCGGTTATTTTCCACGATAGCTACCGGAAGATGGTTGAAACATTTCCAGTTGCCGGTCAATGAAGGGGTAGCTGTATGGCGCATAAACCAACAAATGAAATTGTTATTCATACGGTCTATAACCGCCTGAAGGGGCAAATTGTCAATCATGAATTTGCCCCGGGCGAGCGGCTGATTATCGAACATCTTGCTGACCAGCTGGATGTCAGCACAATCCCTGTAAGAGAGGCTCTCGGTCAACTTGCCACGGAGGGCCTGATCTCCAGAATACCTAAAATAGGTTTTTTCACCAAGCGTATATCCGAAGCGGAAATCCGAAACCTTTATGAACTTAACGCCATCCTGTTGAAGGCATCACTGGATAAGGCCCAAACCAAAAGCAATCTGGCGAAAATGTCTTGTTTCTCCAAGATTTCCCCCATTGACAATGACAACTTGAAATCCGCCGATCCAGATCCCCGGCATCTGGTTAAAACCCTCAGTGATCTGTTTCTGCAGATTGCCATTCATTCCTGCAATAGTGAAATTGTGCGCATCATTCAGAATTTAAATGACAAACTCAATTATATTCGTCGCTGTGAATATGAAATGATTGATGATTCAAGGGAAGAACTATTACATTTCCGCCAGTTATATTACAAAAAGCAATACCGGAGCCTGAGCGCCGCGCTTGACTCTTACCATGACAAACATCTTTTACTGTTATCCGATTTGATAGACGGATTAAGATAATAATATCTTTTCGATACCGGCATATCACATTAGTTAAATGCCGGCCTCAAGATCACGCCATCCGCTTTTAAGATAACAATCTATAAATACAGTATTGTATTATATCAGAAAAATGCGCTTCATTCTTTGTCTGAATTTTCATTGATTTTAGGGACCAGGCGAGAAGAGGGATACATATATGTTAGCATGTCTGTATATTGCTTCAATGGGTCGGGGTTCTTTTTATGGAATTCAGCAGCAGCTTCCAGCTGCTCAATATCAACAATATCGGTTTCATATGGATTCTGTCCCATATAACCGGCCATTTCATAAGTATATGGCATATCCAATCCAGGATATAACATTGCCCTGTTCATTAGCTCAGATAAGCTGTTCAAATCAGTAACATATTCATCCTCAGTGATTGGATTTTTTGATTTAGCCATAACGATCTCCTATTACTCAGTGTTTCTAGAATTTGGGACTATCTATTTTCTAGAAAGCCTAAAAGAGAGACCGGCTGTCTGTCGAACATATATTGGATATATATTATCCGGCATCACCCCACTTAATTTTCCACTTTCCTTCTCATATCACCATAACTTCCCTGCAAGAAAACCATACTTCTACATGTTATGGAAAATATATATCAAATATATATTAGTCATTGCTTATTTTTTGATTTTATAATTTCTACACCGGCATAATGCCGGACTATATAACTTAACAGGAGTCAACCATGACAAAAAGCTTCATTGAACTCGGCCGTGTTTCTACACAGACAAAAGGACTTCCCCCTCTGATTTTTGCGGAAGTGGCAAATCCATTTCCATTCCGCGCATTCCCTGGTGGATGTGGCTAGGGCAAATGTAGAAGACTTGCCCGTTGTGAGATGATTACTTCTCAATAAGTTCTCATCCTATATCTTACGGCATGCTCATCCCCCTGCACACAGAAAAATCCTAAATCTGTGGGCATTTTCTAGAGTCTGTCTTTACAACCAACCTAAAATTCACAGGAGTCAACCATGACAAAAAGCCTCATTGAACTTGGCCGTGTTTCTACACAAACAAAAGGACTTCCCCCTCTGATTTTTGCAGAAGTTCCAAATCCCTTCCCCTTCCGTCAATTCCCTAGCGTAGGGTAATATCGGAAAGTGGGCAGTGAAATATCTGCCCACTTTTTCATCTCCACATCCACCAAAATATAAAGGCCCATCTATAATTATCCGACCGAAAAAACACTCTATACGATTAGAATATACCATAAATATATACTAAATATATAGTAGCGAATTTTTATAAAATATCCTTACTATTTTTAAGTACCGCCAAACTGGTACATCAAACTTAAACTTAACAGGAGTCAACCATGACAAAAAACCTCATTGAACTTGGCCGTGTTTCTACACAGACAAAAGGACTTCCTCCTCTGATTTATGCAGAAGTTCCAAATCCCTTCCCCTTCCGGGCATTTCCCAACGTAGGGTAAAATAGGCAAGTGGGCAGTGAAATATCTGCCCACTTTTTCTTATATTTTCCCAATAACATAGAATGACGGACCATGAACACGCATTCCCAACCAAAATACTATCTGTCGCAAAATGTGTTCTGTTGTTTGAGCCAGTCCTTTCTTGTATTTCTGGATCTCCATAGGGATGAATATATATGTCTGCCGCAAGAACAGAGCGCCGCCATATTATCCCAGTTTCTGCCTCATACTGACACAAATCAAAAAGAAGACCCCAATTCATCCAAACCTCAGATAAAACAGATTATCGAAGAAATGGTGGACCGGGGCATTCTCACGGAAAAAAAGCAACAAGGTAGAACGTTCCAACCTACAAAAATAACGCTGCCGACAACAGATTTAGTTGGTTATGACTATGGGAAAAAACCTCACATCAGGATAAGGGACGTTTTCCACTATTTCAAAACCATGATAACGGTCTCATTCTGGTTAAAATGGAGATCCACAGAACAAATTATGACGCGGCTTAAAAAACGATCCGAGAAACATTCACATGATACAGGAGCTGCCGAAGAGCAAAGGATTCGGGATTTAATAGAAATATTCAAAAATTTGCGCCCTCTGTTTTTTACCGCTAAGGATCATTGCCTATTTGATTCTTTTGCACTGATCGAGTTTTTATCGTCCTACGATATTTACCCGAACTGGGTATTTGGCGTTAAAATGTCGCCTTTTGCGGCTCACTGCTGGGTTCAGCAGGGTGATTTGCTTCTTAATGATTCATTGGATCACATCAACCTTTTCAGTCCAATAATGAAAGCATAGCATGATGTATAGATATTTCTCCCTTGTCTGGGCACCTAAAGACCTGCATGCTCAACATGCCGCCACTCGTCTCGTTGAACGATTCAATAACCTTTTACCGGAATATGACGTTGCCTACCAAGACAAAGGCATGGCCATACTTCACACAGGTGAAACCAAGCCCCGTATGCAGGCTTATAAACTGCCTTTTAATGGTGGGATAATTCTCGGAAAAGTTTTCAACAGGCAAGATTTTTTTGTTCCCCCTCGCTTGAATGAAGCTGAAACCATGGCGATAATTGCCTCCGGCGGGAACCATCTGATCACTCATTATTGGGGGCGCTATGTCGCTTTCATAAAAAACACTAAAACAAACAGCAGTCATGTCCTCCGGGATCCCACGGGCGGTTTCCCTTGTTTTTTCGTGCGCTATAAAAATATAGATATATATTTTTCTGATGCCGTGGATTTCCGCAACTTGAATATCCTTCCCGTCTCAATAAACTGGAGCTATATTGCCGCCCATATCAAATTCAACTATCTTATGACTTCAAAAACCGGACTAGATCAGGTTACAGAACTTCTTCCCGGTCAATGTCGGAGCATTTCACCAGATGGCGACAAGCTGACCTTTTGCTGGGACCCCCAAAAAATATCCCAAGCCGACATGTTCGATATCCCGACCGAAGCGGCAACAGCTCTCAGAAAATCAGTTCTCGCTACAACTGAGGCGTGGGCTTCGAATTACAACAAGGTCATTCACCGCTTATCGGGCGGGCTCGATTCCTCAATTGTACTCAGCAGCCTTAAACAAGCCACAAATCGGCCCGAAATCACTTGCATAAACTATTACACACCGGACATAGAAGGCGATGAACGCAAATATGCTAGATTTTCCGCCCGCTACCAGAATATCCCCTTGATCGAGCTAAAATTCGATGAACCAGACATATCCCTCGACAAGCTACTGAAAAGGAACAAGGAGCCCCAACCACGCAATACCTTGTTTGAATCCGTTAGCAACAGCACAGAAAAGAAAATAGTAAAAAATAAAAATATTGAGGCCTGCTTTTTTGGGGCCGGCGGAGATGGCATATTTTTTCAACCGAAAACCAGCCTTTGCGCCATTGACTACTTAAAAACTCAAGGAATTGATATTCAGTTGCTGCAGATAATTATGGAACTTGCCCGATTGGAAAGAAAATCATTCTGGGCCATGCTGTCCACCGTCTTCAGGAACAGGCGCCATAAACCTGAATGGAGCCCATACACAGATTTCTGCGAGCCGCAAACCTCTTTGTTTACCCCCGGAATTGATGATATCCTCTCCATGAAAGACCTTGATCATCCTTGGTTTTCCCCCTCTGAAGACATATCTCTCGGAAAACTTCTGCATATTTTCATAAGCACTCCACCAGCAAATTACTATCATAATATCCCGGAAAATCCGTCAGACTTTCTGGAGCCCGTCTATCCTTTATGCTCTCAACCTGTCATTGAAACCTGTCTCAGGATACCCACCTACATTCTTACTCATGGCGGGAAAGATCGCGGTCTAGCACGCCAGGCTTTTTCAGAACTGGTGGCGCCGGAGGTGATCAGACGGGAAACCAAGGGAGGGATCAACAATCATTATCAACGGTTTTTCCTGCAAAATATTGAGTATATAAAAACCATGCTGCTGGAAGGATATCTTGTTCGAGAGAAGATCCTGGACCAACGAAAGCTTGAGCAGGCCCTGTCGGGAAATGACATCTACCTGGAAGCCAATCCTTCACAAATTTTATCTTTTTTATGTACCGAGGTCTGGCTTCAGCAATGGAGTAAAGCAAAACTAAAAATGGTGATTTGACCGATAATCTGACTGCAGATTCTTAACGAATTGATATTGGCCATTTCAGTCCGGTTCGACATGGATATCACGCACATGACACGCAGAATATCGGCCACATTCAGCAACCCTATATTCAGAATATATATTAGCCCCTCCACCGCAGATTTTTTATAATTTCCATACCAACTTATTCGGTATATATCACCTTCTAATTACAACAGGAGTTAACTAATGGCCAAATCTCTTATTGACCTCGGTCGTGTATCACGCCAGACAAAAGGCATGCCACCATTGATTTTCGCAGAGATCCCGGGCTGTTTCCCTTTCCGGGCTTTTCCCTGATTGAAGTACCAGTCAGCGGGAAGACAATCCCTACCCGCTGACTGGTAAATCTGTATCATTTCATTACCTCCCCGAGCCATCGCAGAATTTCATGCCAGGTCAGGCGAATATTGGCCGGGCTGTAGATACCGTGAACTTCCCCCCACAAACGAACAAACCGCGCCTTTTTTCCCTGCCGATATAACGCGTTGAACATTTCCTCCGTCTGAGCGATGGAAACGGGATCAAGGTCTCCGTGAAGAAATAGAACCGGCGTGGTCACACGGTCGGCAAAAAACAACGGGCTGTTACGGATATATTTCTGCGGGTTTACCCAAGGGGCTTCTCCTTTAGCCATTCCCCCCTGATGACCTTCCATCCATTTCGCCCAGTTAAAAACCTGCGCAAAGGGCTGTATGCGCATCGTGGGCCAGATACCGCCATAAGCGCTCGTCAGATTATAAACCCCGGAAATGGCGATCCCCGCCCGGAAACGTCCTGTCTGCGTCAATATGGACAAGGTGGAGTAACCGCCGTAACTCGTACCCATTAACGCCAGACGATCAGGGACAAAAATCTTCATATCAATTAATCTGTCCACAGCCGCAAGCGTTATCTGAGCCAGTTGTTTTGGAATATCCAGCGGCTCTTCCTGAAAATCAATGGGCAGGCTTACCAGCAGGACTGCATAACCCGCCGCCGTCAAAAGATTAAGATTATAATAATTCGCATATTCCTGCCTGCTTGCCACAAAATCCGCGGGATGCGTATTATAATCCCGCCCCCCATATACGCTCACCACGGCGGGATAGAGCTTTCCTCGTTGATAATCGGGTGGAAGCAGCACTCATCCGGTAAAATTTCTCTGATCCTCACCCTTCCCCAAAGCATACGTTACTTTTTTCTTCTTCCCAAAGCGGATCTGGTTCAAATGCTGATTAACGGTCAGAATAGTCTGCTCCCGTTCCGACAACGCCTTGGATAAAACAAATTTCTTGCCCGCCTCGTCAACAACCCTGTAAAGAACATGCGACATATCCGGGGCAAAAGCCACAAGACTTCCACTTTGAAAAGAAGCCCCGGCATCAACCCCGGTCAGTTGTCCGGTTTCCATATCCAGAAAACCCTTGAATGACTTGCCATCTTTTTGTGTTATGACCGGCAAAGTATCAATATGCGCTGGCACCGGCCCAGGAATGGCAATTCCCGTGAGCAACCGGTTTTGATCATCATAGATCAGCCGTCCGGACAGACCGCCTCCCGGGAAATCATACAGACTACCGCCCGCAATCAACAGAACACGATCTCCTTGCTGATAAACCTGGCTGATTGATTTAGTGATCCCGGGAACCAGAATTGCTGTAGGGTCCTGCTGTGAACTTAACTGCCATAATCCTGCATCGGATAAAATCAACGGCATATTCCTCAACCAGCGGATGGTCCTATAGGAATGAAGCCCCGTCGGCGACACATCATGAAATTCCAAGGAATCTGTTTTTAAATTCTGAAGACGATGCGTGACCAGGTCATAAACCCAAGGCTGCGCATTGTGCCAGTCCTTGTCAATTTCCCCACCATAAAAGGCTGCCTTCGTCCCATCCGGAGAAAGAGAAACGGACGACGTTGGAAATGAAAAGACATCCAACCGACCTGACAGGATCTGTGGTTCCTTGCGCCCCTCTACATCAACCAGCACCAACTTACGAAAAAGGTCATCTGAACCAGCATCAGCTCTTTTTTCATGAGATAACGCCACATAAGCCGGACCATTGCGTAAAGCCAGCAAACTTGCGCTACCGGGAACAAGTTGCAAATCACTATATTCACCTTCCGCCAGTATTTTTTGTTTTCCTGTAGAAATATTCACGCGGAGCAATTGCCCCGTTTTGCGATCCTCTGCAATAAACGGAAAACCGCTTTCCAATATACTGTAAGACGCCTCTTTTCCTTGCCATGTCTTCTGCCATTTATCCACCAAATGCATGATTGTATCCGGATTTCCCGCATTAATATCGGTCCGTGACATGATTCCAGGGCATAAAATGCTGTAGATTACGGTCTCCGGCCCCAGCCAAATTGCCGGCCGGGTCATCATATGCCATCGGGACGCCGGCGCCCCCGGCAACTTTTGATATGTTTCCGTTATGATGTTCCATATTCCGATTGACACGCCACGATTTGTCACAGTCGCATCCTTACGGGAAAAGCTGTAAATCAGAATTTTTCGTCCATCAGGCGACCACGGACCGCTGGAAACGCCATCCGCTCCCGGCACTTGAATTTTATTCATTTTGCCGGACTTAATATTCTTAACCCAAACTTCACTATTGCCCAAACCGTAATTCAGGTGGCTCCCATATCCATTAGCCTCTTGAAAAGATCTTATTTTTTCCACAACAAGGCGTTGTCCATCAGGTGAAAAACTCGCCGCGCCAAGATCCCCCATCTGCAGGATATCCTCCACAGAAAAAATATGTTGTGTCACGCGAGAGGCGCTCAGACCGTTTTCACTGAAAAAGAGCGCAAAAAGAAAAAAAAAGAAACAACAAACATATTTGATCACGATGTTAGTTCCTTTCCTCCTGCTTACGCTTCATATCCATTTCATGTTGTTTTCTGAGATCTCGCCAGCGCTTATATTGTTCTGCTTTGGCTGGATCAGGGTCTTCTTCCCCTTTCAACCAAAAAGCGAACCAGTCCACATTCCCCTGTTGCGAGGCGTATCTTTCCCGTGGTTTGACCAGATTATGGGTTCCCCTTGGAAACATCAGAAATTCAACCGGTTTTCTTTGGCGCTTCAGCAGGGCGTAAATATCCCAAAACCCCGAAACCCATTTGTAATCGACATATTGTTCAAGGCGTAACGGTGTTGTGACCCGGTCTGAATGAAAGGCCGGGTCCCGCGAAACCCATGTCGCGGCATTTGCGCCCCAGGGCGTCCCCCCCATTTTACCTTCGGCCTGCCCGAAACTGCCCCCGGCATTACCTCCGAACCGCAGGATATAGTCAAACAACCCCAACCCGAAGGAATCCGCAACTGTCGCCGCGGCAAAGTTATAGGAGGAAAAGGTAATGGTATGGAGCAGGGTGACCCCGGTGGAACTCCAGCCCGCCAATCCCACCTGCGCGCGGTTCAGAATGCGCCTTTTATCCAGCAGGTCTATTACGGATTCTATGCCGGCCTGTTCATTCAACAGCTCCTGACGTGTTCCAAAGCCCTGCCGTTGTTCGCCAAGTTGCACAACGAGCATGCCTTTGTTGGCCAACGCCTGGGCGGCAAAAACGCTGGTAGAACCGCCGGGGCCATCAATTAGAAATTCCCGCGGATTATAGCCATGCGTTTGAATGACAAGGGGGTAACGCCGGCCTTCTGCATAATCCGGCGGGTAAATCAGTCCAGCCTGCCACTGCCGCTTTTCTTTATCCTGCCATTTCAGGACCTCATGTCGCCCAAAGGTCAGGCCCCTGAAGGACGGATTCAAGTCGGTGATTTTTCTTTGCTGACCCGAATGATGGTCCCGCGCCCAGATTTCCGGCGGCCTGTTCCGGTCCTCCCGCACGGAAAGAACAAAATCCACATCGGCAGAATCCGCCGAGGAGGGAGCGGGATCTGTTTCTGTCCATTGGTCATCCTCCTTATGATAGGCTCTTCTGATAACCTTATTTTCCGGCATCTTCCAGGATAGGGTGAGCAGGCCTTCAGGGCTGAGGCTGCTGTCCGCGATGATTTCGTCCGCCCGGTAATCCGGTCCCAGTACCTGCAGGTCGGCAATCCGGTGATAGGCGCCTGTCCTGACATTATATTCAAGAATGGCGGGTGTGGTCTGACGTCTTTTTTTCTCCCGCGCATCAAGGCCCGGCACTATCGGTAGAAAACTGTTGACGAGGATAATATTTTCTCCATCCGGCAACCAATGGTGATGAACGATAAAACCGCCCATACCGTCACCGTCCGGGGCGTCGAAAAAAGGTTTGATCGTGCGGTCCTTCAAGTTGACCAACACGGTCTGTTTAATCAGGATCGATGGTTTTTCGATGTCTTCGTTAGCGCCGTCAAGGTTGTTTCTGATGTGTGGAATCGTGGTAAAGGGAACATATTGGGCCTTCCAACGGGAAAGTTTCGCCCTATCCGTGACCCGCCGCCCGGTCACCGCCCATCGCCCGTCAGGGGACAGGGATACAGGTTCCGTCAAAAAAGGAAAGGTTATGTTATCTCCTAAAACCAAAGGCGGATTCTGCTGATCCTTTTGCGTCTGGTAAAACTGGAAATGGAATGGGGCAATTCCTTCCCGGCCAAGATTCATGACATCATTGATACTTTTGTTCCCTACGACGAAGCTGGTCTGCTCGGCGGCCTTGTCGGGCTGGTCAATACGCGCACTATAAACAATGTTGCCCGAGATCAGGTTGAAGTCGTAATTAAATACAGTGGACGGATGGTGGGTGAGTTGATCTAGTTTATTTGAGTGTATATCAAGGGTATAAACCTGCCCCGGCTGATTACCGGAATGGCCGATAAAGGCCAGTGTCCTGTTATCGTCAAGCCAACGCACCTCACGAATGCCCTCAAGGGTCAACCCCATCACACTGTCTGCTGACGAAAGACGGATCAGGGAGCGTGCAAGGGGTAATTTCTCCTGCGTGTCGGTGGTGATATAATCCCGAATATCCGCCGTTTTATACAGGCGGATTTCATAATCATTCATCCCGCTTTCCAGGTTGCCCTTGCGGGTCACGATGACAAAGTATTTCCCATCCGGGGAAAACTTGAAATCCGGTATAAATATGCCGGACGCCGTTGAGACCACAGGGTCAATCAGACGGGTCATGGCAATGGAATCGGCCACCGTGAAAGGGTGTTTTTGCAGGGTGGGACCGGCGAATACAAAGGATATGCCGCAGCAGAAGACCCCTAAAAAAGCCACGACCAGATTGAATGACAGCTTCCTCTCCAAAATGAATGACATTTTTGTTTCCTTTATGGTTTCACGAGAGCAACAAACAAGGGCTCTCAGACGAGAGCCCTTGTAAAATCAACGTTTTTCTATCACCATTTTTTCGTCAGGCTGAAGGAAATAAAACGGCCCAGCGGATCGGCATTAGAGGGGTCGTAGCCAACGCCAATTGTATTATTCACAAACGGCGGATCGGTGTTGAATATATTCAACACACTGATGGTGAAAACAACATTATTGAGGCCGACGTTCCCCAGATTACTACCTAGCTCATAGCTCGTTGTCAGGTCCACTGTCGTCCATGAATCGATGCTACGCTCGGGTATACTTACATTATCCGTATAGCTGTCCGTGTAATTCAGAAAGAGTGTGCTTGTCAATCCACGCCCATTACTCCATGTGAGACTGTTGCGCATTTTGAAGTCAATCGGATGCCCAACCGTATCAACCAATTCAAAAACCGAAGCATTCGCGTCAAACTGTTCTTTGAAATCGAACAGATATGTCCCGTTCAGCCGCAAATCAAGACGTCCGAAATTTCCAATACCAAAGCCATAATAGACATTAAAATCTATCCCGGAAACCTCGGTGCGGCTGGTATTTCGCAACCTTGCGTCAATAATGGCGCCGATTGGCTGGTTACAACTTCCTCCAAGAGGACTGAAGATCGGACTGTTACAGATCTCGTCGATTTCCGCCTGTGTTGGCGTGCGATTAATCGCCGAGGAGAACTGGTCTTCTTCAAAGAAAAGGGAAAACGCATTACCCACAGAGGCCAATCGATCCTCGAAGTCTGTATTAAAATAAGTAAGGTCAACCTTGAAGTCTGGCAAGGATGGAGGGCTGAAATCAAATCCTGCAGTCCATGTTGTTGACGTTTCATTTTGCAAATCATCCGCAGACCCTGACAAGATAAGGCTGGTCGTGAATCCGGTAGGAGATACTGGGTCCGGCAATACGGCGACGATTGCAGCATTGAGCGCCTGATCCCTGTCCAGCAATCTTGGGGCCTGGAAAGAGGTGCCCCAACTCCCCCTGATATCCAATCCTTCCACTGGCGTCCAGACCGCCCCGAATTTGGGGTTGGTGGTATTGCCGGAATCGTTATAATCTTCAAAGCGGACCGAGGCGGAAAACGCCAGACGCTCTATGCCCGACCGGCTGTTGTCTTCTCCGACCAGCGGCATGTAGAGTTCGCCGAAGGCGGCGAAAACTTCCCGTTCTCCCGCCCGGTCACTCACGGCGGTGGGGAAAAACGGATTTTCGGACATCAGCGTAAAACTTTCCTTGCGAAAATCCAGGCCCGCGGCAAATTTAACGTCTCCCCCGGGGATTGTCATAACCGTGCCGTCCGCAACCATATTCAAAGACCAGACCTCTGAATCCAGATCAAGCGTTATTTGTTCCGTTGGCCGTAAGGCCGCCAATGTCGCGGCGCTTGTATTGGATCCGTCCCCGAAGGGATTAAAAGCCGTCGCCGGATCAGGATCCGCCAAGGCCAGGGCGAACTCCACCCCGAAGGGGTTAACAAAATTCACGCTTCTTCGCGCACTTTCTTCTTTGCTGTAGGAACCATAGGCGTTGACTTGCCAATCCCCGCCAATTTTTACAGTTCCTCCCAATACGCCGTTATAACTTTTGACATCTCCTTCCCCGATACTGGGCCCAAAATCATCCAGCAGGTTGTAATTGACAAAAATGATGTCCGCGCCGCCAAACGGGTCGACAAAAAACGGGTTGGAAGACGGCACCTGAAGGAATGCGACAAGTCCGCCCGCCTCTTGAGAAAAATCCCGCTGACTGAATCTCCCCTCGGCAAATAATTCAACAGCGTCTGAAACTTCATGTGACAATGTGGCGAAAACGCTATGGCGTTCCTGATCCTGGAGAAGGGTTTTTCCTTCATTGCCATTATTGAAATTCGGCGGAAACCCGTCTGCTGCACCCAACAGGTCCCCTGGCGTCAACGAAGTCCCGTCCTGACCGGCGGGAATAGCAAATTGACCGAAGAACGGCGTTCCGAAGGGAAAGGGTAAAAAGCCGAACCCGCCGGTAATATTGCCGGGATTGCTGAATGTATTGCTAAAATTATCCCCGCCGAGGCTGGTGAGGTCAGTATCAGCCGCAAAACGCCTTTCCTGATTGGACAAAGGTTCACGTTTGAGATATTCATAGGATATCAGTGCGCTTCCGCCTTCCCAGTGAGTTCCAAACAACTGGCTGAACTGGTATTCCTGAAGGCCGCCTTCGGTCACCGTTCCGAATCTTAAATGCGTTTCGGCCCCCTCATAGTCCTTGCGTAATATGATATTGACGACCCCGGCCACCGCATCCGAGCCATAAACCGCAGATGCCCCGTCCGGTAATATTTCAACCCTCTTGATTGCGCTCACGGGAATATTTGAAATATCGGTAAAACCTGCATTATCACCTGCGGCCGGCAACCGACGGCCATTGACCAATACCAGGGTCGAGGCTGTTCCCAGTCCCCTCAGGTTAATGCTTGAACCCGCTGTTCTGTTTGCGCCTGTTGGGGTATCTTCATTCGCCCCCCCGCCGAAGACCTGAGGTAGACTCTGTAAAAGCTGTTGCGTTGTCGCAAAACCGGAACGGTCAATAGCCACCCGATCAATGATTTCAGTCTTTGAACCAACAGACAGCCCAATCCCCCGGATATGGGTCCCTGTAATCACGATCTCCTCGATCTCAAGTTCCTCCGTTCTGTCCTGGTCTTCATCCTCGACATAGCCGCTGAGATTACTCTCATAATATTCTCTATCATCGGCGGACGCTGTTAAACTGATGCTCCGCACAAGCGAACTGTTGTTCAAAAGTTCGTTATTGATGACATAGGTATTTTTATCGGTATGGTGCACAAACAGCCCCAGATTCCTTAAAAGATGCTTAAGCCCCTCCTCGGCGCCGTACCGTCCCCGCAACCCTGCTGTTTTAAATTCTTTAACCACATCATGAGAATACAGAATCTGAATATCGGCCTGATCTGAAAACTCCTGTATCGCCGCCACAAGAGATTGCGATTTTATATCAAAATTTCGATAGGGGGATTCAGCGGCGAATAGCTGCCCGGACAATGATGTGGACGCCATAAAAGCCGCCGCCAACGCCATAGCCGACATCTTGCCTTGTTTCCTGGTCATTTTCTTCTCCCTGCTCATACGGCATCATTTTGAGTTGATCGCCTGATTGCGAAGGAAGAACCTGCTTTTAAGTTCTCCCTGGTTTTGATGCCTGTACACGCAGACGACAAGAAATTAAAAATCCGCTAGAAGATTTAAAATAGAAGATTTAAAAATGACTTCACGCTTACGTTTCCGTTGCGCTACGCTTTGTTAAGATGATAACGCCTTCTTTTCGGATGATTCTGACCGGCAGCGCAACTTCAAGAGCGTTGAAAAAAGAATCCATTTCTCCCACCTTGAACACCCCGCCCGCCGTAAGGTCGGAAATATCATCATTTGCGATGACGATCCTTTCTGAAATATAGGGCTGAATTTGACGGATAATGTCATGAAGGGAAATTTCATCCAGAATGATTTTCCCTTCACGCCATAAAATTTTTCGACCAATCGTCTGTTCATTCAACCGAATCCGTTCCCGTTTTTCCTCGCCAAAAATTATTTGATCGCCCGCCAGCAGGATCTCCTTGTCCTTTTGGCGCAGATTCGACTTCTGCCCATAGGGCAAAGGCGTAAAGTTGGATTTGACCTCCACCTGGCCTTCGGTCACGATAACGGCAACCTCATGATCGCGACGGCTAATGTTAAATGCCGTCCCAACAGCCCTTACAAAAGCATTTCTGACCACAACTTCGAAGGGACGGTTTGCGTCTTTGGCGACTTCAAAGTAAGCTTCCCCCCTTTTGAGGTGAAGACGGCGGGTAGTATCCGTCAGAGCCACGGAAATTTCCGAATCCGTATTCAGGGTTATGACAGAGCCATCCGAAAGCATAACTGTTTTTTGTTCACCAATCGCTGTTTGATAAAGACCCGTCTCCTGATGCAAAAATAATGTTTGCCACAACAAAGCGCCGAGAAGGGCCACAAGAAAGACAGCCGCAGCAAGAACGCCGAACTTTCTCCGCCTGATGAAATTTTTGTGTTTCTTGCGGCGATGGGAATTGACCAGCGCCGCGGCTTTCAAGGTCTCAGCCTTCAACCCGGAAGCTTCTTTATCTTCATCCTGCTCAAGCTTCGCCGTTAACGCGCCCATACCTGACGAAAGCGTCTTCATCTCTTCAAAAGCTATTAAATGTTCCGGTTTCGCGCTGATCCACTTTTCAAACTGCTGTTTCTCGCCAGGTGAAAGCCGGCCGGATTCCTTGTGGATTAACCAGAAGGCCGCCTTATTCAATAAATCTTTGGAAAGTCTATCGGGGTCATTCATATACATTGCTCAATACGGTTTTACCTTACGCGCTGATTTATGTTCAGAGAAGGAGATGATTTTTTTCGCAGAAGCATCTTTTCCCAAATCCAAACTTTGACGCTCCAGTTCTACTTTACAGTCCACCATGCCTTTTTTGACATGGCTTTCGATGGTGCTCACAGAGATATTCATAATTTCACCGGCTTCCTTGTAGGATATATTCAGGATCTTGATCAATATTATGGCCTGCCTGACACGCGGACTTAGACTGTTAATCGCTTTTTCAAGTTTTTTAATTTCCTGCATACGCGACAAAATCTGCTCCGGTGTCGGCAGGTCGCCTTCGATATCCGCTTGCGAAATGTCTTCCGCGCCATCTGCGATATTGCGGCGTTCCTTGCGCAGATGATCTTTATAGGCGTTGCTGGCGATCCGCACGAGGAAGGCTTCCGGATTTTTAACCTCATTCCAATTTGAAACTTTATGAGCCTTGAGGAAAGTTTCCTGGACGAGATCTTCAACTTCCTCCTTGTGATGGCTTTTGCACATCAGAAACCTACGGATGGTCAGTTCATACCGCCTAAAAATCCTCTCTACAAATGTCTTGTTTCCGGGTTTCGCCATTAATCTCGCAAATTCAAATAAGAATGTAAAAATTACAGAATATAAAAACCACTCTGGACGTAGACGATGATTTCTCAAAAAACCCCAATACAAAAATCAAATCAAAAGAGTGGCGACAATAATTCTCTGTTGTCAGCTCTTATATTAATACATTCTCAAGTATACGCTGTTTTTCAGGAATGGTAAAATTAAGGTGACTTGGCCTAAAAAGGAAAAATCACTCTACTTAAGTGGAACGATATGTAAAAAACCTAAACCGGGATCATATCAGGGGCGTCTCCATTCTGGCCAAAAATTACTGCCGTCAGCAAAAGCGCGAAAAATTTCAGGATTGGTCAGGGCGCATCAACTGGACCATATTCACCCTTGGCGATGAGAGGCAAAAACAATCCGGCCGCAGGCTTAGTCCCGTCATTCCACATCCGTGGTCTATCGCTGCTTGGAATTATTGGTTGATTTTCAGCCAGAAATACGTCATTATACACAACTATAAATAGAATTACTTAAAATTCATAAATTCTGCGTTTAGAGTGCTATATTTTTACATATTTAAAAATAAACAGTATTGAATATATTTTATAATTTATCTCAGAATTTTTTACACCTATAGATTGATTGTAATATAAATTAGACTCTTGTATTTTCCTTCTGATCCGACCCCTTACAGAGGACAGGAAGATGGCTGAATTTTACGACATTCAGGATTTTGTCAAAAAGGTTCGTAAAATTGATGATCTGGATCAATTGCAACGGACATTTGATGAAGCCAGCCAAATTCTGGGTTTCTCCCATCAAGTCCAAATATCGCTTGTTGAAATCAGTGCGCCCGCGCCCCGGATATTAAAGCTTGACGTCCGTGATGACAGGATTTCCCGCCAACCGCCGTCTCATTTCACCTATTGCTTTTCCTTTGGCGAGACTACTGCCCATATGGACCCGGCCAAAATTCAACGGCTATATTTTATCGCGGCGCATTTTCACCATAACATCCGCCGGATCAAGGGGCTTGACCCGACCCCCCGCCTCAGCCCGCGGGAAAAAGAATGCCTGACATACGCCGCCCGGGGATTGAGCGACAATGACATTGCTGATCTGCTGGCCATTTCTTCGACAACGGTCACCGGCTACATGAAAAACATGCGGGCGAAATTCAAGGTGCGCACCCGGATTCAGGCCGTCGCCATCGCGGTGGCGCGCGGCATGATCACCCTGCCCTGAAACAGCAAACAAAAAAACGACAGTGAGACAAGAGACTCACTGTCGTCAAGAATTCGATAGCGTCGGAGGGGTCGTCGTGACGGCTATCGATATAGGGTAGGGTTCTCCCTTTTTGTTGTGGCAATTGCTATATTTTGTCTCCCCGGTCGAAAGAACGGGTGACTGACGATGTCGGCCACCCAGTTTACATCCCGTCAATTGCGATTCTGTGGGGAAAAGCAACTGACTTCTACGGAGGATATTGTTTCACGAAACCTGTCCGTCGTTAACAGCCCCCTTCCTGACAGCCGGCTTTCATTTTCAGGCTCCGGTTTGCACCTTCACCATACCGGCTAAATATCTTCGCTGTAACAGTAGACGTTGAGCTTACAAAAAACCGCTACTTAATATATAAATTAAACCACCGTCCAGGAGAGAGGTGAGTTCCGCCTGATCCCCGGCGTAATCATATTCTCCGCAATTTTCTTGCCAATCTTGACACCAGCGGTTAAATCTCCATCTATAAGACACGAGTTGATCGACCTAAGCGGAATGTAAAATGTCTATACCCCTTACGGCGAAAGCCGGCCCGAGCGATGCGGAGCTTCTGGCAGAAATCAACCGGCTGCGCGTTGAGAAAAACGCCGTGATTCTCGCCCATTATTATCAGGACGGCCGGATTCAGGATCTGGCGGATTTTGTCGGCGACAGCCTTGATCTGTCGCGCAAGGCCGCCTCGACCGATGCGGATGTCATCGTCTTTTGCGGCGTGCGCTTCATGGCCGAAGTCGCCAAGATTCTGAGCCCGGACAAAACCGTCGTCCTGCCCGACATGGAAGCCGGCTGTTCCCTGGAAGACAGCTGCCCGGCCGATGAATTCGCCGAATTCCGCCGGAAATACCCGGACCACGTCAGCCTGACCTATATCAATTGTTCGGCGGCGGTCAAGGCCCATTCCGACATCATCATCACCTCGAGCAACGCCCGCCATATCATCGACCAGATCCCCGAGGACAAGCCGATCCTGCTGGCCCCGGATCAGCATCTCGGCGGCTATCTCGCCAAGGAAAGCGGCCGCGATATGGTGCTGTGGCCCGGCTCCTGCATTGTCCATGAGCAATTTTCCGAAAAGGAGCTGATCCGGCTGAAAGCCGACCATCCGGCGGCGCCGGTCGCCGCCCACCCGGAATGTCCGGCCCATATCCTGAATCACGCCGATCATGTGGGCTCGACCTCGTCGATCCTGAAATTCGTCCTCGAGAGCGACGCCGACACCTTCATCATCGCCACCGAACCCGGCATCATTCACCAGATGCAGAAGGCCTCGCCCGGCAAGACCTTTATCGGCGCGCCGGGCATGGACGGCGACTGCAATTGCAACCAGTGTCCCTATATGGCGCTCAACACCCTGGAGAAGCTGCGCGACTGCCTGCGCGACCTGACCCCGACCATCGAGATCAGCGAAGCAGAACGGATCGCCGCCAAGGCGCCGCTCGACCGGATGCTGGAAATGTCGCCCGCCCCAAGTCAAAATCAGGCCCAGAACCGGCCGCCAAAAACCGGCCGGGCTTACTGATATGGCGGATTGCCCGCTCTATAAGGAAGAATTGCGTCATTTCATCAAGAACGCCCTCGATGAAGACGTCGGCCGCGGCGACCTGACGACGCTTGCGACCATTCCCGCCGACCTGCGGCTTTCCGCCGCCATGGTGACGCGGGAGCATATCGTCGTCGCCGGCATGTTTCTCGCGGTCGAGATCATCAAAAGCTGCGATCCGGCGGCGCAGATCGAGGTCATCGCCGGCGACGGCCTCGACGTGGTCGCCGGCAGCACGATTTTGCGCGTGACCGGTAATGCGCAGAAACTGCTGATGGCGGAACGCTCCGCGCTCAATATCCTGCAGCATCTGTCGGGCATCGCCACCCTGACCCGCGCCTACGTGCGCGAGATCGAGCATACCGAATGCCGCCTGCTCGACACCCGCAAAACCATTCCCGGCTATCGCAAGCTGGCCAAATACGCCAGCCGCCTCGGCGGGGCGATGAACCACCGCATGCGGCTTGATGACGGGGTGCTGATCAAGGATAACCACATCGCCCGTATTGGCGGCGTCAGGGCGGCGATCGTGGCCGCCCGGAATTGCGACACCACCGCCAGCACCATCGGCATTACCGTCGAATGCGACACCCTTGAGCAGGCGCAGGACGCGGTCGAGGCCGGGGCCGACCGGCTTTTGCTGGATAATATGAGCCTCGATCAGCTCTGTTTCGCGGTCGAACAATATAAAGGCCGGGTCGAACTCGAGGCCTCGGGCGGGGTGACGCTCGGGACCATCCGCGCGATCGCCGAAACCGGGGTTGATTATATCTCCGTCGGCCGCATCACCCAGTCGGCGCCGGCGGTCGACATCGGCCTCGATTATCTGGATTAGGGGGTCATCCTCACGGCGTCATTATCAACATTAGAATACGGCGCCCCGTAGACCCGCGCCACCAGCCAGCCGCAAAAACGCCAGACGATCCAGGTCAGCAGGATCGAGACATAGCCGTCGAGCGCATAATGCCAGCCGAGGTGAACCGAACCGATCTGGATCAGCGCCAAAAAGACCAGCATGCCGTAACCGATATATCTGCTGATCTGGCGACCGGAAAAATACAACAGCGCCGCCACCGAAACATGCATGCTCGGCATGGCGGAAATGCCGCTGCCGATCCCGGTGTCAGTCTTCAGGTAATCGGCCCACAGCATCGCCTGGGTATCAAGGGCGAAAATGCCGAAGACGCTGCCCTCGAACGGCTTGTTGAAGGCGCGCAGGCTGTCCATCATCGGACCATAAATGCTGTGATCGCCGACAATATCGCCGTAATAGACCGGTCCGGCCGACGATAAGAACACCGCCAGCACAGAGCCGAGCAGCGGCCAGACAATGACGAAGCAAAAAAGAAACTGCATCCGGTCCCGGCCGAATTTCACATTGACGATCTGCCACAACACGTAGGAAAACATGATGAAAAACCACAGGTTATAAAAATAATTCAGCATGACCGAAAGGTTGGCCGTACCGAAGATGCTGTGGGTGATCCGCCAGGGATCGACGCCGAAATGCACGAAACGATCCGCCTTCATCAGGAATTCATCAAGATAAAAGGGCTGCACCAGATGAATGATCGACTTCATGGAGGAAAACAGCGCCATAAAGGTCGGCAGGCAGATCATCGGCGCCGTAAAGGCCAGCATGTAATCCACATTCCACCAGCTTCTTTTAAAATCCCGCCGCACACGGTCAAGCCCCCGCTCATGTTTTTCATAACCGGCGTAACAGAGGGCGTAGGACAACCCCTTGACCAGAACCACGAGCCCCAGACTGACATAGAGGATGCCGGCGTATAATGACGGCTTGAAATGACTGAGCAGATCATGCCGCCACATGGTGAGATAGACGCCGGCCGCCTGCAGGGCGAAAAGCCCCAGCAAAATAAGATTGCCCTTTAACGTCGCCCGGTCCACCTCGATTTTATCCCGCAGGACACTCACACGATCCATTCATCCGTCCAGCATGTCTTATGGTCTTGTTTTATTTGATCTTGTTTCATTCCTGTCAAAATAGCGACGATCAATTAATAATTTGCAAAGAATGCCGTAAAACATATTGTTTTCTTGTATCTTGCCCTCGCCTGTTCTATGTCCCTGTCAAATATAGGTGCGGTCAAACAGGCCCGGGGCCCGGCAAAGTGATACCCCAGGCCGTGAAACAGGAAACCCAACTCATGTCAATCACCCGCTCAAACCTGCTGTTGCTGCTCACGGCCCTGCTGTGGGGCGGGTCGTTTATTTTTCAGAAAGCGGCCATGGACCATATGGGACCCTTCAGCTTTAACGGCTTTCGCTTCCTGCTCGGCGGGCTGATGCTGCTGCCGCTGATCGGCTGGCGCAAAGGGCGGACGCGCCCGCGACCGAGACCGGCGGCGGGCTTTTCCACCCTGTTCAGTGGGGCGGCCCTCGCCGGCGCCGTCATGTTCCTCGGCGCCACCCTGCAACAATTCGGCATCCAGTACACCACCGTCGGCAACACCGGATTTATCACCGGGCTCTATATCGTGTTTGTGCCGGTGATTGGGCTGTTTTTCGGCCATCGCTATAAAAGCGGCATCTGGCTGGCGTTCGCACTGGCCTGTATCGGCCTATACCTGCTGTCGGGCATGGACGGCTTCAGGATAAATTACGGCGATTTCCTGGTTCTGGTCGGCGCCATCTTCTGGGCGGCTCATGTGATGGTGATTGACCATATGTCGAGCCATCATGACCAGATCAAAACCGCCGCGATCCAGTTTTTCACCTGCGCCGCCCTCAGCTATTGCGCCGCGCTTGTCGTCGGCGACAGGGCGATATTGCTCACCCTCGATCAATGGAAATGGGTGATCGCCAGCGGCGTTCTGGCGGTCGGCCTGGGTTATACCTTGCAGGTGATCGGCCAGACATCGTCGCCCCCGGCCCAGGCGGCGGTGATTTTGAGCCTTGAATCGGTTTTTGCCGCCGTCGCCGGCTATTTCTATTATGATGAAATTCTTGGCCCCCGCGCCCTGATCGGCTGTGGCCTGATGTTCGCCGGCTGCCTTCTGGCGCAGCGTTATCCACCGCTCGCCACCCGGCCGACCGCCCTGGCGGGAGATCATTAGGCGGGGGATCAAAAACCCGCACCGGCTATTTATAGAGCCAGGGCCCGGCGCTGCGCCTATGAAATATCACTCAATGAATAGAAACGCTCAGACAAGAAAGCCCAGCAGGGCGGCGATTTCCGCCTGATCCTTGCTGGCGAAGCCGACCCGGCGAAAGTCGCCGAAATCGAACAGCGGCCGCTTGATCATCGCCGGATGGGCGAGCAAAAGATCGCATATATCACCGTCCGACAGATTTTCCTTCTGATCGTCCGGCAGCTTGCGCCAGGTCGTGCCGCGCCGGTTCAGCAAGGCATCGCCGCCCAACTCGTCAAGCCAGCCACTGAGCTGATCCCGCGTCAGCCCGTCCTTGCGGAAATCATGGAACCGGTGGTCAATGCCCGCCGCCGCAAGCCACTTCAGCGCCTTTTTGACCGTATCGCAGTTTTTAATACCGTAAACGATGATCACGCCTCACCCCCTATTGATAGAAAGATACATTTTCGACCTGATCCTCCGGGTCGGCGTGGATCAGGACCTCCGCCTCGGGGAATTCCGCCATGATCTCCTTCTCCACATCATCGGAAATCCGGTGGGCCTGCCGCAGGGAAATCTGCCCGTCCAGCTCCAGGTGAAACTGAATGAACAGATCAAGGCCCGACTTGCGGGTTTTCATGTCATGCACCCCATGGACTTCCGGATGGGCGGTGATGATCGCCATGATCTTTTCCCGCTCCTGCTCGTCCATTTCCTTATCCATCAGCATGTCAATGGAATGGCGTCCGATCTGCACCACGTTATACATCAGGTAGACCGCCACCAGCAGGCCGATGACCGGATCGGCGTAATAAAATTGCATGTATCCGCCGAGGAAAAGCGCCAGCAGCACGCCCAGATTCATCAGAATATCGCCGGAATAATGCAGGTGATCGGCCGAAATCGCCACCGATTTCGTCTCCCGGATCACATAGCGCTGATAGCCGACCAGCGCCAGAGTGAGGATAATCGAAATCACCAGCACCGCGATCCCCTTGCCGGCCTCGGCAATCGGTTCCGGATTAAACAATTTGCCGATCGCTTCCGTCGACAGAAACAGCGCCGACAGGAAAATCACCATCGCCTGGACAAAGCCGGCGATCGCCTCCGCCTTGCCATGGCCGAAACGATGATCGTCATCCGCCGGCACCACGGCGAAGCGTATCGCCACAAGATTGATGAAGGACGCCAGAATATCCATCAGGGAATCGAGCAGCGAGCCCAGCATGGAGACCGCGCCGCTGATGTTATAGGCCCAGGCCTTGATCAGAATCAGCGTAAAGGCGACGGCGACCGCCGCATTCGCCGCCCGCACCATCAGCCGCGCCGAACCATCCTTTGCCCCGGCGATGTCCTGAAGCTCGGTCATGGATAAAGCTCCATCATTTCCCAGGTTCCCGCATCATTCTTTTCGTATAAATGCCGCATATGAAGGCGGAATTTGCGATCCTCCCAAAATTCGATGCGCTGCGGATCAATGCGAAATCCGGTCCAGAAAGGCGGCCGCGGCACCTCTGTCAGGGCGAATTTTGCGCTATATTTGGCGATCGCCTTTTCAAATTCAAACCGGCCTTCCATCGGCCGGCTTTGTTTCGAAGCCCAGGCGCCGATCTGGCTGTCTTTCGAGCGGCTGGCGAAATAGGCGTCCGCCTCCGCATCGCTGATCCGGGCGATCGGTCCCTCGACCCGGATCTGCCGCTTCTGGCTTTTCCAGTGGAAACACAGGGAGGCAAAGGGGTTCTCCGTCAATTCACGGCCCTTGCGGCTTTCCACATTGGTATAGATGGTGAAGCCGCGGTCATCGACCCCCTTCAGCAGAACCATTCGCACCGACGGCCGGCCCCGCGCATCCGCCGTGGCGAAGGCGACGGCCTCGGCCATCTCTTCCGCCGCCTTCGCCTGGTCAAACCATTCCCGGAATTTTTTAATCGGCTCGCACACATATTCACCCATAGCACAGTCACAAATTCGCCAAATTCATCAATAGAATATTTAAATAATATATGAATGCTATATAATCGTAATCACTGAAGAATACAACGCATTGAATCGAAAGGTGCCCAGATGCCCATTAAGACAGCCGCTCTGCCGAAGGCTCTACTCACAACGACAGTTATCCTTGCGACCGCCCTGCCCCTGGCGTCCTGCACCAAAGAGGAATCAGGCACCCTGCTTGGCGCCATCGGCGGTGCGGCCGTCGGCTCGGCCATTGGCGGCAAAGGCGGCGGCACCGGCAAAGTCGTCGCGGTCGCGGCCGGAACCCTGGCCGGCGCCTATATCGGACGCGAAATCGGCAAATCCCTTGACAAGGCCGATCGGGCGGCCATGCAGCGCCAAACCCAATATTCCCTCGAAACCACAGAATCCGGCAGCACGACAACCTGGCATAATCCGGACAGCGGAAATTCCGGCACCATCACGCCGCAACCCGCCTATACCAACAAGCAGGACCAATACTGCCGGGAATATCAACAGACCGTGACCGTCGGCGGAAAAACCGAAACCGCCTATGGCGCTGCCTGCCGCCAGCCAGATGGGACTTGGAAAATCGTCAATCAATGACTACATTAGTGTAAGATTTTATTTTTACACTGATATATGAGTTGAACAGACACGATGAGAGATCCATACAGCGTCTTAGGCGTTCCCAAAACATCGACTGATGCCGAACTGAAAAAAGCCTATCGTACTCTGGCCAAAAAACTGCATCCCGACATCAATTCGGGCGACGAAAAGGTGGCGGAGCGCTTCAAGGAAGTCTCCGCCGCCTACGCCCTGCTGCGGGACCAGGACCTGCGCGCCCGCTATGACCGGGGCGAGATCAACCCCGACGGTTCGGAAAAAGGCTTCGCCGGCGGCGGCTTCCGTCATCACCCCGGTGGCGGCGGGGGCGGCACGCCGTTTGGCGACGGCTTCGATCCGGAAGAAATCTTCGCTTCGATTTTCGGCGGCGGGAGGCGTCAACGCCAGCCCCGTCCCCAAAAAGGCCAGGACCGCTCCTACCGGCTGAAGGTTGATTTCCTCGAAGCCATCAAGGGCGCCAAGAAAACGCTGACCCTGGAAAACGGCCGGACCCTGAATGTCACGATCCCGGAAAATGTCCGGGAAGGGCAGAAAATCCGCCTCAAGGGTCAGGGTGGCGAAGGTCTTTACGGCGGCCCCGCCGGCGATATACTGATCGAAATACTGATCAATCCCCACAAATATTTCCGACGGGAAGGCAATGACATTCATCTGGATCTGCCGATTAGTCTGGAAGAAGCGATCCTCGGCCAGAAAGTCAATATTCCGACCATCGACGGCAAGGTGGCCATGACCATCCCCAAGGGGTCCAGCTCCGGCCGCCAGATGCGGCTCAAAGGCAAAGGCGCCCGCGACGCCAAAACAAAAACCCGCGGAGATCAGTACGTCCGGCTTCAGATCATGTTGCCGCCGGAACCCGATGAGGCGCTGGAGAAGGCGATCCAAAAATGGGCCAAGGATAAAAATCACGACGTCAGAAAACATATGGCATGATGGCGCCCCTGAACAGGTTCAGATTTGTGACTGACGCCGTTGGGGGATTCGTTCGCCACGATGGTATGGTCATGGCGGGGTATCTCGCCTTTCTGACCATGCTCGCCCTGTTCCCTTTTATCATTTTTCTGGTCTCCCTCGCCGGCTTTTTCGGCCAGTCGGAGGCCGGCCCGCAGGCGCTCAGCTATATGTTTGAGCATATGCCGGAAGATGTGGTCAGGGTGCTCAGGGGACCGATTGAAAAAATGATCCGGACCACCGACAAGGGCATCATGACCTTCAGCATTCTGGGGGCGCTGTGGGTGTCCTCATCGGCCATTGACGCCGCCCGTCTCGCCATTGTCCGCTCCTTTGAGACGGTCAGTCACCGGCACTTTGTCCGCCGCCGGGCCGAAGGGTTGCTGCTGGTGATCCTGTCGGCGAGCAGCATCATCATCGGCATGACCATTCTGGTTCTCGGCCCCGTGGCCTGGAAGATACTGATCAGCTATATCCCGCTGGAAACCAACTGGAAACTCATCTGGAATCTGGTGCGTCTCTCGGTCAGCATCAGTCTGATTTTCGGCGCGCTCTGCCTGTCCTATTTCGTCCTCAGGCCGCGCAGACTGGATATGCGATCGCCGGTCATGGCCGGCGCCTTCACGTCGCTTGTTCTCTGGATGATCATCGGCAGCGGCTTCTCGCTCTATCTGAAGCATTTCGGCAATTATGACGTCACATACGGCAGTCTCGCCGGCGCGATCATCGCCTTGATGTTCTTTTATTTTATCAGCGCCTCCTATATTTTGGGGGCGGAAGTCAATGCGGCGCTCTATCGCCAAAGACGGAAAAATATGACCAAAGAAGATCATCCGGTTGAATAAACAACATCAATATATAGGATTGCCAAAGGATTTAGAGACCATTATAACCAACGCTTGGGATAAATCTCAAAGGAATAAAAATGACGGAGAAAACAGGCCTTCTCGCCGGCAAACGCGGCATTATCATGGGGGTAGCAAATAATCGTTCAATCGCCTGGGGCATCGCCAGCAAAGCGGCGGAACAAGGGGCGGAAATCGCCTTCACCTTTCAGGGGGAAGCGTTGGAAAAAAGGGTACGCCCGCTGGCGGAATCCATCGGCTCGGACATCATTCTGCCCTGCGATGTCACCGATGGCGACTCCATCGACGCGGTCTTTGCCGAGCTTGAAAAACGCTGGGGCAGAATTGACTTTCTGGTCCACGCCATCGCCTATTCCGACAAGGCGGAACTCACCGGCCGCTATGTGGACACCACGCCGGAAAATTTCGCCCTGAGCCTGAATATTTCCTGCTATTCCTTCACTGCGGTCGCCCAACGGGCGGAAAAACTGATGACCGACGGCGGCAGCATGATCACCCTGAGCTATTACGGCGCGGAAAAAGTCGTCCCGCATTATAATGTGATGGGCGTCGCCAAGGCGGCGCTCGAAGCCAGCGTCAAATATCTCGCCCGCGACCTGGGCGCAAAGGCGATCCGGGTCAACAGCATTTCCGCCGGTCCGATCAAGACCCTGGCGGCCTCGGGCATCGGCGATTTCCGCTATATCATGAAATGGAACGAACTGAATTCACCGCTCGGCCGCAATGTCACCATCGATGAAGTCGGCAACAGCGGTCTTTATCTGCTGAGCGACCTGTCGAGCGGGGTTACCGGCGAAAACCATCATGTGGACAGCGGCTATAATATCATGGGGATGAAACGGGAAGACGCGCCGGACATCAGTCTGGTATAAGCCCTTTTTGACCTGAGGCGGGCGATGTCGAGCCCCACTCAGGCCACTATATATAGAAAGTGGGACCATGTCATATAACAGCTTCGGTCATATCTTCCGGGTCACCACCTGGGGCGAAAGCCACGGCCCGGCCATCGGCTGCGTCATCGACGGCGTGCCGTCCCGGCTGACGATCAACGAAGCTGAAATCCAGCAGTTCCTCGACAAACGGAAACCGGGACAGAACCGCTTCATGACCCAGCGTCAGGAAGCCGACCAGGTCAAAATCCTCTCCGGCACGTTCGAGGGGCTGACCACCGGAACGCCGATCAGCCTGATGATCGAAAACACCGATCAAAGGTCAAAGGATTACGGCGACATCAAGGACAAGTTCCGTCCGGGACACGCCGATTATACCTATATGGAAAAATACGGCATCCGGGATTACCGGGGCGGCGGGCGTTCCTCGGCCCGGGAAACCGCCTGTCGCGTCGCCGCCGGCGCCGTCGCCCGCAAGATCCTCGGGATCGGCATTCAGGTCAGGGGCGCCCTGGTGCAGATCGGCGAACATAAGGTTAACCGGGACAACTGGGACTGGAACGAGGTTGACAAAAATCCCTTCTGGTGTCCGGACAAGGCCATGGCGCCGGTGTGGGAGAAATATCTCGACGGCATCCGCAAAAAGGGCAGTTCCATCGGCGCCGTGATCGAGGTTCACGCCATCGGCGTGCCGGCCGGTATCGGCGCGCCGGTCTACGCAAAGCTGGACAGCGACCTCGCCGCCGCCATGATGACCATCAATGCGGTCAAGGGCGTTGAAATCGGCGAAGGCTTCAACGCCGCCCGCCTCACCGGCGAGCAAAACGCCGATGAAATGTATATGGATGACGACGGCAAGCCGGCCCTGAAAACAAATCACGCCGGCGGGGTGCTCGGCGGCATCAGCAGCGGCAAGGAAGTGGTCTGCCGTTTCGCCGTCAAGCCGACCTCATCCATCCTGACGCCGCGCAAAACCATCGACAAACATGGCGAGGAAACCAAAATCGTCACCAGGGGCCGCCATGATCCCTGTGTCGGCATCCGCACCGTGCCGGTCGGTGAAGCGATGATGGCCTGCGTCCTCGCCGACCATATCCTGCTGCACCGGGCGCAACAGGGCTAAGGATCAATGGTCGCCCAAGTTCCGACCCGGAAGCTGCGATGTTCCATCCCCTTTTAAACCCCTCCCCCTCATTCCCGGCCCCCTGACCCGGGAATCCAGCCCGCCGCCAATCTCTCCCCTGTCCGACAGGGCGCGTTTGTGATGTCAAAATGGATCCCCGATCAAGTCGGGGATGAGGGAGAGGGGCCGGACAGGGTCTGCCCTCCGATGACGTCATCACAGGATATTGATATGGGTGGCGATGCTCACGGCCTGTGTTCTGTTCTTCGCCTTCAGCGATTTCAGAATTCCGGCGATATGGACCTTCACGGTGCCGGTCGCGATATCCAGTTCCCGCGCAATGACCTTGTTGGACTTGCCTTCCGAAAGCAGTTTGAGAACTTCCCGTTGCCGGTCCGACAAAAGGGGTCTGTTGTCAGGCATGGTCAATTGGACATTATTGGCGATTTCATGACTGTCCAAAGGCTCTCGCTTAGAGCCGGTCACCGGACTGCCGGTGATAATATCCGGTGAAAAATACCGTCCGCCGGCAAACAGGATATGAATGACCGAAATAATGATTTCCTTATCGGTATGCTTATGGACAAAGGCGCCGATGTTCATGTCATAGGCCCGGCGCGCAATATTATAATCCACGCTGCCGGAAAACAGCAGAACCCTGTCCGCCAGACCGGACATTGCAATTTTTTTCAACAGGGTGACACCGTCATATTCCTGCGTATCCATGTCAATAATGATCAGATCAAGATTGATGTCTTCGGCGGCGGCAATCCCTTCATCGACGGTTTTCGCTTCGAAGAAAGTGCATTCCTCCTTCATTTTCAGAAGGATATTCTTCATTCCCTCCCGACAAATATCAAATTGATCAATAATTAAAACACGCATTCTGCCAAACCTTTTCTTCCCCCTGCGGGAGAATTTCCGCGAATCCCGCTCAGCACCAAAATCAGACCAGGGACGCCATCCATATTTTCTGTTACTTGTTTAATGCTGGTATCCTGCATCCATTTTCTCACCTGAAAAATACAAGGAAAAACAACTTCCCTGGCCCACAATACTTTTTACCTGGACACGTCCGCCCTGAAGCTCCGCAAGATTTTTGACCATTGTCAGGCCCAGACCAATACCGCCATACCGTCGGTTCAAATCCATGTCCTTTTGCACGAACAGGTCAAAGACTTTTTCAATATCCGCCTCTTCCAGCCCAATCCCCTGATCAATAACATCAATAACAAATTCATCTTCCATATAATCAAGGTTCACTTTAACCGTGCTATTTTCCCGGGAAAATTTTATTGCATTATCAATAAGATGCACCAGCATCTGCTGGGTATGATCCGGATCAAGATAGAGTTCCGGAATTTCACTGCCAAGGGATGTTTCGATATTAATTTTCCTGGCGGCGGCTTTTTCGGCCATCCGCGCGAGGCTGTTTTCCAGCAGCAACCGGGCGGTAAAATATTGCGGATGCAGCTTGATCGACTCCAATTCATGGCTGGTTACATCCAGTATATTCTTGATCAAGCCCAAAAGATTCCGGCCGCTGGCCTTAATGTCTTCGGCATAATCCCGATAGGTGGGTATATTTATTTTACCCAGTTGCTCCTCTGCAATCATTGAACTAAATCCGATAATGGCGTTCAGGGGCGTTCTCAGTTCATGGCCCACCGCCGACAGGAATTGCGCTTTGGCCATATTGGCCTCTTCGGCCTTGCGCTTGGCCAGGATCAATTCCTGTTCCCGGCGCCAGCGATTGGTTATATCCTGCACGATCCCGTTCATCCGGACCGGCGTACCATCCTCGAGGCGGATAATTTCCGCTCTTTCCTCAACAATTCTCTCGCTGCCGTCCTTCAAAACCATGCGATGAACGATCCGATAGGGCTTTTCACCGGCGAGCGCGTCAATGACGGACTGTTCGACATACGCCCGGTCATCCGGATGAACCAGAGCCAGAAAGCCCTCATAACTGGAGTCAAAATCACCCGGCGAAAGATTTAAAATATAATATACTTCATCGGACCAGGTCACCTCATTGGTCGTAACATCCCACTCTCAGTTGCCAAGGCGGGCTATTTTCTGCGCCGATGTCAGACGCCCCTGACTTTCCGTCAAAGCCTTGTTGGTCCGCAAAAGGTTTGTTATATCATTGCCTTCAATAACAATCAGGGTAGACTGGTTGCTTTCGAGCGGCACGACCGCGATCGCAATTTCCAGAACCCGGGTTTGTTTTTTTCTCCCGAAAGGGGAGCCCGCAAGGGAGGCGACAAGGGAGACGCCTTCACCGGCTTCGATATCGACGATGGCTTTACGGATATTTTCACTGTCGATTTCCTTCGCCCAAAAATCACATTCCCAGACCCTGTTGCCCATATAGCTTTTCGCATCGCCGACAATAAAGTCAGCCACAGCCTTGTTGAATTCCAATATCTCACCCTGGCCATTGGTCAAGATGGCGTATTGATGGGACGTATCAAAAAGCGTCCTGAATTTGGCCTCATTTTCCCGTAGCAGATTTTCTTTTTCGATCCGGTGGCGGATGTCCCGGCAAATGGCCGTGTAATAAAAGACCCCCTTGCCGGAATGCTTTTGGATGGTAATGTCAAGGGGGACAGGTTCGCCACTTTTGCTCACGCCATAGAGGTTTTTTTTCTCTCCCATCGGACGCGCGGCCCTCTCGGATCGATCAAATGAATCAATATAGTTCTGATGCTTTTCATGAATCGATTTTGGCAACAAAATATCCAGCGACTGGCCAATGACTTCCCCAGATGTGTAGCCAAATATTTTTTCAGCCGCCGCATTGAATAATATGATATTCTGCTGCTCATCAAGAGAAATGATCCCATCGGCGGAAAGATCAACAATCTCGGCCAGGTCAATATTTTGAACCATGTTATGACTACTAACTACATTCATCAATATGCTCCCATACTCTGAGCTTTACTCTTTTAACATGGGAACTCCTTTACATAGGTCAATTATGCAAATTTCCCTGTTGCCCATTGCAAACTATGATTGAAAAACCGTTTATTGGTCGCCGGTTTTGATTGCGGAAAAGATCAGCGTCCCGGCCCATCCATTCTTCAATCTCCCAGGTAAGCCATGTCGCTCCCCGCTATTTTTACGGCTCGGTTCGGCCCCTGCTCATATCACGATTTTTTGAATCCCTTTAGATTTATTCTGCATTACATATGATCTTATGATCAATTTATATTAGTTTTATTAAATTAAATTTACTTTTAATTTAAGCATATATTTTATATTTTATGTTTTATATTTTATATAATATTTTATAAAATACGCCATAATCCCCATCCTTGATTATGGCCTCTCTACATCCTAACATAAGTTAAACCTATAAATCTTTCGTAATGGTTAACTCCATTAGGGGATAGGCCATTAAACACTGATAAACGCCTAACCCTGCAACGGATATAGGCCATTTGCGTTATTTCCCGGGCGGCGAAATATATCCGCCGGCCCGGCGCGCCGCATTGTCCGAAACCTGCCGCCGTTAAAATGCGCAAATTACTTTTCTGATCCCGGTCAATCTGCCGGAAATTCATCCAATCTGATCGGTTCAAGCCGACTTTTCCGAAAGCTATACTGCGACAGGTTTCAAAAATGGAAAAACAAGGCGGAAAATGACAAAAAAAACAATATGGCTGAGAAATGAAAGTCGCGTAACCGAACGCCGGACGCCACTTTTGCCCGAAGGCGCCAGGGCTTTGATCAAGGACGGCTATTCTGTTGTTGTTGAACGCTCCCCCAAGCGAATTATTGATGACGAAGCCTATGCAACGGCCGGCTGTAGAATGGTTGAAGGCGGCGCGTGGCTTGATGCGCCGAAGGACGCCATCATCCTTGGCCTGAAGGAACTTCCGCCCCGCCCGGCCCTGCTGAAAAATACCCACATCTATTTCGCCCATGCCTATAAGGCGCAAAGCGGCTGGCGGGACCTGCTGTCGCGCTTTACCGCCGGCGGCGGCGATCTGCTCGATATTGAATATATGGTTCAGGAAGACGGCGCGCGGGTTGTCGCCTTTGGCTATTGGGCCGGTTATATGGGCGCGGCGCTGGCCCTGATCCACTGGCATGACCTCCAGTCCGGCCAAGCCCGCTACCTTGACCACGGCCTGCAGCCCTTCGCCGACGCCGATCAACTGAATGACACGATCCACAAAGCGGAAACCGCGGCCGCCATCCGCCACAGAGCCAAACCCAGGGTGCTGGTGATCGGGGCCAGCGGCCGCTGCGGCAGGGGGGCGCTGGAGATTCTGCAGCAGCATGACGCCGTCATCACCTGCTGGGGGCGGGACCAGACCCGCAAGATCGACCGGGCGGCCCTGCTCGACCATGACATACTGATCAATTGCGCCTTCATTCTGGAGGATGTTCCGGCGTTCCTGCGCACGGAGGACCTGACGCCGGCGGCGCGGCTGTCGGTGGTCGCGGATGTCTCCTGCGATCCCTTCAGTTCCTTCAACCCGATCCCCCTCTATCATGAGACAACCACCTGGGACAATCCCTATATCACGGTCGAGGGCCGGGACAAGAGCGTCGATGTCATCGCCATTGACAATCTGCCCTCCCTGATCCCGCGGGAAAGCAGCGCGGATTTCGCCGGGCAATTGCTGCCTTATCTCAAAACCCTGAACGACCGGGATCGGGATCCGGTGTGGCGCGCCGCAGGGAAAAGCTTTGACAAGGCCGTGCGCGCCATGGAAAATGGCGCACCGAAACGCACAAAGAAGCGCGCCTGAAACATTAAATTCCAAAATATACGTATAAAATACAAAGGGATAGATCCATGCCGTCACAGCCAACAGCCCAACAGCCCGCCATTCACTGGATCGGCGCCGGTCTTTCTTCCGGTCCGGGCATCGTCGCCCTCGCCAACAAATGGCGGCGGGTGACGGTCTGGGACATGAGCAGCGAGCGAGCCGACAGCCTGCGGCAGCATCTTCAGCCGCCGGCGGAGATTTTCGTCCGCCGTCTCGACCTCAATGACGAAACATCCCGCGCCGCTTTCTGCGCTGCCTTGAAGCCCGGCGATATTATCGTCTCCATGCTGCCGGCGAGCTTCCATGTTCAGGTCGCGCGGCTGGCCCTGGCCGAAAATTGCCATATGGTGACCTCAAGCTATCTGTCGGACGAGATGACCGCCCTCGACGATGAAGCGCGGCAAAAGGGTCTTTCCGTGGTCAATGAAGTCGGGCTTGATCCGGGCATTGATCATCTGCTGACTCATATTCTGGTCGACGCGGCCCGGCGGGCGGGGATATTGGGACAAGGCCATACCCTTGATTTCATTTCCTATTGCGGCGGCGTCCCGGTGGAGAAAACCCCCTTCACCTATAAATTCAGCTGGACGCCGCTCGGCGTGCTGACGGCGCTGAAAAATCCGGCGCTGATGATCAGGGACGGGCGGCAGCATGCGGTCGAGCGGGCGTGGAATGAAGTGGACCGGCTGGCCATCGAAGGCGAGGAATTTGAAGTCTATCCCAACCGCAACAGCCTGCCCTATATTGCGGAATACGGCCTCGACGGCGAAAGCGGTCTGCGGACCTTTGTCCGCGGGACCCTTCGGCTTTCGGGCTGGAAGGACGCCTGGAAGGATATTTTTTCGACCATCGAAAAGGCCGATATGGCGGAACTGAAAAGCCTGTCGGACCGCCTGTGGCGGGAACATCCCTACGCCGCGGGGGAAAAGGATCGGGTGGTGCTTCATGTGGCGCTGACGGCAACAGACAAAACGACCGGCGACGCAGCGCCGAAATGGCATGGCGCCCTGTCCCTCGATCAGACGGGATCCGGCTGGCGATCCGCCATGGCGCGCTGTGTTTCCCTGACCGTCGCCGAAGCGGTGGGCGCCCTCCGTCAAGGCCGTCTCAAAACCGGCGTCCAGACCGCGCCCCATGACATTGCCGAGGCGAAATCATGGCTGCGCGGGTTGAAGCGAAACGGCATCGAAATCAAGACGAGCAATGTCGACCTGGAAAATTAAAAACCAGCCTCATCGCCCAGTTCCCGGGCCACGAGCCGCCGCAGTTTGCGGCAGTTTTCCGCCAGCGGGTCAGCACCCCGGTGCAGGGCGCCGCCGATCAGGAACATGATGTCGCGGCCGTAAGCCTCGACCATATCCGGCACATTGGAAAAATTCATCCCGCCGCCGGGGGCGCCCAAAATGGGTTTGATCGGCCCCATCGGCTCCATACAGCCGGCGATAATCTCCCGGCACTGGGCCTTGCTGAAGGAAAAACGTCCGCCAAAATTGGGATAGATGCTGGCGTCTGCCCCGGCGATCCGCGCCACTTGCCCGAACAGGGCGTAAAAGGATATGCCGCTGTCGGGATGGGTGACATAACCGCCAAGATGGGCCGGATGGCACAATATGGGCAGTCCGATCCGCTCGTCATCGGCAAGGCGACGCATCATATCAAATCCGACAATTCCCGGCGAAACCAGCAGGCCGCCGACCCCCTGACCTTTAGCCCAGACCGCCTGCTCGACAATTTCCTCCGCCGGCAGATTGAGGCTCGCCACATAACGGCTGCGGCCGCCGGTCTTCTGGTTGGCCCGGAAAACCTGCTCGACACAGCGCATGACCCGGTCCCGGAACGGGGCGAAGGGCTGATCCGCCAGGCCGTGATCATCCTTGATAAAATCAATGCCGCCCATCGCCAGGCCGTAAGCCTGTTCCGCGAGCTGCGCCGCCGACAGGCCCATCGGTTTGAGCGCCGAACAATAGAGCGGCCGGTCCTCTCCGCCGCTCATCTCCCGCAGCCCCTTAAGCCCGAAGCGCGGCCCCCGGAAGCGAGCGAGGAAGTCATCCGGAAAGTCAATCCGCTCGACTTTCACGCCAGGCATCAGGCTGATATTGCCAAAGATCACATTCATCGTCTGCGGCAGGCTGAAACCGGTGATTTCCACCGCATAGGATATGATCGCCCGGAAACTTCGCCAGTCCGCCGACGGTTCAAGGCTTTCAAGACGGCCCATGACATGACGGCGGATGTCATTGTCACCGATCAGGTCCGCCGGAAATTCAACGGTCTGCTCGACGCAGATATGGCGGGCCAGTTCCGCAGCCTCGCGGGCGACGCAGCTGAGGCGATAGCTGACCTTGAACCGTCGCCCGGATATATCTGCAAGCGTTATATTCGAAAACATCA
>JBLWZH010000026.1:0-43139 GCA_048266545.1 Paremcibacter sp. | reverse complement strand
CCCCCAGCCCCCCCGCCGTCTTGCGCCCGTCCTGAATCAGGGCGAGAAAACGCACCAGGCCGTAATGGGCCGGGGAAAAAATAAAGCGGTCCCGGGCCGGCGCCGGCGCGCCGTTATAAAGTCCGCCGCTGACATAGGCCTTGTTGCCCCTGCCCGGCGGGCCGGCAAAGGCCGCCGGGATCATCGGCGCGGCGCTCGGCCCCAGAGTCATCGCCCGCTGGTAGAGAAAGGCGAAAATTTCCGCCGCCGAGCAGATCTGGCTGAGGTAGCCGCCATTGTTGCGCATGACATAATCAAAACCCCGCCGCCGGATGGCGTCGGCCGTTGCCTGCGCCTGCTCGATCCATGATATATTTGACAGACCCTGTTCACTCATTGGAGACTCACTTGCTTTACCCTTGAAACAATTTCTTCAGATTTTCCGCCAAAGGCGGCCGGACAATACCCTTTTCGGTAATGATGCCGGTGATGAGACGGGCGGGGGTTATGTCAAAGGCCGGGTTGAACACCCGGGCGCCTTCGGGCGCCACCCGCGTTCCTTCAATCACGGTGATTTCTTCATGATCCCGTTCCTCGATCTCGATCAGGTCGCCGGACGCCATGGCGAGGTCGATGGTCGAGGTCGGCGCCGCAACATAAAAAGGCACATTATGTTCCTTCGCCACGATCGCCAGATTATAGGTGCCGATCTTGTTGGCGATATCGCCGTTCGCGGCCACCCGGTCACAGCCGACGATGCACATGTCGACTTTTTTGTTTTTCATCACCATCCCCGATGCGCCGTCGACGATAATCTGATGCGGAATGCCCAATTGATCCAGCTCCCATGAGGTCAGGCGCGCGCCCTGCAGGCGGGGCCGGGTCTCATCCACATAGACATGGACCTTGCGCCCCGCTTCATGGGCGATGCGGATGATGCCGAGCGCGGTGCCGTAATCCACCGTGGCGATGCCGCCGGTGTTGCAGTGATGAATGACCGTGACCTCCGCCGGGATCAGCGCCATCGCCACATCGCCGATGGCCTTGTTAACCTCAATATCCTTCAGCGCCAGGTCATGGGCGCCGCTGACCAGGGCCTCGCGATATTCCCCGATCGTCGCCGGCGCCGATGAGCGGATATGCTCCGCCATCCGGTCCATGGCCCAGAACAGGTTAACCGCCGTCGGCCGGGACGCCCTTAACAGCCGTTCCGCCGCCGCCACCTCGGCCTCGACTTCCGACAACAGGGCCGCCTTGCTCTGCCACGCCGTCACCGCAAGGCCGTAAGCCGCCGCCACGCCGATGGCCGGCGCGCCGCGCACCACCATTTCCCGGATCGCCCGGGCGATCTCCTCGGCCGAGGTGAATGTCAGATAGGAAATTTCCGCCGGAATCTTGCGCTGGTCCAGCAGGCGCAGCGCCTTTTGATCCTCAAGCCATTCTATGCTGCGAAATGTCGCCATCGGCTATACCTCATACGTCCTGATAAAGTCCTCGAGCAGCCCGTGCATTTTGGGCAGGGCCAGCTGGATATTCTCCCAGACCTCTTCCTCGGTGGTGATCGCCGCCGCCGCCGGATCATCAATCGCCAGATTGGTAATGGCGCTGAACGCCAGCACCCTGATCCCTGCGTTCCGGGCGACAATCACTTCGGGCACGGTCGACATGCCGACCGCATCGACCCCGAGCCGGCCCAGCATGCGGATTTCGGCCGGTGTTTCAAAAGACGGCCCGACCAGAAAGCTGTAAACCCCGCGGTGCAGATCAACGCCCCGCGCCGCCGCCAGTTTTTGCGCTTTTTCGATAAACGGCCGGTGATAGGCCTGGTTGAGCGGCGTAAAACGGGGGCCGAGCGCCGGATCCTGCGGCCCGCGGGTCGGGTCGAGGCCGGTCATGCCCGCCAGATCAATATGATCGTCAATCACCATCAGGTCCCCGACCCTGAAGGATTTGTTGACCCCGCCCGCGGCGTTGGTCAGGATCAGGCTTTCGACGCCCAGCATCTGCATGACCCGTATGGGAAATGTCGCCTGCTGCGGGCTGTAGCCCTCATAGGTATGAATCCGGCCCTGCATGATGACGGCGGGCTGGCCGAACAGATAACCCATATGAAGCCTGCCGGCGTGGCTCGGGGCGGTGGAGGTCGGAAAATGGGGCAGATCGGCGTAGGGAATCGCAACGGCTTCCGTCATCAGGCCGGCCATATCGCCCAGGCCGGAGCCCAGAACCAGACCGATTTTCGGGCGGATGTCGCACAGCTTGCGGATCGCGTCGCAAGCTTCCTGATACTGCCCCGGGTCAAACTGCGTAACGGGGGGTCGCCCTGCCTGCGCCAATTTTCCATCCTTCACTTTAGTTTACATATGTTCACTTATATAACATTTGTCACAAAAAGTCAAGAATTTTGCTGAATAACCGGCCTGTTTCCGGCCCATAGCCCGCTATCTGATCAGTTTGAGCAGCGCCCTGGCCAGCGGCATGTCAATAATGACGGTATTCAGAATATCACTGCGGATGGCGCCGAGCAGCGACCGGGCCTTGCTTGCTCCCGCCGCCGCGCCGACCAGGTTTTCCATCCGGGTCAACTGGTCAAGATCGACCGAAATCATCCGGTCCTGCCACGGAGTCGTGATTTCCCGGCCCTCGATATTATAGTGATGAGACTGAATATCGCCGACCGCCCCGGCCTCCGTGATCAACCGGCGTTCTTCTGCGGTAATATAGCCCGCCTTGACCAGGGTCGATTCCGCCGATACGTCACCAATGCCCACAAGGCCGATCGTGCATTTGCCGACCCAGGCAAGGGTGTTCTTAATGCTGGGGTCCTCCAGCAGGCTGTCCCGGACTTCCCGGCTTTTGAGGATCACCGGCGCCGGCAGGGGCTCCACCGGCACATTAAGGATATGACCGATGCGCTGGGTAATATCCTGGGCGTTGGCCGAGGAAATGCCCCCGACATAGCCGCCGAGCTGGACGACCCGCTGCGGCTGGGCCGCCCGGGGCCAGAGATAATCCGGCACATTCATCAGCGTGCTGCTCCAGCCGATTCCCAGAATGTCCTTCACCGTCAGTTTCTGCGCCAGATATTCCGCGGCGCGCCGGGCGACAGCCTGTTGCGGCTCATCGTCATGACTCTCGACCACGATCACTTCCCTGAGGTTGCTGTCCTGCAGGATCGTTTCAATGCGGGTTTCCAACTGGACCGTCTTCGGCAATTCGCGGGTGATGCGGATTTCCACCATGCCGAGGTCACGCGCCTGTTTCAGCATCCGCACGACGCTCGGCCGGGAAAATCCCATCTTTCTGGCGATTTTTTCCTGGGTCAACCCGTGGCTGTAATAGAGGGTCGCCGCCTTGAGAATCAGGTCTTCATTAATTTTTTCGCGCGCCATGGCCTGTCCTATCCCTGTTCCGTTATATTTACAGAGCTGTAATCAGCCCCATCATGCAGGCGGTAATATTACCGGCGAAAACGCCGGCGATCAAAGAGCGAAAGCCCAGGCTGATCACTTCCTTTGACCGCTCCGGCGCCATAACGCTCAACCCGCCGATAATGATCGCCAGGCTGACGAAATTGGCGAAGCTGCACAGGGCGTAGGTCATCAGAAAGCGCGACCGGTCGCTCAACGCCTCCGCCGGCAGATTGATCAAATCCAGATAGGCGATGAATTCGGTGGAGATGATCTTGGTGCCCATCAGTCCCCCGGCGGCGGCGGCCTCGCTCCACGGCACGCCGACCAGCCAGGCGACCGGCGCCATGACGGTCCCGAGCATCCCGCGCAGGGTCCACGGGCCGTTGTCCGCCGGGATCAGCGACAACGCCGAATCAATCAGGGCGATCAGGGCGATGAAAACCACCAGCAGGGCAATGATATTGGCCAGCAGCCTGACCGCATCGGCGGTGCCCGAGGTAATGGCGTCCAGGGTGCTGCCGTAACTGCTTTTCAAGCTGATCTGGTCGGCGCCGGTGACATGATCGTCGGGCACAATGACCTTGGCCAGCATCAGCGCCGCCGGCGCATTGATCACCGAGGCGATCAGCAGATGGCCAAACGCCCCCGGCATATGCGGATCGAGGATGGAGCCGTACAGCACCATCATCGTGCCGGAAATCGTCGCCATGCCACAGGCCATAACGGCGAATAACTCACTGCGGGTCAGCGTTGGCAGGAACGGCTTGATCAGCAGCGGCGATTCGACCATGCCCATGAAAATATTGGCCCCGGAGGAGACGCCGACCGCGCCGCCGACCCGAAAGGCCTTGACCACCAGCCAGGCGGCGCCGCGCACCAGATAGATCAGCACTTTCCAATGCCACAGGACCGCGGACAGGGCGCCGATCACCAGAATCAGGGGCAGCGACTGGAAGGCCAGAATGAACGTCGAGCCTTCCCCGGTCGCCTCGAAAGGCGACGCGCCGCCGCCGATATAGCCGAAAACAAAGCTTGTCCCCTGCCGGGTCGCCGCGTCCAGCGCCCGGATACCGTCGGTCAGCAGGGCGAAAAAGTCCTGAATGGCGGGAACATAGGTCAGAACAAGCGCCAGCGCGAGCTGAATGCCGAGGCCAAGGACGACATATTTCCACAACACGGCCCGGCGGTCTTCCGACAGAAGCCAGGCCAGGCCAACAAACACCAAAATCCCCAAAAGCGGCTGTATCATTACCATTGCGTCATGTTTCCCTGTTTTATTTTTTATGTCCTATGATCCGGGGCGGGGTGAAAATTTCCACCGCCGGCGCCGCGTCGCCGACCCATTCCGCATCGACCAGGGTCGTATGCGCCGTCGGCCCCTGGGCGAGGCGCGAGGTTCCCTGGTCCCGGGTCAGGATATTGGGGTTGCCGTGGCGGTCGGCCCCCAGAGGATGATTGCCGTACATCGGATCAAACCAGGCCCCGGTCGACAATTGCACCACACCGGGCCGCACGTCATCGCTCAGCACAGCGGCGGCGAAACAGGCGCCCCGGTCATTGAACAGGCGAATGACATCGCCGTCCCTGATGTTGCGCCGCCCGGCGTCGTCCGGATTGAGGCGCGCCGGCGCCCGGCCCTTGATTTTATCGGCCCGGCTGACCTTGCCATGGTCCAGCTGACTGTGGAGCTTTGATTTCGGCTGGTTCGACAGCAGATGCAGCGGATAGCTGTTTGCGTCTTTCTGACCGAGCCATTCATAAGGCTCATACCAGCGGGGATGGCCCGCACAGTCGGCATAGTGGAAGCCGGCGATGGTTTCGGAGAATATCTCGATCCTCCCCGACGGCGTGCCGAGCGGATTTTGATCCGGCGCCGCGATAAAGTCGCCGAGATAATTCTTGCCGGCATAGCGTCCCGCTTCTTCCGGCCCCTGCAAGGTGATATAGCCCTGCCGCCAGAATTCATCAAATTCCGGCGCCATCACCCCCTCGGCCCGGGCGCCCGCCTGAAATTCGCCGTAGAGGCGTCGCAGCCAGCCCTGTTCGTCCAGCCCTTCGGTAAAAGCCTGCCCCAGGCCCATTTTATCGGCGATGCCTGAGAATATATCAAAGTCATTGCGCGCCCCGCCGACCGGGGCCACCGCCTGTTTCATGGCGAAGATATTTTGATCGGACGCGGCGAAACCAATATCATTGCGCTCCAGCGATGTGGTCGCCGGCAGGATAATATCGCCGTGCCGGGCGAGCGCATTCCACCATATCTCATTGACGATGACCGTTTCCGGCATCTGCCAGCCCCGAACCAGCCGGTTGAGGTCCATCTGATGATGAAAGGGATTGCCGCCGCACCAATAGACCAGCCGCGTATCCGGATATTGATAGCGCCGGCCGTTATAGTCAAAGTCTTCTCCCGGCCCCAGCAGCATATCGGTCAGGCGCGCCACCGGGATAAAATGATCCACCGGATTCTCGCCCTGGGGCAAGGTGGGGCCCTTGAAGGGAAAACGCGGGCTGCTGACCCCGCCGAGGGCACCGTTGCCAAAGCCGACCCCGCCGCCCGGCTTGCCGATCTGGCCCAGCATGGCCGCCAGGGTGATCGCCATCCAGTAGGTCTGCTCGCCGTGGTCCGCACGCTGCACCGACAGGCTGAGGGAAATAAAGCATCTCTTGCCGGCAAGCCGCCGGGCCAGCGTCTGAATTTCCCCGGCCTCGATGCCGGTGATTTCAGCCGCCCACGCCGCATCCTTCACCACGCCGTCCGTCGTCCCCGTCAGATAGTCCCGGAAACGGTCAAACCCGGCGCAATATTTTTCAAGATAGGCCCTGTCATGCAAACCCGCCTGATACAGGCTGTGGGCGACGCCGATCATCAGGGCGGTATCCGTATTGGGATTGAGCGGCAGCCAGTCCGCATCCAGCGACCGGTCCGCATCGGACCTTAAGGGGCTGACATTGATAAATTCGCAGCCCCGGGCCCGGCATTTCTCCATCCAGCCCGGCGCCGTATGGCGGCTGATGCCGCCGGGATGGACCTGGCTGTTTTTGAACGCCATGCCGCCGATCAGCAGCATGACCTCGCAATGGTCCGCCAGAACGTCCCAGGTGGTCGCCTGAAATTCCGCCTGATAAAAACTGTGGCCCAAAACATGGGGCACGATCACCTCGCCGGCGGCGCTGCTGTAGGTATTGACCGAGGATGTATAGCCCCCGGCGAGATTGAGAAAACGGTGCAACTGACTTTGCGAATGATGGAAGCGGCCGGCACTGGCCCAGCCGTAGGAGCCGCCGAATATCGCCTGATTGCCATGGGTCCCGGAAACGCGGCTTATCTCACCGGCGACAAGCTCAAGCGCCTGGTCCCAGCTTACGGGAATGAAAGGCTCCCGCCCCCGGTTGTTTTCCTTGCGGCGCGGGCCGTGTTTCAGCCAGCCTTCCCGGACCATCGGCTGGGAAATTCTCAGCTCGCTTTCCAGCACATCCGGCAGGTTATGACCAATATCCGACGGCAGGGGATCATCCTTGAAAGCCTTGAGGCCGGAGACTTTGCCGTTTTCAACAATCACTTCATAAGCCCCCCAGTGGGAAGAGGTATAAGAGCGCCGTCGCGTCATCCGCCTGCCTGTCCTTACATTTGTCCGTGACAGATACTATATAGCTTTTTCAAAAGATGAAAGCCCCCGCGAACGGGGACTTTCCTCGGATAAACAAAATATCAGACCTCAGAAATTATATCTGGCTTCAATGCCCCACCGGCGCGGCTGGTTGATAAAGCCGGTCAGATTGTTGAAATCGATGCCGCCGGTCAGGACTTCCTCACCGGTGATATTGCGCACGTAAGCGGAGATTTCATACTGATTGTCATTGCCGGAATAGCCGACCTTCAGACCGCCTTCGAGCAGCTTGTCACTGCTGTATTCCTCGGAATTATACAGGAAGAAATTGACATGCGAACGATAGGCCCAGTCGGTATAGATGAAGAACTCGCCGTCATTGGCCACCGGAATCGCATAGCGCGCGGTAAAGTTGGCAATCCATTTCGGCGAATTGGGCAGAACATTGCCGTCAATCGACACCTTATTGGTCACATTGCCAAAGGCGTCCAGAACGGCGACCGATGACGCGGCGCCGGGCACGATAAACAGATTTTCGTCCTGAATTTCCGTATCGTTATAGCTCAGGCCCATTGTCACGCCGAAATTTTCCGCCACCAGCACCTCGACATCGGCCTCGAAACCGTAGCCCACGGTCTTGTCGGCGTTCACCAGCTGGTTAAAGTTGGTCGCGCCGCCAACGGCGGTCAACTGCTGGTCATCAATATTATAATAGAACGCCGACAGATTCAGCCGCGCCCGGTTTTCCAGCAGGGTCGATTTCATGCCCACTTCAAAGGAATGGATGGTTTCGGTATCGCCGATGGTCACAATATCGCCAAACAGCACCCGGCCCTGAATGCTGGGCGCGCGGAAACTTTTCGCGACGCGGGCGTAAAGATTCATATCCTCGTTGACGGTATAATTACCGCTGACGTCCCAGCTCAGGACATCGTCCCTGGGGTTGACCGTGATCGGCCCCAGTTGATCTTCAACCCCCGGCAGGAAGGACAGCGGATGCATGGTCCGCTCCGCCGTGAAATCCTTCTGGTCATCGGAATAGCGCAGGCCGACCGTCAGGACAAAGTCATCGCTGACATTGACATCCACATTGCCGAAGACGGCCCAGGCTTCGGTATGCTGTTCCTGTTTGGCGAAACCATTGACGCCGCCGCCGAACAGGCTGGCGAAATTGGTGCTTTCGATAAACAGGTCCTCATTGAAATAGAACATGCCGACCTGGAAATTAACCCTCTCCCAGTCATTGCTGGCGAGGCGGACTTCCTGGGTCCACTGATCGAGTTTCGGGATGGAGTCCTGGGTCTCGGCGTCGAACGGAATGAAGCCCGGCTCATTATTGCCGAGGAAAGCTGCGCCAAACCCGCCGTCCACATCAGCCCGGCTATCCGAGGACAGATGCTCATAAGACGTCACGGAAGTCAGCGTCACTTTTCCAAAATCATAATTGAATTTGGCGATAAAGCCGTATTCATCCAGTTCCTGAAGGTTCTTGCCGTCCTGGGCGACCTTGTCCCGGTCAAAATCAGCCACGATGCCGCCAGTCCCCGGATTGATGATATTGGCCCGGAAAACCCGCGCGGTGCCGTCCAGACTGCGCAGATGGAAATTCAACAGGGCGTCAAAATCCTCATTGGGCGTGAACAATAACTGCGCCCGCGCCGCCACTTCGACAAATTCCTCCAGATCTTCGCTGTCAGAGGTTTTGATATTGTCGACATAATCGTCCTGACGCTGATAAATCGCCGAAACGCGCGCCGCCAGCTTGTCTTCGACCAGGGCGCCGCCGGCGGCCCCTTCAAGTTCAACCGCATTAAAGCGGCCGTAGGACGCCCGAACATAGCCTTCGGTTTCCTGAGACGGTTTCTTTGATTCAAATTTCACGATCCCGGCCGGCGTATTGCGGCCGAACAGGGTGCCCTGCGGTCCGCGCAGCACTTCGATCCGGTCAAGGTCAAAGACCGGATAACCCTTTAACAACGGGTTTTCCAGCACGACGTCGTCATAGACCAGGGAGACGGGCTGCGACGCATTCAGGTCAAAGTCGGAATTGCCCAGGCCGCGCATGTAAAAACGCGGAAACGCGCGGCCGAAGGAGGATTCGATATAGAGGCTCGGCACGCGGGCCGACAGGAACCTGATATCGGCGCCGCCGGATTTCAGAACATCCATCTTTTCACCGGCGAGCGTCGCCACCGATGACGGCACATCCTGCAGGCTTTGGCTGCGTTTTTGCGCGGTCACCACAATTTCTTCCAGGACCAGTTCGTCTGCCGCCACGGCATGGCTCAGGCTCGCCGTCAGGGCCATCGCAGATGCGGATAAAATAAGCGAGAGTTTACGAGAGGTGTTTTTAACCATTATTTCTTCCCATTTCATAATCATTACAACGTAATGTTTTTCTGTTTCCGGCTTTTGGCGACCAATTCCGGATATGTCTATCCTCGATAATTACGACCAGGACCTTACGGTGCCGCCTGCGCCGCCGTCTTAGGTATCATAATAGGAAACTCAGGGGAATACGGAAAAACCATACAGGACATTTTTCACAGAAGGCACCCAAAATTCCTTTATAAGAATTGCATGTTTCCCGAGAAAATCATCCTGTCTTACGCAACAGCCTTGCTATTTCTCCGGCTTATCCGCCGACTGGATCGTAACGAAACGCACATGCAATCTGACTTAAAAATTACGGCGCCCCTTCTTTGGAGGCATAATGACTTTCTTCCGTGCAAAGATAGTTTCGACGCAAAAAAGCTATATTGGTGTCATTGCCTGATCTGCAAACTGTTTTTTTGAAAAGACTATCCTTTTATAAAACGGCCTGCCCGGCGAGTGTTTTCTCCTTAAAAAAACGCCCGCAACAATTGTCAAGACCATAGACATATGTATGTTTTTGTCAAGGAATTTTACAGCGCTTTTCGCCCTTCGCCCGGCAATTTTCTCCATTTTTTCTGCCCCCCAATCCGCCGGGAGGCGTCCTCTTCAGGGTTTCGGGCGCGCCACAGAACCAGCGGCGGCAAATCCATGGGGTCCGGTCTTTCAACCGGGTTGCTCCAGAAGCTGCCGGAGGGTTTTGATTTCCTTTTCATGGCGCATGCAGAGATCACGCCAGCGCCGGCCGGTCATGTCGTCCATGCGCCAGCCCATCAGGTTGACCAGACAGCCGCCGGCCGCGCCGTTGTTTTCCGGGGCCTCATATATGGCGATCAGGATGCGCTTTTGCAGACGACCCGGGTCGGCGCCGACATGGAAATAGATCGTATTGTCGTTTTCCGGCGCCACCCTGACGAACAGCCTCGCGGAATATTCGATAGCGAACAGATGATCGCCCAGCGGCGTCACCTCCGGCTGATCAACCAGCCATTGCGACATTCTCCGCCCCTCCCGGACAAAGGCCAGGCAGTCCCGCGCCCGCGCCCGCACCAGGGCGCAGGCCGAATGGAAATGAATTCCCTGTGAAATAACAATATCCGCGGTCATATTTCGCCTCTGTTGCGGTTATTTTCCGACAGAATGGCATCATATTTATGCGTTGACGACCTAAAATATAAAATTTTATTGGGCAAACGCCCCGATCCATGTATCTTTCATTTTGCAACAGACAGGCGGCGGTGGTCCGGTCGAGGTCAAGGGAAGAGCACGACCCGCCCGCAACAGGCGCAAAATAAACAAATAATCAATAAAGGGATGTTTCCAATGACCGACACCTCGACCCATCACGTTAAATGGACATCACGGTCCGCCTTTCTCATGGCCTCTATCGGGGCGGCGGTCGGCCTCGGCAACCTGTGGCGGTTTCCCTATATCGCCGGCGAGAACGGCGGCGGCGCCTTCGTCCTGATCTATATCGGGTTCGTCGTCATTCTCGGCATTCCGCTGGTCATGTCGGAACTCGCCCTCGGGCGGGCGGGCAAGATGAGCGCCATCGGCACCATGACCCGGATGGTCCGGCGGGGCCATCATCCTTTCTGGCAGATCATCGGCTGGCTCAGCATTCTGGTGCCGATCATGGGGCTGACCTATTACAGCGTCGTCGCCGGCTGGTCGCTGGATTATATCGTCAAGGCGATCACCGGCCGCTTCACCGGCCTTGACGGCGCCGGATCCGGCGCATTGTTCCAGGGGCTCCAGGACAGCTGGCCGCGCCTGGCCCTCTGGCACAGCGTCTATATGGTTTCGGTCATCGTTATCGTCTCCCTCGGGGTCAAGGCCGGGCTGGAATCGACGGTAAAGATCATGATGCCGGGCCTGTTTATCATTCTGATGATTTTGTCGGCATACGCCATGTTCACCGGCAACGGCCTTGAGGCCCTGTCCTTTCTGTTCAGCCCCGATTTTTCCAAGATTAGCGCCCAGACCGTGCTGATGGCTCTTGGCCAGGCGCTTTTTTCGCTGGCGATCGGCGTTGGCGCGCTGATCACTTACGGGGCCTATCTTCCCGACAATGTCAGCCTGCCCAAAGCGGCGGCGATTATCGCGCTGGCCGATACGCTGGTCGCCCTGCTCGCCGGTTTCATGATCTTCCCGATTGTCTTTCAATATAACCTGACGCCCGGCGAAGGCCCCGGGCTGATTTTCGCCACCCTGCCGATCGCCTTTGGCCAGATGAACGGCGGCATCCTCTTTGGCGGCCTGTTTTTCCTGCTGCTCAGTTTCGCCGCCTTCACTTCGTCCCTCGCCATGCTCGAACCGGTCATCGCCTGGTTTGAGGACAAGGGAAAATCCCGGCTTCTCATGTCATGGGTCATGGGAATTGGCGCCTGGGCGATCGGTGTCGTGATGTTATTATCCTTCAATATCCTGAAAGACGTGAAGCCCCTGAGTTTCCTCGCGCCCTTCGCTGACAAGAACCTGTTCGGCGTCATGGATTTCATTGTCGCCAACATCATGTTGCCGGTCAATGCGCTGATGCTGGCGTTATTCACCGGCTGGGCCATGTCGCGCAAGATGATCAGTGAGCAGATCAGCTATCCCCTCGGCAGCCCGGAATTCACCCTGTGGCAGATCAGCATGAAATATATCGCCCCGATCGCCATCAGCATCATCGTCTATATGATGATTTTCAGCAATCCGGCTTGACCGGCGCCCGCAGATCAAGTTAAGGCGTAATCTCGACAGTTTTCCCGTCCCCAGCCGGTTGCGGATCAGACGCGCGGACGCGCTGGAACCAGCCCCGGACCAGGAAGCTGACCAGCGGGATCACGCCGCCAAAGACAAAGAGCAGCCCGCCGACAATCCGCGCCCAGGTCAGGATCTGGAAGGTTGACCCCTGGATATAGGTCTCGGCCCGGGCGTACCAGAAGCCCTTTTCCATCACGGTGGCGAACTGGTGAAAGCCGACCGGAAACAGATCGAGCAGCAACATCAGCGCCAGCCCGAGGTTGAGGCTCCAGAAAATACGCTTGAACAGGGCGTCATTCCAGACCCCGGCCCGCACCAGATAGCGCGAACAGAAAATCACCGTCGCCAGCGACAGGTTGCCATAGACCCCCATAAAGGCCGCATGGCCGTGATTGACGGTCAGATAGGTGCCATGTTCATAATAGTTGATGATCGGCAGGTTAATCAGAAAGCCGAAGACCCCGGCGCCGAGAAAATTCCAGAAATTCACCCCGAGCAGGAACAGGAACGCCGAGGACTGGGCGAATTGCTGGGGCCGCGCCTGTCGCGGCACCCCCGCCCGGGCAAGGGCTTCAGAGGGTAACTTGCGAAACTGCCAGGCTTCCAGCGTCAGCAGAATGAGCGGCACCACCTGCAGGGTCGAAAAGACGCTGCCGACCGCCAGGGTGGCGACCGGTTTGGCGTTCCAGTAGAAATTATGGCTCAACCCGAGCAGACCGGAGCCGAGAAACAGCAACGTCGCAATATAGACCACCCGCGCCGCGCCCTGGGAACTGACGAAGCCCATCAGATACATGAAATAGGCCACCAGAATCGTCGCAAAGACCTCGAAGAAGGCTTCCACCCACATATGAACCACCGCCCAGCGCCAGAAATCGGCGATGGCGAAATTGGTTTCCGGCCGGGCGACAAAGCCGGAGATAAACAGCACCGAGACCGCGATCACACAATAGAGCAGCCAGTTGGGCAGGGCCCACGGCCGGTCACGGCGCCAGACAAGGCGCACCTGCCGCCATAATATCGCCGCCCACAGCAGGAAGATCCCCATCAGCAGCCCTTGCCACAATTTGCCCATTTCGACAAATTCCCAGCCCTGATTGCCCAAAAAATTCCACCACTCGCCCAGCAGGCCGAGCGGGCCCAGTAAAACGCCGGCCAGATTGCCGACAACTATGACCACCATCAGCCCGAACAGAATATTGACCAGACGCAGCTGTCCCCGCGGCACGGTTTCAGCTCCTGTTGAAAGGACGAAGATCGAGCCGCCGATCCAGCAGGCGGAAACCCATAACAGGGCCAACTGCAAATGCCAGCCCCGCGCCGCCGCCAGTGAAAAATAATCGGAGACATTGACGCCCAGAATATAATTGAGGCCGAGGAAATTATGCGCCGTCATCACCCCGGCGAACACCTGCAACAGGAACAGCAGCCCGGCGACGACAAAGAATTTATAGGTGGATCTTTGCAGGTCCGACGGCGTGAAGCCCGCCGCATCTGTCATGCTCAGCGGGGCCGGCTGCGCGCTTTTGCCCTTCCAGCCAACCAGTTGGGCGAAGCGGCCATGGAGGAACAGCACCACGCCCAGGCCGACAAACAGCCCGAGGATCGCGACCAGGCTCCACAACAAAATCTGTTTCGGCGGTTCGTTGCCCGCCGCCGCATCATACGGCCAGTTGTTGGTATAGCTATAATCATATCCCGGCCGCTGGGTGACGCAAACCCACGCGCCCCAGAAGAAAAAATCGCTCAGGTCATTCAGTTCCCGGTCACTGAGCCGGGCGACCGCCGGCAGCACCCGGGCGATCTCGGCCCTGACCCACTGGCGGTAATGGGTCCGCAATTGATGAAGGGCGAAGACCTGTCCCTCGCTCAGGGTAATCTGACCCGCCGCCGCGTCATAACGGTTTTGTTTGAGCTCCTTCTGAACCCGCGCCTGCGCCGCCTCTCTGGCGTAAGGGGTCTGCCGGTCCGACGCCGGGAGATAAAAATCGACCATCGCCTCAGAGATGCGATGCAGCGCATCGGCGGTAAAATCCGGTCCCCTGCCGGCGCCGTCGCCAAACATACTGCCGTAATCCATAAAAGCGTTGCTGAGGAAAACCAGCTGGCCGCGCACGATCGCCGCTTCACGGACCGCCACCTTGCCGGACGGGGTGACAAAATCAACCCGCGGCGGCGCGTCCCTGTAGGTATAACTGCCGACAAAAAGCAGGCTCCCGAGGCCGGTCAGCATGACAAGAAACAGCGGCAGCCACCAGTTCTGCGGTTTCATCACCCAATGATGCCACCAGCCCGCGGCCGGGCGCGCGGCATTTTCCCGCGGCGATGTCTGCGAATGCGCCATGATTTCCTCCTCGACAGAAGCTGCCTTCCCTTTGATTATAATCGCTTTTGCATATTATTTTTGGGCGACCCTAACACCCGGGAAAAAGCCGCTCATTGATTTATATCAGCGGTTACGGGTTGAACCGGTCCCCGGAGATCAACTTAAGGCGTAACCTCGATGGTTTTTTCAAGGTTCTCCGTCATGTCTTTTCCTTATGTTATATCGCGGGTCAAAAATACGCCTGATTTTGTATCTTTTCCGGGAATTATCTTTAAAATACACTTGTTTATCCGTTTATCATCAATATATGTTTCAAAAGCACCATATCACACCCAAAATTTAAGTCTGGCCGGATTAAATGGAATTCACCAACCAATTCATCTTCTTTAGCGGTTTACTGCTCTGCCTGAGTATTCTTGCAGGAATTTTCTCCAACCGCACCGGAGCACCCCTCTTGCTCGCCTTCCTGGCGGTCGGCGTACTGTTTGGCGAAGACGGACCGGGAGGTATTGTGTTTAACAACATGTCCCTCAGTTATTCTGTCTGTTCTCTGGCCCTGGCGGTTATTCTTTTTGATGGCGGTATCCACACCCCCCTGAAAAATTTCAAGCAAGCCTGTCGCCCGGCCTTTTCGCTCGCGACACTCGGGGTGCTGATCACATCCGGGATAACCGCCCTTGGTATTTGGTATTTCCTTCATGTCGACATCCTTCAGGCCTTATTATTTGGATCCATTGTTGGATCGACGGATGCGGCGGCGGTCTTTCTCTTGCTGCGTCAACGGGGGGTGAAGCTGGAGGCCCCGATGTCAAGCACGCTGGAGGTTGAATCCGGCATCAACGATCCCATGGCGATCTTTTTGACGCTTCTGCTCGTGCAATTGATGCTGAACCAGAATAATGACAATATGTTTCTTTTGGTCGGCGGCGATTTAATACGTCAAATGGGCATCGGCGCCGCTTTCGGCTATGCCGGGGGCAGAGCGCTTATCTGGTTTTTTGACCGCCTGGAACTGGACTCCGGTCTTTACCCCATTTTCGCACTGGCCGGCGGCCTGTTGATTTTCGGAGCAACAAACCTGCTGCAGGGGAGCGGGTTTCTGGCCGTTTATCTGGCGGGATTACTGCTGGGCAATCATGAATATAAAGCAAAAAAACTGGTACAGCAGTTTATGGACGGATTGGCGTGGCTCTCTCAACTGGGCATGCTTCTGGTGCTCGGGCTTCTTGTGACGCCGACCATGCTCATTCAGGATGTTCCCATTGCCATCATTATTGCGGCGGTGCTTATCTTTGTCGCCCGTCCTGCGGCGGTCTTTATATGCCTCGCTTTTGAAAAATTCACCTGGCGGGAAAAACTTTTTATTTCCTGGGTCGGTTTGCGCGGGGCGATTCCGATTTATCTTGCCATTATTCCGGTCATGTTCGGCCTTGAGGGAAATTATTTCAACATCGCCTTTATTGTCGTGCTGTGCTCTCTGTTCCTGCAGGGATGGACGGTCAGGCCCGTGGCCAAACTTCTTGCGGTGGAGAAGAAGAGCCCCATATAAAGACGCTCGGATAAAGCGGATAAAAGCACCAATATTATATATGGTAAAATAGCGGCGAACCCAATATAATCGACAGCATATGCGGAGCGCATCACATTTTATACGTTTCACATCGCCTGCTCTTAAATTATCTGGTCGCGGTTATGATGGAAACCAATGAATAAGCCAAATACCCTCTTTTCGCTGCTGGTTTTGATCCTGATTGCAGCTTTTTCATTGAACGGCGCCCCCGCCCCCCCGCCGCCCGCCTCTGGTGACGCCCTTTACCCGGTCACGCCGGCAGATCGCCCGATTGTTGAGAACCATATAACGGCCGAGGTCGTCCCCCGGCTTCACAATGGGGACAAAGGATATGATTCAGAACAAAATGATCTGGACCACCTGTTTCCTTGGGCCGCGCTTCAACCCCGGAATGACGATCCGGCCGCGCTCTTGCCCGCCGGCAGGCCCTCTTCCGGCCGGTGCGCGCGGCATGTCTTTTTTCCACAAAACAAAGCCCGCCCCCGGGCCCCGCCGCCCCTTTTTGCATAAACCATAGTAGAATGACCGCGCGCCGCGCCCGGGCTTCGATGAAGCCTGTCGGGGCGTGACTTCCAGCGGTCGGCGATTGATTTTATCACACCATGGCAACGAAGATACGTTTCTGTAAAATCTCTGGAAACCACTTTCTTCGGCCCTCTGACGGAGCATGCAAATGAGAAACTTACGTAATATAACAGACCTTCGTGACCGTAGAAAAAAGGCGCTCAAAAGCGCGCTGCGCCGCGCCCGACCATCCAATGAAAAACAGGATGCGCGGCATATAACACCAGTGCCGGCATTATCTGAACCCACAGACGTCCGAAACATTCTGATCAGCGGGAGAGCATGAATGAGCGCGACCGGCAAGAAAATTCAATATTCGGCCATCTTCGGAGCGTTCGTTGCCTCCGCCTTTATTGCCTCAGAGATCGCCATTATCCTGTTTGAGATTGTCTATTTGTCCCTTGGCGGCATTGTGCAATATGTGGCATACGGAATTTGCACATTATTGCTCGGCAGTTTTTGGCTGTGGTTTTATCGTCACGCCTATAAAGTGGAATTGGCGTTACTGCTTGAAAATGAAGCCCCTGATCCAAGCTGACGTATGAGGGATGCGGTTAAGGCTCTCTCCCCCACCGCGTCCCTTTATCTGTTTTGTCCCGCTGCGCCGCCACCAAGGGGGAACAGAAAGGGGCTTTTCATGGCGTTAGAATCTTTCTGGGTCAAAAGAATCCGGCTGATGATCAAGGCAACCTTAACTACCAAGGGTGGTAAAAAAAAGACCGCCAACTCATTGAGTTAACGGTCTCTCTTTTGGTCGGAATGACAGGATTCGAACCTGCGACCCCTTCACCCCCAGCGAAGTGCGCTACCAGGCTGCGCCACATTCCGTCATTTGAAGGACGACATTCAAATTTACCAGAAAGTCGCTGCCGAAGCTATATAACGTGGCGAATTTTAAATCAATGTCAAAATTCAATATTTTGGCTCCCGTCCGGCTTGGCGGAAAATGGCCTCAAAAATTCCGTTTCGCCGGTTTGTTGCTTTTGCGGCGATATTGCCGGGTGCCGGGCCGGCCGGCCGTGGATCTTCCGGGAGATTTTCCGGTCGGCCGGCCGGATTTGAGGTGGCGGCCCACCGGATGGCCCGTATCAAGCCCCAGTTCATGGTCCTCCAGTCGCTTGACCTCATCGCGCAGCCGCGCCGCTTCCTCGAACTCCAGGTTGCCGGCCGCCTCCAGCATCTGTTTTTCCAGGTCGGCGATATAGGCCTTCAGGTTATGGCCGACCATATGGCCGCCCTCCTCATCCAGCGGCACCAGCACATGATCGCCCTCGGCGACGCTTTCGATAATATCGCCGATGGATTTCTTGATGCTTTCCGGCGTGATGCCATGGGCCTCGTTATAGGCCAGTTGCTTTTCCCGCCGCCGATCGGTTTCCGCCAGCGCCGCCTTCATGCTGCGGGTGATTTTGTCGGCATAGAGAATCACCTTGCCGTCGACATTGCGCGCCGCCCGGCCGATGGTCTGGATCAACGAGGTTTCGGACCTGAGAAATCCCTCCTTGTCCGCATCAAGGATCGCCACCAGCGCGCACTCGGGAATATCGAGCCCTTCGCGCAACAAATTGATGCCGACCAGAATATCAAATGTGCCGAGCCTGAGATCGCGGATAATCTCGATCCGCTCCAGCGTTTCAATATCCGAATGCATATAGCGGACTTTCAGGCCGTTTTCATGGAGATATTCGGTCAGATCCTCGGCCATGCGCTTGGTCAGCGTCGTCACCAGCACCCGATAGCCTTGCGCGATCGTCGCCGCCGCCTCATGCAGCAGGTCATCGATCTGGCTTTCGACCGGCTTGATTTCGCAGGGCGGATCAATCAGCCCGGTCGGCCGGATCACCTGCTCGACAAAATCGCCGCCGGTCTGTTCCAGTTCCCAGTTTCCCGGCGTCGCCGAGACATAGACGCTTTGCGGCCGGAGCCGGTCCCATTCCTCAAACTTCAGCGGCCGGTTATCGATGCAGGACGGCAGGCGGAAGCCAAAGTCGGACAGGGTGCTTTTGCGGGCATAGTCGCCGCGGCTCATGCCGCCGACCTGGGGCACGCTGACATGGCTTTCATCGACAAACAGCAGCATATTGTCCGGCAGATATTCAAATAATGTCGGCGGATTGCTGCCCGGCGGCCGGCCGGTCAGATGACGGGAATAATTTTCGATCCCGGCGCAGCTGCCGGTCGCCGCCATCATTTCAAGATCAAGCTTTGTCCGCTGCTCAAGCCGCGCGGCTTCCAGAATCTTGCCCTGCTCATTAAGGTCCTTCAGGCGCCAGTCCAGTTCGGCCCTGATGGTTTTCTGGGCCTGTTCCAGGGTCGGCCCCGGGGTGACATAATGGCTGTTGGCATACAGCTTGGTCTGGGTGACATTCTGTATTTTTTCCCCCGTCAGCGGGTCAAAAAGGATAATCGCCTCCAGCTCATCACCGAAGAAATCGAGCCGCACCGCCCGGTCCTCGTAACTGGCGGGGAAGACCTCGATCACGTCGCCGCGGACCCGGAAACAGCCGCGCTGAAAGAAATTGTCGTTACGTTTATATTGCAGTTCGACCATCCGGCGCAGCAGGTCGCGCTGATCAACCCTCATGCCGACCTCAAACGGGATCGTCATTTCGAGATAGGTTTCCGGCGAGCCCATGCCGTAAATGCAGGACACGCTGGCGACGATGATCACGTCGTCCCGCTCAAACACCGCCCGGGTCGCCGCATGGCGCATGCGGTCGATCTGCTCGTTGATGCTGGCGTCTTTTTCGATATAGGTGTCGGAGCGCGGCACATAGGCCTCCGGCTGATAATAATCATAGTAGGAGACAAAATATTCCACCGCGTTATCGGGAAAAAACGCCTTCATCTCGCCGTAAAGCTGGGCGGCGAGGGTCTTGTTATGGGCCATGATGATCGCCGGGCGCTGGGTCCGTTCGATGACCTTGGCCATGGTGTAGGTCTTGCCGGAGCCGGTGACGCCGAGCAGCACCTGATCGCTGAGCCCGTCGTTGATCCCCTCAACCAGCTTTTCAATCGCCTGCGGCTGATCGCCGGAGGGAGTGAATTCAGACTGAATTTCAAAGGCGATGCCGCCTTCGGTTTTTTTATGCTCCATATGCTTATGTTCCATATGCCGGTCCCGTCAAAGGTTTCCCTTTTGTTCTTATCAGAATTCTTACCGCCTTGCTTGTCTTTTTTTTGTCATGGTATTTTTATTTAAAATTTAGATAAAAAATTCGGGCGTCCGGGACGTTATATGCTATGATCAGGGCAAATACAGGGGCGAAACATGGGAACAGTCATAAATTTCAGGCAGGCCAAAAAACAACTCGCCAGGGCCGGAAAAGAAAAACAGGCCGGTGAAAACCGGGCGAAGTCAGGCCGGCCAAAATCAGAAAAAACCAAAGCCAAGAGCGAAAAACGGTCTGCGAAACGGCGACATGACGGCCACAAGATCGACGATCCCGCTGACAAGGGCGAGGATAAAAACGGCGCCTGATCTGTGCCGGTCGGCGTACGCCGCTTGATGCCGCCGGCCCCAAATCCCCCGTATAATCTACTCCTGATCCCCGGTGTAATAATCGGGCGCCAGTTCCTTGACCATCCGCCCGTCCGAGGCCCAGCTGTGACAACTGTCGAGCATCAGCGGCGGCCTTTGTTTTTTCTCTTCTCCCGATTTTTCTTCGGCCTCGTCGCGCCGTTTCATAATCACCGGCATGATCGTCTGGATCGCCACCGTCGCCAGCGGCGGCATCATTTCGGTCAGGTGGGTGCAGCCCAGCCTGCCGCCGACCCGTTCGCGGATCGCCCGCCGCCAGCCGACGCCGATCTTGACGCCGATCAGCTTGCGATAGGCCTCGGCGATGCCGGGACAGGTCTCAAAAGGGAAATGGTCGATATGGGCCTCAATATCCTGCACCACCAGGTCATCATCCAGGGTCAGCCGCAGATACATTTCATGCAGCGGCGTCCCCGGTTCGACTTTGCCGCGAAATCTGTTGTCAAAGGCGTAATGCTTGATGTCCTCCATGCGGGCTTCGATGTCCCACAGGCCGTCCTCCCGTTCAAAGCCATCACAGATGATTGACCGGGTATGCAGGGGCCTGCGGGGTTTTGCGTCGGACAAGGGCATGGGATACTCCAAAATTCGCTGTAAATTTGCTGTTTCGCAATTGAAACTGGTACTATACTTAATTTTCGGCTATGTGAAGCGCAAGTGCAAATATTAAATGGGTTAACCTGTCATGAGCGAGATTAAGAAAGCCGTCGTCCTGTTGAGCGGCGGACTCGATTCAACCACCTGTGTCGCGATCGCCCGGGCGCAGGGCTTTGAGGTTTACGGCCTCAGCTTCGATTACGGCCAGCGTCACACCATCGAGCTTGCGGCGGCGGCCCGGGTGGCGGAAATGATGGCCGTGAAAAAACATGTGACGGCAAAGATCGACTTGCGCGTTTTCGGCGGCTCGGCGCTGACCGCCGACATTGACGTGCCCAAGGGCCGCAGCGGCGATCAGATGAGTGAAGAAATCCCGGTGACCTATGTCCCGGCGCGCAACACCATATTCCTTTCCTTCGCCCTCGCCTTTGCCGAAACCCAGGGCGTCAACGATATTTTCATCGGCGTCAACGCCCTCGATTTCAGCGGCTATCCCGACTGCCGGCCGGAATATATTCGGGCCTATGAGAAGATGGCCAACCTGGCGACGAAAAGCGGCGTTGAAAGCGAACAGAAGCTCAAAATCCACACCCCCCTGATCGACATGACCAAGGCGGAAATCATCACCACCGGGCTCGAACTCGGCGTTGATTACGGCCTGACGACGAGCTGCTATGACCCGGCGCCGAATGGCGACTCCTGTGGCCAGTGCGACGCCTGCCTTCTGCGGCTCAAAGGATTCCGGCAAGCGGGGCATATTGATCCCGTGCCTTACAGCAGATGACCTATAGCGTAAAAGAAATATTCCATACCCTGCAGGGGGAAGGCGCGCAGGCGGGCCGCGCCGCCGTCTTCTGCCGCTTTGCCGGTTGCAATTTCTGGTCCGGCCGGGAAGAGGACCGCGACAGCGCCGACTGCAACTTCTGCGACACCGACTTTATCGGCGTCGACGGCCCGGGCGGCGGCAAATTCAAAACACCTGAGGCGCTGGCCGCGGCCGTCCGCGCACTGTGGGATGAAAACGCCCGGGGGGCGGAAGGCCGGCCCTATGTCGTCTGCACCGGCGGCGAACCGCTGATGCAGCTCGACCCGCCCCTGATCAGGGCTTTTCAGGCGGAGGGATTCGAGGTGGCGGTCGAAACCAACGGCAGCCTGCCCTGCCCGCCGGAAATCGACTGGATCTGCGTCAGCCCCAAGCGGCTTGACAGGCTGGTGCAGACCACCGGCGATGAACTCAAGCTGGTCTATCCGCAAAGCCCGGTCCGGCCCGAGGATGTGGCGCATCTGGAATTCGATCACTTCTTCCTGCAACCGATGGACCAGGCGGGCCGGACGCCGGACAACACCCGCGCCGCCGTTGACTACTGCCTGAAACATCCCAAATGGCGCCTCAGCCTGCAAACCCATAAAATCCTCGGGATAGATTGAGGGTTCCGAAAAGGAAAAACTGTATAAACCGGCCCCTACAGCCCTCATTCCCGACTTGATCGGGAATCCAGTTTACTGGCTGATGTCCCAATATATTGTAATTTGCATTAACAATTCCCCATCAGGATAGTTTCAAGGGCATTTTTCTTTTTGGAGAATTGTCTTCGTTTTTTGATGATGGCGAAGGATTGTTCGATGGGGTTGAAGTCCGGGCTGTAGAGAGGTAGGGGTAACAAGGCGTGGCCTTGGGCTTTGAGTATTTTTTTTGATCTCATCCTTTTTGTGAAACCGTGCGTTATCCATGATAATGACGCTGGGTTTATTTAATTCTTTAAGCCGCATTTTTTCTATCCAGCAATTGACAACCTGTGCCGAACAAGCCGCTTTGAACAGCATGGGGGGGCAGGTCACTGAATAACGTCCTATTATAGTAAAAAATGACTTATATTCGCTACTTTTGAAAAACTTCAAGCTGCTCCGACAAGGCCCATGGAGTTATTCACCTGACGGTCTTTTTATTACAGGCTCACCATTTGTGACTACCCGTTCGCTGAAATGCTCATAACAGCGGAGTATATTGTTATATTTTGGATCAGGATGAGCCTTGAGCATATAGGCCGATTCAACAGTAACAAACAAGGTAATATCAGCAATTGAAGCCTTATCCTCATAGACAAAGTCCCTCTCCCCAATAAAATTATTCAAATGATCCAATGCCTCTGCCTGCCGAGCCCGGCCATAATCGATCACATCCTGAGACTGTTTAAATCTCTCGGAAAAAAGTGGCATCATGTTATGAGCAATTATCCCCATGGTTCCCATGATTTCAAAATCGATGAAACGTTCAATCGCCTTGATTTTCGCCCGCTCTTCCGGCGTGTCACCTGTCAGGGACGGGTCAGGGTAGATTTCCTCAAAATACTCAATAATCGACAGGCTTTCCGTGATATATGTGCCATCATCAAGCTCCAGAACCGGCACCTTCCCCAGCGGATTTATCATCTGATATTCAACGCGATATTGTTCACCGGACATTAAATCGATCTCTATCGTCTCAAACTCCGGGGCAATCTTTTTCTCTTTCAGGTAAATCGATACTTTACGTGCGTTCGGAGCCATTTTATTTGAGAAAAGCTTCATTTATTTTCCTTGGGTATTCTGTATTCTACAAAAGAAAAGGGAGCCACAGACAAACCGCGGCTCCACTCATATTATTTAGAAATTACGCGTCACCGACACACCCCATTCCCGGGGACGACCATAGACTGCATTACGAATGCCAAAGGCCGGAATAGATTCCGCACTGCTGAAATATTCCTTATCAGTCAGGTTAAGGACAAAGGCTGAAACCTGCCAGTTTTCATCGGCACTATCCCAGGTCAGTCGGGTATTGAGCAAGGTATATCCAGCTTGTGCAATTGCAGCAGTATTTTGCGGATCATTAAATGTCTCACCGCGATAATTCACATCACCGCGAAGTGTTACCTGCCCCATACCAGCCCCCAGATCAAAGGCATATTGCGCCCCGGCATTCAGGGTCCATTTCGGCGCACTGGGCAATTTATTCGTAATCGGATACCCGGTTGAAGCCGCGAGGGTCTTATATTCGTTATCCAGATAGCCAATGCCCACATTAAGATCAAATCCGGCCGCCGGACGGGCGACGATTTCAGCTTCAAAACCCCAGATATCCACATCCCCGGCATTATCAACCGTCAGCAGAAGCGACCCATTATCCGGATTAACAGTATTGGAGAAGAGCTGAAGGTCATTATATTTGCTATAGAAACCGGCCAGATTAACCGTCATGCGATTGTCCATCAGGCGGCTTTTGATGCCCATTTCATAGGCCGTCAGATTTTCCTGATCATAGCGCTTGAATTCAGCAGGCTGCAGAGGACGGGGGTTCCAGCCCCCACTTTTAAAGCCCTTGGAAAAGGATGCATAGAGCAGCACATCGTCATTCACATGATAATCAAGTCCAACTTTCGGGGTGAATTTTGACCAGCTTTGAGTATCCGTGGTCGGTGGTGTAGCGATCTTTCCACTGGCCGGGAATTTTGAATCGATGAAATATTCTTTCTCTTCGTAGGAATAGCGCCCCCCCAACGTGACAGAGAATTTTTCTGTCACATCATAGGTCACATGCAGGAAAGCCGCCCAGTTATTGGTATCCAGAGCCGTAAAGGGATTGACATCCAGATCAAAGATTCCATTCAGCGGATTGCCGGCCCCTCCGGCGCAGGGCGCGGGTGCGGGCGCCGGGCAAACCACAGTGGGAATCAGCGGCACAAAAGCACCGGGCATACCCTCTAAGGCCGGAAACAGGCCGGAAGCCAACAGGGTGATATTGTCATCATTGACCTGCTCATTGAAATAATATCCCCCCAGCAACCAGTTAAGTTTCCCTTCCGCAGTAGTACCGCCAAGCTGGAATTCCTGACTGAATTGTTTCTGATGCTGTTCTTCATCAGTATGAATGATCGGAAACGGCGAATAATCAATATCGGTCTGAATGATAGCATCCATCTCGCGGTATGCGGTTATCGATTTCAGGGTGATATTTTCACTAATATTCCAATCAATATTAGCACTTAAACCCCAAGTGTCATTCTCGTCCCGACTCGGTCCGGTACCGTTGGACAATGCCGGATCGCCGGTTACATAACGGTCATCAAACACACTGCCGGCCGGTAGGCCATTGATCGCAGCAACCATGGGGGCCGCAACGCCATTATAAAGTCCATACAGGCTTCCCGGTGAATCAAATGTTTCGAGCAATGTTCCCGGAACGCCATTTTGACGAATACGGCTATAATCAAAACTAACATAAACCGTTACATCTTCTGATGCTTGCAGTTGAAGGCCGGCCCGCACCGCATCCACATTGGTGTCGCCGAGATCAAGGTCGCTGCCGACCCGCTTGGTATAACCATTCTGGTTCTTGGAAGTCGCCACGATCTTGCCTGAAAGCACATCCTCAATGATCGGGAAATTAATGTTGGCTTCCACATCAATATGCTCACGCTGTCCGGCGGTTACTTTCAACCTGCCGCCCAACTCGCCGTCCGGACGACTGGTCACGACATTGATCGCCCCCCCAATCGTATTCTTCCCGTAAAGTGTTCCCTGTGGCCCGCGCAGGACTTCTACCCGTTCCACATCGGCCAGATCCATCATGCCGCCGATACTGCGGGCGATATAAACACCGTCCACATAAATGCCAACACCGGGATCGGTCGGGAAAATAAAATCATTTTGTCCCACACCCCGGATAAAAACCGCCGCATTGGTGCTGCCGCCATCTGCTTTACCATGGTTGATATCCACATTGGGGGTATAGGCTGAAATATTACCAATATTAGAGATACCGCGCTTTTCCAGTTCCGCAGTGGAAAAAGCGGTCACGGATACCGGCGCATCCTGCAGGCTTTCTTCCCGCTTGCGGGCGGTAACCGTGATTTCTTCAAGTTCAAAGCCTGTCGCCTCTTCGGAATTGGCCGCCGCCGTCATGGTACCCAGACATAGGCTACCGGATAAAATTGTTGTCGCAAGTAATATGATATTCACTGTTTTATTGTTATTCATCGTATTGTCTCCCTTACATTTTAAAGCCGTGTTCAACTCCCCGTAATTCATTTCAAAAGCACTGTAATGGTGCAGGATTTTGTATCCCCCATTTTGTCACCCCCCATGCAATGCGCGAGAGCCGTCTGGCAGCCTTCGACCTGACGATCCCCCGCTTCATGGCGAAGTTGCGTAACCAGTTCGACAATCTGCGCCACGCCTGTCGCCGCGATAGGATGACCACGGCTTAAAAGTCCCCCGGAAACATTGACGGGGGTAGCGCCGCCCAGTGACGCGTGGCCAGCTGCAACAAATTGTCCACCCTGCCCCTCTTCACACAGGCCGAGGGCTTCGTAATGCAATATTTCTGAAAGAGTGAAGGCGTCATGGCACTCCACCAGATCAATTTCATCGGCACCAATTCCGGCCTTTTCATAGGCCAGATTTGCGGCGTAATAATCAGTTTCCCAATGAACAAGGTCCGTCGGATTTTCATAGAAGCCGGACGTCAAAACGGCTGTTTTTATGGAAATAGCCCGATCATATTTTGCGGCAAATTCATCACTGGCCAGTATCAACGCCGCCGCGCCATCGGCAATCGGGCAGCATTGGGAACGGGTGAAGGGATCCGCAATCATCGGCCCCTCCAATATCTGTTCAATTGTTTCCTTATCCCTGAACTGGGCTATGGGATTTAAACTAGCATGCGCCCGGCTTTTCGCCGCAACCATCGCCATCTGTTCAGGCGTCGTACCATAGTCATGCATGTGCCGCTGGGCCCGAAGGGCAAATCCCGCCGGTGTCACCATGCCAAGTAATGTATCAAGCTCCGTCGCCCCGGAATTGATCAGCCCAAAATCGGGCACACACATTTTTTCCGATCCGACCACAAGCGCCACCTCACATTCACCGGCAAGGATGGCATTGCGCGCCAGATAATAAGCCGTGGAGCCGGACGTACAGGCATTTTCCACATTGACCACCGGGATTTTTTTCATACCCATGGCGGCAGTTAAATTCTGGCCTATGGCGCTATCGCCAAAAAGCATGTCTCCCAGAGCATTGGCAAAATAACAGGCCCCGATCGTTTCCTTAGGAATTTGCGCGTCTTCCAAAGCCGCTATCGTCGCGTCCATCGCCATTGCAACGATCGATCGTTCTAAATGTCGACCAAAAGGAATTATACCTGTTCCGATAATTGCTACCATGCTGTTAAGTCCTGTTATCCTTGATTATGTTCTGGACGATGCTCTGGGGCTGAAATAGGGCCTCAAACAGGCCTGATTATCATTATTGACGCCAAGGGGCCCGACCGACAGTTCAACCTTTTGACCAATGTAATAGTTGCCCGCCTCTTTTGGGTCCATCAGGGCAAACATCCTGAAAGGCACGTCTTCCATATCAACGTAAGCCACGCTGTAAGGACTGGGCAGCCCGAGCGGCGCCTTGGTACGTATGGTCGTGACACTATGGATGGTCGCCCGCTTGCCCATGTCCGCCTTTTCTGTTTCGCCAAGGCATGCCGGGCATATGTCCTGTGACGGAAACTGATAAGCCTCGCAACTTGGGCAATGGCTGCCCTGAAAATGAACTTCCGGTCCGGATGTCAGGATGTCGTCATAAACCAGTGGCATGTCATTCAGTTCATTCATGAGGTTTTCCCTTCCCGATCATATGTATCCGCTGTCACCCCCTCATCCCGCAGGCGGTATTTCTGTACCCTTTCCGTCGGGGTTTTGGGCAGTTGGTTCATGAAACGCACGTAACGCGGCACCATGAAATAGGCCATCTGTTTCTCACAATAGGTGACCATTTCCTCGGCGGATAATTTCTGTCCCGGTTTTAGGGCCACACAGATCATCACCTCATCCTCTCCCAGTTCAGACTTTACCGCCACGGCGGCAGACTCCAATACAGAGGGATGACTGTTGACCCCCTGCTCCACTTCGAAGGAAGAAATATTCTCCCCCCGCCGGCGCAGGGCATCTTTCTTGCGATCGACAAAATAATAATAACCATCCTTGTCATGCTGCAGATAATCCCCGGTATGGAACCACAGGTCCCGCCAGGCCTCGACGGTTTTTTCCGGCATATTGTAATATTCCAGCATCATGCTGTGGGGCGTTAGCGGCCGAATGAGCAGTTCACCCGGTGTATCGGCGCCTACTTCATGCCCCTGGTCATCAACAAGCTTGACCTGATAACCGGGATTTAATGTCCCGCAACTGCCCGGGCGGCGATCCCCCGGGGAAGTATTTAGCGGGGCGCCGATCTCGCTCATGCCATACCCTTCGACAAGCTGGACATTGAAGCGATCCTCGAAGGCAGTGAATATTTCCTTGTTGGCGCCGGCGCCTACCATAACCCGCAAAGGATTATCGCCATCGTCATCATTTGGATCTGCTTTAAGCAATATGGCAAGAATGCCGCCGATATAATTGAACTCTGTGCACTTATGGCGGCGAATGTCATTCCAGAACTGACTGGCCGAAAATCTTTTTGCAAGCGCCATTCGTGCGCCACTGATCAGGGCGGGCATGGTGGACAATGTCTGCGCATTGCCGTGAAACAGCGGCAAGGCATTATACAGGCAATCTGCATCGGTATATTCCGCCATGCCGCAAATGATTTCCGCCATCACCAGTTGATAATTATGAGGCACGACAGCCCCCTTTGACGGTCCCGTGGTGCCGGACGTAAACATCATGGCGCAAGGGTCAGACGGTAGAACCATATAAAAATTATAGGAACCATCATTAGACACGAGTTCATTAAATGAAATCACCCGGTCATCCAACTTAGTATGATCACCAAGGACGATAATATGCCGCAACTTGGTAAGTTCCGGCAGCACGTCCCTGATCTGTTCCACAAATTCCGCTTCCAGTATCAAAGCGACACTATCCGACATATTGATCATGTAAGACAACAGTGCCCCCTTATGAGCCGTATTGACAGGAACTTCCACCGCACCGATCTTGCAGCACCCAAACCAGGAGAACAGAAATTCCGGCCGGTTGCTCATCATAATGGCAACCTTATCATTCTTGGCCACCCCCAAATTCTGAAGACCACAAGCAACCCTGCTCGCTTCCTTATTCAAGTCAGCATAGCTGAATTCCTGTTCCTCAAAGCTCAGGAAGAGCCTGTTACCCCTGTCTTCAGCCAACTGTTCTATGACACCGTGAACGGTTCTGTTTTCAAAAGTTATTGCCATATTTTCTATGCTTCCAATACCTTTGTTCCGGGATGAGGATATTGCCCGTAATAAGTCAGGATTTCCGCAGGCGGAGACTGCTTTTCCCATTCAGTGACAAACTCATCATAAGGTTTAGCCGAGGCTATGCGGGCTTTGCGTTTATCCGCCCGCGCCTTTTCAGTTGCCGCCGGATCAAGCCGTTGGCTTTCCTCATCATAAACCACATGATAGATATTTTTCACAGCCCACGGGCTTACCAGTCCGTTGGTTAGGTCCTTCATGATACTTTCCGGCTCGCGTTCCAAAGCATCACCAAATCCGGCACCGCCGCCAGCATAGGAATACATGGTATCGCCGTCCTGCGCCGGGCTGACCACCGCACTGATATTGCCATATTCAACATTGCCGTCTTCCGGACTTGAGCCGTCATAAACATTAGACAATGATGTTGGCAGGGCAACATTGCTTTCACCCAACAATTCCTTGAAGTTACTGTTTCTGACCTTACGCACGAACAGGCTCGGCAGGCCATAGCCGCCAAAAAGTCCCTGTGTGGTCGGGAACTTGGCCCCACCGCCATGTGAGCCCATCAACAGGAAATTAGTATCATGTACCGTCAGTCCATAGCCAAGGCCAGCACCACCGCGGAATTTTCCGTGACCGTAGGAGCCATTGAAAAAATTCCGGAAACCATAGAGGAAAGGCTTGTCGGATTCCGTGGTTTCAACATCGGAGCAATCGGCCATGGTGGCAAAGAATGCCCCCGCCGCATCGACCCCGTCCATATCGGACCGGGCGCCGCATCCGGTGGCGTTGATTTCCGGCGTAATATCCGCCACCGGCTCGCCATACTGGTTCAGGCCACCAAATGTTGGGATGGAAAAGCCACTGAACCAGGAGGCAACGGACCGTTCCGACATGGTGCTATAGGTCATTCGCGCCCCGCACTGGAACATGCCGTGGGTGAAAGTAATCTGCACCAGCGGCGCAATGGATGTCGGCACATCGCCCTTGGCATTGATGAAGGAGCCATCGGGGAATTCCCAGTCAATGGCTTCCAAAAGACCATTATTGGTCGGCATATCGTGGAACAGCCAGCCACAGAAATAAACCATGGCAAGGCCAATAATCCCCTGATAATAACTGTTGGCCGGCTTATCCATCAGCATCGGCGAACTGTTTTCAAGGTTCAGGGTGATCTTGTCCCCCTTCTTGATCACGGTCACATCGATTTTCAGCAATCCGGTATCCTCACCCAGCGTATCCAGGAAACGCGGTTGACGATAGATGCCGTCGTTTAACAGCGAAATTTTCTTCTTCGCGGCTTCACCGGTCATGGACAGGATTTTGCGCAGGCCGCCGATAACAAAATCGGCGCCCTTGTCTTCCACCACATCCAGCACACGACGCTGGGCAATCCGGGTCGCCGCCAGACGCGCCTTGATGTCAAGGATCATGGTCCGCGGGTCACGGTTCATGGCCGCAAACATATTCAGCAGATCTTCTTTCAACTGGTAGTTTTCACCGATCTTGATTGGCGGGATCAGCATGCCTTCATCGTATTTACTCTTGGCCGCCGTTACCGTACCGCCCGGTTCAGAGCCACCGCATTCCCCGGTATGCACCGCCGCCCCGATGAAACAGATCAGTTTGCCTTCGTGAAAGACAGGTACCGCTAGCCCCATGTCGGCGTTATGCACCCCGGCATAATAGGGATCGTTATAGAAAAAACTGTCACCATCCTTCACCCCAACGGAAGGCTCATTGACCCAATGTTTGACAATATATTTAAGGGGGATCTGCCCCAATACGGCGTGGTGATAAATCCCCGTGGCGCAAACGGCCAGATCACCCTGTGCGGTAAAGATACCAAAGGCGACATCACCAAAGCGCATCGCTGTCGATGCCCCAAGCTTCATGGTGGTTTCCTTACCCTCAAGCCCGATCATATGCATTTTATGTTTGAAAATCTCAAACTCCACATCATCAATCAAACCTTGGGCATTGGCCTCTGTTTCCGTCATGGGTTCAGGGCGCATGCGTTGAACGACTTCCTCGTCGCGGCTGTATGATATTTTGCTCATTTTATTACTCCCTGAAGATTATTCCTGTTCCATGATGCAATTACGGTATGCATCCATCGTGAATTGCCATCCCGGCTCCACCACATAGGTTGTTTCACTCGATTCCAGAATGGCTGGACCTGAAATCCTGTTGCCCGGCAGTAATTGTTCATAGTCATATACCGGGGTGTCTTCGAAGCCCTTTTCCGGGGACCAGTATATGGGTCGACTGTCTCGTTTGGCCGCAGGATCAACATCAGCTCCCTCAAGCCTGATGGCCGCCGGCAGTTTGAAAGTTGAGCTTACCGACGCGGTAAGGGTGAAATTTTCCACATTGATACCGCCCATTGGAAAGGTTGCTTCCGGGGAGTAGATTTCTCCGTAAAGACGGGTGAATTCGTCGCAGATGTCCTTGACATCATCCGCATTGCGCACATCAAGACGACTGGTGCGGACCTTCGTCATGTTATATTGACTGCCGTAGCGCATGTTCAGTTCCAGCTGGAAATGCATCTGATCTTCTGAATAGCCTTCCAGTTTAAGGTCACGAGCCGCCAGATCCTTCAGTTCCGCGACAACCCGGTTAAAGCCATCCAGATTCTTCAGGTAAGATTGATCCGCCCACTGGAATAATTTCATGGTATGGCTTTTTTCCCATACTTCCTTGATCGGCATGGTCGAGGCACCGTAGGCACCAAACACAGATGACTGGCTTGGAGCAATGATCTTCCGGGCGCCGATATAGGGACCGAAGCCACAGGCATGGGCCCCACCAGCGCCACCACAGGCGAGGACCACAAAGGTTCTGGGATCATGACCTTTGAGGGCCACTTCATTGAAAACTTCCTGTCCCATGCGAGCATCAACGAGCCGTCGAATACGATAAGCCGCCTCTTCCGTTGAAATTCCCAATGGCCCGGCGATTTTTTCCTGTATGGCCTCACGGGCCAAATCCTCATCCAGCAGCATCTCGCCACCGAGATAATTTTCCGGATTATATAACCCAAGCACCAGATCGGCATCACTGACCGTGGGATCCGTGCCGCCCTGATCGTAACAGACCGGTCCCGGCATTGAACCCGCAGATTGCGGCCCGATTTCAAGGGAATTTCCCATCAACTCATTGAGCCAGGCAATTGATCCACCCCCGGCGCCAATGGATTTAACCTCGATCGCCGGGATATTGGTCCGCCAACGGTCAATCACTGGCAGAAAATCATGGGCTTTGATCTCCCCGCCCTCGATAAGGCCAATATCAAAGGATGTGCCGCCCATGTCGGTAAAGACAATATTTTTATCCCCGGTCAGGTTGCCAAGAACCGCCGAGCCATGAAGACCGGCCACAGGTCCCGCGTTATGGGTCAGTACCGCCCGGGTTCGGGACGCTTTCTTGGTGCCGCCTGTATTATGCACCAATGTCAGAGGTTTTTTGAACCCGCCATCGCGCAATTCATTCCCCAGCTTGTTCAACTCGTCAGCCATCACCCCGTGGATATAACCGTTGACGATCGTCGTCATGGTCCGGGTATATTCGCCCGATTTCGGGGAAATGTCAGACGACAGGATCACCGGCATGGCGCCGAGATAATCTTCCGGATATTCTTCTTCGATAATCTCCTTGATCATGCGTTCGTGATTCGGATTAATGAACGACCAGAGCAGGGAAACCACAAAACCCTGCGCGCCTTTATCGACCAGTTCCTGAACCTTCTCAAGAACATCCTCTTTCTTGAGAGGACTGATGACTTTTCCTGAATAATCCATACGCTGGCGGACGCCAACGACCATATCGGGGTTTATCAGCGGTTCGGGTTTTTGGATCCGGGCCTGATCTCGGCCTTCTTGCCATCCCAGTCCATCTGCCCAACTGCGACCACGACCAATAAAGATCGTGTCTTCAAAGCCGGCTGTAGTGATCAGGCCCAGTTTCGGTCCACTCCGTTCTATGAGGGCATTGGTGCCGACTGTGGTGGAATAACGTACCCTGTCCACACTGCTGAGGAAATTCTCAACCGTTTGATCATTTTGCCGCGCCAGAAGAGACATACCCTTCATGAAGCCAACGGAAAGATCATAATGTGTGGTCGGTGTTTTACATGTTTGCGATTGCCCGTCGGCGTGACTGCAGAAGAAATCTGTAAAGGTTCCGCCCACGTCGATACCGACAGTATAGTTGCTTGCATTTGTTACTGAATTTGGAGCTGTTTCAATATTTGTCATAATTAGCTTCCGATATTTCTCAGGTCACTGACCAGGGCCAATGTCGCCTCAAGGTCCGTGCTGCTGTCTAATTCTCGTAAATTGGTGAAGAGGAAATTCACGCCCTGAAGCTCCTCCGTATAAGCTGATGCCTGCGCTCTTGCCTGTTCCGGGTCAGTGAAGTCAAGGGGCACACCAATGCCGTCCACATCTCGGGCAAGTTCTTTCAGGGCGGCGATGGAGGGAATATTCCCCTGCTGATCGGCGCCAAAAAAGATAAAGGGCAGTTTCAGCTTCGCCAGATCGGCGATCACTTCCTGATTATAATCCTCAAGATAAATGCCCAGCGGGACACTGTAATAGGCCGCCATATTCTTTAAGGTGTTGTAGGTCTTGCGATGAGGCATTCCGATCTTGGCTTTGCCCAAGGCGCTGCCCTCACGAAACATCAGGATATCCGGCCTGGTTTTGCATAAACTCTCGGCCATTTCCACAGTTTGCAACTTAAGCTCAGCCACCCGCTCCGCGTCACCCAGCATCTTTTCCGCCATGGTGACAGGTCCAGCCATATTGGCGATACAGCCGAAATAATTCCGTTCTGTCTGGGCCAATCGGCCAAAGGCATCTACCGCCACCGCAAAATTTGCCGGCTGCAGACTGGCTTCTGCATCAAACCCCAACACCAGGCCGTCCATATTAAGCAGGCGGCCCGTTTTGGCCAGATTACCCCCCCACAGTGCGGGATCGGCAAGCATTTCAGCATAATCCATACTGCCCACCCGTGCCGCGAGTGGCTCGAACACGGCCAGCAGGGCCTTGTCTGGCCCGACCTGCCGGCTAATAAATGAATCCAATAAATCCCTGCTCATTTTCCGGCGCCCTCAACAGCCGAATGCCTTGCCTTCAGGGCGTCAATATCCAGTTCAATCTCATGGGTGAGCGGATGTCCCGGTGGTAGATATTCATTTTCCAGCATGGTGCCGCAGGATGGGCAGTAAAATTCAACCAGCCGACAATAATCGGGGTCCGGCGTAAAACTGAACATCTTGCCCTCCACCATCGGCGGATGGACTTCTTCCATTTTCAGCTCTGTGACCAGACAACCTTTTTTATAATTGTCCCGTGCATCAATCAGTTCATGATTACAACGATTACAACACCAGACTTCCCTGGACAGATCTATGTCAAGATATTCGGTAATACGTACTTTACTCATCTTTACACCTCTTCCAGAATGGCGTTGTTAAATTGGTCAACTGTCATCTTCCAGCCCTCAAGCACAAGGATTGTGGTCTTGTCACTTTCCGCCAGTGCCGGGCCTGTCACCACACTTCCACGGCCGAGCTTTTCCCGGTCATAGATGGGGGAGTTGACAAAATCATATTTGGAAGCCACATAGATCGGCCGATGGCACTTGATCGCGTTATCAGTATTTGGGTTCGCTTCATCAAGGGGCTGCATCTCATAGTGCGGAATCTCCGCCTGTACCATCACGGCGATGGTCTCCAGACGCATGCCGCCCGCTGCATCCTCACCCGTCGCTGTCAGCGCGTCGGCGGCCTGAGCAAGAATTTCGCTCAATTGGGCGTGATCTTTGTAGAAGCCCAGTGGCGCCACGGTCATGACATCCTTTTCACCCGATGATGAACGAACAAATAACTGCAGTTCACCGGACAGTTTATCCTCATCGAAACCCTCACCGCGCATATCGCGCACAGCTTCCTGCCATTTACCTTCGATGATTTTATCAAGAACTTCACAGTCCAGCTTTTCAGAAAAATCAATTCCCGCCCGGCTGTAATACAGATGGCCGGCATCCATCAAAGATGATGAATAGGCAGAGGACACGGAAGAGAATGGCGTCATGATGACCTTTGAGATCTTGGCCTCAGCCGCGATACTGCAGGCATGAAGCCCCCCCGCACCGCCATAGGCGATAACCGCCGGAACTTCATCTTCTGGGAAGTTTTTAGCAACAGAAGCGACAGCCTGCCCCATGCCGCGGTTCACCGTTTGCAGAATTTGCGCGGCCGCTTCCTCAACCGTTATCCCAAGAGGTTCCGCAACGTCACGCTGGATTACCTGCCTTGCTTTTTCAACATCAAGCTTCATGGAACCGCCGAGGAAAAAGTCAGGGTCAAGAACCCCCAACACCAGATTGGCATCGGTGACGGTCGCTTTGCCACCACCCAGATTAAAGCAGGCCGGTCCCGGCAATGCGCCCGCAGATTGCGGCCCAACTTTAAGCACGCCATCCTCAATATGAGCGATGGAGCCACCGCCTGTTCCCAAAGCCTGAATAGCCATCATTGGTAAGTTACAGGGAAAGCCTTCTACATCCGGTTCCAGTGCATAACTGGCCTGCCCGCCCCGAACATAGCCAATATCGTAAGAAGTTCCGCCCATATCCGTTGAAATTAGATTATTGATACCATACAGCGCACCAATTTCCTTGGCCCCCAAAAGACCGGCCGCCGGGCCGGAGTTATAGGTATTGATCGCACGTGTCTTGGCCACTCGGGCCACGGAGGCATTATTATGGCCAATAAACAGGGTCTTTCGATAGCCCTTCTGGCGCAGGTCTTCCCCGGCCTTATACAGCAGGCGCGCCAGCTTTGCATGGATATAAGCATTAAGCACCGCACTATTCAGCCTTTCTTCCAATCCGGCCCGCGCCGAAATATCCGAGCTCAGGAAGACCGATACGGATCCCAGATAATCCCGGGGATATTCCGCCTTGATGATCTTACGAACCGCACGTTCATTTGCAGCATTCAAATGGGAATTTCCAAAAGACACGACAATTCCGCGCGCGCCACGGTCGACCAAAACCTGTACGGCGTTCAAGACTTCTGCCTCATCCGGTTCTGCCGCAACCTTACCGTCTATGTCTGTGGTTTCCGATATTTCAACCACCATGTCAGCATCAACCAGGGGCGACTTTCCATCACCGTTCATTGTCGGGGCAATGGCAGCCATGCCCTTGGAGACCAGAAGTCCGACCTTTGACCCGTCCCTTTGAATGATGGTGTTGGTGCCAATAGTATTGGAAAAGCGGATAATATCCGCATCAAACAGGAAATCCTCAACCGAAACATCAAAAACATCAGCGGCGGCGGCGATTGTTTCCAGAAAACAAATCGTCAGGTCATGGGGGGTGGTCGGTACTTTTACAATGCGCGCTTCGCCGCCTCGAACGACAAAACCATCGGTGAATGTCCCCCCCGTATCAATATCTAATGTGTAGCCCATTGGTCCTCCCTAATCTCTCAAAAAAAGCCCTGACAACTTCTGTCTCATCGCATTTATTTTGGACACATGCCATAGAGAACAAAATCGATTATCTCGTCATAAATATCTTCTTTACTCATATCCCCTTTGGGGTCATACCAGCGTAGAAACCAGTTGATGGTCGCCAACACGTTGAACGCCAGAATTTTCAGGTTTTTGGTCCGCACCAGATTATGGGACTGCAGAAGGCGAAATTGCTCAACATAGATATCCAGAATTTCCTTCTGTATCTTTTTGTTGATAACCTTCCCCTGCGGCGACAGCCTCTCCTCATCAATGAAAAATATCTTTGTTTCCCGTTGATGCTTGGTTGATTCTTCCAGATGCAATCTCAGAAGATTCTCGAACCGCTCCAGCGGCTCTCCCTCACCATGGGCGACAGTTCTCAATTTTTCCGGCAGGCCCTGAACTGAATATTCCAGAATGGCCAACCATAATTCCTCTTTATTTTCGAAATAGTGGTAAACATTTGAAACGCTGCGGTCGATTGCCTTGGCAATATCCCGGATTGACGTTCCCACATAGCCCTTCTCTGCGAACAGATCGATGGCGATCTCCAATAATTCATCCCTGCGGTATCTATTTTTTGTCATAAATAAACCTTCTATTTCCCATGTTGGTTATTTCTATTTTCAAGCAGATAACCTTACACCGTTTTTCAGGGTTCGAGCAATTTATAAAACGAACGTTCCACATTTTAGATCGATCGTTCTAGTTTAGTTATATGGCAATTAAAATGAATGTCAATAGAGATTTTAGATCACCTGTTCTAGATAAAATCCTATATAATATATTAAGTTTCATGAACCTCTTTCTATTTTTTTCTTGCTGGATTGATAAATCTCTTCTATCTTCATAAAAAATAATAGAACAATCGTTCTAAGTAAATGGGTAGAATCAGGAGAATAATTAAGTGCGGAATTTCGAGTCCCGGTTTTTAAATTGCGCCGGACGGAACATCCATTTTCTGGAAGGCGGCAATCCGGATCATGACAGTGTGGTCATCTGGCATGGTGTGACCGGCACCTGCCGTGATCATGTGGAACTGGCGGAGCGGCTGGCGGAAAATTATCATGTCATCTGCCCGGACGCCATTGGCTGCGGCCTGTCGGACTGGATAGAGAACAGAACCATTGAACCGGGCCTGACCTTTTATAGTGAAGTGGCCCGTGACCTCTTGCGGCAATTGAACATAGCCGGATGCCGCTGGATCGGCTCATCCAAGGGCGGCGGGCTGGGGATTATTCTGGCGGACATTATGCCGGAATGCCCAATCAGTCACCTGGTTATCAATGACGTTGGGCCGGGCCTGCCTGACTGGATGCGTGCCGCCGCCATGAAAAATATTGCGTCGCCGCCGCGTTTTGACAGCTTTCCCCAATTTGAGGAAAATCTGCGGCAAACGTTGTCCCGGGGCAAACTGAAACTGCCGGATGCAAAATGGCGGCATCTTGCCTTGACCTGGTCGCGGCGGATAGACGATGGCGGCATCACTTTTCATAATGATCCGGCCTTGGCCTATCAATTTGCCCACCATCCGCAAGATTTTAACCTTTGGCCCCATTATGATCAGCTCGACATCCCGACATTATTCATCCGTGGCGAATACTCCATGGTCGATGATGTGGAAACAAATGCCATGCAATCCCGCGGCCCCAAATGCAAGATTTATAATCGCCCCGGGGGACATATCAGCTTAATGGATAACGAAGAAGAGCAGAATATCATCCTCGATTTCATAGAAACTGGACAAATCAATCAAACGCAAATAGGAGAAAACCATGAACAGAGTTTCGGATAAGATATGCCTGATTACAGGCGCGGCCAATGGACTGGGAGAAGCGACAGCAAGGCTATTGGCACAGGAAGGCGCCACCGTTGTCCTGACAGACATCGACGTCTCCAAAGGGGAACAACTGGCCAAGGAAATCAATAATAGCGGGTCGAAAGCCCTTTTCGTCAGACATGATGTCGCTAGTGAAGATGACTGGAACAACGTCATCGCCCAAACACTGGAGAAATTCGGACGCCTGGATGTGTTGGTCAATAATGCCGGCGGCGGCACCTATAATGATGTTGAGACCCTGAGTCTGGCGGATTGGAAGGCCATTATCGCCCTTAATCTCGACAGCACTTTCATCGGCACCCAACAGGCAATTCGGACCATGAAAGACTCCGGAGGTGGCTCCATCATCAATATGTCCTCGGTCGGCGGGCTGGTCGGCTCGCCCAATCTGGTGGCCTATAGCGCGGCCAAGGCCGGTGTGAAGCTGTTCAGCAAGAGCGTTGCCATCCATTGCGGGGCGCGGAATTACAATATCCGGGTCAATACGGTTCACCCCGGGCTGATCAAGACCGAATCCGGCATGGATATGGCCTCTAAAGCCACCGGCATGAGCCAGGATGAAGCCGAGGCCGCCTTTGCCACCATGCATCCTATCGGGCGCATCGGCAAGCCCATTGAGATTGCCAATATGGTACTGTTCCTCGCCTCAGACGAAGCCAGCTTTGCCACCGGCGGTGAGTTTGTTGTGGATGGCGGCTACACAGCGCAATAGAGTAAGAGCAGGCATTACCTAAAGACTGCGAAAATTGGTTTCAGAATAATGAAGACCAAATCCATTAATTAGAGCATTTTCACGAGAATATGAGAAAAATGGGGACAGTGAGAAAACTGGGGACAGTGAGAAAACTGGGGACATAGCGTAATTGAAGTAGGATCATTCTCCATATGGTATAACGGGCTTGGTTTTGAGTGCCAAAACTATCCCAAGCATAGGAGAATGACCCATGGCTATATTATACGCCGGACTGGATGTATCTGACAAGAAAACTCATATCTGTCTCGTTGATGAAAGGGGCATATCTTTCTCAGCAACCTTTGTCCCGGATCAGAAAACTTGATCCTCACCCCGGACAGGGTTTATCCTTGGGATTCCCGATCACTTCTGGAGTTCTTCTATCATGACCTGTTCCCCCGAAACGTCAAAGGCGCGCAGCATGACGTTGCCGCAGATCAGGGCGCTTTACGCACAATCCGGCGCCTTTGTCAGCCACCTGGAATGCTCCCTGACCGGGGCGCGGCATGACGCCGGCCGGCCGCACGGTCTGTCACGGGCCGGCAAGCCGCTGCTCGTGCGCTATGACCTGAGCAAAATATCCCGGGCGGTGACCAAAAAGGATATGGAAGGCCGCCGGGGCGGTTTCTGGAAATACCGGGAATTCCTGCCGGTCGAAAAAGCGGAAAATGTCGTCAGCCTCGGCGAAGTCATGACGCCTCTCATTCCGCTCAAACATGCCGTCGCCGACGATGTCGAGGTCATCGTCAAGGATGAGGGCCGTTTGCCGAGCGGCTCCTTCAAGGCCCGGGGGCTGGCCCTGGCCGTCGCCATGGCGAAGGAACTGGGCCAGCATCACCTGGCGATGCCGACCAACGGCAACGCCGGCGCCGCTCTCGCGGCCTACGCCAGCCGGGCCGGCCTCAGAACGACCATTTTCTGTCCCGACGATACGCCGGAGATCAACATCCGCGAAATCGAGCTGCAGGGCGGCGCAGTCTATGAAGTGAACGGCCTGATCCATGACTGCGGCAAAATCGTCACGGCGGGCCGGGAGACGGTCGGCTGGCATGATATTTCCACCCTCAAGGAGCCTTACCGGATTGAGGGCAAGAAAACCATGGGGTTGGAGCTTGCCGAACAATTCGGCTGGGAACTGCCGGATGTGATTTTCTATCCGACCGGCGGCGGCACGGGACTGATCGGCATGTGGAAGGCTTTCCGGGAACTGGCGGAGGTCGGCTGGATTGGCCGGAAACGGCCGCGCATGGTCGCGGTGCAGTCAACGGGATGCGCCCCCATCGTCCGGGCGTGGGAGAATGGCGCGGAGCACGCCGAACTCTGGCGGGACGCCTATACCGTGGCGGCGGGGATCCGGGTGCCGGCCGCCATCGGTGATTTTCTGATCCTGCGGGCGATCCGGGAAAGCAATGGGTTCGCCATCGCCGTTGCTGACGAGCATATTTTAAGGGCGCGGGATGAGGTCGCGCGCAAGGACGGGCTGCTGCTCTGCCCGGAAGGCGCGGCGACCTTCGCCGCCTGGGAAGAGGCGCTCCGGCGGGGCCTGGTCGGCAAGGATGACCGCGTCGTCCTGTTCAACTGCGCGACAGGCTTGAAATATCCCATGCCGGGCGTCACGCGGCCGCTTGATTGTCATCAGCCGATAGACTATTCCCGGTTCAGGTGAGGTTGCGGGGTTTTGACGTATGGGCGGGTCTTGTGGCTTGGCCCCACCCGGTGGCGCGGGCGAACGGCCTTTCGCATCAGCGTGTCTTCCTGGGCGACAACGGATGAGGATGTCGCCAGAAGTCTGCAAGCCATAAAAGCCTGCCTGGGACAGGCGTAATCGCCTGTCGGTACAGGGCCGAAGGAACGGCGCTTTCCTGCCCAATGCTCTGTTTGGCTTGTCCGGATTATCCGTCTGGGGACTGCAGACCGGCATTGATGTTGAACGCATCAAGCCCGGCTTGGTCCTGCCCGACTTGTCCTCATCGCTGGTGAGTCATTGTGCAGGTCATTGGTCCGAGCACCAAAGGCGAACGGGGCCAAGACGCCCGGGGGTCATTGGCGGGCCTCAACCCCATCGAACAGACCTGCGCCAATTATCTCAGAAAATCAGGATAGGCGTCACCCTATTCGCAAATCACTCTAAAGTAACAATTACCCGCATTACACAGAATATAACGCGCAATCTTTATGTTTTGAAATGTTCAACAATCGTCCATCCGCCAATGATCATAAATCCTGCGCCGGCAAACAGCTTAATTGGTATCAATTCCAGATATTTGGCGGCAAATGTACCAAAGAGCACCGCAATTGCCGTAGACACAACCAAAGCCGCCGATGCCGCCGCAAAAACAAACCATGGATTGCGCTCACCATCAGTCGCGAACAGCACTGTCGCCAGCTGTGTCTTGTCGCCAAGCTCGGCTAAAAAGACCGTGATAAATATCGCAAAGAGTGGGGAAAAATTCATAATTAAGATTCCAGTGACCGGGTATAATTAAAACCATACGACAACACACAACCGTACCCAGCCATTAGGCAGTTGCGCATGTCGCAGGTCTCACCAGGCCGTCACCAGCTGAAAGCGCCATGCTCATATGGAGCAAGTATGTTGACGCTTTCTTTCTCCGAATAAAGAGAAACGGTTACTCCCCTACAACGATTTTTCAAAAGTATCAGATAATTTGTTATCCGCAAGGGTTTTTGCACAAAATACGCAATATGACCTTATTCAAACTACAGATCCCGTTGGAGAAGTATTTCACGTAACAATATTTAGGGTCTGTTGACAGGGAAAGTCGGGTCTATATTCAATCCGCAACAGGTCTTATCAGGCCATGGCCATAGATATTATCAAAGCCCGGGGCGCCAAGGTCCAGGGAATTTTTCTGCAGGGTTTCAAGCGTATCCCGAGGTGATTGTCTTTCGTGGCGGTTCATCATGTCCGCGATCACGGCGCTGACAAAGGGCGCGGCGAGGGATGTCCCCGACTGCGCCTGATAGCCGCCGCCGGCGCGGGCGACCGGAATATCCACCCCCGGCGCCGAAAAGGCGACATGGGAGCCTCGGTTGGCCCTGAGATAGACATGTTGCTCCTGATCGACGGCGGTCACGGCCACAACGCCCGGATAGGCCGCCGGATACAAGGGCGAGGACGCCGGCCCCCCATTGCCGACGGCGGCGATGATGACGCCGCCCTTTTCCGCCACGCGCCGGACCGCGGCCTCGAGCAATTTGTTCGGCGGGCCGCTCAGGCTCATATTGATCACCCGGACCTTCTTGCGCAGGAGCCAGTCAAGCGCCAGGATCAGACTTTCCGTCGTGGCGACGGTCTTGCCGGGCGAAATTTCAAAAAACACGCTGGCGGCATATAATCTGGCGCTGGGAACCATGCCCCGAAACACTCCCGGCTCATCGCCCACCAGAATGGAGGCAACGGCCGTGCCGTGGTCCCGGGGCCGTGTGCGCTCATAGGGCACCAGATCCCGGATCAGAATATTTCCGGCCAGAAAAGCAGCATGGGACTGATCCACCATCGTATCAATCAATCCGAGGCTGAGTACTTCCGTTGGCCGTCCGTTCAACTTCATCTGGCCGGAAAGATCGGCCGTCGAATAGGCGGCCTCCTGAGTGAAAGCCTCCTGAGTGAAGGCTGTTTCTGACTCCGGCGCGAAAAGATGGTTCAGGTCCACTTCCGCCCGTTCTTCCCGCGCCGAAAGTGCGGCCGCCGAATCCGACAGTTCCGCTTCCTTCGGCGCCGTCATCCGGACCAGAACCATATCCAGCCCTTCAAGATATTGCCGCGCGGCGACCGCGTAACCGGTTTCCTCCAGGCTCATAACCCGGTCTGCTTCGGCCAGCAGCAGAATTTCATCCGCGACCGCTTCGAACCCGTCATCATCATATAGGTCATCAAATTCATCAGATCGCGCGGCCATCATCCTGGCGGCGCTGGCCGGCCCTGCATCCTGGCCCTGACGATCCCTGGCCCCCTTGACTTCCCCATCCTCCGAAACGTCTTCGTCGGCCCCCCGATCTTGCTCATCTCCGGTATCTTCGTCATCTTCAGGATCGTCCCGGTCGGCAAGCCTTTGGGCCTCTTGCGC